>JACQSK010000021.1 GCA_016205975.1 Candidatus Uhrbacteria bacterium | reverse complement strand
GGAGCGACGCCGCGTGCAGGAAGAAGCCCTTCGGGGTGTAAACTGCTTTTATCAGGGAAAAACTTGCGATGGTACCTGATGAATAAGAGGTTGCTAACTCTGTGCCAGCAGCAGCGGTAATACAGAGACCTCAAGCGTTATCCGGATTTATTGGGCGTAAAGGGTCCGTAGGTGGTTTTGAAAGTCATGCGTTAAATCTTCGGGCTCAACCCGAAGGCCGCGCGTGATACTTCAAGACTCGAGGATGGAAGAGGCAGATGGAATTGCCGGTGTAGCGGTAAAATGCGTTAATATCGGCAAGAACACCAAAGGCGAAAGCAATCTGCTAGTACATTCCTGACACTGAGGGACGAAAGCGTGGGGAGCGAATGAGATTAGATACCTCAGTAGTCCACGCCGTAAACGATGGATGCTAGGTTTCGGGAGTATCGACCCTCTCGGAGCCGTTTAACCAAGCTAACGCGTTAAGCATCCCGCCTGTGGAGTACGAGCGCAAGCTTAAAACATAAAGGAATAGACGGGGATCCGCACAAGCGGTGGAGCGTGCGGTTTAATTCGATGCTAAGCGAGGAACCTTACCTGGGCTTGAAAGATAGCTGCAAGCCGTCCGAAAGGATGGCCGCTTTCGAAGGTGCTATCTAGGTGCTGCATGGTTGTCGTCAGCTCGTGGCGTGAGCTGTTCCCTTAAGTGGGGTAACGAGCGCAACCCTTGTCCTGTGTTACATGTGTCACAGGAGACTGCCCTCGTAAGAGGGAGGAAGGAGAGGATGACGTCAAATCAGCATGGCCCTTACGTCCAGGGCAACACGCGCGCTACAATGGCCAGTACAATGGGCTGCCAAATCGCAAGATGGAGCCAATCCCACAAAACTGGTCTCAGTTCAGATTGAAGTCTGCAACTCGACTTCATGAAGTTGGAATCGCTAGTAACGGCCAATCAGCTACGTGGCCGTGAATACGTTCTCGGATCTTGTACTCACCGCCCGTCAAGTCAAGGGAGTTGGTAATACCCGAACGTCGCCGTAGGGCGGCGGAAGGTAGGACTAATGACAGGGACTAAGTCGTAGAGTGAATCTCACTTTGTTGCGACTCTCGACAGTAATGTTGATGAACAAATCTGACTATATCGGTGAAGCCCTATCTCCTCTCCCGGAGAGGGTAATACCGAGGGAAGCTTTTAACGGTTATGGCAAACCGAAAAGAATATCACCTCATGCGTCAGTCAGTGCATCTCACTGACTTACAACGCTCGATCTTGATCGGAACACTTCTTGGAGATGGCAGTCTCGTTGAGACCTCATCTAAAAAGAACCTCCGATTAAAAATCGAACATTGTGACGCGCAACGTGACTATGTCTTTTGGAAGTACGAATGCCTCAAATCGTTTGTCTTAACTCCTCCGAAGTTCCAGAAATGGAACCGCTCGTGGATGTTCAAGACCATTAGTCATCCAGAACTTACGGTCCTCGGTGATCTCTTCTACGAGATTCGCCGAAAGATCGTCCCAATGAAAATTGAATCTCTCTTGAGGGATCCACTTTCCTTGACTGTATGGTTCATGGATGATGGATCGAAAAATCGAAACGATGGGTTAATTTTGAACACGCAGTGTTTCACTAAAAATGAAACTGAACGTCTCAAAGATTGCCTCTCGGCGAATTTCGCCATCAATCATGTCTCCTTACAGAAAGATAAATCTGGGTGGCGTCTGTATGTCCAATCGGCATCGTCTGGTCACATGACAACTATCATGAGGCCTTATATCCTACCGATTCTCACATACAAATTGATAAGCCCTGTAGAGACTACACGTCGGCCCCTCACAAACACGAGGGTGAAGATATAGTCCATGCCCGGAGTAATCCGTGGAATAACAGAACAAGGCACCCGTAGCGGAAGCTGTGGGTGGATCACCTCCTTTTTAGGGATATCTCCTGACCTCGGTCGGGACACGTTCCTAGGTCGAGATCAAACACGTCCCCGAGAGAAATCGAAGGGGCTATTGATCAGAACAGTCTGGCTTAAAGGCCAGGCGCAGAAAAGGGAAACGTTGCAATCACACAGCAGATAAGGTTTGAAAACTGAACCCGCGCCTCACGGCGGGGGTTTTTGGTTGTGATGACCGATGATCATCCATTCAACGAAAAATCCGCGCGGCGTGGGGCGCGGAATGCTAGAGCTTCGTGACTTGCACACTCACTCGTCTGTGATTTACCTCAAAAACCAGACTCCTCTCAAACAGCGCAGGAACATCTACACGGATACGTCCGTCTTTGATGCTCACTGTGAGTTCCATGTTGTTGGTTGTGCGGGTCAGGCCATCCTGATGCTCGTGAACCCAACCAACAAACGTGTCCGTGTCCGGAAGCGACAGGAACTTCGCAAGCCTCACGTATCGGTCGTCCTGCTTTGCCCCCTTGCGTCCTCCATCATTCAGGGTGGGAAACTGTCCCCTGACCATCGCGGTGATCTGACTGGAGGTAAAGCCTGTTTCCTCCGTGAGAGCCTTTCGGCTATTCCTTTGAATAGCCTTTGCAATCAACTCTGACAGATTGAAGTCTTCCAGAAGAGCCTCCCTCACGACGAAAGGTTAGGATAAAAGCGGCTCATTGTCAATCCCTCGTGCTCCACGAAATCCCCTTGTCAGTCAAAGAGTGCTTTGTTATAGTACCGCCGTATTTCGGGCGTGTAGCTCAGGTGGTTAGAGCGTTACACTGATAATGTAAAGGTCGGAGGTTCGAGTCCTCCCACGCCCACCATTCGACTACCGTTGTGTTTTTTATGACGGTAGTCGAATGTCCTGAGCGAGCGAAGCGAGTCGAAGGGCCGTTGTAGACGACCGCTCACGGTCTTCGGCCAGCAACAACCAAAATGCCGAGGTAGCTCAGTGGTAGAGCAGAGGACTGAAAATCCTTGTGTCGCCAGTTCAATCCTGGCCCTCGGCACCAGAAATACAGTCACTGCTTGGTGGCTGTATTTCATTTCAGAGCCAGGATTGAACGAACGGGTACAGGCCCGACGTCGGAACGCTTGCCAATAAAGCAGCTCGCGTGTTACAGTCTCGCCATTATCGGGCCGTAGCTCAGTAGGTAGAGCGCCTGGTTTGGGACCAGGAGGCCGCAGGTTCGAGCCCTGTCGGCCCGACCATACGTGCGGGTATCGTATAGCGGTTATTATCTCAGTTTTCCAAACTGATGATGCGGGTTCGACTCCCGCTACCCGCTCCACCAGGAGCGCCACGCAAGTGGCGCTTTTGCTGTTGAAATGAGCTGTCTCATGCGAGCTGTGGCAGGGAGCGGGCGGGCTCGGTGCCCACTGGTTGCCCTGGTGCGCTGAACATGCGATCGAAGACGGCGGCGGCCTCGCGGAGGCTGTCGGGAGCGAGGTGCGCGTACCGCTGCGTCATGAGCGGCGTCGAGTGGCCGAGCACCTTCTGGATGGTGTAGAGCGGGACGCCCGCACGCGCGAGCGTGGAGGCGTAGGTGTGGCGCAACACGTGCCACCCGAACATGGGCAGCCCTGCACGCTTGCAGGTGTTCCGCAAGGCTGTCCTGGCGCATCGATAGTTCATTGGGGATTCTGGAGCCGAGCCGAAGACGAAGCCGGTCCTCGTCGGAGTGCCACGGAGAATCTCGACCAGGTCCTCGGGCACGGGGACATGCCGAACCTGGTGCGTCTTCGTCGACGAGAGGACTTCCCGGGAGAGGGCGCGCTCCACCGTCAGCTGCCGCCCGTGGAAGTCGATTGACTCCCACCGTAGCGCCGCGATCTCCCCCCATCGCAGTCCGGTCTCCAGCGCGAGGAGGATCGGAAGGCGCCACTCGGACGTAGTGGCGGCCAGCAACCGCTCTTGCTCCTCCGGTCCGAGGAAGCGTGGCGGAGTTGGCTGGCATTTGAGCCATGTGCTGCGCGGCGCCTGGGCGAGCTGACCCCAGTCGACGGCGCACGCGAGGCAGCGATGCAACACCGCGAGCACGTTGTTCATCGTCTTGGCGGAAAGCCCCGCTTCGCTCATCTTCCCTTTGAGTAGCTCGAAGTGCCTCGTGTTCAGGTCGCGCAGGAGGAGATGTCCCAGGCAGGGAACCAGGTGGGCGGACAAGATATACGCCTTGCTCCTCTGCTCACTCAGCTTGTTGTTCACCTTCACGTACGTCTCGAACCATTCCCTCGCGAACTCGGCGAACGTCCGACCGTTCTCCTGCTTGGGCGCAACCACCGGCTCGCCGGCCGCGAGGCGTTTTCGAAGCGTGGCCTCGTAGAGCAGGGCGCCCTCCCGTGTATTGAGCGGGCTCTTCTTGCGGTAGCGGGTGAAGTCGTGGCGAATATCAACCCACCATTTATTGCGAAGCCTGCGGACGGCCATACGTGGTGGGGTTATTGGCTTCGAAGCGTCGCGCGCTGGCCTCGATGTCTGTGAGTGAAAATCGCAGGACGCCTCCTATGCGATACACCGCGATCGCGCGGCGGTCGACCATCCGGTACAGGGTCGTGCGGGAGACGTTGAGGCGTTCTGCCGCCTCCTCTGGCTTGAGTAGAGAAAACGGAGCCGCTCCTTGATGCTGAGATGGCATCATATAAATCCGTTGTTAGTTTGTAAGGAGCAACGGCCGGGAGGGGCCGACGTGTACATCGTCGGCGTGTCCCCTGGGCAACGCTGCCACGGTAGCACGGAGTCGAAGATCGATTCCAATTGCCTCCCGTTGGCGTCATCGTCCCATGGGCGGACGAGGGTGGGGAGCGGGTCCGAGGGGACCGTGGGGTCCCTGTTTCACCGGTGAAACAGCAGCCCGAAGGTAGCCGCCGAGGTCGAAAGGCTGAATGGCGCGGGAACATTACTCATCCTCAACCTCGTCAGTCTCCTCAATGACCGTAGTGCGTCGGTACCGATCGAGAAGGTCGAGCAATGTCAGAATGTCCGCTGGGATCTCTTCAATGTGAAACTCGTCCACGATCATCGCTACGGTGAGATTGACCTTCGCGAGCGACTGAAGGCTGCCGTTGAGCGCGCGCAGAACTGCCTTGCCAGAGACGATCTGAAGGCGGGTATCCAAGGTCCGCCACTGCGCCTCAAACCAGGAGACGGTCGCTCCTACGACCGCTGACTTGTCCTCCCGCCCTCGGGAGCGGAACTCCTGCCGACGAGCGATATACTGCGCGAGCGTGTCGCTATGCATGGAGTCGGTAATATCTGTGAGAAGCTTCGCTATATCGACCGCAGGCATCGTTTCATCTGCCCCCCTTCGCCGCCCTCGGTCGCGAAGCGCACGTTGCGTGGCGCGTTCGAGGACTGGCAGGTCAAGCAAGTAGTTCTCAATCTCCTTTCTTTCGTGGATATGCACGAAGGCGCAGTGCTTGGCCAACTCCCCGCTCACATATGCGATTTCCTCCTGGCTGCGGTAGTCCCGATCAAAGGCGCCGGCCAGAAGCAGTTGATGGCCGATCGTGCGCTCTAGTCCCCACGCCATTCCTCTGACTCGTTCCCAATTCGAAAATCCACCGGTGGCGACCACGGTGAAGTCGGTTCCATTCGCCACGTCGTGGCGTCTCAGCTTGTTCGCAAAGCGTCGTAGGACCGTGAAGTCGTTTCCCTCGACAAAGAACACCCTCCGGTTCCTCGCGAGTTGAGCGAGGGTGACATTCTGGGCCGAGCCAATCGCGTCGAGTGCCCCCTGCACTCCGGCGACGTCCGAGAGTCGCTTCGCTGACCGATACCGCTTGTTGACGAGTAGCAGTTCGGAGGGGTCCGCGTCCGAGATGATCTCTGCCGAATGAGTGGCGAGAAGAATGTCCGGCCCGAGTTCGCGCAGCACGTTGAGGAGCCTTCGCTGCACGTCCGGATGCAAGTAGATCTCGGGTTCATCCACGACCAGAAGCGTATCGCCACGGCATCGAAGTGCATGCGTGAGCAATTGGCACCAGGATTGAAACCCGAACCCCACCCAGAACAACTCTCGCGGTATCCGCTCCTCCAGGCAGAACATGCGGAGGTAGGCCCCGCCAAGTCCGTAGTCGAGCGTCGGCGGCTCCACGGCCATCCCTGGCCACGTCTTGGAAATCAGCTCGGCAAACTCTGAGAACTGGCCGGGTGAGTTTCGCCAGTAGTTGCGGAAGTGGCGGGAAGCCCGATGGCTGGTGAGGGCTCGCCGAACGGTCTCTTCTTGAACGAGCACCTCGTCGTCCTCAAGCGGTCCCAAGGTGGGAACAGTCCCTACGGTGCATGGGATACGTTTTCGGAACTCGGAGGGACCCGCGGGAGGTCGGCCATCCGCCGATACAAGCAGAATACAACCACCGTCCGTGGGAAAGTGCAACTTGAGTCTGGTATCATCCGACAGACGAAACACGACTTCCGATGGTTCGTCCGAATACTCTGTGTGAACATTCGCAACGGAGATTGGCAGCTCGGAAGCCTGTAGTCGATACCCCGGTCGGGTTTCCGATCCAACTCGAATGGGCTCAGGCGACCGCGAGCGTGCGATTCTAAGCCCCGACGCGAGCACCCGAAAGGCGGAAAGGATGGTAGATTTGCCCGCGTTATTTGGACCTACGAGGATGTTCGTCCGGCGGAGGGGCACCGAGAACCGGCTGAGCGCCTTGAACCTTCCGAAGGTCACGGATGTGAAGACGACTCGGTCGGCCATCCCATCCTTGTATCCGATGCAGCTGCGGCGAGTTCGCCCGCCGTCGGGTGATTGGCCGGGACTGGATAAGAATGCCGGACGCGGCTCACCTGCCCTCCCCGCGGGTGGGGACCCTTCACCGCGACGCCCGTCGACGCTCGTCGTCGGACAGCTCGCTCCACCGCAGCGCGATGCGGTAGCCGCAACCCTTGCCGCACCAGAGCGCGACCCCGTGGCCGCGACGGACTCCGTAGGTTTCCGCTTGACCGCACCAGTGGCAAACGCGGGCGATCCAAAAAATGTCAATCATATTATTTTCGACAAAAGGCTTATCTCTTCTTCCTACTGGTAGAAGCCATGGGGGAGGGTCTATGTGCCGCTTCCATTCCCGTTCATCGAAGTTGGCCCGAACGCACCGGCCGCCATGAACTACGGTGTACGTCTCCTCCGGCCTCGGGCATGGTGCGATGAACGCGAGTGGAAGCAGTTGTTCCCGGTCACGAGAATCCTGGTCCCTGGGTTGAGGGGTATCGTCCGAGTTGTTGCCGGAGATCCCCGATACGCGGCTCCGGACCGGGCGGGGCCTGGTCGAGAGCATCGTCCCACGCGGGCTGGAGAGCGAGGAGAGGGGCTGGGGGGACCGAGAGTCCCGGCGGATGGCTCGTTGAGGTCAGACTCCCGCCGCCTCCATCTCTTCTGCGAATCCTCCGCCTCCGATGTTGAGTTTCCGAGGTTAGGGGCGCGGCGCGCGCGTTTTCCGCGCGCTCGGTGCTCTGACCCTCCCCGCATCGATCAGGCGAGGGGCAGCCGTTCGCCCGAGCGGTCCGTTACTCGAACAACCTCCTTCCAGCCCAGGAGACCAGCCAGATGACGGCACCACTCCCCACGCCCAGCCACGCGGCGGCCAGAGAGATCCCGGTGGAGCACCCTTCATTCAGGCTGTCCAAGGCCGCATGCGCATGCATGGCGAGGAACTCGCCGTCCTCACGCTGCCGAAATGCATCGGGCAAGCACCGTAGGTGGTTCGCCGTGTCGGGGTCAAGGTCCGGATCCGAGGGGTCCGCCCCAAGGGGGTATCCTCGTTGATTGAGGAAATCCTCGGCCGATTCCATATCCCTCTTCGCGCGATAGACGAGGGTATCGACCCGGTCTCGAAGACCAGAAACGTCCCCCGCGAGGTGAGCCACCAGCAGACCGACGCCGCCGTAGACGAGAACCCTGCCTAACCCGCCGAATGTGAAGACAACGTGCAGTCCCGTGCGTAGGACGGCGCCGCCGATGAGCAATAGCACCACGATAGCTCCCAGCACCCACAAGAGCCTCCGTTCAGCATGCATCGCGCGGTCCGCGGTGGTGAACCTCATGAGGGCGGCCGCGTCCGAGAGGCGGAGGCCCTCAAGCGCGCTGAGGTACTCGCACGTGGCCTTGTGCAGGCGCCGGGTGCGCACAACGGGGACAGCCACGATGGCCGCAAGGGCGGCCCACAGCAGATAGCCGGACGCCGCCGCCAAGGTCATCTATCCCCACCTACTCGCATCGATTCCCGCAATCGGGGCAGCTGCGGAACACCCAGCCCTTGGCGCAGTCGTTGCACCATACCTTTCCGCAAGCCTTATTCGTGCACTTCCACGTCATGGTCCAGATGGACTTCTTGCAGCCTGCGCAGCTTGCCATTGCCGCCTCTCCGGATGGGGCCTTCATCTATCCTACGCCGCAGGAACCGCAACGCCACCGAACGCCCGAATCCCCACCACCTTGTCCCTGACCTCGCCAATGGCCGGCACCGTGGCGGCCGCCTCCTCTATTGGTAGGGCCCGCCACTCGTCGATGGAGCGGGACGGCTCGCGCGGCCGAGCGTTTGCGTCCTGTGATACCGGTCTCGGCTACTGGCGTGCGGCGAATCCAGGCACCTTCACCTGCAACGCCTGCTGGAGCTTCTCGCACCGCAACTTCATCCCCGTGACGGCCTGGTAGAGCGCGGCCGCCTCGTCCTCGGTGAGCTGGTCGACGCGATCGAGGTCCCCGAACGTCTCGTCGGGGGTGACGAGCAGCTTCTGGAACCGGTGGATGGCCTTGACGAACCGGGGCAGCGGCGGTCGGCCAGCCTTCGAGTCCCCCTTCGCCTTCGCCCGCACTTTCTGCACTTCCTCCTCGAGCTTGCGCTTGCTCCACCCCGCCTCCGCCGCGCGCTGGGCGAGCTGGACCTTCGCCGCCTCGTCCTTCACCGGCAAGAGCAGGGTGTGGTGGGTGTACGGGAGGGCGGCCCGGACGGTCTCGGGCAGGAGCCGGTACTGCTCCAGGACGGACACCGCGCGCCAGATGAACGAGTGGGAGACGTGCAGCTCCCCGGCCTCGTTTCGGCTGGCGAGTTCCCGGAAGCTCAGGTGCTCCTCTCCCCGCCGGCGGAAGTTCGCGGGGTCCCCGTCGAACATCTTGTCGAGCACCACCGCGCCGATTTCGAGCACGGTCTCCATGCCCTTCACGCTGGCGACCCGGTTCACGTGCGCGACCACCTGGTCGACCAGCGCCTTGTCGACGGCCTTCTCGCCGGGGAGCGGCGCCACGACCTCCCCCTTCACGATCTCCGCCTTGTCGCGACGGGTCACCCGCGCCGGCAGCGGCCTCGGCTCGGCTGGGGGCTTCGGGCTCGTGGGCGCGGTCGTGGTGGGCTTCGGCGTGTCGCTGCTGGGCATGCTATCCCTGGGGAGCGGCGGAGGATAAACCAGGAGCGAGGTCAAGATCAAGCGCATCGGTCGGAGCGCGGAGGGACGGGTCGGCGACGAGAGCGATGGCGGGGAGGCCGAAGACGGGGTCGATGTGGAGAGCGCGGTTGAATCCGCGCGGAATCAACCGGGCACCCTGGCGCAGAGCGCCGCCCACCCACGCTCTGCATGGTAGAACTCGGTGGAGGTTGGCGCCTCAGCCACATTGACATGGAGGGTTGTCGTCGGGGACACCGCCGGTGCGGACCGGACCACGACCACGGTGCCTACTCCCAGCGCTGCGCCTTGTAGATATCGTCCTTCGCTCCAGTCAGCCGCTTGAAGTCCGCCTCGAACATGGCGCGGACGTCGGCGGGAAGATCGTTGACCTTGTCCGGGTGGAAGGCACTCGCCTTGACGCGGAAGACCTTGTCTACGACGCCCTTCGTCGACCCCTTGGGCACGCCGAGCACTGCGTAGGGGTCTTCTTTCGCGGGCTTCGGTGGCGCAGCGGCACCCGGGGGTGGGAGCGGAGGCCTCTGGGCGCTCGGCTGAGGCTTCGGCGCCATTTTCGCTGCCACTTTCACGGACGCCGCGACCATGGACATGCTCATGTATTTCTCGATCCCGGCGATTACAGCATGTTCCCAGGACGGTCGGCGCGGTGGCCGGAGGCCCTGCGTCTTCCATTCGAGGTGGAGCTTGAACATCGCTTGATGCACGGCGGAGCCGAGGTCGGCCTCCGGCTCGTAGTGCCAGAGGTTCCCTCCTAGGAACAGGTAAAACCCGGGCTGTCCCGGAATCCCCCCTCGAACGATCTCCAAGCCGTGTAGTCCTCCGAAGTGCTTGTCGCGCCACGCGGGCACAGGCATGTCCTCCCAGCGCATCGTGCCGTAGACGATCACCCCTCGATACTCCATCTCGAAGTGGTCGGAGATGACCGACGGAAAGGAGGTGTCGGTGCCGAGCGTGACGCGGAGGACGACGCCCTTGTGCGCCTCAACGAAGCCTTCAAGCGTCAGAGGTGTGACGGTGTAGACCATGAGGGGAGACCGAGGACGTGAGGTCAGGAGGAGCCCTACGAATTCCGGGTACTCCGACCGTAGGGGGTGTCGTGCTGGTGGGCCGAGAAGACCTCGACCTTCGCACCCCGGCTGAGCATCGTGTTGATGAGGGCGGAATACTCGCTCTCTTCGGTCGTGATGACGATGCGCTTCCCGTCCTGCCGCCAGTGATGCTCGTAGACGAAGTCCTCGATCTCCTTCGGCGCCAGACTCACCCTGCACTCCTGCAACAGCGCGAGGACTTCGTTCGAGTAGTAGCTTCCCGCCGCCACCGGACTCTGGTTCGGCACGACTTCCGAGAAGCGGTCAAGGACGCGGATCGCGTCTGCCGCCCGCTCCGTGTCCTTGAACGTGCCGATGATGACGAGATTGGCAGAGTGCTCACTGCCATAGGAATTCCAGATTTTCATTGCGTGCTCCGCAGGATCTTGTCGATGGCGTCCATGATGCTCTCGCCTGCAGCGATCTGGTATCCCGACGAAGCGTGAGAGCAGGTCTTCAACGTGCGTGCGGCGTCGATGTGGAGGTACTGCCTGCGCGAGTCGGGCTCATCAACGGGCAGCACCGGCACATCCTCGCCGAGCAGCCCCATAGCCATCGCGGACACTCGCACGGGCACATGGCGGTGGTTCTCGGCAACCCACGAGGAGAGGCGGGCAGCGTGTTCCGCGGATAGCGAGGGAACCCCTCCGTCCATCTGCGGGAGTAGCAACAGCTCCCGGACGCCGAGACGCAGGACGAGGTCCGCTGCGTCATCGAGTTCGGAGAGCGTGTCTGCGTTGACGACGTAGTTGACCCCGACGGGGGAAACCGTCAACGCCACCTGGAGAGCCGCCAAGAACTGGTCGAAGGGGCGGCGCCGGATCCGTTCGTAAGTGGGCCCCACGCCGTCCATCGAGACCCGGATGAAGTTCACAGAACCGTGAAGGGAGCCGGCGACCTTCGGGAGGTGGTACCCGTGGGTCGTGAAGCTCACGGCCACGCCCGTCTCGACGGAGATGTCCCGGCAGATGCGCGCGAAGTCGGGGTGCAGCGTCGGCTCGCCGCCTCCGAATCCGATGTTGAAGGTCCCGTTCTCGCTAAGCTCGCGCGTCCAAGCCAGCACCTCCGCGGCTCCCAGCCGGTTCACAGTCTTCGGGGCGTAGCAAAACGAACACGAAAGGTCGCAGGCGTCCAAGAGCGCGATGGATAGGGACCTAGGGGCGCGGGACCACCCCTCCACGGGGCACCGCACCTCGTCGAGCAACACGTTCGTACCGGTGACCCGGTTGAAGAGGTGGAGCCCGAGTGGGCCGGTGCGGGACCGCCAGCGGGCGGACTCTCGCGGGGATGCGGGGAGGCTCATGGCGCGGAGATGTAGAGGTCAGGTGGAAGAAGGCGGGTTCCCCTCCCCCTCGTCACCGATCGTCTCCGCGTCAAGACATCCTGGGACGATTTCGGCCTGTCGGTCATTCCAGACCGCCGGCTGCTACCGCTGACGCCGCCGCTTCTCCCACGCGATGACGGCTTCGATGTCGCGGTGCGTGTAGAAGCCGGGCGCCATGTTCGGCTCAATGACCCCTTCGGAGATCGCCGACTTGAAGTGCGGTCGTGCGTTCTCGTAGCCGGGGACGTGGAGCCGCTGGATCATGGCCACGACCTCCTTCTGCGGGATCTCGCCGCGTTCCATGAGTTCGAGAAGCGCGACGAGTCCGTCAGGTCCAAGGAAGTCGGACAGGCCCAGGTCGCCGATGATTCCACCGTCCTTCTTATACTCCTTCTGCTCGTTGAACTGGCACTTCCCATGGTGGACAAGCCGAAGGTCCCGACCCGTCGATGTGCCCTTCTTCTGGTCGACGACGGTGACCCACTCCACCCACCCGTCGTCCTCGGTCTTGATCTGCTTCCCGCAAGTGTCACACCGCCACATCATCATCTCCATGAAGGTGACCGCCCGTTATCCGGCTGACTGCCGACTTGCAGGTAGGATAGCCGCCCTCACGGAGACGCGCTAATGAGGCCCGACCTCGCCTACACCAAGCGCCTCGTCGCTGCCTTCGAAGCGGCAGAGAAGCACGCGACCGACATCGACGAACTCAAGGCTCGCGACCTGAGGTTTTCCGAGGACGACGAGAAGTTCGTTCTTTCACACGGGGTCCTGCCCCACCAGCCGTTCCGCCTCCGGCAGCACCCACGTCCGGATGATCCGCTCAAAGAGGACTTGGGACGCGGGCTTCATGGTGCGGTGTTCTGTACCATCGTTGTCTTCCCAGCGCGCACCGCAGGCAGCGCAGTGCGTCCTGGACGCCAACGAAACAGGAAAAGCGCCCCGTCCTGGGCGCTTCTTGATGTTCTCTCTCTTCACGCCGCTTCCTTCTCCTCGCCCCGCTCCGTGATCGCCTCCCGCACGGAGATCACCTCGCCGCGGTTCACGAGCACGTAGTCGCGGAACTCGATGTCCGCCACGGCGCTGAGTTGCACGAGCGAGGCCATGGCGGTGACGACGTCGTCCCCGAGTACCAGGGAGTCGGTCGGGCGGAAGTCGACGATGTAGGCGGCCACCGCGGCGTGCTTGATGGCGTGGCGCAGCATCGCCTTGACCGGCGGCGGCGCGGTCGCGTGGCCACCGAGCTGGACGAGTACCTCGTCCTCGATGACGTCGTGCTCGCGAAGCGCGAGCATCCACACCACGCGCTCGGTCTGCACGCGGAAGCGGTCGGCGAGGTACCGCAGCACGTCGCCCAGGCAGGTCGCGCGCACGGGGTTGCTCGGGAACTCGGGGTAGTAGAGCTGGCACAGCCGCAGGATGGCGCGCAGCCGGTCCCGCTGACCGTCGGTCATGTCGGCGAGGACCGCGCCGCTCCCCTCGGCGAGGTCGCGTTGCAGCTCGCGGACCGTGGCCTGCGCGAGGCGCATCGCATGCATGTTGCCGAACAGGGTCTTGTAGAGCGCGACGCGCTCGTCGAGCGGGGTGGTCGTCATGTTGAGCGCTCCGGGAGGCAGGTGACGGGGACGGCGACGTCATGTCGTCGGCTCCGGGCTGACTCGGATTCGCGTGCTTGGCCGACAGGAAGAGCCGGGGTGCTCGCGTCGCGTTGTCCCATGCTGGGACAGGCGAGCACCCACGGCCAGTCTTGTTGTTGGCGGGTCACGCCCGCGGGGCGACCGCGAGCACCACTGCCACGTCGATCCAGCGGACCCCGCGACGGTCGATCCACGTCCAGCTCTCGACGTCGAGCGCCGCGAGCTGCGTGCGCTCATCGCCGGTGACCGCCACGATGGCGCGGCCTTCGAGGTGGACCCAGTCGAACGGGCCCTCGCGCACCACGAGGTCGCCCGGGGCGTCGAAGAACTCGACAGCGACCACGGCTACTCCCGGGCCCGCGCGGCAAGCCACGCGACGCGGGTGCCAGTGCGCGAGCCGAGTACCTCGTCCACGCGCTCACCGTTTCCGATCCGCTCGTACTCCTCGTGGGTCACGTCGACGACGAGCGCATTGGAGGTCTCGGGGAGATCCTCCCAGGTCTCGCCGTCGTCCAGCACGAGGATGCGCACGGTGGTCGCCTCCGCGGTGGTCACCGCGGCACCAGCACCAGGCGCGCGGCCTGGCGTTCGAGCAGCTCCCGGAAGTCGAGCCCGAAGGTCGGCTCCTCGTGGGCGGCCCGGGACACGGCGTTCACCGCGTCGGCCAGCGTGTCCCCGGGCTCCTTGTGCCAGGCGGTGAGCAGCGCCTCGACGACGACATCGCGCGTCCGCTCGGAGCCGGTGCCCACCCGCTTGTGCTCGACCCACTCCCGGAGCACCTGCTCGGGGTCGACTCGTACGCTGCGGGCGTGGCCCCAGGCGTCCAGGAACCGGGAGACCTTCGCGCGCGCCGCCTCCACGCCGTCCTTGACCGCGGCCAGGATGCGCGCGCCGTTGCCGCGGTGAACCTCGGAGACGGTCTCCACCTCCCCCTCGTCGATCACGAGCAGGTTGAGGCAGCGGTTGCGCCACGCCACGGCGGCGATGCGCACCCGGCCGCGGCCGGTGTCCTCGGCAGCCACCCGCACGCCGACCTTGAAGATGTCGCCGGCGGCGAGGTCCACGACCCGGTCGGGCATGAACAGCGCTGTCGCGCGCACCCCGGAGCCGTCGTAGACGACCTCCGCGCGCGCGTCCATGAGCGACGGCGTGACCGCGGTGAGCACCTCGTCGGCGTCGCAGGGCGCGTACCTGGGGGAGACGACCGCGAAGGTACTCGCCGGCGCCCCGGGCTCGGACACCCGGGTGCGCAAGACCACGGTCTTCCCCGGGAGTTTTTCAAGCTGGGCGTTCACGTTCTGGGCCCGCAAGGGCGCGTCGCAGCGTTCAGACAGGTAGCGCGCGCCCATGCCGAACCCGGCCTGGAGCGCGAGCTGGAGGAACGCGCCGTGTTCGAGCGCGAACTCCTGGTCGCCAGCCATGAGCGTGCCCTTCTCGGTCATGGACAGGTGGTGGAGCGCGAGCGGCAGGTCGCAGCGGCGCTCCTCTCGAATCGCCGCCACGATCGCCGAGGCGGCGCCCGGGAACGGGGGCAGGGCCTCGACCCGGCGGCGCTCGGTCCGGAAGTTGGCGTCCCCGACGGGCAAGACCCGGGTACCGGGCGCGTAGATGGGCGGGGCGAGTGCGAAGCCGGCCTCGTCCAGCCACTTGTCCTGGAGACGGATGCGCGAGCGGGCGATCTCCGACACCGTGCCACCCTGGACGGTCGAGTCCGGGAGCGGCAGCACCCGGGCGGGGGCCGCGGGCGGCGGGTCGTCGTCGTCATCCGGGGGGCAGGCGATGGGGTCGTTGGCGGCGTCGAGGTCTTCCAGGCGCACGAGGCGCGCGGTCGCATCTCCCCGCTGCTTCGCCTGCCAGTACCGGCGCATCGCCTGCTGGCGGGTGTCGTCGGTCTCCTCGATCTGCTCGGTCTCTCCGTTGATGGTCAGGGCCAGGGCGGCCATGGGTCACTCCGTGGTGATCCGGCCCCGGGATCGGGGCGCGGCCTCTGCACCATTGGCGTCGATGCAGAAGCCGAGTCTCGATCAACGAATGGAGGTCGCATCAGGCGCCAAGGCCAAACTTGTAGTGGGCCTCACCGCTGACGCGATTGATACTCAGCTGCGCGTGAAGCTGACCGATCAGTGGTATAGTCCTGAATGAG
Organism: Candidatus Uhrbacteria bacterium; assembly: GCA_016205975.1. Taxonomy (GTDB): domain Bacteria; phylum Patescibacteriota; class Patescibacteriia; order UBA9934; family GWF2-40-263; genus JACRJW01. Next base: position 182,039 of record JACQSK010000021.1, on the reverse strand, counting down.
TCCCATTTTTCTTTTCCTCTGCGTGGCTGTCGGCGTCGGCGCACGAGTCCACCGGGATCTCTCACCCCGGTTCCGCGGATATCTGCTAGCAAGCGCGCTAGATCAGTGGCCATCCGTTTTGGTATTGGTCCTCAGCAAATGGGTGGCGGTGACCCTCACCTCGGAAGGGCTCACGCCGGTCGCGGGCGCAGGACTGCCGGTTACCCCTCTCGCCCTGGCCGCATTGGGCCTCTCGATCGGCTTTGGCTTTCCGGGACCACCCGTAGGTTATTCGCCAGCTCCGGCCGGCGGGCTCGTTGGTGCGTGGTCCGCGATCGGGCTCGCCGCTGAACGTTTCAGCATTGCGAAGTTGCTTGAACGAACCTGTCATCGGCGCCGCGATCAAGACGCATCGGATTTTCTCATTGGAGTTCGAATCTGGGTCGGGTTGTCTCTGGATGAGTACCATCGTCGTATTCGTCTCCTCTACACAGCGAACGTAGGTTTGCTACGGGGGCGCTTCGGCGAAATCGCCGTCGGACTGCACGGGGTGCGTGATCTTCATCGTATTTTCCTCTTTCTTGTCGAGTTCTCTGGACGCGAAGGTCTCCGACGCCAACTCGAGAGCCCTGTTCAGTCGCCTCTCCCGGATCGCACATGGAACGGTGATGAGCGGCGCGCGATTCCGCAGACGACACGGCGCGGGCCGGGGAGCCCGCAGCGGCGACGACTGTCCGATCGCGCTTCGACTCGCGGTCAAGGGTCTCCACCCCGGGTGCCTCCTCCCCGCCGTCCAAACGGAAAGTAGCGCACCGCTCCGCGAGCACACTTCCCCCACCCCGCCCCCGGCCCGTGCGCCGGGGGCATGGCGTCCGCCGCCACGATCACGGCGCCGCGGGCGGAGCAGCCGCACCTGGGGATTCCCGGGGGCCGCGGGGCGCCCACGCACAGCGCGAGCATCGGTAGCCTCCACCGGACAAGCGGGTGAAGCCCGGGTCCAGACGACGCCGGCAGGAGCCACATCGCCCCGTCGCCATCGCGTGGACCCGTCTCCACCGGCGCAGTCGCGCCCGCTTCGACGGCCGGCTCGTCATACATTCCCGAGGCGCTTGCAGCACCAGTAGCAGCGGGGCTTGCCGCTCACGCGCTTGTAGCCGCCGTGGAGCTTCTTGCCGCAGATGCCGCACTCGGGGCTAGTGCGGTGGTAGAGCGCGAGCAACATCGCGCGGCTTCGTCGGGGTCGTGAAATCGTCATAGAAAGGGGTTGATTCAAGTTTCGAGCAGGGCGTGAATGCGCTCGTCGACGCGCCGGGCCACCCGCCACGCGCGGCGCAAGAGCCGGTCGGGCTGGCGGAGGTCGGCCACGTCGAGCAGGGCGAACCAGAACAGGCCGGAGCCCTCGCGCCCCTCGGTGGGCGCCGTGATCGCGGCCTGGCGGAGCCGCTCCAGCCGGGAGGGAGTGGTGGTGAGGGTCAGCACGCGCAGCGGCGCTGGGCCGTGGCGGGCGAGGTGTCCACGTGCCCGGTGCCAGGTCCAGTAGGCGCGGTACCGGGTCTCCATGCGCCGGGGCGCCACCGTCCCCATGTCGATCTCCACCGCGAAGGCGTGGCACGCACCGGCGACGCGGATGCTGAACGCGCCGTCGGGCACGATGGCGACGCGCTCGGTCGTGCGTCCCCGTCGGACCTGTGCAACCGCCCGGACGTCCTCGCGGGCCTGCTTCCAACCGAGGAGTTGGAAGCCGGGATCTTGGCGCGCGAGGAGTTCCAGGCAGATGCGCAGGTCGTTCCGGCGCAGGGTGTGGTCGAGGAACAGCGCGCTGCGGCGCTCGTGCTCGGGGAGCACCTGGGGAAAGGACGCGGGATCGAGTTCCCGCAGCATGCGCGCGCCCCGGAGGGAGAGCGCGTAGATGGTCGACGTGGCCCGGTCGTAGGGCCTCGCGCTCAGGAACACCCGGGTGGCGAACCCCGCCTCGAACAACTCCCGCAGCCGTCGCTCCGCCGATCCCTTCGAGGGGAAGTGGAGCGCGTGGAGCTGCGGGATGGACAGGAAGCGGTAGTCGCCCAGGTCGCGCAGGATCACCTGGTCGCGCGTCGTCAGGCGGATGGCTTTGTTTTTGGTTGTTCTTCCTGGTGGCATAGAGCGCGCTGGAGCGCGTGGTCTTCGAGGTGAGCGAGCGCGGCGGCGAGGGCGAGGAACACCGGGCGCCAGTACCGCTCGCGACTCGACGGCAGGCGTCCCTGCCTCTGCGGCAGGCATCCGCGCAGCTCAGGGAATCGCTCGGCCAGGTGGATCGCCAGGTGGCGGTTGGTGGGACGCTGTTTCACCGGTGAAACAGCCGCGCGTTCGCGCAGGGCCTGGTCGCGCCAGCGGCTGGCGGCGAGTCCCCGGGCGAGCAGGGCGCCGGCGAGCCACCGGTCCATCGCCTCGGCGACGGGGCCGTCGGACCTGCGCGCCTCCACGAGCGCCACCGTGCCGACCGGGTAGCGATCGAGGCTGCGCTCGACCTGGGCGCGGAACCGCATCTCCTTCTCGGTCTGCGAACCGCACTTGCGGATGTTGAGGACCTTGAAGTGCACGAGTTCTTCGCGGGTGGCCAGGACGATGCCCACGCCGCGGGCGCTGACGTACAGCCCCAGGCACAGGCCCGGCATCGTCCGGGCGAGGTTGATGTGCGCGTAGGTCATAGAGTCGAGTGGTGGCGGATTCGCGGCACGGGCTGGCGCCGGGTGACAGGAGCCAGCGGCGGCGCCACCGGCCGCAGCAAGAGGATCGCCTTGGCGGTCGCGAGCGGGTCGGGCACGCGAAGGAGTAGGAAGCCGAGATCCCGGGAGAGCCGGTGGAGGCGTCCGACCAGGGGCAGGACGGTCTCGACCTCGACGCCGCGCCCGAGCGACAGGAGCACGCGGGAGGGCCTCGCGGAGCGCAGCAGCGCCTCGATGATCCGGTGGATGACCTCGGGCGAGAGCTGCTCGGCGCGCGGGATGCGGACGTGGGGGTGGACCTCGCCGGCTCCCGCGCCGAGCAGGACCATGGCGTCGGGTTCTACGTGGAGGTGCAGGTCGGGAGAGGGGGTGGACATAGGGACGGTGGGGAGGACGCGGGACCAAGGGCGCGCAGGCGGCGGCCCATCTCGTCCAGGACGAGATCGCGGGCGGCCCAGAAGATCTCCTCGATGGGAACCGAGAGCGCGAAGGCGAGCCGCAGGGCCATCACCAGGCTGGGGGCGCGGTCGCCGCGCTCGTAGCGGCCGACCTGGCTGCGGGTGCAGTCGACGCGGGCGGCGAGGTCGTGTTGCGACCAGCCCTTGCGCAGCCGAAGCGCGCGGATCTTGTTGGGGACGATCCTCCTCACATGGACGAATACCGATGAGTTAGTTGCTCACCACGGTACGGTCGATCCGGTCCTGCCGGCAGCGGGACTGAGGGGACCCAGGGTCCCCGGCGGAGGCGGGTTCATCCACAACGCAAAAACCCGCCCATCTCGGTCGCGAGGGCTGCTCGCGGGTCGAGGATGAACGGGTATTTACTGGTTAATAACCCGACAACAAACAGAAACGATGACGTCTCATCGTTCCTCCTCGACCGGTCAGCCCAAGGCCCGCATCGCTGCGGGCAACCGATCTCCTTTGGTGTTGTCGGTGCAGGATACCGGAGGGGGTTTGGGGTTGTCAAATAGGATCAAATCGACAAGTCGGGATAGCCTCTCACAATGACGCCTGTACCCAGCACGGTCCCATCGATGCCTCTCAGTTCCATCACGCCGGGCGCGATGACCGATGCGGCGGCGACTATCCGCAAGGAGGACGCATTCATCAGCTTTTGGCTCCACGACGAGTGGACCCACTGCGAAACCTACCTCGAATGGGCACAGGCAGGGCTTCAAGAGGGTGGCGACAGAGGGTTTGCGATCGCCACGTCGTACGCCAAGCAGGCTGTGTGTCGCAGAATCGATTGTTTGTTACTATATAATCATCTGTTGGTATTTCAGGGGCGTCCATTCCCGGAGAAGATGAGGGCGCTTACCGAGCTGGGAATCAACGTTCCGTCGATTGTGCACCGTTTCGCGATCGCGCCCCGGAATACGCTGGAACACGACTACCAGCAGCCCAGCAAGGCTGCCGCGGAGAACTCGGTAGAGCTGGCGGACCTCCTGGTCCGCGCCACTCAGGCGGTCGAGGACGAAGGGAGTATTGCCGTCCTGAACACCAGCTTTGGATTCCAATATCTATGGCACAAGGGTAAGGAACATGTGCGTCTCCACACCGTTTCCGAGCCGTGTCTGTTGATCGCGTCGTACGGGCAGACTCCGCGGGTTGTGCTCGCGAACCCGGTTCGTGGCGAGGCGCTTCAATGCCTGTTGACAGATTTCTCCGCGTCCGAGGCGATCGAGTTCGCGAAGCTGATTCGGAGTCACCGGACGCTGCCCAATCATGGGAATTCCAGGAAGTCGCAATATGTCTTGAACGAAATTACATCGCAGATGGGATTTGCGCGGTAGGCGGCAGGGTAACTTGTCAACGAGCGACGATGCCCACTGGACGTGCCGACCCTTTGCAAGGATACCGCCGCCACGGGAGGGCGCCCTGCGTGCCCCGGCGCCCCCTCCTCGTCACGCGGGCGCCGTTGCACCCTGGAGATGAACCCGGAGTTCCTCGTGCACCCCTCCCTCTCCCTCGGTCCTTCCGAAACCCAGCCCTCGACCCTGTGCGACGCCGACCTCGTCGACCTCGTGCTGCGCGATCCGCCCAGCGGTGCGGGTCGCGGCGCCACCCTCCTGCACGCACTCGGCGGGTTCGCCGGCCTGGTCAACGCCGACCCGGTCGAGTTGGCGGGTCTCGGCCTCGATCCCGCCTCGCTCGCGGCCCTGTGCGCGGCGGTGGAGATCGGGCGACGGCTCGTTCGCCCGCCACAAACTCGACCGACCGTTCGCAGCCCCGAGGAGGTCTGCGACCTGCTCCGGCCGCTCCTGACCCTGTCCGATCGCGAGCACTTCATGCTGCTCACCCTGGACGCCCAGCACCGCGTCCACCACATCCGCGCGGTGGCGACCGGGACCGCGACCGCGGTCGCGCTCGACGTGGCGACGGTCTACGGCCTGGCGTTGCGCCTTCGCGCTGCGGCGATCCTCGTCGCGCACAACCACCCGTCGGGGGAGTCGAAGCCCTCCGCGTACGATCTTGCGGTGACGGTGCGCCTGATGGACGCCGGCAAGGTGCTCGGCGTGCCGCTGCTCGATCACGTCGTGGTCGCAAGCGACGGCTACACCTCGATCTTCGAGGAGCTGGGCTACACCGGCGGCTCCTGGCGGCTGCCGGAGCCGGATGCGTTCTGACGACAGCGATCCCGTGCGGGGGTCGCTTTTTCGTTCAGCGCTGGCACAGTCGCCTCGGTACGCCTCCCTCGTTCAGGCCCAGAGGAGTATGCTGGATTCACATGACCAACACGGGCTTCCACAAACCCACCACGCCGCGGAAACTGAAGAATGGAATGATCGCCATCATCGACGGCGAGGTGTCGGCCACGAGCAAGAAGTGGCTCGACATCGAGATCACCAACTACTTCCCGCTCGTCGCTCTCGGTGGCTCGACGTGCCTTCACCAACCAGGGGCGCCGGTCGAGCGACTTGGTGGGATCGACCACTTGTCCATCCCGGCCGATCTTCGCGTTCACCTCACGGGCCCACGGGGGAGGGTCTTTTTCAACGCGGTAGAGTCCTGGGAACTTGCGAAGGGCACCCGGGAAGGCTTCGTGCACCTGTTCAGCGTTGCCGGCCTGCCCACATCGCTGTCCGCATTCCTCTCGGGTGGCAAGCACCGGGCTTGGGACGGCGGTGTTCTCCTATCGCCCATTCCGGACGCCGCGTTCGAACCGGATCGAACGCGTGCTGCTATTGATTTTGTGATCCACAATGACCCGTCGCAGGTGACTGCCATCGCGAATATGCCCGCTGCGTTTCCAGGGTGGCGGCCGTCCTACGATCGGCACGGCTGTACGTTCGGACCTTGCTTCTATCGGGGCCTCCAGCGCCGACACTCGGCCGACGCAAGGCTGCTCTTCACCCTGCGCATGGGCTGGGTCGAGTTCGATGATTCGGACGAAACGCATGTCTATGTTCCCGCTCCGATCTTCGAACGCAGACATGCAGTCGCAGAGACCTGATCCTGCGGGGACGCGAGCCAACGAGGAATGCACAAAGGCTGGGCAGCCGTGCCGTGGTCCAGCCTGCTGCGGAAACGGAGGGATCCATGGCCGATCGATGGGCTGATACCTGGGAGATCGTGAGAGAACTCGGCGGGGGCGGGCAGGGCATCACATCGCTGGTTCGGCGCCGCTCCGACGGCGCGCTCGGGGTGCTGAAACGCTTGAAGGACCCAGGGGAGCGTGGCCGCCGCGCGCGGATGCGGCGCGAGGCGGTGTCGCTGTCGACCCTCGGACATCCTCGGGTCCCGAGAATCCTCGAGGATGCGACTGCGAACTACGCGGACTCGGACACCGAGTTGTTCATCGTCTCCGAGTACGTGGAGGGCGGGACGCTGGCCGACCTCGTCTCGCGAGTGGGCGCATGCGGCATCGAGGAGGCACGGGCGTTCATCGACCCGGTGCTCGACACGCTCGCGTACTGCCACAGTCAGGGTGTGGGGCATCGAGACCTGAAGCCAGACAACGTGCTGCTCCGGAATGGCGTGCTCGGCGATCCGGTGCTCATCGACTATGGGCTCAGCTTCAACGATGCATACCTGGGATTCGAGACCCCCGGGCGGGAGCAGCTCGACAACCGCTTCCTGCACCTTCCGGAGCTCATGCTCGGCGAAGAGCGTCGCGACTTCCGTTCCGACGTGACGCTCGCGCTCGGCCTGTTCTTCTTCGTCCTCACGGGCAGGCGGCCAATCGCGCTCCACGATGGTGACGGGAGGAAGCCGCACGAGCGGCCAGGCGCGCTCGACCACCTTTCCGCCACCGACCGCAGCCTCCTGGCGCCCGTTCTCGCGCGCGGATTCGCGGAGCGCGTGGACGATCGTTTCAGCACGACCCGGAATTTACGTGCCGCCCTGATGGGGGGCGGCGCGGCGGCGAACAGGGACGAGGCCATGTTCGCCATGAGAAGAGGCTTGGCCGCATCGGACGAGCTGCTCGCGAGATCCATCTCCCGAGACACGCACGAGAAGCTCCTCGGCCTGCTCAAGAAGCAGGCGCAGGTCGCCCGTGAGAAGCTCGGCATTGACATTTTCTACGTCCGCATCCAGGGTCCAAGCGGTGACGACTCGACTGGCGTCCGGCATCGACTTTCGGTGGGTCTACTCCATGACAATCATTGCAAGGCCAACTGCAGCATCATCATGCGCGTCGCGGCACCCGAGATTGTCGTGTCCGCGGAGCACGGCTCACCGCCGGAGAGCGTCGAGTTCGTGCGCCGCCATGTCCGGGCATTCGCGTTCGACCGCGAGCTCCAAGACCGGATGGGGGCGCTGCCGGACTACCTCGTCGACCTCGGATTGGAGGCAGCGAGAGTTCGCTACCCAGACCCTGGATCATAGAAATCTCGAGGCGCTACGGCAGTTGCAACCAGTCCTTGATGATTTTCGCCTTGTAGAACACGCCAAAGCGAAGGACCTCCTCGTACCGGTGGACTTCGCGGCGAGTCACCCCGTCTCCCTCCGAGACTTCCTCGGACTCGAGGATCCGCTGCTCGAGCGCGTACTGCCTGTTTCGGTAGGCGATTCCTACGATCCGGTCCCCGGCGACGACGGGTGAGCCCGACATCCCTTGGATGAACGGCACGTCGACCTCGATATCGTCGTGGTAGCCGCTCACAACATGACCCGTCTGCGCCCGGATGGTGACGCTGATCGGACCGCTAGGGTCCGCCATCAGGTCCCTCGGCAGTCCCAGGGCGCTCACTGGCACTGACAGCTTCAGTTCGCCAGTGTGGAAGGGATAGGTGCGGAGCGGGGTCCCACTGCTTGGGGTGATCACGCGGAATCGCACGACGTCGTGGGCCGGCATCCTCGCGTAGCCTTCAGGGTGCAGTATGTGCGCGCGCCACGAGCCGTCAGGGCCGAGGGTATAGAACGCAACTTGTGAGGGCCAGAACGCCTCCGGCAGTACATGATGGTTCGTGACCCCCACGCCGCGTACTGGGTCAACGATGAAGCCGGAGCCGAGGACGTGGCGGACGTTGAAGAATGGCTTCCCGCCGTTGGCAGTCAGTTCACCGACGGCAATGGCACCTATGAAACCCTGAAAACTCACCACGTCCACTCCTGGTGGCCCCGGGGACCATGCACATGAGGCACGCGCACGCTGAGGTGCAGCGTCGCGCATAGCACGCTGACCACGACTCGTGCACCGTGCGCTCTGGTCGCCCGGCGCACGGTCCCCCTCGCGCCCCCCGCGCCCCCTCCTCACGCCTCCCGATCTCCCTCATCCTGGACACCACGAGGCACTTCCGCCTCGCAGAACCGCCGCACCCGCGGCGAGGGAGTCCATCATGCCCGCTGCGCTCACCACGAGGATCCCGGTCAAGGACCGGGACGGCCGCGTCATCGACGAGAAGGAGGTCGCCACCTACGCGGGACTGCTCGCCCGCGCCCACGAGGAGGGGCTGCGGTCGATCGTGACCCGGCTCGTCCAGGTGCCCAGCCCCGACAACGGCATGACCGCGATCGTCGAGGCCACGGTGGAGACGAGCAAGGGGACGTTCGCCGGCATCGGCGACGCCAACCCCGACAACGTGAACCGCAAGGTCGCGGCTCACCTCATCCGCATGGCGGAGACCCGCGCGAAGGCCCGCGCCCTGCGCGACGCGGTCAACATCGGCACGGTCGCGCTGGAGGAACTCGGCGGCGAGGAGGAAGACGCGGTCGGCAACCGCCCGCCCGTTCGCCCTGCCCCCGCACGCGCCCCGGTGCGCGAGGTACCTCGGCAGGACGGCAGCGTTCCCCAGGATCGGCGCCCGGCCCCCCGCGCGTTCCCCCGGGGGAACAGCGAGCCTGCGCCCCCGCGCCGGGACGTCGGCCAGCCCCCGGCGCCGACCTCTCCTTCCGCGCGCGCGCCCGCGCGCGAGGCGGGAGACCCGCCGATGACCGAGAACCAGCGCCGCTGGCTGTACCGGCACCTGTCCGAGCGCGGGTTCGAGGGCCAGGAGGCCACCGACGCGCTGCTCCGGGCGGCCGAGGTGCCCGACCTGCGCGACGTGACCAAGAGCCTCGCTTCCCAGCTCATCGACGCCTGGAAGCGCGACGCCGAGGCGGACGGGAGCGGCCGTGCCGCGTGACGACTCCCACGAGCCTCACGTCCCCGGCACGCTCCCGCCCTACCTGTCGGTCAGCCAGGTCACGTCCTGGCTCCGCTGCCCTCGTGCGTACCGGTACAGGTACCTCGTCAAGCGGGAGCCCGAGAGCCGGAGCGGCAACCTCGCGTTCGGCTCGGCCGTCCACTCGGCGATCGAGTGGTGGCAGGGGGAGCGGATCGCCGGGCGAGAGCCCGACGTCGACCGGGCCCTGCGCATCTTCCGCGCGGACTGGACGGCGCAGACCGCCGACTCGCTGCTCGACCTGGAGGACCGCTCCCCGGGGGAACTGCAAGCGGTCGGCGAAGCGCTCGTGCGCCTGTTCGTCGAGCGTTTCACCGGTGAAACACCGCCCGGGGCCGTCGAGCACCGCTTCGAGGTGGTGCTGCGCGACCCGGCGACGGGCGCCCCCCTGCCGGTGCCGCTGGTCGGCTACCTCGACGCGCTCTCCGATGGGCTCGCGTGGGAACTGAAGACCGCCGCGCGCAAGACCGCGATCTCCGAGTACGCCCTCCAGCTCGCGGCGTACTCCTACGCGGTGCGCGAGACGACCGGGGTGCGCCCCCGGCTCCGCGTGGTCGAGCTGATCAAGACCAAGGTGCCCAAGATCGAGGTCGAGGAGACGATGCTCACCGACCGGGAAGAGGCGTGGTTCGTCGAGGTGGCGGTCGAGGTCTACGACGCGATCACCCGGGGCGCCTTCCCGCCCAACCCGTCCTGGATGTGCCCGCGGTGCGAGTACCGCGGGGCGTGCCGAGGAACGGTGGCGATGAAGGCCGCGGCGTGAACGAAAACGACCCACTCCCGACGAAGGGGGTGGGTTTTCATGCGCGAACGAGTCGGATGTGCCGCGTTGCAGGCGATGCTGCTCTTGCGCAGTGCCAGCCGTCCGGTTGGCGGCCGGCGTGCGAGTCGAGTATCCTTCACGAATGGCATGGGAGTATTCGGGCTTCTCGCGAGATCTCGACCTGCCGCGATCACGGGTTTCAGTTCGGGAGGGCTTCGTCGAGCGGTCAATTGGGATCGCCGACCCGATAGACATTCAAGAATGTCCTTTCTGTCTGCATTATCTAGAACACGCACTCGATGGATTTTCGAACGATCTTACTGAAAACGATGGTGGATCGGACCTTGACCAATACGTTGCCTCGCTTCCGGCCGGCGCCAGGCCCGCGATTCCCGACGTTCACGCGGCTTACCGCACGCTCATGGAGTGCCCCAGATGCGGTTGGTGGGGTCTTCTAATCGAGTTTCTCGGCGCGGGAACATCGCACGGCGGATTGAACCAAACCGTCGGCGTGCTTGCATCGCTGAAGCCGCTTGACCTGACCGATATTCGGACACCAGTGGAGGAGATCCGACGGTACTTGATCGCAAAGTATTCCGATCGGTTTTCCTGCGACCCCCGCAAGTTCGAGGAGCTGGTTGGTGCTGTGTTTCGTGGCCTTGGCTACCGCGTGAGAGTCACGCGCTTCTCAGGAGACGATGGAATCGACGTAGCCGTGCTGGAGGGAGAGAACGACTCTCTCATCGGCGTCCAGGTAAAGCGCTGGCGAGACAAGATCGAGGCGGGACAAATCCGTGAATTCGCCGGGTCCCTCGTGTTGAATGGAATGACCAAGGGCGTGTTCGTCACGAGCTCGTGGTTCACGGCGGGCGCCGAGCGTACGGCCCGGAGACTCGGACGCGCCGCCAGATGCCCTCTGCGCGTGGATCTTTGGGACGCAGATGACTTCTACGAGCGTTTGGGAGTGGCGCGCCTATCGGCGAGGCAGCGGGCCGGATGTGACTGGCGAGTGCGGCTAGCAATGCGGCGCGGGCTCTGGAGAAACCTAGGTTTCAATCACATAGCTGCCATCTCCGATGTCGTGTCGGACGACTCCTGGCTGCCATAGAACGACGTAGCGAGTCGCGCGGCGGTGCGCCGCAGCTCCGACCGTAGTCAACGTGCGAGCGCCCACCTTTACGCCGTCGTGTGCCCATGCCGCTGGTGGTGGTTGGGTCGCCGCGGGAGGCGATGCTCACTGACCGCACGGAGGAGAAGTTCGTGGAGGTCGCAGATCGCGATGAAGCAAGCAGCGTGAGCGCAAAACGACCCACTCCCGGGCGCGGGGGTGGGCTTTCAATTCGGGATCGGCACGGCGCGGGGTGTTTCACCGGCGAAACAAAAGACCCCTCGCGCGGGCGCCGCTCATCCTCGTCGGCGTGGACGACAACGAGCCCTTCCTGCGCGAGCGGGAGGGGTCCTTGCTGTCGGGAGACGCTTGGTCGTCGTCAGCCACCGCCGGGGCAGTGGGCGACGGGGCGGAGCATCCATTTCTTGCGCAGCATCATGTGAACTCCGAAAGACAACGTAGCGTGCGGGCGCCCTCCGCACGACCTCGATCCGAATATGCTTGCGCTCGGCGCGCACCCTGAGGTGGGCCGCCGGGAGGGCATCGGTTCCAGTCCGTCAACTGGACGTGACACTGTTCGACGAGTCCGTGTCCGGAGGCCCGCGACGCGGAGTGGACAAAATCGGACTCCCTCCCGCCGACGTCAGGGTGGCTCCGTGGCCGTCAGGATGTGACCCTGCTACGTCGCGTGGCATCTGATCTGAGGAGTCGCGCCGTGGCAATCATACAGTCGAACCGCCCGCTCCTATGGTTGAAGTTGAGCTTCGACGGGGCCGACGCCTCCCGACAGGAACTCGACCTCTACGACGTGTCCGTCGCGATGCAGGGGCTCCACCGGACCCTCGCCATCACCACACACGCCGTCCTCAACGGGGAAATCATCACGCAGGCTCCAGCCTTGAAAGGAGCCTCGATCCGCGCTCGACCGCCGACTCCGGGGAGTTGGGAGCTGGTGGTGGCCGTGCTGGGACTCGTCGGCACCGGGACTGCGGGGGTCGTGGGCGCGGCGTTCGCGCTCACCACAACGGGGAGGGACAACCCGCTCGGCCACGTCCTCTTCTCCGCCTACCACGCCGTGATCAAGACGACCCTCGGCTTCGACGTGGACTATGAAAAGCCGCTGTTGGCGAGCTACCAGGAATACAAGCAGAAGCTGCGTGACGCCGGGCTTCCCGACACGGCGATGCCCCATGTCCTCCGGGACGCCCAGATCGACAGCATCGCCGAGAAGGTCGAGGTGGCGGTGCTGAACGTCCACAGGCCGATCTTCGAGACCGGGACCGCCGAGCGGGCTCGACTCCTCGCGCAGGTGGAAGGACAACAACTCCTGATCGGTCAGGAGTTGACCGCCGCGACCGCCGAGTACCTCCAGCACACGAATCGCGTAGACGGGATCCGCGTGGATGACGGAGTGATCACCAGCTACAACGCCAATACATTCAAGGGCCGGGTCTACGTTCCAGGCAAGCAGCGACCGATCCCATTCGTGATCGACGAGAAGGCCCGCGGGAGCAACGAAATCGCCCAGGTCGCCGCGAGCCTGCAACGGTTCGCGACCGACCCGAAGGGCCCGCGTGTTGAGGTGTCCTTCTTCGGATCGGAACTCCAGAGTCGCTCCGGTCGCCTCAAGATGTACCTGATCCACGAGTTCCTCGATCTCGACGACGACGGGGGTGAGGACGAGGACGACGAGGAGACCGAGTACTTCGACGAGGACGGGGACGCTTTTCGGGGACGATAGCAGGAGCGCGAGCCCTGCCGTCGCGGTGTGCGCTTGGTAGTCGGGAGGCCGTAGGACACGACGCTGGATGGGAGCTTCACGATCATGGCGGCCTCCAGACGACCGAGCGTGTCCTGCGAAGCTTCGAGAGGAGCGCGCGCGATGAGCGCCTGCCGAGACTCTGGAAATGAAAAACCTCTACCGAGACGGAGAGGTCTGAGTTCACGCCACCCCGAGCACCGGGTACGGCGCCTCGTCCATGACGCTCGCCGCCAGAGACGCATAGGTGTCGCTGGCGATGACAACGTGGTCGAGCACCGAAAGGCGGAGGAGGACGCCCACCTGAATGAGCCCGCGCGTCGCCTTGTCGCCCCGAGTGACGCCATGTGGGAGACGGCGGGCGTGCTGCGCGGCCGGCCATGATACGGACACCAAGATGCGAGAGCGAGGAGCGAGACCCATGAAGCGAGCGGCCATCGTGGTGGGCCCCCACCACTCTGGGAAAAGCAGGACGCTTAGGGAGTTCCTGAAGCCATTGCTGCGGATTTCATCGCGCGCTCGGCGGTTTCTGCTCGATGCGCGGACGGGCGCCGTGCTCTCGCAATCGCTGGAAGAGCGAGTTCCCAACGGTGCCGTTCTCTCGCAGACGCTTGAGGAGAGGCGCGTAGCCAGTACTGATGCCTTCATCGCTCGGTACGGGCACTTCACCTACTTGGTCTGCGCAGCGCGCCCGCCAGAGGAGCCGGGGTCGCTCTACACGCCCCTCATAACCGCGTTGGAGAGGCAAGGGTTCTCTGTCTTCACGGTGCGCGTGAATCCGGGGCAGCCTGCTTCGTTCTACGAGGCCCGAGCACACGACATCGTGGAGTACCTGCGAGGGGCGTAGATACCGAGGCGACGTGGGCTGCATCGCCGCGTGGCGCCGGCACTCCTGCCAGCGCCGCCCAGGGCAGGACGCCCGGGATCATGGGTCTCGCGGTCGAACGGCGGGCGCCGCAGCAGCCGGCCGTCCTGATCTCCGTTCACCTCCGCACGTCGCTCTCGCACGCGCCGCAGGTCTCGACGTCGCCGGGCCCGACGACCCTATGCTCCGGTGGCGCTACTGGCGCTCGGCGACGATGTCCATGACGATGTCGCAGGTTTCGGGCGCCACAGGGCACGTGTCCTCGTCGAAGGACTCGGTGCGGAGGATTGCCTGCCCCTGGAGGGAGTCGCCGTCGACGATCAGCAGCTCGATGTCGATCTCGCTGCCCACGAGGCAGTCCGGGTAGCCGTCGGCGTCGAGCTCGATGTCCGTGGCCTCGGCGCCCTCCACGCTGAACCCGTCGTCGTTCGCTGTGCCCTCGACGGTGCGAGCAACGCTAGAGTCGGGGTGTCCAATGATGGGTGCTGCTGCTCCGGCAAGCTCGCCCGTGCCACAGAACCCACCAGTCAGGTCGTCAGTGGCGGGGCCGTCTGCGCTTTACAACACCGGCTCGTGCTTGGTAGAGTTACTTCAGAATAATTCACATCTAAACAACCTTGTATGCCAACTTCGCGACACGAGTCCGGACCTGGCCCGGAGTCGTCCAAGGAGCGACTCCGCGATATTTCTCGGAGGATCTACGATTTGCACGAGACGACGATCAGCACGTTCAGCGAGATCCCCCACGACGTGAGGGAGCGCCCCGACGTGTCCGCTCCATTGTCGCGACTTGAAAAAATGATCTACGAGTGGAATCACCTGGTGATGGATGCTGCGGGCATCAGCCGGGCTGATTGGCTGGACTACCGAGCAACCCGAGAGGGATACCGAGAGCCACGATGAGCTTGCCGGCCTGGCATACGCTGAAACAATGGACACTAGGCGACGAGGATCACCGCCGCCATGCAGTCCTCGATGGGTATACCAAGGCCGAGCTGGCTCTGAAGAGGGCAGGATGCGAACGGGGCGCCTCCGACGACGGCGGTACAGAGCCGTTCTGGGCGTGGGCGGAGCGCGTCGCCGAAAAAGTGTTTGGGACGACCCTTGAGCACGACCTACAAGCCGCGACGTTCGTGCGGAACCGCGTGATGCATGATGGCCGCGTGCCGACGGAAGCCGGCGCGTTGGACGCGGTGGTCGCGTTCGAGGAAGTCTGGCGGATGAAGCGACCTCCGAGCCCGACCGAAGAGCCCGCCGTGAGGATGACCCCGCCGCCGAGCTCTGTCGCCGCGACCGCGTCCCAGCCCGCCCCTGCACGACCGGCCGTTCATGTCGGAACTACACGCACAGTCAGACAGAGGACCAGGGCACCCGGCATGGAAACGTGGGGGGGGTTTGAGTTCGCAACGGCCTCGCTCTCGCTTGCCTTCGGGGCCGCGGGGTGGTGGTGTTGGGTGCATGCACTGGAGATATACGAGTGGATGGTCCCTGATGTCGAACGGTGGTTTGAGCTGTTTTTTGTCGCCTTCAACGCAGTCGCCGAAGAGCAAAAGAAGAAGTGGCCTGGTTATGGCGTGCTGAAAAAGGGCTTCTGGAGCATCGTCTTTCTTATCTGCTTGGTTGTCGGAGTGATTGCCGTTGCCGTTGCTGCACTGTTGGTCTGGCTGGCTGCTCTTGCGGTCAAGGGAAAAGGAGTCGCGATCGTTCTGTTCACGCTGGCAACGGTATCTGGGCTCGTGCTCGTGCGCATCATTTGGTGCTCTTGGGTTAGGGACGACGGGGTAGATCAGATTGAGTAGATGGAGACGGCCGCGCTTGGACGTGCTCAGGTCTCGGCGGTGAAGCGATTTGAACCCCCGTTGATGCATCGCAGAGCAGGATGTTCACTACGCCCGCCTGCAAGAGTGTCCGCCCGCCGACACCAGGCTCCCCCCAAGCATCCAGCACCACGAACCCGCGCCTCCCCCCGCTCGCGGCGTGCCGTTCCATCACCGCCCGGATCGCCTCGGTCGGCATCGCCACCTCGTAGGACGGCACTCCCTCGGCAAGCGGGACGTCTCGGCCGTTGCCGTCCAGGAACCGGTTCGCCACCACGGCCGTCGCGCCGCGGTCGATGAGATTCTGCGTGGAGAGCCCTAGCGCCGAGAGCCGGTCGTGCACGTCCGAGTACCGCCACTGCGGCGCGACCACGCTCAGGAACGCCACGTCCACGTCCATCCAGAAGTCCAGCATGGCCCGGTAGTCCGGGTCTTTTTTGATGTCCTCGAAGAACCGTTGGAGCGCCGGCAAGCTGTCGCGGGGCGGCTTGAACGTCGGGGAGTAGAGGAAGCCGGTCCGCGAGCTTCCCGGCGGCGTGGCCGAGCCCGCCCCGAGCGCCCCCAGGCGGTCCGCGAGCTTCGCGGCCACCACCGGGGCGGTGTACCGGTCCATCCTCGCCGGTGACGGCGTGAGCGCGGTGGGCCCGACCGAGACCCGGTTCCGCCGGCGCACCACGGCGTCGACCATGAACTGGTGGGGCCACGCGCCTCCGATCGCCACCTTGCGAACCTGTGGGTCGGCGGACTCCTCGTCCCGGTCGAGCAACTCGTCGAACCAGTTCGCCATCGCCGTCCCGATCGCCCGCGCCGTGTCCTCGGGCGTACTCCCGGTCGGCACCACCTCGCAGTGGACGAGGTGGGGGTACTTGGCCATGAGCGCCGCCGCGAGTTCCGTCTCCCGGTCGCTGTCCACGATGATCTTCACCCAGCCCTGCTCGCGCGCGTCCTTCAAGAGCCGCGCCAAGTAGGAGTTCGAGACCCCGAGGTCCGCGGCGATCGCGGTCTGGGTCTCCCCGTGCAGGTAGAATCGACGCGCGGCCTCCAGCACCTTGCGGCGCGGGATCCGCGAGGAGGGGCCGGCGCCGGGCTTGCGAATGGGCATGGCTGCGCTCCGGGGGTCTCAACCAGGAGCCGTATAGGTCGAATCGGACGAGAAGTCAACTTTTCTCCTTGACGCGACCCCGGCTGGATCCTACTGGTCCAGTATGACGTCAAGAGCGACATCGAACCGAGTCTCGGAAGGCACCGCGGCGACCCGTCCCGCGGTGGCCGAGGGCAACATCGAGCCGGTCTACGACGTCGAGAACGACACCGTCATCCTCGACTTCGACGGCTTCGACTCCGACGACGGCAACTCGCTCGACGGGGGTGGAGAATGACCACCGGCTGCGATCGCGCATGGCGCCGGGGCCGGTCGCCTTGCGACCTGGACGTCGCGGGATGGCTGGTTCGCCTCGGCGCCGTCGCCCCGTTGCTCCTGGTCCTCCCGGGCTGCCCCGGCTCCGCCGCGCCCATCGCGTACTTGCAGGCGGCGATCGAGGCCGCCGCCCTTTTCGCCGTCACCGTCCCGGTCGGCTTCCTGCTGCTCGTCGTCGCCGGCGAGGCCGGGAAGCTCCTCGATCACGTCGTGGAGCGGTACCGCGCCTTCCCTCCCGGCCTCCGTGCGCTCCTCCGCCGGGTCGGCCTCTGCGTGCTGGTCGCCGCGGTCCACGAGGCATGGACCCGCTGGGCGCCGTCCGCCGGCGTCGACCCGATCATCGTGACGCTCGGCGGCCTCGGCCTCCTCGTCCTGCTCGCCCGGTGGATCGTCACCGGGGCGGCCGACGGCCTGAACGCCGCGCAGGCGTGGCTTACGCGCGAAGTGGAGGCGTGGGCCGCCCGCGCCTTCTCGCCCCCGCGCGGTACTCCCGAGCGCGAAGAGCGAGGGGTGTCGACGCCGGCCACCTCCTCGGCCCCGAGGCCGGCCACCCGCCAGGCGGCCCCGTCGGCCACCCCTCCAACCGCACCGCCAACCCCGCGCTTGGCCCCGCACTGGGCCGCGCGATCTCCCGCGCGCGCGGAGAGAAGAGCGTCGACGCCGACCGCCCGCGCGGCCGCACCGCCGGCAACCCACTCGGCCGCGCCGCTCGTCGTTTCGCGGGAGCGGGTGGAGGCCGGCCCCACCTGCTGGACCTGTGGAGGGCCCAATGACGGCCACCGTCACTGATCCCTCTTTCCTCTCCCGCGAGCGGCTCGCCGGGTACGACCCGCACGTGCTCTCGGGCACCCGGGTCGCGCTGGTGGGCGCCGGTGCGCTCGGCCAGAACGCCGCGCTCGCGCTCGCGCTCTCCGGCGTCCGCACGCTCATCGTCGTCGACCCCGACGCCTTCGAGGAGTCCAACCGCACCCGGAGCCCCTTCTACCAGAAGGACGCCCCCAAGGCCCCGGCCGTCGCCGAGGGTTTTTTGCGGTCCGCGACCCACCCTGGCGCCGAGGCGTACCACCACCTGGGCCTGGTGCAGGCGGTCGGGGACCTGCTCGCGGGCGCACGGGGCCCGTGGTACCCGCACGCGCTCATCTCCGCGGTCGACAGCAACGAGACGCGCGCGTACCTCTCCGAGCTGTGCCGGCGCTCCCGGCTGCCGCTCGTCGAGGCGGGGTTCGAGGGCCCCCAGCTCGCGGTCACGGTCATCGCGAACCACCCCGGGATCCCGGACGAGCCGTGCTGGGGCTGCGGCCGGCGCTCCCTCCGGGACGCGAGCACCCGCGGGCTGTGCACGCTCTACGCCAGGCAGGCGGAGGCGGCCGGCTTCTCCCCGGCCATCCAGTCCGCGGCCCAGGTCGCCGGCGCGCTCGTCGCCGAGGCGGCGATCGGGTTCGCGCACGCGCACCTGCTCTCGGACGGGTTCGAGACCGACCCGGCGCTGTTGCCCCGGTACGTGCCGCTCGCCGGCCATCGTTGGCACCTCGACATCCGCACGGGGCGGTCGGTGCTCACGACGCTCGTGAGCGACCCGGACTGCCGGCTCGACCACGTCCCCTTCGGCGAGGAAGCGGCGCGCGTCCCCGGGGAGCCCGCGACGCTGTACGAGCTGTTCGAGGCGCTGCGGCGGCTGGGGCTCCCCTGCAGCGAGATCCAGCTGTCCGAGCCGGTCGTCGTGTCGCTCCCGTGCGCGGGGTGCGGGCGGCCCGTGGTCGTGAACCAGCCGCGGTACGCGGTCACCTCCGCGCCCCGGTGCCCGGGAGACTCGTGCTCGCCGGGGAGTGCGCCCGGCCTCCCCGACCTCCGCTCGGTTCTCCGGGCCTCGGACGCCGTGCTCCTGGACGTGCCGCTTCCCCGGCTCGGGCTGGGACCGGGCGCGGTCGCCCGTGCCGACGGTGCGCTCGTGCAGCTCCCGGGCACGGTCCCCGGCGTCTTTCCCCGCCTCTCTCTCACCCCCCATTCCGAGGAGGAATGACCATGAACGTCAAGTTCGCCTGTCCCCGCACCCCTTCCGCGCTCGACGTCGACGTCGACCCCGAGCTGACCGCCCTGGAGACCATCCACGAGCTGGTCCGCTGCGACGCGCTCTTGCCCGTCACCGACCGGCGGGAGTACGGCCTGGTCCACGGCCGCACACACCTCCCGATCCTCCCGGGTCGCACCTTGCGTGCCGCGGGCGTGGCCGACGGGGACGTCGTCGAGGTGGTCCAGGCCATGGAGGGCGCCCGCTGATGCGACGCCTCGCGCCAGGAGAGCGGGAGCGCCGGCTGCGCTTCGACTTCGAGGTCGTGGCGCGGCTCGCCGCCCCGTGGTTGCAGGTCGCAGGGTTCGCGAGCATCCCGGCCCTGCTCTCGGCACGCGATCCCGTCGCTCCCGGCACGCCCGGGGCCGCGCCCCCCTACGTCTTGGCACGGTACGACTTCCGGACGCTCGCGGGGCCCGGCCGGTACCAGGCGGCGACGGTGGTCGCCTTCGACCTGCTCGCGGGCGGCAACTACCCGTTCACGCCCCCCGCGGTCACCGTCCTGCCGCCCTTGCCGTGGAACCACCGTGTCCAGCCGGCCTCGGGGGTGGTGTGCATCGGCTCGGACTGGGGCGACGCCGGCGGGCAGGTCCTGCTTGCCCACCTGCTCGTGCAGGTGGCGCGCATCCTCAACTTCGACGAGCCGTACTCGGACAGCGACTGGGGCTACCAGCCCGACGCCATCCGCTACTGGCAGGAGACGCTGCGCGGGCACTCCTTGCACCGCGACCTCGTCTACCCGGCGATGCCGGTCGAGTTCACTCACGGCGTGGCCCGGTCGCGGCCCGCGCTGCGGGTGCTCTCGCCCTGGCCGCCCACCCCCTCGCCGCGCCTGCGCGTCCGGGGGCGCGCATGAGCACCCGCCTCGTGGTCCGCGGGGTGCGCGAATGCGTTCCTCTCTACCGGCCCGCGCCTGCCCCGGAGGAGCCCGGCTGGTCGCGGTTCGGCGACGCGCTGGGAGTCGCCGTCTACCTGTCGGAGGCCGTCCTGGACGACCTGGTCGCCTGGGCGCGGGCGGCCGTGCCGCGCGAGACGATGGGACTCCTCGCCGGGCGGGCGTGCGAGGACGCAGACGGCCCCTACACCCTGGTCACCGGCGCGGTGCGCGCCGTGCGCGCCGACGCCGGCCACGCCCACGTCTTCGCGGGCGTCGAGGAGATGGCCGCGCTCATGGAGGATCTCCGGTGGGGCTGGCCCATCGCCGAGGTCGTCGGCTGGTGGCACACCCACCCTGGCTACGGCACCCGCTTCTCCCGTACCGACGAGGCGACCCAGGCCACGTTCCCCGCAGCCAGCTCCGTAGGAGTTGTCATCGACCCCAGCCTGCCCATCGGCCAGGGCACGGGGGCGTACCTCGGCCCCCGCTCCGGCGTGCTCCAGCCCGTCGAGTCCGACGGTTTCTCCGCGCTCGACGCCCCCGTCCCGTTCTTCGTGCTTCCTCGCTCCCCCGGAGGCCACCATGGACCTTCGCCGTCTCGTTGACGCCCTCACCCTCCTCTCCCTGGGCGCGATCGCCGCCGGCATCGCGGGCATACTCCTCGTGCGAACGGGTTGTGCGCGGGAGGCCGCGCCCGGACAGGCCGGATCCGTCGTCGTGGCGCGCGCCAAGGCGGCGGACCCGCCCGCGCCGACGGTCGTGTCCTACGTCCCCGGGCCCTCGGTGGAGGAAGTCGAGGCCATCGCGGAGCGCGCGGCGCGACGAGCGGTCGCGGCGGAGCGCGAGCGCAACCCCGGCCTGGACAAGGAGGAGATCTGCGCGTCCGCCGACACTCCGTGGGCATACCGCCGCATGCTCGAGTGCCCGGAGCCGTGGCCGTGACAACGCCCCGCCCGCTGCGCCAGCACGATCGCGCCGGCCGCGCCGGAGTGGCGGTGCTCGTCGTGCTCGCCGTCGGCGCGGCGCTGTTCGCCGTGCCGCTCCATCACCTGGCCGCGGGCCTGCTCGTGCTCGCCGTGCTCGGGCTGTGCGTCACCTGGATGGTGGGCGCGACCCAGCTTTCCGGGCGCATCCTCCCGTGGGCGATCGGGCTCGCGCTCTTCGCCGGGGGCTGGCCCCTCGCCATCTCTGCGCTCGCGGGCGTGCGCGCGCGCCTCGGGGGCGTCCGCGTCGGCGCTCCGTCCGCGGACACGGGTCTCGACGGGGTGCTCTACGACGCCGAGACCTGCGCCATGCTCGCCGGGCTCATGCTCGCCGCCGCCGCGGTGCTCCTCGTCGCGGCCAAGGCGCGCGCCGCGCTGCCTTCCCCGCGGCCGGCGCCGCGTCCCACCGCCCGTCGCCGCGCCCGGGTCGTCGAGCCCGGGGACGACGAGCCCGCCATGGACGAGGCCGCCGGCGAGGCGCCGCGCGCGGGAGGCGACGACGACGACTTCCACCTGCTCGGCGAAGGGGACGACGACGATGGCCGGTGAGCGCGATCCCCTCGCGCCCGCCCGCGCCGGTTCGCGCCGTCGCGCGCGCGGCTGGATCTCGACCCCGGGCGGGCGGCGGGTCCTGTGGGAGACCACCCGGAGAGGAGCGCACGCGCTCGTCACCGGTCCCACCGGGGTCGGGAAGTCCCAGGACCAGAAGGGGCAGGCCCTGCAACGCCTGCGCGCGGGGGAGCGCGTCGTCATCATGGGCGCGGCCAAGGGGCACGACGCGGAGGACCTCTACGCCCACTGGCTGCCGGTCTTCGGCCCGCGCTGGGGCATCTCGCCCACGGACGTCACCGTGTTCGCGCCCTTCAAGGGCGTGGCCGTGCCCTTGAACTTCTGCTCGGAGGTCCCCGGGATTCCCCGCGACGAGCGCGCGGCTCTGGTCGCCGACATCCTGGGCAAGATGGCCGGGGAGGCGTTCGGCCCCCGGATGTCCCGGATGCTCATGCGCGGCCTGCGCGTGAGCCGGAGCCTCGTCGAGCTCCATCGCTTGCTCACCGACGAGACGTTCCGCCGCGCCGTGGTCTCGCGCATCGATGACCCGGTGGATCGCCAGTACTGGTCCGTCGAGTTCGACTCCGAGCCCGCGGCGAGTGCCTTGGCGCTGGCGGCCCGCCTGGATCGGCACGTGCTCGCGCTCTCCGACATGCGCGCGATGTTCAACGCCCGGGGCTGCCTCGCCGGCGAGGCGCTCCTCGGCTCCCGGCTCACGGTGCTGGACCTGGGCGGCGCGCCGATGGGGCTCCCGGGCCTGCCCAGCATGGTGGGCTCGCTTCTCCTCATGCTGCTCTTGGCGGCGGTCATGAGCCGGCCGGACCGGGACGTGCCCGTCACCGTGTACCTCGACGAGTTCCACGTACTGGCGGAGGGGAGCGGCATCGACCTGGAGCGCGCGCTCCAGCTCTCCCGCGAGCAGGGCGTGGGCTGGGAACTGGCGACCCAGTCCCTGGGTGCCCTGCGCAACCCGGCACTGGTGGACGCGCTGCTCGTCAACGTGGCGACCTGGACCGCGTTCCGGCCTCGGCAGGAGGACGTGCGGCTCCTCTCCCACGTGCTCCCGGAGTCGCTCTCCCGGATGGTGGACCCCGAGGTGCCCGACCGGCTCCTCTCGCCCGCCGACGCGCGCGCCCGGTGGGAGCGAAGGCTGCGCGCGCTGCCCCGGCAGACCGCGCTCTACGCGGACCTCGTGAACGGCACGAGCCAGGTCCTCGTGACCGGTACGCTCCCGCTCGCGGCCGTGGTGCGGGAAGCCGCGCGCGTCCCCGCGGAGCTGCGCGAACGCTACCGCCTCGGCCGGCTGGGTCGGCGGGCGCAGGATCTCGAGGCGTTCGACGGCTCGACCTCGTCACCCCCCGCGCCAGCGGTTCCCGTCGCAGACAACACGATTCCCTGGCCCTCCGCCCCCGCGCGAAGCGGCGCACGCCGGGGTCCCTCGCGCCGGCCGGCCCTGGAGCTGCCGTGACCGGGGGGATGCTCGCGGCCCTCGCCGGGGTGCGCGCGCCCTGGTGGGTCCTCCTGGCGCTCAGTGCGCTTGTGCTTGCCGCGCTGCCGGTCACGCTCCTCGTCGACGCCATCGTCATGTTCGCGCGGTCGTGGCGCGTGGCCCGGTCGCTCTCCACCCCCGAGGCGCGCTGCCCGCGCGGGCACGTCGTCGTACTCGGCCCCGGCGCGGCCTGGACGTGCGGCGCCTGCGGCTATGCCTACCTCGGCTCCGGGTGGGGTCCCTGCCCCCGGTGCGGAGCCGTCGCCGCCTACGTGACCTGCCCGTGCGGGCTCGCCCTCGACAACCCGGTCTTCGAGCTCCTCGGGAGCGATGATGCCCGCTGAGGCGAGCCGCCGCACCGCGCGTCGCGACCCGGGCGGGGCGCGCCGGACCGTGCGCGACACCCTCGTGCTCACGCTCGTCGAGCGCGCGCAGCCGGTCACCATCGACCAGGTCGCGCGCGGCGTGCAGATGAGCGTGCCCATGGCGCGTCGGCGCCTGCGCGTCCTGCGCGACCTGGGGCTCGTGACCGTGCACCTCCCCGAGGGATTGAACGGGCCCAACCGCGTCACGCTCGCGCCCGCGGCGCGGCCGGTCTTGGCGGCGGCCCTCGGCGGCGAGGCCGGGGACTACCGCGTGCGCGACGGGGTCGAGCGCGTGAACCTCGCCCACCACGACGGGCAGGTCGACCTCTACGTCGCGCTCTCGGTCGCGTGCGGTCGCTCGCGCGCCTGGCGGCTCGCACGCTTCCTGTTCGAGGGGGAACTCCGGCGCGCGCTGCCGAACGCTCGGCTCGTGCCCGACGCGGTCGCCCTGCTCTCCGCGGGGGCCGGCCAGGTCGCCGTCGCCTTCGAAGTGGACCTCGGCACCGAGTCCCCGAGCTGGCTCGCGCACAAGGCGCTCGCGTACGCCGCGCTCCGGAGCGCGGGCGCGCCGCTCCTGGGTACCTCGAACTGGCGCGTCGCCGTCACCGTCCCCACCGCCCGGAGGCGCAATCGCCTTGCGCTCGCGGCCTGGGAGGCGGGCCTTCCCGAGGGGCTCGTCTCCTTCGCCGTGGCCAGCGAGCTGACCGACCGGGACATCCTCGCGCCGACCGCCTGGCTCACCCCGAGGGTCGTCACCCAGGACGGCACCGAGCGCGCGCGCCTTGCGCCGTCTTGCCTCGTGGAAACCGTTCCGACGGACCGTTCCCACGGTGGGAACGGCCTGGTGGGTCCAGGATCTCGTGCAGGTGCGGATCCTGGGAGCGTGCAGGAAGGGTCTTTCAGGGCCGGGGAACGGCCATGAGCTACGGCGTTCATTTCACCAGCTACCAGGGGGCCGGGAGGAGCCGGTCCCGTCGTGATCTCGTTCTCGTGGAAGAGGTCGGCATCGCGGTGGCCCGTGGGCGCCGTGGGGCGGACGTGGCCAGTGGGACGGACCGGGCGAGGGGCAGGCAACCCCCTGCTCACCTTGTTCGTAATCCTCACGCCTATGACCAAGCACATGAAGCGCGCCTGGCGCGTCTCGTGGGTGCGCGAGGGGATCTTCATGGTCCTCTACGTCGTGACCGCGGGCGCCCTGGCGATCGTCATGGTCTCGTCGTTGCGGTAGCCCACTATGGCAACCTCCACCTCCTCGGCCCCGGCGGAACTCCGCTGGGCGCCCATCGTCGTGGCTGCGTCCCGTTCCTTGCCCCAGTCTCGGCGGGGCGTGCATCTTGCGGTCTTGTACGCGGCGGTCAAAGCCGAGTGCGAGCGCCGCGGACGCCCGCTCACCCCGACATGGCAGGCCAAGGTTCGGCAAGTCGTCCAGCGCTCACGGTCCTTCGCCTCGGTGGCGAAGGGCAGCGGCAACTGGCGGCTCGTCGACGGGTAGCGTGCCGCGCGGCGGGCCCGCAGGTCGCCGTGGGTGTCGATGCTCTCCCCGGGACCGATCGTGCCGGCGCAGGGGTTGCCTGCCCCCGCCCGGCCGTCCCCTGGCCGGTCTTCCTCGTGGCCCTCCGCGGGCTCGTCGAATCCCCCTGCCACCCTCCCCGTCCCCGTCCCCCTGGACGCGGATCGCGCGGGCGGATCCTGGTCGCTCCTCGTCCCGGGCCTCAGCCCCGGGGCGGGACGGCTGGACTCGCCTGCGACGTGCCTCGGCGAAGCTCGCCGGCTCTCGCGGTACCCCCCTCGGGGTACGTGCCGCGCGGTCGGCGGGTCGCGGCCGGGGGGCGCCCGGGTCGGCTCGTCTCCTGCTCGTGGTCCTCCGGGACCCCGGGCGAGGCGAGCTCCCGGGTCCCCGCCGCGCGGGCCTCGGGCCCGGCGTCCACGGCGCGCGCGGGGGGGTGGCCCGGGGGAGGCGCGGGCTCGCCGCGGCGCGGGGCGGGCCGGTCGTGGCCGGCCGAGGCGGACGGTGGCGCTCGTGCGCCGTCACGGTCGTGTTCCCCCGACTCACCGGGGCGCGGAAGGAGCCGCGCCCATACGCCCCCACCCCGGGGGCGTTTCCCTCTCGCAGGAGGCGAGGCGACGGCGCCCGCCGATGGGCAGCAGCGCAGCTGGGCCCGGGAACGTGGAACCGCCGGGCGACCCCCATCCCTCGACGTAATCCCATTCCCCTATGGCACTGATGCTGGCAAAGAACCTCGTGGCCGAGGCGCTCGAGACCCTGGGACACGGCGCGGCGACGACCGAGGAGGTCATCGACGCGATGTGGGTCCTGGTCGAAGAGAAAGGTCGGTTCATGATGGTTTTCCCCCCGCCCCAGGCGTGGGTACCGGGCGTGCTACGAGACGAGAGCGTCTTCGTGCGCGTCCCGGGTACGCCCCCGCGCTGGAGGCTGCGGTCCACCGTGTAGGTCCCGTTCGTCCCCTCGGCCTCCTCCGAGCCACGGTCCCGCTCGGCGTGGGGTCGTCCCTGCCGGTTCTCTCGTTCCCCGTCCCGGTCCGCGCTGCGGTCCCCGGTCGGCTCGCTGTCCCTCGCTCCCCCCTCCCCGGCTCGGCGGTTCTCCGCCGAGTGGCCGCCCTGGGCGGCCCTGCGCCGGGTGCTGCGCTCCGCGGCTCGTCCGGCTCCCCTGGGAGTCACGGACGCGCGCGGCGCGCCACGCTCCGGGGCTTCGACCCCGGGCGTGCCGGGCTCGTCCCGGGCGCCTGGACCAGCGGGGAGGGGGGCGGGGGGCACGAGCGCGGCAGGTCGCAGGCGACCGGGGCAGAACGCGAGTCTCGGCGCGACGGGTCCACGCCGACCGGGCCGTGCGTCCTCTCACGCGGCGGGGAGGCGTCCCGGCGATGAGCGCGCTCTCCGCGTTCCAGCGACGGATGTGGCGCGCGTCGCTCGCGCCCACGTCGCTCCTGTCCGCGCAGGAGGCGGCCGAGGCGCTCCCGTGCCCCGGCCCCGGCGCACAGGCGTGGCTGGTCGCGACGGTCGCTCC
Source organism: Candidatus Uhrbacteria bacterium (assembly GCA_016205975.1). Taxonomy (GTDB): domain Bacteria; phylum Patescibacteriota; class Patescibacteriia; order UBA9934; family GWF2-40-263; genus JACRJW01. The sequence goes on along the minus strand of JACQSK010000021.1, from coordinate 155,660 downwards.
CGCCGGGGAGATCGCGGGGTCTACCGTCTACCGGTGGGGGGACGTGCTCGCGACCCTGGGAGCGACCGGTGGGTCGCCGGCGGAGCGCTCGCCCCCCTCCCCCGCTCCACCGTCCGCGCAGTACGCTCCCGGGGAGAGCCGGTCCGACTGGCTCAGCGTGGAGGAGGCGGCCGCGCACCTCCAGGTGTCGGAGCGGCTGCTCCGCCGGCTGCTCGCCGAGGGGCAGCTCGACGGCGCCGCCGTCCGGGCGGGCCGGGCGTGGCGCATTCACCGGGAACGACTGGTCGCGGTGCTCGCGGCCGGGAAGGAGAGAGACGATGGCATGGCTGACCGAGGTGAAGCGCGTGAACCGCGCCAGCGGCAAGACGGAACCCTACTTCGCGATCCAGTGGCGCGACCCGGGAACGGGCAAGACCCGCACCCGGGGGCTCGGGTTCATCCCGAGGACCGCGGCGAAGGACGCGCTCACGGTGTTCGAGGGGAAACTCGTGACCGGGAAGTCCGTGGAGCCGCCGCGTACCGAGCGTGGCTCCTCGACGAGGGCTGAGCCCGCGGGCTACACGCTCGCGCGCTACCTCGACGAGGTCTACCTGCCGGTGGTCCGGCGCGACAAGGCGCCGAAGACCGCGACGAGCGCGCAGACCTCGGCGAACGCGTTGAAGCCGGTGCTGGGCGACACCGTGCTCTCCGCGCTCGACTACGTCGCGATCGACGGGTACGTCACCGCCCGGCGGGCTCTTGGGCGCAAGAGCAAGACGATCATCATCGAGCTGGCCTGGCTTCGCGGCGCGCTCGTCCACGCGGTCGACAGCGGCGTGCTCTCGCACCTGCCCAAGATGCCAAGGATCAAGAACAACGATCGTCGGGCTCATCGCTTCTTCTCCACGGAGGAGTGCGAACGACTCCTGGACGCCGTCGGGCCGCTGCGCGAACAGCCTCACGTCGTCACGCGAGGGAAGCCCCCGATCCCGCGCGACCCGCTCACGTACCTCGCGGTGCTGATGGCGTTGAACCTCGGCATGCGCAAGGGAGAGATCCTCTCGCGCGGCTGGGAAGACGTGCTGTGGGACGTCGGTCCGCACGGCACGATGCTGGTCCGGGCGAAGCCGGAGATCCGGTTCCAGGTGAAAACCCGGCATGACCGCGCCATCCCGATGACGCCCGAGCTCGCCGACGAGCTCAGGCGCCGTCACGTGGCACTCGGCGCTCCTACCCACGGGTGGGTCTTCCCCTCCCCGACCGCGCCCACGCGGCCCCGCCAGGACTTCGGCATCGCGCTGCGCCGCGCCTGCAAGCGCGCGGGCCTCCCCCCGATGCACCCGCACGGTCTCCGCCACACCTGGGCGACGCGGCTCGCGATCGCCGGTGTCGATCGGCGCACGCTCATGGAGCTCGGCGGCTGGACCGAGGGGCGCATGCTGGACGAGATCTACGCGCACACCACCGACGCCCACAAGGCGGAGGTGATGGCGAAGGCGGGGATCTCGCGTTCGGCAAATCACCGCTCGCCTCGATAGGCGAGCGGTTTCTTCGTTGTCGAGCTGGATCCAGTGGACCGGCAGGCCGCTCCGATCGGAGCGGCCTCGCGCATGGATCCCGAACGCGCGCCCAGGCGTGTAAGCTGCGGGCGGAGGTCTCATGCACGCGGCCGTCGCACCCCGTTACCCTCGGGCAGCGTTCCGCGGGATTCCTCTGGTGGGCTTCACGCCCGTGGGGGTACACGTCATTCGCACGGCGCTCGGGCTGTTGCAGCACTACGTGCCCGAGGAGCACGCTGCGGTCCGAAGGAAGGTTCTCACGATCGCCTTTTCGCCGACGGCGTGCGGCCCCGGCGCCCTGGCATGCATCACTCAGCGTCTCCATCGCGTCGCGATTCTAGCGGTTCCGCCTGAGCAACACGGGGTTCTCGAGACGGCAATCTCGATTTCGCACGAGGCTCGCCATATCTGGCTCTGGCCGGACGGCTCGTCGACGCTCCTTCCGCATCGATGCGGTCGCTGCGACACCGCCGAGAGCCAGGCCACGGACGCCATCTACCAGCGCGACGGCGAGGTCCGTGCGCGGATCCAGCTCGGTCTCGAGGTCGACGCGATCCTCGCGAGTGAGGACCGGCGGCGCCGTCACGCAGATTGTGGCTGGCTACTGGGCTGATCGACGCGATTGGGCATCGCCCGCAAGACCGGCGCGCCAGACAGTCGTCCTTCGCGTCGCAAGAAACAAAAAGACCGGACTGGATATTCTCCTCGTCCGGCCTTTCCTTTTCGATGGTCGGGGTGGCGGGATTCGAACCCACGACCTTCTGGTCCCGAAATGTAATAATATTAGCCAAGTACCTGTATTTTTTGGATCATACCCTGCACGGTTTTGCCCAAAAACGCACCGTTTTGCACCCCGTTGCCAGACTGTCTGGCTGGCGCTCGACCTTCTGGTTGCGGACCAGAAGGCGATCGGGCCCCACCCCGTTGAGGCTACCCCTCGTCCGCGGTCGCGATGGCGGCGATGACGAGTCCGCCGAGAGCCACGAGCCCGCCCGCGACCACCAGGCCCTTCTGCAGCTGCGGGCTCTCCTCGTCGAGGTCGTGGCACCAGCGCACGTAGTGCTCGCAGTTCGAGAAGACGAGGTTCCAGCGCTCTCCGAGGCGCGAGTGCGCACGGCGCAGGACCTCGTCGGCATCGAGGGCGCCCCGGACGTCGAGCACCCGGCCTTCCCGCCGCTGTGTGAACTCGGCCCACGAGTCGAGCATGATCCTCCCGGTGCGCTTCGAGGCGTTGTACACGAAGGGCAGGCCCTGCTGGTCCTGCAGGGACGCCACCACCCCCACGTGCTCCACCGTGAGCAGGCCGCCGCCCACCTCTGCTGGGACTCCGATCACCGTCGATGCCAGGAGACGCGACGGGTGGATGCGGTTCACCGCGCACCCCGGAGGTAGCGAACCACGCCGTACCCGGCGAACCCGAGGGCGCCGAGGGCGGCGAGGATGACGAGGATCGGCGTCTCGAGCAGGACGTGCAGCACCGCCTGGGCGGGACCGCGCTCGGGGTCGAACCGGTCCCGGTGGGTCTCGCCCCGCCCGCCCGGCCACTCCTGGTAGTGGAGGCGGCCCTGCCCGGTAGGAAGAGAGCGAACGAGGTCGAGGACCTGGCCGCGAGGCCAGGCGAGAGCGGGGGTGTGCCAGCGGGAACTCATGCGTGGACGCTACACCTCGGCCTCGACCGTGTCTGTATTGTGGATTACGGAACAGCGACAGATGACGGTCACGGCGCTGACCGACTGCGTGCTACAAGGTTTCAAGGAGCGAATCGGCGCATGTGGAACGCGCAGGACGTCCGTGATCTCCGGCAGCACCTCGACCTCGACGTGGCCAGCTTCGCACGACTCGTCGGCGTCGACGCCCGGACCGTGACCCGCTGGGAAGCCGGGATCGCCCGGCCCACCGGGGCGGCCGAGGCGGTCCTGAACGGGCTGCGCGAGAAGCTCGCCAAGGACCCATCGACGGCGAAGGCGGTGATCGCCGTCCTGGTTGGCGCCGCGGCGGTCGGCGGGTTGGCCTACCTGCTCGTGAAGCTCCTCGACAAGATCACCGACGAGGAGTGACGCGAGCTGGTGGAACGAGCGAGCGCGCCACTCCCCGCGCCTACCGCCCCGGCCTTCGCGCTCCTCGCCTCCTGGCGGCCGAGACCCGCGCGGGGAGCGCTCGCGGAACCGCTCCTCGCCGTCTTCACGGACATGCTCGTGGCGCTCGCGAAGACGTCGGAGCCCGCGCGGGTGTAGCATCGCGCTCCTCCGCGGAACCCGCATGCTTCGCCGACTCTCCCCGATGCTCGTGCTCACTGCTTGCAGCGACGCCGGTCTCTCCGTTTACCTGAAAGGCCCCGAGGCCGCGATCACGGACTCGGGCGGCGGGTGCCTGGTTGGGCGCGAGCTGACGCTCTCCGGGCTCGTCTCCGACAGCGACGGTCGAACCGTGAACGACGCGCTGATCGTCACGTGGAGCGTGTACGCCGTGGATGCGGACCGCGAGGAGTCGCTCGACGTGTCCGGGCCCGACGCTTCGGGCGTCGTCGCGGCATCGTGGACTCCGGCCTACGAAGGCGCCTACGAGGTCACCCTGCGCGTCACCGACGCGGATGCCCTCTTCGCGGATGCATCCGTGTCGTTCGCCTGCGTCGCCAACCACGCCCCGACCTCCACGATCGTGCGCCCGTCCTCGACCGACGCGCTCCCCGAGGACGAGCTCACCTGGCTGTACGGGCATGTCTTCGACGAGGAGACGCTCCTCGACCAGCTCGCCGTGGAGTGGACGAGCAGCCTCGACGGCGTGGTGCTGTCCGGGCTCGCGACCGAGTCGGGCGAGACGACCGACTACGTCGCGCTCTCCCCCGGCGACCACGTGCTCACCCTCTCCGTGACCGACGGCGACGGGGAGTCCGCCTCCGACCAGGTCGCGATCACCGTGGGCGAGTGCCTCGACGAGGACAACGACGGCTCCATCCTCGCCGGCACCTGCGCGACCGGCGACGACTGCGATGACACCGACCCGGCGGTGAACCCCTCCGCGACCGAAGTGTGCGACGGCACCGACAACGACTGCGACGGGGAGGTCGACGAGGACGACGCCGCGGACGTGCCGACCTGGTACACCGACGCCGACGGGGACGGCCACGGGGACCCGACGACGCCGATGGTCGACTGCACCCCGCGCGCGGACCAGGTCTCCATCGGCGACGACTGCAACGACACCGACGCGGGCGTGAGCCCGGACGCCACGGAGACGTGCAACGACGTCGACGACGACTGCGACGACGCGGTGGACGAGGGCCTCGACGCCGACGGGGACGGGATCGTCGACTGCCACGACGCCGAGGACTGCGACGGGGTGGACAACGACGGGGACGGCGACGTCGATGAGGGCACCGCCGACGCCGACGGGGACGGCACGTGCGACGCGCTCGACGCGGAGGAGTGCGACGGCGTGGACAACGACGGGGACGGGGAGGTCGACGAGGCCTCCGCGACGGACGCCGCGTCCTGGTACGCGGACACGGACGACGACGGCTACGGCGCCGGCGCGGCGCTGACCGCGTGCGAGGCCCCCGGAGGCTACGTCGCAGACGACAACGACTGCGACGACGCCGACGACGCGGTGTACCCGGGAGCCGAGGAGCTGTGCGACGGCGTCGACAACGACTGCAACAGCTCCACCTCCGACGGCGGGACCGACGCGGACGGCGACGGCTACTACCTCTGCGACGGCTCGGGCGAGGAGGAGGACTGCGACGACGGGGACGACACCATCCACCCCGGTGCCGAGGAGATCTGCGACGGGGAGGACAACAACTGCAACGGGGAGTACCCGATCGGGGAGGGCGTCGACGACGACGGCGACGGCGCGCTCGCGTGCGAGTGCTCGGACTTCGACGACGCAGCGGCCTGCGAGGTCGTCGCCGACTGCGACGACGGCGACAGCACCGTGTACCCGGGCGCCACCGAGGTGTGCGACGCGCAGGACAACGACTGCGACGGGTCGCTGGGCACGGACGAGACCACCGACGCGGACAGCGATGGGAGCGTCGCGTGCGAGGATTGTGACGACGCGGACGCGATGCGCAGCCCGGACTTCGCGGAGGTCTGCCTGAACGGCGTCGACGACGATTGCGACGGCATCGTGGACTGGTGCTCTGTCGACCAGGTAGATGTGACGATCTACGGGGAGGACACCAGCGACCATGCAGGTACCGGGCTCGCCATCGGCGACCTCGACGACGACGGTGTGCTCGACGTCGCGATCGGCGTGCCCGGCGCTGGCACGAACGCGGTCGGGGAGGCGTACGTGTACAGCGGTGCACCGTCTGCATCGGACACGCTTGCTACGGCCGAGTACCGCTTCGAGGGCACGGTCACCGACGAACAGATCGGGGGTACGCTCGCGATCGGCGACGTGACAGACGACGGCGTCGCGGACCTTCTTGTTCGCGCCGTGGATGCCGTTTACGCGCTTCCCGGGCCGATCTCGTCCGGCAGCGCCGTGGGAGATGCGTGGATTCTCGACGGGGCGGGCACGTACGGCTCGCAACGGGCGCTGAGCAGCGGCGACGTGGATGGTGATGGTGACGCCGACGTGCTCGTTGGCAACGAGGAGAGCTGGGTCGCCTACCTCGTGGATGGCCCCGTCGGCACGGACGTAGATCTTGCCACCGGTTCGGTCGCGACGATGTCGGGGGCGTACACGTTCACGGGAATGGAAGGTTCGAACTCAGGCGACGTCGATGGCGACGGCTACGACGACATCCTCGTGGGCGCCTACAACTGGTACGCAGGCACGGCAGGGCGCGTGTACTTGGCATTCGGCCCGGTGGCAGGGTCGATGAGCCTCGACGCGGACGCGGACGTGATCTTCGAGCAGTCCGTGGACGGCGATGGGCTCGGCATGACCATCGACTGCCGCGAGGATGCCAACGGCGATGGCTACGACGACATCCTGCTCGGGCTGCCGGGAGTCGACTACGCCGCGTCGGGCGGAGGGGCGGTGTACCTGGTCGATGGGCGCGCCCGCGCCGACTGGTCGACCGTCACCCTCGCGTCCGCCACGGCGGTCATCTACGGCGAGGAATCCGGCGGGGTGGGCGCAAATGCCCATCTGGGCGACGTCTCCGACGACGCCGTGCCCGACATCCTGTTCAACTCCGGCAACGGAGCAACGGGAAACGCCTACGCATTCTACGGCCCCCTCTCCGGGACCTTCCTGGAGACGGAGGCCGACGCCTCCGTCGGGGGCGCCGGGGGCCTCGGCGATGCCGCGGACATCGATGCGGACGGGGTGCCCGATATCCTCCTCGCCAATGCGAACGAGAGCACGAACGGCACGTATGCGGGTGCGGTGTACGTGATCTTCGGCGGGTTCTAGACCGACATTCCCCCGCCCGTCAGAACCGCGCGCCAGTCACCACCGCTCCCTGCGGGGACACCACCAACTCGCGTTCGGGGAGGGTCGCACTGGCGCCCAGCTCGAGACCGAGGTGGAAGCCGACCCGCCCGGCGTGGGCGTAGCCGATGTCCATCGACGGGTAGACGAACAGCAGCGGCGTGTTCGGCGTCAAGTCCAGGCACCCGAGACCGGAGCAGCCGTCATCGGCTCCTGGGAAGTACCCGTGGATGCCGAGGCCCGGCGCCAGCACCAGCGCCCCCCTCTTCCCCGCGGTGGGAACAAGGTGGGCGCGTACGCCGGCACCGATCGTGCCGACCAGGCCGACCGCGTGTGCCGTCCCCTGCACGACTCCCTCGATCGACAGCATCCACCGCCCTCCCTCGAGCTGCGGAAAGAACTCGACTCGTAGACCCGTCGGCGCGCCGATCGTAGCCGCCACGCCGACGACGCTCTCATCGCACTCCGTGAACCGGGTGCAGTCACCCGCGAGCGCCGAGGCCGCCCACCACCACATCGGGCGAATCTACCACGGGCAGCGTCCACGAGGGGCGCTTCGCCGCCCGTGTTTCGCCGGGCGGCTGACCCCGGGCCTGGGCGGCTCCAGCGCCGGCCAAGGCGACGAGCCGTCGTGCTACCGTCGCGCAGACCTTCCGGCTCCGGAGCCCCGATGTCCTTCCCCATCCTGTGTATCCACGGCATCGGCCACGGCGACGCCGATCCGAGCTGGCGCGCCGGCTGGACGTCCGCGATCGTCTCGGGCCTGTCGCGCTGGGGCCAGCAGGTCTCGCCGAGCGACATCACCTTCCTGGAGTACGACTCGTTCTTCGAGAAGGCGAAGATCAACCCGCTGCTCGTCGCCGAGGCGTTCGCGCGGCTCATGGGGAGCCTCGTTGTCCATGGCGTCGGCGATCTCGTCGGGACGCCCGGCGCGAAACGGCTCGCCCGGGGCGGGGTCGGCGAGGCCGTCCGGTGGACGGTGGGCATGGTCGCGCAGTGGGCGGCCGACGAGAAGCTGCGCGCGGCGCTGAGGAAGCACCTTGCCGCGGCAATCGGCGCTCAGCAACCGCGGCTCGTCTGCGCCCACAGCCTCGGGTCGCTCCTCGCGTACGACACGTTCGCGCTCGACCCGTCGCTCGTGAAGGACCGCTGGCTCGTCACGTTCGGTTCGCAGATCGGCAACCCCGCCGTGCGCGCCACGTTCGGTGGGCGACTGCGCAGCCTGGAGACGGCACGTGGCTGGTTCCACCTGTTCAACCCCGAGGACGCGGCATTCACCGCCTCGCTCGACCGGTTCCGCATCCAGCCCGTGCAGGAAGTGGAGACCCGGTTCGACGTGCCGGGGCCGCTCGACCACGACGGGGCGCAGTACCTCTCCCACGCAAGCACCGGCCAGCGGGCGTGGCGGGCGATCGCCGGCGCGAAGTCCGCCATGGCGACCGCGGCGCTCGCGCCTCGCGCGACGCTGCGCAAGACGCCCCAGCACCGGGCGCTGCTAGTCGGCATCAACAGCTACCCCAAGCCGGACATGCGCCTGGAGGGGTGCGTGAACGACACCTATCTCGTGAGCGCGGCATTGCAGGAGCTGGGGTTCGCCCCCGAGAACATCCGGGTGGTGCTCGACGGCCGTGCGACCTGCGGCGCGATCCAAGAACGGCTGGAGTGGCTCCTCGACGACGCCGACGACGGGGCGCAGCGCGTCTTCTTCTACTCCGGCCACGGGGCGCAGGTCCCCACCTACGGGATCGGCGACCAGGTCGACGGGCTCGATGAATGCCTGGTCCCGCACGACTTCGACTGGTCGCGCGACCGGGCGTTCACCGACGACCAGTTCTTCGAGCTGTACACCCAGCTCCCGTACGGCACGCAGTTCACCGCCATCTTCGACTGCTGCCACTCCGGCGGGCTCACCCGCGAGGGCGGCGTTCGCGCCCGCGGGCTCCCTCTCCCCGACGACATCCGCCACCGTGCGCTCGCGTGGGACGCGGACCTCGGACTCTGGAAGCAGCGCGACCTTCCTCGGAAGGCCAAGCCGCTCGTCACGCGCAAGGCCGACCGCGCCGAGATGCTCGGGACGGGCGGGGCCACGAAGCGGCTCGGGCGCGCGCTCCCGGTCTGGTCGGACTCCGCGGTGCAGTTCGAGCACGCGCGCACGGCCTACGGACACAAGGGGCCGTACGTCCCGCTGCTGCTGTACGCCTGCCGCGAACAGGAACTGGCGTACGAGTACCGCAACGGCACCGCGGCCTACGGCGCGTTCACCTGGTGCGTCGTCGCCGAGCTGCGCCGGGCGCGGGCGAAGGGCGAGGCGCTCACGTTCAACCAGCTCGTGAAGCGGGCGTCGAGGTCGATCGCGGCGCTCGGCTACGACCAGCACCCGCAGCTCGCAGGGCCACGGTCACGGCGAGACGAGCCGGTACCGGGCGGGGGACGGCGATGACGGCCGGCCCGAAGGAGTCGCTCGCGAAGGTCCCCGCGGCGCCGCCATCCCCCGGTGCCGGGGAGCGGCTCCCGGCGAGGCTCCTCGCGACCATCGGGGCGCTCTCCGCCCTGGCCGGCGCGGCGGTGCTCATCCGCCAACTGGTCGGCGGCCAGGACATCGACGACACGGCCGCGCGCTTCTTCCTCGTGGCCGGCGCGGTCACCATCCTCCACCGCGTGAAGTCGCTCTCGTTCGGGGACAACAAAATCGAGATGCAGGATCTCCAGGCCGCCCTGGAAACCCAGCGGGGGGAGATCGAGCGGGTGCGTGGACGAGTAAAGGAGGTCGCCGACGACCTGGACGCGACCGGCGCGGTGTTCGACCACATCCCCCGGCCCGGTGGGTCCCGCCCGGTCGCGGAGGAGGACATGCTCCTGGACGTGGAGGGCGACCGGGGACGGGCGGTGGGCGCGGCCCCCGCGGACGAGGACCCGCACAAGGGAAAGTGGGGCGGGATGGCCGCGGCGAACGACCGCCGGCTGTGCGCGATCGTCGTAGCGGTGCCGGGAAGCGCGAGCTGGTTCCGCGTCCGCCTGCGCGTGTGCTCTACGAACCCGGGCGACCCGCTCACCGGCAGCGTCACGTTCCACCTCCACCCGACGTTCCCCTCGCCGGTGGTGACCCGGCCCGTCGAGGACGGCGAGGCCACGCTCTCGTTGCTCGCGTGGGGCGCGTTCACCGTGGGCGCGAGCTGCGACGGGGGCGACACGCGCCTGGAGCTGGACCTCGCGCAACTCGAAAGCGCGCCGGAGGTGTTCCGGAGTCGGTAGATGTCAGCGCCCAGATCGCGGAGCGTTCCGCGCGCGTCGCGCTCGACGCCTGGATCACAGCTCGAGATCCAGTTGGTGTGCCGATCGATTCGAGGAATCCGCGCCGCACCACCATCTCCAAGCGACGGACAAGATCGATAGCCACCTGGCGTGGTAGTCTCAGCACCCGCAAGCGGAACCAATCATGCCGAGCACGATCGAAGCGCTTCTCATTTTCCTTTGCTTCGTCGCGCCTGGCTTCCTGTTGGCGCATGTGTGGGACTACATGGTCACGCGAACGAAGCCCGAGGCCGGCCACCTGGTTCTCAGGTCGTTGACCTACTCCGCGCTGTGGTGGTCGTCCTGCCTTGTAGGGGCCCGCGTCCTACTTCCCACACACATCGGGGGATGGCTGCTGCCGCTCTTGGCCCCCCTGCTCGAACTCAGTCTGCTGAAGCCGATCACATCCGCAAATGCAGCCATGCCGGGTGATGTCCTGCTCCTACCGGCTGGCGTAATCGTGCTCGCACCCATCGTCGCCTACCTCGGCGCCCGAACCGTGAAGATATTCCCGCGACTGCCCGCTTACATCGGCTTCCAACTCCTGCAGCCGACCGCGTGGGACTACGTCTTCGAGCGCCTGCCACCTTGTTTCATCCGGATCACCCTGAAGGACGGGCGATGCGTTGTGGGCTGGTGGTCGCGGGAGTCCTACGCGACCAGCCATCCCGACCCGCGAGACATCTACCTCCAGACGCTCTGGCGCGTCGATGACGAAGGGAGCCTCGTAGAACCAGCCCCGGGCAGCATCGGTGGGTGGATCAGCGGGTCGGAGATCGCGTGCATGGAACTGCTCGAGGCGGAAAGTCCGGGACGCGAGATCACCGCGGTCACGGGCTGGCGCTCATGGATTCAACGGGCCTTCGCCTCGGCCAACCAGCGCGTGATACGCTTCTTCGGAATCCCGAGAGTCGACGATGGCGAACAAGCACCCCCTCCATGAGGGCTATCAGCCTCTCCGAAAGGGCGGGTATCAGCCCCCTCAGTCAGGACCGGCGCAGCCGAAGCCCCCCGCTGGGGGATCGGTTGTCCACAATCCAGGCTCCGCCCCAGCCCCTTCGGCAGGTCGGCCTCCGAAGCCGCGAGGCGGGTAGGTCAGGGAACCACGTCGCGTCGCCCTCCGGTCGCGTCCACCTCAGCGAGTGACCAGCCCGCATCGTCTGGTAAACGTGACCAAGAGCGGCGTGGGTGATCAGGAAGTCCCGGCCGCGATACGGCAGTCATGCGGCGTGAGTGTGACCCATCAGGCTTTCGGGCCTGTCCCGGCGCGACTACACCGACCGGCCACATACGGGTGCGGGTTCATGTGCGCCGTGGTCCGGCACGACCGCGCGCGGGCGCCTCTGAGTGCTATCCTCTCCCCGTAGCCCCGGGGCGAGCATGCTCTCGAACCGTCCGGCCCACCCTGACGCTCGCCGCCCACGCCGCGAGCGTTTTTCGCGTCCACGCGCCGGGGGTGGCCATGCCGCCACGCCTGGATGATCTCTTGCGCGAGGCGAGCGCGACGCGGGCCGGCGTCGCCGTGGAGGAGCGAGGCGTGCCGGTGCGCGGACAGGTCGAGAGCTGGTGCGCCACCTCGGGGATCCTGGTCGTGCTCCTGGATCACGGGAGCGGGAACCCCGCGGTGCGACCCGGGACCGAGCTCCAGCTCCGCGTCGAGGTCGCGCGCCCGGTGGTGCTCGTCGCCGTCGTTCACCTCGTCTCGCGGGAGCGGGTGGTGGTCGGTCAACCCCGCTTCCTGCGCTGGGACGAGCGGCGGGCGCATCGCCGGGTCCCCGCGGCCCGGGACACGGATCTCGTGTTCCGGGTGGCAGGTCGTCCCCGGGTCCGACGGCTGCTGGACGTCGGGGAACGTGGGATCGGGTTCGCCGCCGAAGCCGCGGACCGGGACCTTGCGCGCGGCACGCCCGTAGAGGCGATCCAGTTCCACCTGCGCGGGGACGGGTGGGTGGTGGGTCACGGGAGCGTCGGCCAGGTCGGCCGGCCCGACCCGGCGCTCGCCGGCGCGTGGCGCTGCGGCGTCCACCTCGAGTCGCTCCCGGAGGGAGACGCGACGCGGCTGCACCGCCACGTGGCCCGTCGCGAAGCCGAGATCGAGGGAGGCGAGCCCCCGTCCGGGCTGGGAGGCTGACCGCCTCAACTCGCCGCGTTGCCGGCCGATGAAGCTCGCATGCTGTGCAGGACATTGCTGGGAGCTGCGAGATGGACAAGCCGACGGGCGATGCGGGGGCCGTCCGCGCGCGGGTGATCGCGCGGCTGCTCCGGGAGTACACGGGACACGGAACCTACCGGGCCGAGCCGTGTCGGCCGTCGTTCGCGGAGGGGGGCGTGGCCGACGTCGTGGTGCAACGCCAGGACCGGTACGTGCGCAGCCTCGTCGTGCGGACCGGGGTGGACGCCGCGAACCCCGGCGAGGGCGAGCGGTGGCGGCGCGCCGCCGAGCATGCCGCGGCGACCGGGGCGCGGGCGTGGTTCGTCGTCCCCGCCGAGCAGATGCCGGCCGCGCGGGCGCTCTTGCGGCAGGCGCATGTCGAGGCCGACCTGTGCGGGTACGCGCTGGACGGGGACCAGGTGCGCTTGCTCTGGCGCTGAGGACGTCGCCTACGCCACCTCGACGCCGGCGCCCGTCTCCTTCGCCCGGTACATCGCGAGGTCGGCGCGGCGCAGCCACGCCTCGGGGCGCTCCTGCCCGTGGCGCTGTGCCACCCCGATGGAGCAGCGGGGATGCACCCCCGGGACCGGCGCGGTGTCCTCGGCGAGCGCCTCCAGGAGCCGCTCGGCGATAACGCGGGCGTGCGGGATCGCCGCGCCGGGGAGCACGACGAGGAACTCGTCGCCGCCGATGCGGAACAGCAGGTCGGTCTGCGCCCGGGTCACCCGCCGGAGCGTGCGCGCGAACCCGACGAGGAGCGCATCCCCCGCGGCGTGCCCCATCCGGTCGTTCACGATCTTGAGGTCGTCCAGGTCCATGAGCACCAGGCACGCGGGGGTGCCGCCCCGGTCCGCCTGCCGGCTCGTGCGAGCGAGCGTGGGCTGGAGCATGCGGCGGTTGGAGAGACCCGTGAGCGGGTCGCGGGAGGCGAGCGCCACCAGCTCGTCGCGCAGGCGGTCCGCGCGCTCGACCTGCCGGTAGAGCGAGACGATGACCCCCAGCACGAGCAGGCTCGCGATCGCGCCCAGCAGCAGCGGCACCGGCACCGCTCGGTCGCGGATCTCGTCGCGCCCGTAGAATGCCGCCAAGAGCGCCGGCAACAGTCCCGCCGGCAGGTACACCAAGACGAACCGGAGATCGCGCACGCCGACTGTCCCCAGGCGGACCTGGGACCAGGACGCGACACGCGCAGCGAGAACCCGGCCCCGGCGGAACATCGCGGCATCCTACAACGCCCGTTCCCGCGGCGCGTTCTCGTCGTTGAGTACGCCCCGCCCCCGGTCCGCAGGGATCCGCTTATGCCCGGTCGCCCACGTGCCGCACAATAGGCGCTCATGCCCACCCCTCCCCTTCGCATCCTGCACGTCGAGGACGACCCGGCCGACGCGGAGCTCGTGCTGCGGGCGCTGCGCCGCGGTGGCTTGACTGTCGCGGTCTCCCGGGTCGAGGACCGGCCGGGGCTCGAAGAGGCCCTGGGCGAGTCCTGGGACGCGGTGCTCGTGGACGCACACCTGCCCGAGCTCGACGCAGGCGAGAGCATCGCGCTCGTGCGTGCCCGCCTGCGCGACGTGGCGCTTCTGGTCGTCTCCGGGACCGTCGGCGAGGAGACCGTGGCCGACCTCGTCCGCCGGGGCGCGGACGACTTCGTCCCCAAGGACCGGCTCGCCCGCCTTCCCGGCGCGTTGGCGCGCGAGATGGTGCGGGCCCAGGAGCGCGCGGCGCGAAGGGCCGCCGACGAGCGCGCGCACTGGCTCGCCTACCACGACCCGCTCACGGGGCTGCCCAACCGCAACGCGATGGCGGCGTTCGAGGCGGCTCAGCTCGCGGGCGTCGCCGAGACGGGCTTCATCGCGGTGGAGATCCGGGAGTTCCGGGAGATCAACCACGCGCTGGGGTTCGAGCTGGGCGACCGGGTCCTCCAGGAGCTGGCCGAGCGCGCCCGGAGGGCCACGCCCCCGGGCTGCCTGCTCGCGCGCGGCGGCGGGGACGGGTTCGCCGTGCTCGTGCCGGAGGGGCCGGCGACGTGCCGGCAGATCGCCCAGGACCTGCTCGGGGCGCTCGCGAACCCGGTGGAGATCGGCGGGGTGCGGCTCACCGTCGCGGCCGCGGCCGGGTTCGCGGTTTCCCCCCGCGACGGGACCGGCGTGAACGCGCTGCGCCGTGCTGCCCACGTCGCCGTGAACGCGAGCCGGCGCTCCGGCGAAGCACTCGTCGAGTTCAACGTCACCATGGACACGTTCGACCCCTCCGCGCTCGCGCTAGCTGCGGACCTGCGCCGCGCGGTCGAGCGCGGGGAGATCACCCTCGCCTACCAGCCCAAGGTCGACCTCGCGAGCGGCGCCTTTTCGGGAGCCGAGGCGCTGGCGCGCTGGACGCACCCGGAGCTGGGCCCGGTTCCACCCGGCCGGTTCATCCCCGTCGCCGAGCGGCTGGGCGACATCGTGCCGCTCACCCGGTCCCTCGTTCGACGCGCACTTTCCGAGTCGCGCTCGTGGCTGTCCACCCACCCGGGCACGCGGGTCGCAGTGAACCTCTCCGCGCGGCTCCTCGGTCGCGCGGACCTGGTCGAGCACCTCGACGCGGCGCTTGCCCAGGCCGAGATGCCGCCGAGCTGCCTGGAGCTGGAAGTGACCGAGAGCGAGATCATGCAGGACCCGGCGCACGCCATCGCGGTCCTGGGGGAGCTGGCGGCGCGGGGGATCGCGGTATCCATCGACGACTTCGGCACCGGGTACTCCTCGCTCGGCTACCTGGTGTCCCTCCCGGTCTCCGCGGTGAAGATCGACCAGCGGTTCGTCCGCGCGCTCCCGGCGGGCCGCAAGGAGGCACTCGTGGTCCGGGCGACGATCGAGCTCGGGCACGGGCTGGACCTCGCGGTGATCGCCGAGGGGGTGGAGACGGCGGCCGCGGCGCAGTACCTGCGCGAGAACGGAGCCGACCAGGCGCAAGGCTGGCACGTCGCGCGGCCGATGCCCCCGACGCAGCTCGAAACGTGGATCCGGGCGCGGGATGCGTAGAAGACGCCCAGGCGCGTCAACTAGCAAAAGACAGGGCCGGAGGGTCCTGTTGTTTTCGTTGGCCGCGTCGCTCCCGGTCGCACACTCCCGGGGCCCTCCCGGCACGCAGGGCCGCTGTCGCCGCGATCCGGGGGACCGGACCCGTTGTCATGCGAAACCCGGTGGCATACGACCGAGCTCATCCCCGGAGCCTCGATCATGCCCAGCCCGAGCGCCACGAAGCTCGCTGCCTTCCACGACCGGCTTGGAAAGGAGCCGGACCACCTCGTTGCGAGGGAGGCGGGCGTGTCCCGGTCGTCGATCGTGAACTACCGCAAGCAGCTCGGGATCCCCGCCTACGAGGGCTACAAGTTCGGGGCCGGACCGGGACGACAAGCGCCAGCGGCGGCGGAGCCCGCGACACGCGCACCGCGGCGGCGCATCGTGCGACCCGCCGCCCCGGCATCGATCGCATCCGCGTCGGCCTCGCGCACCAGAGCGCCGGCGGCGAGGGCGGCGGCTTCCGCGGCAGGTACAGGCCGTGTGCGGCCGTTTTACGGCCGCCGGTCGAAGCTCGACCCGTACGCGGCCATGCTCGGCAAGGCGCCGGACGACGAGATCGCCAAGCTCGCTGGCGTGACGCCCGAGAACGTCCGGACCTACCGAGCCCGCCGGGGCATCGAGCTGGCTACGGCGGACCGCGACGCCCTCGCAGCGCCGCCAGCGCCGGTTGTTGCCGCGACGCCCGCGCCTTCCCCTTCGCCGAGCGCATCCCCGGGCACCGCGAGCGGTCAGCTCGTGTACATCGTGCAGGTCGAGACGCCGACGGGAGTTCGCGCCTACGGGCTCGTCGCCGCCGACATCGCTGGCGCGTCCCACGCGGCGGCGAACCGGCTCAGGACCAGGGGTGTGGAGGGCGAGTTGATCGCCGTGACGCTCGTGGCCCAGGAGCTGTAGGTACCGCTCGGTAGCGGACGGGCCAGCGGAACGTCCCGGGATCTCGACGCTACCCCGGGACGCCGCGCGGTTTCCCGGCCGCGGCGCGGGAGCCGACCCTCGCCGCCACGAGTCGTGGCAGCTCCGCGCCCCAACCCGCTCCGTCTCCCGGGACGTGCACGAGCGTCCCGGCCGGGTGCGGGTGACCGGGGGTGTCGGGCGTGGTCCCCGGCGCGGGTAGCGCCACGTGGGCGCGCGCCCCGTCGTAGACGAGCTGCGCCGCGACTCGGCGCGCCTCGACCGCCGAGATTCCGTCCACGACGAGCACCCCGTCGTTCACCCGGAGGAACGCCGGCTCGTCCAGGACGAACGCCGCTGGCAGCCGGAGGTCGATGAACAGCAACGCACGGGGGGAGGACATCGGGCCGCGCAGTCTATCGGAGGCCACGTGGGAACGCCGCTCAGGGCGCTCCCGCGAGCAGCTCCCTCTCCCGCGCCAGGACCCACGCGACGAGCCGATCGCGCTCCGCCTCGCGCACGTGGACCAGCTCGATGCCGCAGCGCGGCGGAGACGTGGAGCCGGCGGGCGGGACCACCACGCGCCGGGTGACGCCCTGGCCCACGAACCACCCGGCGGACCCCAACGGGACCTGGATCGCCTCGACCGGCGTGTCCTCGCGCACGTCGCCGTCCTCCGCGAGGTCGAGCTGGAGGCCGATCCCCGACGCGCTCAGGTCCAAGAGCGGCCGGACCCGCGGTCGATCCTGGACGCGGAACACGACCTCCACGCCGGGGGGCGCCGGGACCCGGAAGTAGCGGCGGCGCTGGACCTTCAACACGCGCACCGGCCAGTCGAGGGCGACGATCTCCGCCTCGCAGCGGATGACCCGCCCCTCGACCCGGTAGGCACTCGCGCCCAGGACGAACTCGGCGGCCACGGTCGCCCCGGCCGGCACCCGCACCGGGATGGCCCATCCCCCGAGCGCCAGCTCGCCATGGTGGGCTCCGCCATGCACCACGCAGGCGCTCACCCGCGCGTCGGACCCCGGCAGGCGCACGAGAACGTGGGCCCCCGCATACGCCGCGCGGACGACCACCCGCTCTGCCTCCTCGGCGGGGAGCGGCACGACCCGCGGCGGGACGGCGTGATGGGGCAGGGACGACGGTGCGCTCATCTTCACGGGGTCGGCCATGGCGGGTGATCCTGGAGGCGGGGTGGTCGCGGGCGTGTCAACTGGACCGGGCAGGACGCGAGGGACCGCGCATGCACGACGCGGTCACGCCTCGCGTGACGGTAGCCGTCTTGTTTAGCCGGCTAAACAAGACGGCTAGCTCTCCCCGCGGACGTCATCGATCCCGACGTGCAGCCCGATGTCGTCGATCGCTTCCTCGACCTTGGCCGCGTACGGGTAGACGCGACCGATGAGCCCCTGGACCTCGTCCCGCCCGAGCGCGGTTGCGCCATCCGCGTCCTTCGCGAGGCAGGCGAAGCGCTCGGTGATCTTCTCGAAGTCGGCGACCAGCCGGGCGAGCGGCGTGTCGGCCGGGGGCCGATCGGCCGAGGGTGCAGGCGGCGAACGTTTCCCCGGGGAAACGTTCCGCCGCCGTAACGTTCATGCCTCGTCGGCCGCGTTGTCACCGTCGACGAGAGCGACGCCGGCGTGGCTGCGGGCGTCATCGAGTGCCTCGTCGAGACGGTTGATGTCCTTCCGAGCGACCGAGGTCATCTCGCTTACGAAATCCGCGCGCAGGCCCCGGCTCGCCAGGGCGAAGTCTTGACGTGTCATGTTGACGCGCGTCAACTAGCTGCCGGTCGACCACGCGCGCAGCGGTCGTCGGTGCCCTCGCCGGCCCTCGCGAGGCCGGGTGTTATCACGTGATAACGGTCACGGTGTCGCCGCCGACGCTTCGCCGGCCTCGGCCTCGCGCACGTCGACCAGCTCGATACCGCACCGTGGTGGCGCGGTCGACTCTGCCGGGGTGCCGGGGACTCGTGGGGTGGACTTGACGGGCATGGAAAGGCGGCCTTGCCGTTTTCCGGACAGTTGTGACTGTCACAACTCCGTGCGGATCTCGTCGCGGCCGGCGAAGCCCGGTTCGAGGCCCACATGGCCGCCCAGGTCGTCGTTCGCGTCGTCGAGCGTCGTGATCACCTTGTCGACACGCCGGGCGAGCACCTTCACGCCCTCCGCGCCGAGCGCCTTGGCGGCCGCCTCTTCCCCCCGGGCTAGCTCTGCGTACTTCGACGCGAGCGTCTCGATGTCGTGGACGATGCGCAGGAGGGCGGGGGTCGGCGGGCGCCCAGGCACCATGCCCCGGCGCGGCTCGCGCGCGTCGCGCACGCGCAGCCGGAACGCCCGACACTTGAGCCCTTCCTCGCACGCGATGCGGGCCAGTGCGATCTTCTTCTCGAGGTCGCGGACGGTGAGGAGCACGCGGTGGTGTTCGAAGGAGAGTGCCTCGGCAAGATCCGCCGGGAGTTCGCGCAGCTGCCGGAGCACCGCGACGGACGCGGCGAGGTGCGGGCCCGAGACCGGGACGTCGGGACGCTTGGCGAGTTCTCGGAACGCGGCGTGGCCGGACGGGTTGGCGTAGAACGCCTCCTCGTCCCCGTCGAAGAGCTCCTCGACGAGGAACTCCCCAAGCGGGCGGGCGTTCGAGAGACCCGCCCCGGCGCACAGCTCACGGATCCGCTTCGCGAGGTGGTCGAGGCGCTCGGGCGCAAGGTTGCGTTCGCCGGGGAGCGTGGCGGTCACGGGCGGCAGGCTGGCGTGACGTCCTGGGGGATGCAGCATGGTCTCGGTGGGGCTCTCGGCCATCGTGGGCTCCGGAGCGCCGCGCGAAATGCCAGGTCGCTCACTGAGGAAGGGTGCGCAGAAGGACAAATGTCTCGCGGCCCACGAACTTTATTTTGCCGATGCGAGCGGCTCCCGGGCGCGCACGGCTTTCGCGGCTGCTCGCCGGACGCGATTCCCGGCGTGCACTCGTCCGCGCTGGGCGTGGATGAGCCGTGCGGCTCGACGCCGGCCCGGAGGTGGCGCACTGCACGACACCGACGCGGGGGCGCAACGACAAGCCCGAGATCCTCGCCGCCGAGCCGACGGTGTTCGCTGTCGTCATGGGAAGCGTCGACCGCGCCCCAGGAGGCGGCATCGACGGGAGACTGTTCGCCAATACCGTTGACACACTTCTCTCTTCGCGCGCGCGCGCGAGGCTAGCCCCGGGCAGGCGGAGCCTCGAGATCGAGACGCACTTGAAGTCCGGGACGGGGACCACCCGGGTCGAGGACTCGGTGAAGGTCGAGTTCACGAACAAGGACCAGGTGCCGCTCTACCCGTCGGACTTCCCGAGCGTGACCGTGCGGCTCGTGCAGTGCAAGATGCTCGGAAAGCTCCTGCTCGCTGCGCCGGGGATGTGGCGCCGGCACGACCGTCCCGACCCGCACCCGGCGATTTCGATCGTGAATTGGACGGCAGCCAGCACGGCCCGAGCGCGCCCGGATCACCCGTCGCGAAAACTTTTTTACTCGTCTACGATCGCGTGCCCATCGGGGTACCAGCGGGGACCTCCCGCCGTTGCGGCAGGTTTTTTCGCGGCGGCCATTGACCCGCCGGGAGTCGCTCGCGCACAGTGCAAGGGTCGCTCAGGCGCCCCGAGTTCCGGGCCGCCTCGCGGGAGGATTCCATGGCCAAGCGACTGTCCGGCAATGGCGAGCATCGATCGCCCGCCCACGCCGCGCCGCCAGCCACGAGGTTCGTGCCGCTTGCGGAGTGGCTGTCACGCTCCTCGGTGGAGCTGCCGCGCGCGCCGCGGATGCACTTCCTGGTCCCGATGCGACCCGACCTGGACACCGATGACCGCCTGGAGGTCCACGTCGGCATCCTGCTCAGCCGCACGGGTGTGGGTGGACCCTGGAAGAAGCCGACGGAAATCGACCCGCAGCGTTTCTCGGAGTTCACCAGCGAAAAGCGCTTCGTGCGCATGGGCATCCGGTACAAGGATGGAATGGATGGACCACTGCGCTGACAACCTGGGTCGGGTTCGGCCCGACAGCGTACCTACTCAACCAACGGACTAGGAGTTACACATGGCCCGCCTTCGCAAGATCGTCATTCCCTGGACCACCATCTTCAGCGATCTCGAGACCGGGACTGGAGAGTTCAATCCCTGCACGGCTTGGGGGCCCGCCCCTGATGTCCAGTTGGCCCGGATCACGTTCGAGGTACGCAACACGACCGACTCCAACGGCATCGTGTACCCTGCGTTCGAGACCGCGGACGTGCCGGACAGCCCGACGACCACCATCTTTCCAAGCGGCGGCGCCGATCCGACGCGCAACGACAAGACGGGCAATGGCGTGAGCTTTCCGCAGGGGATGACGGGGCTTGCCGGGAGCACGGCCGGGAAGCAGCTCATTCGTTTCGGATTCTATTTCAAGGCAAGCGCCGCATCGCTGAAGTGCGCCCGCGTCTCGGGTGTCGTCGAGTGGGAGGATTGCGGGTAGTCGAGCCGTAGCGGGCTGGGGCCGGCGCGCAACGTCGGTACCATGATACCGGTACCACCTGCCAGTCGAGAAGAAGCGGGCAGGCGACCTAGTCAAATCTCTGTCTCGGACGGGACTGCGCTGTCTAACGCTGTTGTTGCGGGGCTTGTTGGAGCATGTGGTTCAATAATATATCGACGTGGTTGACTGCCTACGTGGAGGCGTGGTGGGAGGAGTTGATGGAGGGGGTGAGAGAGGCAACGAACCATCTCTGGGAGCCGCACCTATACAAGGTAGTCCAACACGCCGACATCGACGGGACCGCGGAGTGGTTGTTTGCGCGCGGGTACGGCAGCGGCGCGCGAGTCATCCTGTCGACCAGCCAGGGTGGAACGCTGAAGTTGGCGGTCGTTGATCCAATCGATTCCAGTGAGATGACGAGTATCTCGTGGCATTCGCTCTCGACGTCCGGTCGAGTCGTAGACCATTGGCACATCGTCTCACCATTGACGCAGTATCACTGGCTATCGTACTCCTATGGGCCCGACGATGGCGAAGGCAACGAATCCCTCTCCGTTCTCCAGGTCACCTTCGACGAGGCGAGCGAGACGTTCACGGTCGAGGACGAAATCGATGTGATCCCGGGCATGGAGGACGCCATGGAGTTGTCCTACTCAGGCGCCGATTTCTTCGAGCGGGTCACGGGGACCAACGACCACTTCTTGGTTCATGCGTTGAACGACCCCTTCTATGGTGGAGTGATCGTTGGGGTGCTGGCCCCTGGAACGCACAGCGGGACCCGGCTGATCCATGTCACGCTCCGCGGAGCGTTGTATGAGTGGGGAGACGTCACTGACTCTACGTATGTCAGGGATTCGAGGCACAAGAACGGAGCATCTGCGTTTCTCCAGTCGAGGTACTCGGAGATTTGTATCCTTGCCCCGACGAGCATGGTGCCATCCCAAGAGAGCACCATCGCACGTGTCGTGGTCGACGATTCCATGACGTCTGCGGGGATCAGGTCTGCCGAGGTACTCATCGAAAAAAGTGACTGCAACCTGGCCATGCCAACGGTGGTCCAAATCGGGAACTGTTTCCTCGTGACGTATCGGCAGTTCGAGGTGCGGCCGGAGGACGAGAAGAATGACGCTGGCGACATCATGCGTCAGTTGTTCGATTCGGACTGGCAACCTCTATGGTCAGAACCTGAAGCCCTCACGTCCTCGGGACAGGCGAACCGCCCGCACACGCAAGCGTGGGAGGGGTACATCATCACGTGTTGGACCGAGAACGGGAAGGGCCAGATGAGGGTGGACTGGGTTGTGGATCTGCCGTAGATCCTCGGTCGCTCAGAAAGCTCCACCGTACAGCACGTACGCGGAGCCGGCACCCTCTTCCGAATCCCCGATCCCGAATACCAGGTCCGACAGGCCGTCGGCGTCGATGTCGCCGCTCCGGGTTTCGCCCTCGGCCGCATCATCGTCCTCGCGGAGGATGGCTTGGCCGTTGTCTGCGAGGGAGACGCTGCCCTCGATCGGGCCATAGAAGAGCACCGAGCGGACGTTGCCGCGCTCGGAGGGCACCCAGCCTTCGACGACGAGGTCGCCGCGCCCGTCGCCGTCGACATCGCCCGCGCGTTTCGCGTTCGCCAAGCCGACGCCGGGTACGTCGTTCACGATCTTGGCAAGTGCATCACCCAGGGAGGGCGTCCCGTCCTCGCGCAGCGGGAGGATGAGAGGGATCCATTCGTTGTCCCCCTGCCCGTACGAAAAGATCGACATCTCCGGGAGCCCATCCCCATCGATGTCACCCACGGGCTCGATCCAGCTCATGTCGAACTCGCTACCCCACCGAGCATCGCTGGCTGATGCATCAACTTCGCCAGCGAACGGGCCGCGGAAGAGGTACGCGAGTTCTCTATACTCGTCCATGGCTACCACGTCGTCGACTCCGTCCCCGTCCCCGTCGCCCGGCACGATGATGCGATAGCCTACGCCGGAGATCCGCGCATCCGGGTTGGATGCATCACCCGTCCGCAGCCCATCCACTACGTCAACGTGGGAAAGGCCAACGACGAGGTCGGGGAACCCGTCCCCCGTCAGGTCGCCGGTTCCATAATCCCCGACCGTGCTGGTCCACAGGCGCGCTTCAGCGGTGGAGAGGGTGAGGGAATCGACCACCCAGGTCGTATACGCCGAAGACAGAACGACCTCGTCCCCGCCCAGCACTTCGATGCCGCCGCTCAGCACGTCACCCTCCAGGACGAGTGGGTCCGAGAGGAGCGTTCGTCCGGCCGGGACGGGGGGCGAAACGAAAACGGCTAACGTCCCTTCTCGCCGCGCCCCGACGAACACCCGGTCGTCGAGGATGGCCAGTGCGAATCCGGCGTAGTCGCCCGGAAACTCGCCGATGAGCTGGGCCTGCGCGCCGGAAAGGGGCACGACCTGGCAGGGCCAATCGTCGGCCGGGCACGGTTCGCCGCTGTCGGCGGTCTCCCCGGTGTCCCCCGAATCTTCTTTGCCCGGGCTCTCCCCGGCATCCGGCTCTGTTCCTCCATTCTGGCACTGCTCGCCGTTCGGCGAGTCCTCCGCGCACAACTCCGTCGCGCAGCCTTGTCCGAGCGCGAAAATGGCGAGGGGAATGGGGATTCGTCTCGCCGTATGCATCACATCCTCTCACGCAAGAGAGTATCAGAAGTGGAAGACCATCGGCGCCGACAACCCGTCCGTCCTGCAGACGGGTGACGTGCGGGGCGCGCGTTGAACGGGGCTCGCCACTCCCCGCCGACGACGCTATCCCGTCGGGCGGCCTCCTCGCCGGCGGCGTCAGGTCAGACGGGAGCAAGGCAGCCCGCGCATCCTGTGCACACCGCGAGCATAGGAGCATCCGGTCGCGGCCACCGTCGGCCAGGAAGCGGAGCAACCCCAGAAGACCGGAACGCCAACGAGAGGTCCCAGCACGGGGACCTCCTCTTTTCGCCCTCGCGTAGGTTTTGCGAAGTTCCGATCCCCTTGAAAGACGTGCCGCCCACCATGCCTACCCCCGTCCTTCTCACTCTCGACCTGCTCGCCCGCTACCTGCGCCACCTCGCCGACGACCGGCGGCTGGGGGAGACCACCGTCGCCGGCTACCGCGAGGAGCTGGGGCTCCTCGTGCGTCGCGCCATTCCCCTCGAACCGGAGGCCCTCGCCGCGTTCGTCACCCGCCAGGCGGACGGGACGCTGCTCGCGCCGTCCACCCGCAACCGCCGGCTGGTGATCGTCCGCGGGCTGTGCGCGTGGCTCGTGCGCGAGCGGGTGCTCGCCGCGGACCCCACCACGGGGATCTCCCGCGCCCGGGTGCCCAGGTCCGTGATCGCCGCCCCGGGCGTCGCCGACGTCGAGCGGTTGCTCGGGGTGCTCGCGTCGGAAGCCCCGTCCTGGCGACGGGCCCGGGACACCACGATCCTCCTCCTCTTCTTCTACACCGGCCTGCGCGTCGCCGAGCTGGCCGGTCTTGACGTTGCCCAGGTCGACTTCGCGACCGGCCACCTGCGGGGCGCCACCCGCAAGGGCGGGGGCCGGACCGACGTGGTCCTCCACCCGTGCGCCGCGGAGGTCGTGCGCGCGTGGATCGAGGTCCGGGGCCGGGACGACGGGTCGCTGTTCCCGAGCCGTGTAAATCCGCGCGGATTCACGTCGGCAGCCAGCTCGCCGGTCGTTTACCGGCTCACGACCCGGGCCATCCAGCTCCGGCTCGCGCGGCTCGGGGAAAGGGCCGGCCTCGCGGTGCGCCTCCATCCCCACCTCTTGCGCCACGCGCACGCGACGGCGCTCTTGCGCGTCGGGGTGGCGACCGAGATCATCCGGCAGTCCTTGAACCACGCCTCGCTCGCCACTACCGCCCGCTACCTGCACGGGGACGAGGCGCTGCTCCGGGACGCCATCGGGCGGCTACCGTGGCTCTCGGCGCGGATGGGGGCGTAGCCCGGTCGGTACGGCCATCTCGACGCCCTGCCGATGGCACGCGGGAAGCCCAACCGCTACCTTGATCCTCCACGACCCGGGTGACCGACCCCCACCGGAGGTTCCCCTGCCCACGTCCCCATCGACGCCGCTCTCCGATCTCATCGCGATCCGGGACGCCATCTCCGACCTGCTCGCGCACGACCCCGACGCCACGGACCCGCGCGTGGAGGAGCTGCCCGCGAGCGAGGTGCTGCGGCAGCTCGACGCGCTGGATCACTGGCTCACGGGACTCGACCGCTACCTCGTGCGCCTGCGCGCCCGGGTGATGAACCGCGACCAGGTCGCCGAAGCCGCTCCCGGAGAACGCGCCGCGCGCCCGCTCGCCTCGGCTCGCCCGGTCGACGAATCCTGGCCAGGAACGCCGGGCTTCGACGAGTCGGCGAGCCCCGTGCCGGCGGATCCTGGGCCTCCTCGGTCGAAAAAAGACGCCCGGTCGTCTTGACCGCGCGCTTCGCCCTACCTACGCTTGGACGAACCTTCCTGGCGATGTCGCCCCCGGTTCGTGCCGCTGCCCTCCAGGGTACGGCACGGGCTCGCGTCGGCAAGGCCGGGGGGTGTGGACAACCCTCGAATGGAGAGACCGATGACCGACGTGAAACTGACGCGAATCGCGTTACTCGGCTTGGTGGCCGTGTTGGCGATCGCACCGGTGGCGATGGCGGACGCCCCGGCGACGCCGCCTGCCCTGACCGCAGCCGCACCGAGTCCAACCACGACGCCTCCCCGACCCACGACTGTTGGCGGCGTGTGGATGGCCTTCGTCGCCGCATTCGACGCGAAGGACGAGCCGCGCACGCTTGACCTGATTCAATTCCCGTTTTCATGTGGAGGCAAGCCGCTCGCCAGCACCGACGAATACCGCGCACGGTTTCGCGGCCGGGATACCTCCTTCTGCTTTCCCGACGATCTCAAGCTCGGTACGCTCGGGCAGTGGAAGCCTACGACGTCCGGCACCAAGACCACCTACAAGGTTTACGCCGACTGCAAGGTCGATGGGTGTAGCTGCATGGAAGCTATCGTGCACTTCACCATCGCCCCCGGCGAGAGCGGTCTCCGCGTCTCCGAGGGCGGGATGGACTGGTTCTGTGATTAGGCGCTCCATGAACCCGAGTACGTGGTGGGTCGCGACCGCGATTCCGGCGCTCGCGCTCCCCGCTGCGTGCGGCGGTAGCGGTCGAGAGATCGCTGCCGCTCGTCAACTCGCCGAGAACGCGCAGGTCGACCTCGCAGTGAAGAAGCTGGAGGGGCTCATCACCGCGGACCCCGAGTTGCGCGACGCATACATCGCGCTCGGCGACATCCGGCTCCAAGCCGGCCTCGCCTCGAACGACGCGAGCGCGGAGAACAAGGAGCCCGAGGCGTTGTTCGCGGCAGCGGCCCGGGCCTATGACGGCGCCCTCAAGCTCGGTGACGAGGACCAGGGCCTGGTCCTGGCGAAGCGGTCGCTCACGCTGATCTCGAGCGATCGCGAGGCGGCGCAGAAGGCGGCCGAGGCGGCATGGACTTGCTGCTCCGAGTTCGCGGCCCTTTCCGCGGTGGGCGACGATCTCCTGGTTGGGGGACTCCGGACGTGGGACGGGCAGGTCGGACCGTGGGCTGCTCATCCCATCTTCGCCGCCTCCCCGGTCGCGGAGCGAATGCGCTTCGTGGTGCGAGCCGGCGGGGCACATGTCCTGCCGCTGGACGCCGATACCCCCTCGGGGGGCCTGCCCCCGTTCAGCGGCGGCAAGTTGACCGGCAGGGACGATAGCGGCTACGGCACCTTCGTCGACGTCTTCAACCCAGTCTTCGAAGCCGTGTCGGGCTGGGTATACCGGGACTGGTGTCCGGGGCGCTGGTGCGTCGGCGGCTCGCTCAACGCGCCGCCCAGGGCCGGGACGGTTCGCTCGCGGCCGTACTACTTTCTGGAGAATCCGCCCGTGGTATCGCTGTCAGGGGTGGACACCGGCGGCATTCGGTGCGTGGCCGGCAGCTACACGAGCAACACCTGCAAGGTGAGCTTCAGGCGAAAGCAGACCCTCGTGAGGCGCGTATCGCTGGACTCGCTCTGGCTGGTTCCCACCGCCGACGTCGACTCCCCAGCCGAAGCGATTGAGTGGAGCCACGACGCGGGCAAGATCGACGTCCGCGATCACCTCGCCGCAGGTGATCTCGCAACCGGCCTTCCGGAGCCGCTCGTGCGCTGGGCATGGCCAGAGTCGGGCGCGGAGGTCCGCACCGCCATCACGGAGCGCGAGATCACGACCACGATCGATGCCACGGTGGGCACCTTCGTCGTGACCAACGGCATCCTCACCTCCTGGGTGCCCAAGCCGTTCGATCGCGACGCGAACAAGGCAACGGGAATCCGCGCGCGACCTGGCGACGAGTAGTAGCGCGGCGCGCCCGCCACCCCGCGCGAACAAACCTGACCCCGGAGAACACCATGGACACGCCCACGCCGAGCTTGCCATCCTCGAGCCCTGGACCTGCCGAGGTCCCCGTCCCCGTCGAGTCGCGGGTGGCGACGCTCAGCTACGCCGGCGGGCTCGTCGGGGCGATGACCGGCGGCCTCCAGCGGCGCAAGCTCGAGACGACCATCGCGCGGTACAACGAGAAGGGGTACCGGCTCGCCCACGTGCTGCCGGCCAAGACCGGCATCCTGTTCCACCTGCTCGCCCTGGTGTGCCTGCTCGTGACCCTGTTCCTGTACGCGCCCCAGGCGGGCGAGACGCTCATCTTCGAGCGCCGACGGGTGGAGCGGCCGGGAACGATCGTGCACGACGGGGGCCTCGTCACGTACCGGCCGGGCGTGCCGCAGGTGGGGAACGACGCCGACCCGCCTCGCGAGCTGGACGCCAAGGGGGTGCTGGTCATCGTCGGCGTGGTCGCGATCCCGGTCGTCGTCGGGATCGCGTGGAGCCTGGCCGGGGGGTAGGGTCGCGGTGGATGGCGTAAGCCGGGGGAGAGGCCCGTCACCAGGCATGCGTGCCGCCTCCGCCGGATGCAGGTACTCCTGTTTCACCGGTGAAACACGCACCTCTTCTGAATCGAAAACCCACCCCCGCGTCCCGGGAGTGGGTCGTTTTCGTTCACGCCGCAGCTTTCATCGCGATCGCGCCCCTGCACGCCCGCCGGTACTCGCACCGGGGGCACATCCAGGACGGGTTCGGCGGGAACGCGCCGCGGGTGATCGCGTCGTAGACCTCGACGGGGTCAGCGCACCATCTCATCCGGCGCCTGATTCGCGCAATCGACTCCCCTCCATGCCTTGTGGAGTGTCAAACCGTGCCCATGCACGTCTGGTCCACGAGCACCCAAAGCACTGCTCGCCTTGCTCACTTCTCCTTGCCGGGTTCCTCGCGCTCGGCAGGCTTCGCTGCTCGACGGCGGGGGACCGCTTGCGTCTCCCTGTTGCTGTGCACACCCCAGGGATCCACGTGTTCAGGAAGGGCATCCGTACGCCGTTTGAAGTTCTTTTCCCCTCGAAAACGACGACCGTGACGATCAACTAGCGAGGCCGCCTTCTTGCGATGCGCAGCAGCTTTCTTCGGGGTCATCTGCCCTCCATCATCGCCTGGTACGTAAGTCGTCTGAATGACAGGACCATCACGATTGCGCGCCAACGTACCTCATTGTACGGCGTGAACCGGCGGTGGCTTGACAGAACGCCCATGCCTTAGTATAGTAACCGTTCACCCACGCGCGCGCAAGAGGGCCAAGATGCTCCCTATTCTGGCCCTGAGGGAACGCGCCGTTGCGACCGATGAACAGCTCCGATATCTGTGTCACGAAGTGGAAGCGACGCGAGCCCAAATCGAGGCCGTTGCTCGCCGGACCTCGGCAGGGTACCGATCACCGCAGTGGTTCTTCGTCCGGTCGATGTCCGAAGTAGCGCGACGACTGGAAAGGGCAAGCAGGGACGCGGGTACGGATCGGGATCGCCTACGTCGCTGGATTCTGAGCCTACAGGAACGGAACCAGCTATTCGTGAGTGCATATCTGCAGGGACGCCGAACCGGTCGCGGGGAATTCCACTCGATGCAGGATCCCTGGAGGTTGAGCCTGGGGGACATCCATCCGATCGGTCCACACGCGATTCGTTGCGTCGAACGCGTGGTCGACGCGACCCACCGGCGTCTCGCGCCATTCTACGGCAACCTGGAGGTCGGCGTTCCGGTGACTGCGGTATCGGGCGGGGTCCGGTACTCGTTGGAATGCGCCGAGTCCTTCTACGGCCTCATCGAGCCCATCTACGAGGTATACGCGCGTACCGGAAGACGGGAATGGGAACTCAAAAAGGGCATGAAGGAACTCGCCACCTACCTGAACCTCTCGTACGTTACCCACCCACGATTCGTTCCTGCAACATTGCGGTATGCGGCCATGTCGGCGCACGAGCAGTGGCACCGCGTCTTACTCCTTGCAGAACCGCGACTAGGCGCGGGCGCTGGACAACGTCAGCATCTATGGCGCGGAATGCGCAGCCTGTTGCCTCGCCTCACTCAAGACTTGATTCGAGCGGCCACGGCGTTCTACTTGGCGGTCCGGGGATGCTATCCCCCTGTGCGGGGGGAGAGCGCGGAGCAGGTACATGCTGATATCGCCGCTCAGGCAATTGAGTTGCTAGCCGACTTCGGTGCGTTCATGGTCATGGGTCCGGCCTACCCTTACGCTTTGATGGCGGAGATGGAACGCTACGAGCAGGACCCCCACGCCCAGGAACATCCAGCGCCCGATGTGCGCCTTATCTTGCTAAAAACGTTAGCTGATTCCAGTGGATACGAGCGAGTTTCAAAAATGATTGGGGAGTGCTTGGCACGGTTTGGCAACGAACGGGCACATGACGTCCAACAGCGCGTGGCCGGCGCCAGGGCCTGGAAACGAGTCATCTCTGTATTTGATGACTACTTCTCGACACAGCGAGATGAGGTGAAGGGTGTAGCGCGGATCATCGCTGAGGCAGCAGGGGGTCGCGTATTCGCTGGGTTCACATTCGATGGTGCAAGGGCGGAAAGTGAGTGGGACCGGCTTCGTCGCCGAATCGAAAGCGGCGAAGTGCCAGGGCGTGAGGCAGCCGTCGAGGACGTCCTCAATGCGATGTGGTTGTCCGAATGGGAGCACGTCGGCGCTCCGGGCACCGGACGAACGCTTGATGACATTCGACTACGGTACCGAGTTGCAATGCTCGCATCCGCGTGGTAGGGAACGTAGGAGGAGTATCGTTGTGGCAAGAGTTGTCGCCGTAACGCAGCTGAAGTTCAGCGATTCAGGCATTCAATTGACCGACCAACTTCGCCTACTGCACGAGTATGCGAGCAAGGCGGGATCGCGCTGCGACAAGGACGGGTGCCCATGCAAGAATGTCTGTTTTTGCTCGGTAGTTGCAGTCATGGGAAGCTACGACGCAATGGTCATTTTGCACGCGGACTCGTATCAGGACATCCTCACGACCTTGTCCGAGTGCCTCCGCTTGCGTTCAGGCATTAAGGTCTACGACACGAACACACAAATCGGGGTCGACTTCTCGATCCCCGACAACCAGAAGGAAGCAAAATGCAGGTTCAGCTAGACAGTGTACCGGAGACCGATATCGCGGCGATTCGCGATGCCGCGCACCTAGTCAGCGATGTGAGGGTCTCAGTTCGACGCAGCGCCCCACGCGCTCAGGGAGCCGGAGATGCACCACAGCGAGTTCGACGCGGCCGTCGGGATGTAGTTCACGACGTCGAAAGCGTTCAGACGGTACTCCTGATCATTAACACGGTGAGGGCATTCGTTGAACTGTGGAAGGTGCTTCGGCCGATAGTGAAGCGTCTGGTCAAGGGGGAACCACCTCCCGCTGACGAGCCGGCCAGGGCGCAGGTGTGGCTGCGCGAGCGCGGAATGCTGAAAGACGGCGGGAAGGAGGGCAGGCCCGCAAACGCCATTGACCCGGATTGAGCGAGCGAACTGTTGTCGCTCTCGAAGAACCGCGGAGATTTCGCCCTGCCCGAGCGGCCGCTCTCGCGTGTCCCGCAGCGTGTGCACCGGCCCCCGGCCGCTGCCCATGTGTTGCCCAAGGGATGGCTATTCGAGGGGATCGGAGGGCCTAGGTGATCGCTGGTGGTCCGCGGGTTTTCGCGAGGTTGAGCGGAATCGGCGATCTTTCCTGGGAGATCATTGAGGTTACCAGAGGGTTCGACTCCCGCTACCCGCTCCACAAAAAACTCTGGCGTCAGTCAGAGTCTTTTGTTTCGGCCTCCATTGAGGCCCTTTACCATCTCTTCGTACTCGCCGTCATCGCAACCGCGAGCGCGTCGGCGGCGTCGTCGGGCTTGGGGATCTTGGGGAGACTCAGGAGCGTTGCCACCATTTTTTGCATGGCGAGCTTGGGAGCCTTGCCGTCGCCGGTGAGTGCCTTCTTGATCTGAGCTGGTGTGAACTCAAAGACGGGACACACGGCTTGCGCCGCCATGAGCATCGCCACGCCGCGCGCGTGCGCGACATTCATCGCGGTCGATGAGCTCTTCCCGAAAAAAAGTTTTTCGATCGCCACGGCGTCAGGCAGGTGATGGGCGAACAGATCGTGCAGGTCGTTGCCGATATGAAGCAGGCGGCTCTCAAACGCGTCCCCGCTCACCGTGGTGATGACCCCATAGTCCACGAGCTCCATCCCAGACCCCTCAACATAAATGACGCCAAACCCCATGCGCCCGTAGCCAGGATCAAGCCCCATGATGATGCGTCCTTGCTGCATAACGCCGTCCATCTTACTTCAAAAAACGAAAAAGAAAAACACGGCCGCTGTGCGACCGTGTGCGTTATCCCTCGGTGGGAGTGTCTTCCACCAAAGGCCATTCATGAATGTTCTTCCCCCAGCCGTCGTCGGTATTGACCCGCGTGAGGTAGTGCAGGCAGAACTCCACGAGCTCGGCCAGCCGCCCTTCCTTAAAGAGGCCGTCCACGATCTGCTCTCCTGTCCCAAAACACGGCCAACCCTGATCGTCGATGTGCGGCCCTTGCTGGTTGGCGACCAAGCGGTCAAGATTCCTGAAGTGGACGTTGTTGCCCCAGTTGTGATCCTGAACGAACGGAATGCGAATTTCGAATCGTCCGATCCGGCGACGCTCGACGCCTCCATCCCCTCTCTTCATGCTCACGAGGATTTCCTTTGTCCTGACCAACAGCACAGGGGTTTCGCCGAAGCCCAACGGACTACCGTTAGACACGCACCACGCGTCCTGGAACAAGGGATGCTGGAACAGACGATCAACCTCCTCCTGGCATTCCAACGCGCCGCGCTCCGCCCCCTCACCCCTGATGCTCTGCACAAAACGCTCAGCTTCTTGCGTGGCCTGAAGGAAGGCCTCCAACAATGCTCCTCTGTTCTTTCGCAGACATCGAAGCTTTTCCGTCTTTGTCTGTACGGCCTCTTTCCAGTGGTAGGGCACCAGGGCTTCCGCCATCTGTCGTGCCGTCTTCCCAGGCTGTCCGGAAGGTTGCTTGTCCCCTTTCTTCAGGTGCTGCGCGAGATCACAGATGCGATCCATCCAGAGTTGAGTGGAGGCATCTTCTCGGTATTGCATGCGCACGCGCAAGCAGACGACATCGCCGACCTGCTCCCCCATCGGCACCTTTCGATTCCTTTCCGCGTAGATCGGGGACCCAACAAGCGATCCGCCCAGCGCCTCTCGATACGGCTCCCAAGGCACATAGAATGTCCGATCCCAAGGGGGAAACCTGCCCAGAAGGAACACGTGGAACGCTCCTGATGTGTCTCGCGCAGCGTCCATGAGTTCAACGCTATCGGGTTGGTTGCGCTGCAGGGGGAAGTGGATGACGACGGACTTCCCGACAACGGGCAGGAGCTCCTTGCACACAAGCGACTTGAGCGTGTCTTGCGGGTTTTCCCACGGCATCGTTCCAACAAAGGTAACTTCCATGACCATTCCTCCTGAAGGAAAAACGGGGCCTCGCGGATCGTCCCACGAGCGCCCCGCCGTTTTGTCGCAAGAGAGAGACTAGCCGCCTTCCACGTTCTCCAGAAGGACGACGCTGTCGCCACTCTTGAGCACGCGGTCGAGGTCGGTCGCGTCCTCCCCGTTCACCTTCACCGTGATCTCGTCGGCCTTGAACCCCTCCTGCTCGAGGAGCTTCGAGAGGGTGTAGGCGTCCTGCCCCTCACCCACGCCCACCTGGCAACGCTTGCCCGGGAAGACCTGGAAGCTGATCTTGCCACCTTCTTGCTTCACGCCCTCTTTGCCCTTCTTGGCCTTGCTAGCCATAGCCTTTCTCCTTACTTTCGTGATCGCCACTCACGCTCGGGTAAAACTGCGACTCGTGACCATCACGGGACGCAGGGCGAAGATCACCTCGTTCTCCAGTTCATCTGTCGTCTTGTCCTGTTCCCTGGCCCACCAGCGGATGAACATCCACGTGGCGATCGAGACGGCCGTGCCTGCCGTGGCCCCGACGGAGATCGGAGAGCCGCAGGAATTCACGGCTGCCTTGGCTACACCATTGAGCGTCCGCGCGTAGGCTTCGACCTCGGTGCCCTGGTTTGGATCAAGCGAGTACGCCCGTCCTTGATCGATCCCGAGCCTGGCTTCGATGAGCCGCTTGGTCGTGAGGTTGAACCGTATGGCGGCCTGGAAGACCTCCCTGCGCGAGGCGAGGGAGTCGGTCATGAGGAAGATGACTTCCCCAAGTTCCTGTTCTCCCTGGCACGCTTCTTCGTGGGTGACCAGCGCGGCGCCGGTGTGCTCTTTGACGAGACGCGCGAGCGCATGGACCTTCTTCACGCCCACGTCCTGCTTGGCAAAAGCCTGGTTGCCCAGGTTCACGTCCGAGACCGTATCCGGGTCCCACACGTGGATGCCGTCGATGCCAAGCCTGGCAAGCTCGAGGGTCAGTCGCGATCCTAGCGCACCAACCCCGATCACGTCAACCCGATTCCCCGCAAAGGTCCTGGGGTCGAAAACGGTGTGATGCCGCGCGATGTTGATCACTTGACCCTCCCGGGTTTCGCGAGCGCGGCTTCCCACTCCTCCTGAGTCGGGAACGGCTCCGCAGGATCGACTTCCTCTTTGGGGTCCAAGCCATCCCTCCTTCGCATGTGCACCGGCAGTCCGTGCATCCTCCCCATGTGGGGTTCCACCTTCTGGACGCATGCCGCAACGCGCTCTTGCCAGTAGGCCAGCCGCTTGGCGGGAATGGGAGCGCGGACGCTCCAGGACACATTGTGATAGCTCATGCCCTCATCACACAGGTACACATCCACCTGCATGTGCCCGCGCTTGTTCAGGACCGCGCGGATGAACCAGGGCGCGCGGCGCGTGAACTTTTCCATCTGGCGGTCGTCTTGCTGTGAAGGCGTGGCTTCCATGCCCGCATGGGAATGGCCCCAGAAAAGCATCGAGTCCAGCGCGCCCGGACGCCCCTTCTGCTTGAGATCGTCTATGAGCTGCTCAAGTCCGGCGCTGGTGATCGTCGTGTGAGCCAGCCCGACGTGCTGAGACGGCAGAAAAATCTCGCTCACAAGGAAGTTGCGGCCCAGGCGCTTGGCCGTGCCCAACCATCCTACTTCCTCATCGCAGATCTCCACCAGGATGCGCATGTCCTCCATGGCGCGCTGGGTGAACTCGACCTCGGGGGGAAGTGCGAGCGCTCGCATACTTGTCGTTTGCGAAGCCCTCGTCATAAGGCGAGCAGAGGCCTTGAAGCGCTTGGTCATGTCGGTTCTCCTGTCGGTGGGTTGAGGGGTTGGATGCGCTTGGTTCCAATCGACTGAATCGCGGCGTTCAACAACGTCTCCCATGCCCCCTTGCTGAGGAGCTCAACAAGAGGGAGAAGCATCCGATAGTAGGACGGCGCGTACGCCTGGCGCCCGCCCTCCACATGCTTGAACCAGCGAATCGGATCGCTTGCCTTGTTGCGGTTGATGACGATCGTCCAGACGGACCCAGCCTTCAGGGTGTCCAGTACCAGAACCGAACCCCACAGGCGCGCCGAGAGAACGTCGGGGCGCATCAGGATCTTCTCAAACTCGGCTGCGGTCTTTTCACGGAATTGCTCTATGAGCTTCTTGTACGCTGCGACCTCACAGGCAAGGTGTTCAATATCGTCCGTGATGGACACGGCCTCATCGGTACGATCCAATGACGCGATAAGGGTCTCAGACGCAAGCGCGACTTTCTCCCACTCGAGATGGACCCGATAGGCTTTGTACGTCCTATCAAGAACGGCTCTCCTCGCTTGAGCGCGCTCTCGCACCCACTGCTCTGGCGAGAGAGCAGGCGCGGGGAGCAGGAGGATGACCCTGGTGATAAGCGCATCGAAAATCTCCCGGTACCGGTTCAGGCGAAAAGCGCTATTCTGCAGGTGGATAGGCTGCGCATACACCCAAAGGATGTTCTTGTGCCTGCCCAGAGTTGCAACGATCGCGCCGGTCTCCGGATCGAGGATGCGCGTGTGCTGAGCAGACGCGGGAAGCGGTGGGGAGAGCTCGATCCCAAGAGCGCAGTCGATGCCGAAGAGACGATCAGGGGTTTTCACATCGTCGGACCAATGTGGCTGCCAGACGATACGAAAGACGGCTTTGCGCGGCCTCGCGAGGATGGGTGCGTCGCTCGCGAAAAGCTCAACGGGCTTCTGGACATAAGGGACAAGGCGTTCCGCAGAGAAGCCGATCTCCTCGGGGAGGAGATCATCGCAATCATCAGACGAGACCCCCACGGCCTCGTTCTCATAGGGAAGTCCCTTGACGACCTCTTCCCAGTCGGAGTCCCCACAGCGGGTCCCGTCTTCTCGCTCAACAAGCATCCTCTTCAAATCC
The DNA here is from genome assembly GCA_016205975.1 of Candidatus Uhrbacteria bacterium. Lineage (GTDB taxonomy): Bacteria > Patescibacteriota > Patescibacteriia > UBA9934 > GWF2-40-263 > JACRJW01. The sequence continues at coordinate 120,077 of JACQSK010000021.1, read as the reverse complement.
TGGATCCAAAGGTCCGGTGACGGACTCTTTTTCGGAGGCATGTTTTCTCCTGTAATGAGCATCGCGTCTTGAAAACGCGAGGGCTGAGCTTACTCGACAGACGGATTTCGGTCAAGGACTTCAGGCCACTCCCGAGGTTCATAGGCGACAGCCACTGCTGCCGCGTTCGAATGCGTGTGTGCATCCGCTTCCGAAGCGGGAGGAATAGGCGGCAGCCACTGCTGCCGCGTTCGAAGGCGGATGCGCTTCCGAATGCGGGAGCAGTGGCTCCCGCCTATGAAGATGAGCTCGAATACGGATGCGCTTCTGCAAAAAACGAAAAAGAAAAACCCTTTCCGCACCCCCCCCCAAAAAAAATACGAAGTAAGTATTGCTTAATCGAAACAAACCACGTATACTCCCCGTGCTAATTCGTAACCGCAAATCACTATGGAAGGATCAGGTGTTTGCGTCGCTTGCGGAGCAAGTGGCGTCCCGCTCAACGAAGAGCAAAAGTGTGCTACCTGCGCCGGAGCGGCTGCTGCCCCAGAGGCAGCTCCAGCTGTGGCTCCAGCAGAAGGCGACATGCCAGCTGCTGAGTAGTCAACGAAAGCAACAAAAACAGGCTTCATACGAAGTCTGCTTTTGTTTATAGCGTCTCCGGCATTTTCACGAGCTCGTCGGCGATCTGTGTGCGCATAAGTCCGTGCGTCTTCGCCCCAAGGTCGAGACGACGAGGAGCGTCATGGAGGATTGGAGAGCGATTGACACAAAACCATTTTCCTGCTACTCTCGCGTCGTTATGACCAACCGATTTCTCATCACTCTGACCATGCTGACTGCCCTGTCCGTCCCCTTGCTCGCCATAGCCACGGCATGGACTGCTTCCAGTACGTCCACGGATATCAGCTCGGCGCTTTTGTCGCGCGTGAGCGACTTCGAGCCCAGCGGCATTATCTGGCATGAAGGGCGCGGCACCTATATCGTCGTGGGCGACGGCAGCGACGTAGCAGAAATTTCCGCCACCGGCACCGTGGTCAACTCTTGGGGCCCTTCAGGAAACTGGGAAGGCATAACCGTTGCCGACACCGCCTCTGACCTGGTCTACCTCGCGGACGAAAACCGAAGCGCCATCTACGCGTTCGATCTTGGAACGGGCGCGCTCACCGGCGACCGCTGGAGCGTCTCCTCCTATATCTATCCCGTGGGCTATGCGGGGTTGGAAGCGCTCACTTGGGTGCCAGACGGATTCCACGACTACGGGACGACCGTCTCAGGCGGCGTCTTCTACGCGGGCTGGCAGTATGATGCCGATATGTACGTCTTCGAAGCCGACCTCTCAACAAGCGGCTCAATCACCTACTTGGACGAAGTACGCACGACCTCCGGATACAGCGACCTGTCCGGCTTGTATTTCAGTGAAGCGACCGGAACGATCTTCACGCTCTACGACGGTGCGGACCGCCTGGAAGAGCGCGAGACCGACGGCACGCTCATCGCCTCCTACACGATTCCTGAATCAGGCGACTGGGAAGGCCTCGCGGCAGTGGACGGATGTCCGACGTCGGGAACCGGCACCATGACGCTTGCCGACGACTCGGGCTCGGTGAATACGTTTGCGCGTTTCCCCTATAACTGCTTGATCGTCGACGAAGATGGCGACGGCGTTTACTCTGACACGGACTGCAACGACGCGGATGCCAGCGTCTCAAGCGATCAGACGTACTGGGCGGATGTGGACGGCGACGGCTATGGCGACGCGGCTGACGCGACCACGCTGTGTTCCTCAGAAGCGCCCAGCGGCTACGTCGACAATGCAGACGACGCGTACCCCAACAACCGCATTGAGATCTGCAACGACGGACGCGACAACGACGGGGACAGCGCGATCGACGAGGCCAACACGCTTGGCGAGAACCGCGCGCATCCAGTCTTCAGCGCCTACAGCGCGAGCGCAAGCGGCTACGTGAGCGCCGTGTCCATCGCGCGCTCAGGCGCCGCGCACCTGACCTACACCGACGGCTCATGCTACGACTACACGATCTTCACTCCCGCGCGCGGATACAGACTCACGGCCGTCTCAGGAACCTCCTATTACACGGCAACCGTTGGGAGCCTCACCGTAACCTTGAACGGCCTCACCGGCGAGGTCACGGGAACGACAACTTGGATCCCATCAACGACCCGATCGCCGGCCAAAAAAGTCGGCAAGGTTAAACTCTAAAAAAGAAACGCCAATCCATCCGGACCGGCGTTTTTGGTTACCGATGAAAAAATCGCCCATGAGTACAGGAGCGACCGGTCTTTCAGCGGCGCTTGAGCAGGCGTAGGGCGCAGTCCCCCAGCGCGCGCAGATCCACGCGGCTGGGCGAGGGCGCGTGGGCCACGCCGGAGCCGCGGCAGAAAAGGAAGCCTGCGGGATGGGCGAACCAGGTATCGCCGCCGTTACCGACCGCCTCGCCCGCAGCTTGCACGATAGCACGCAGGTCCTCATGATCCATACGGATCCAGGAGACGCGCGGGTTGCGGATGACGCCCAGGTCGTTGCCGTCCTCATAGACGATCACGGCCACGCCGCGGTCGAACAGGACCGCGTTGACCGATGGCGTCGCGCCCTGTCGGATGATGGCCACCTTGCCGTCACCCAGAAGCTCGGCCCGGTCGGCATCGGCCTCTGCCTTGAGGCGCTGCAGGCCATTCACGTAGAGCACCTCGAAGATCATGAACATCTGGTCAACGACATCCTTGTCGCCCTGACCTTCGTAGATCTCCTTGAGTCCCCAGAGCACCTCGACGATCGACGTGCGTAAGAGGATGTTCTGAACGTCGCGATCGAGGCCGGGCGCGAGGTGGCGCACGGCATTGGCGGAGATGTCCTGCGCGTCCACAAACTCGATGAGCGGCGCGAGCGCGCGCTTGTCGCTGTCCTCACAGAAGCGCTCGACGATCAGGGCAAAGCACGAGTGTGTCGTGCCGTCCGCGTCGCGCGTCCCCTTGAGGCCGTGCCCGCCGGCATCGATATCCACGAACACGAGGCCGTCAGGCACCACGGAGGGTGGAGTAAACGCCGCGGAGATGAACCCGAATCGGGAGTTGGGGTCTTTGCACATGAACCGCCTGGCGGCCCATACGGACGCGCATGCGTCCAGATCGACCTTCTCATGCGTGACGATCATGCCAATATCGTGTTTTGCTTCCGGCACGGAAACCTCCTTGCTTGTTGAGAGACCTGGGTCGGCTATCGACCGAGGAGAAGAAGATACGCCAGCGGGCTCTGCCTGTCAATTGACACACCGCGCGTTTTCGGTTAGCTTAGTCCTCGGAGGCGAGATGGCGTCATCCCCATTTCACATCGACCTCGCGCGCGAGGCTCCGGCGTTCGCCCAAGCCTGCGACACGCTCCTGCACCATATAGAGGAGTACAACAACACACAGCAACAGCTCCTCAGGTCCCTCGTGATCCTAGGCGCATGGCTTCTTCTGCCCGTGTGCCTGTCCTTGCTCATGAGCCCAGGCATCGCGGGCGCGCTGTGTGTCTTGCAAGTACTGGTCGCCGCCGTCCTGATCCGCTACGGCACCTATGAAGCGGCCATGAACTGGAAGCACACGGATCGTGGAGTAACCAAGCTCGTAACCAAGCTCGCGTTGGTCCTCATGGGGATCATCGGTGGAGCGATTGTGCTGTGCGTGGTGGCGGGACTCTTCAGGCGTCGGCGGGAACTGAAGGCCGCGCGCGGCCTGATGAAGGACCCGCGCGTCTCCTTCATTCTCTTCGGCGAAGCGCTCAAGCTCTACAACGAGCTCGGGGTCCTCTGCCACAGCGACGAAGCGCGCGTGGCCGAGCTCGTAGAACAAGGCCGCGGGGATCAGTACGCACACGTCTTGCACACCCACCTGCGCGCTCGAGAAAACATGCTCGCGCGCTTGCAAGAAATGTTCTATCTGCGCCCGCTGGGACGACCGTGGGAAAAAGAGGCACTCCAGAGAATCACGGATGATGCCTCCATGACCGTTAAGGAATTCGAACGGACGCTCCTGGCTCTCATCAAGGAACGCAAACACCTCGTCGCCACGTACGCGCCATAGCCTGGGCGTGTTTTTTTCGATCAAAAATCCCTACCGGTTGGTAGGGAACAGGCTCACGCCCCAGTGGCGGCGCGAGCTGTAAGGGAGCTCGTAAGCCTATCGAGGTCGGCGACGAACTGCGCGACGGTCTTGGGATCGCGCTGCAGGGAATCAAACGTGGTCTCGATGGAGAGGTTTGGGAACTCGACGAGCAGGGAGAGCAGATCCTTAATGAGCGACTCGACGGTGAACGTCCCCGCGATGCCGAGATTGATGTCCTGGGGCATCTGAACTCGCACAAAGCGCAAGAGCGTGAGCAGGTTTGTGGGAGGAAACAGGCCGCAGACATCGAACATGATGTCTGTCACGACATCTTTGTACTCGCCCAGGCGCTTCACGATCTGATCGTACGTGCCCCACGCCTCGCGATAGGCGTCGGGCCCCACCCGCAGAATCACGGACTGCCCGTGCATGCGCTTGAACACGACGAGAGACGCAGGGTCGGGCCACGGCACATCGATCTCGATGGCCGTCAGCCACTGGGAGCTGGCAATTTTCAGCGCCTGGCTCAGATACGGAGCAAATCCCGCCCGCTTGCCGATGGTGCTGTAGCGCAGAATGGGCAATACCCCTTCGCTGTTTGGAAACAGTCTTCCGGCCTCTTTGACCGAGTCGTAGATATTCTGCTCGATCTCCTGGGCATCGAGCAGCGCCGTGATGCAAAACAGTCGTCGTGAGGGCCCGACCAGTTGCACCACGTTGCGCGCATCGATGGGATGACGGATACCGGTGATGGCAACATAGGACGCTCGGCTCATGGAAAGAACTCCTTGTGCGCGGACAGTGAAATACGCGCGGAAGGAAATGTCAACGTAAGAAGAGCGCCAAAGGAAAAACGCCGGTTAGGCGTTCGCGATGGGATCAAGCTGGTTGAGCAGTTCCTGAATCTTGCGCATCTCCTCGGGCGTGTTGCCCTGCGTATGCCTTCCGGCGATGCGTAAGGCATGACGCGCGTGGGGATACTCGCCGATGAGCATCGCCAGCAGAGCCGTGTTGGAGAAGATGGAAACGGCCGAGCGTGATGAGTTGAGGAAGCATCCTGACATGGCCGCGATCGCGGCATAGGGTGCGGTGTGGATTCCGTCCGCGAGCACGCCTTCGCGCACGTGCGGGAATCGCGGAAGCTCGGGCAGGACGCAGTTGCTGGCCGCGGCCGGAAACCGCAGGATGTCGTCCTCAGCTTCCATCGCTTGCGCCAAGCGGCTGGTCACCACGCGCGTCACCGCGGCCAAGAGCTTGGTCGCCAACTGGTCGAGCAGACCCGCGCTGGCTTGGCGCGGATCGTCCTCATCCGCATCGGACACGGAAGTGTAGATTTCCACGAACGCGCCACGATACGCCGCCACGGCAAGCACATAGGTTGCAAGGACACTCTCGAGCGAGTTGACTCCAAGATGGGTACCGATCCACTGTCGCCCCGCGTGCTGATCCTGCGCGGACATGCCCTTCGTGGGGTTGCTCAGCGCACGCAGAACGACATCCCCGATCTCGGCCGTGAACATCATGAGGTCGGCTTGCACCTCTAGAACTAGAGGACACATGGGAGCCCGCTCAAAAAGCGCGTTCATGTCGCGCGTGAAGCGCAACCAATCCGCCCGCTGTTTGAACGGAACCATCGTGCGCGTTGGGAGCGACATGCGCTCGAGCGTATCGATGGCGCCAACCGCTCGCCGATACGTCTGCCACATCTTATCGCCCCCATAAGCGGCTAACTCCCCTTGGGCCCACTGGTAACATCGCTCCTGTTGCAACTGATGGTGCTCGCTCGTCATGATCCGCGGCTCGAGGATCGGCGGGAACGCAGGGAAATGATCTGACACGGCGCCTCCTTCGTGCGGTGACAATTTGCCAGATGTGAGCCGCCGCGTCAATGGTCCCCGACTCAGCCGTTGACAATCTGCCGCGATTCGTACTAATCTCTCGACAGCTCCTTGGAGGTTTTCGTGCGTTACTCGCTCGTTCTTGGCGCTGGTGGAATCATCGGCGCCGTGGTCTGTCTCGTGCTCGGGATGACCTCAGCCGCGGCAATCGTCGGCGCCTTCGTGAGTGCCACGTGCGCCTTCGTGCTCTACGACGTGGGAGAGGTCCGTGCACTGGCTCCCCGCATCGCCCGCTCGGCGTTCGCCCGCTCGCGGCAAATCGTCCGCGAGATTCGCCCGATGACGTTCGCGCTCACCCGCTGGCTCACCGTCCCGCGCGTGCTGATCTGGTTCTTGATCGTGATCTCCATGACCTTGGCCTACTGGACGCGGTCCGCGATGCAGCTGACAGTGCCCACGATCTTGTTCGTACTCATCGTGGTGGTCTGGGCCTCAACGATCTTCGCCGCGGAAGTCCTCTTGTTCGAGATCGCCGCCGGCTTGTGGGGAATGGTTGGATGGCTCCCCGCGGTTGGTAAATGCCCCGAGGGAAAGACGGGAGACCCAACGGATGGCATGGACATGATATTCTTCGGGATAGGCTCCCAGCGCGTTCCCTGGTTCCAACTCGCATTGGATCAGACCTCGGCCCTTCTGTTTATCGTCTTCGTGATCCCGTTCATCATCGTGTCCGCGATCCTCAAGATTCTCCTCTGGTGGCTGCCGATCGGCCTGTGGCTTGCCTGTCGCTTCGGGTTCCGGCTGATTGGCCTGTCGCTCTCCCTGTGCCTCGCGATCCTGCTGGGCAGCTTGCGCTTCGCCTGGCACCTATTCGTGGAGGTGCACAAAGAAGAACAGAGGATGGCGGCCGTGGACTCCGCGATCGGCGTGCTCACAAGCTACGTCACCCTGCGGGTCATCTACGGCGGCGCGTTCCTCGAGATGCCGCCCGTGGCCAAGCTCTCGTTCATCGCGCTCGCCGCCGCGCTCGCCGTGGCCGTCGGCCTCGTGAACTGCCACCTCGTAGCCAAGAAGGTTCTCCGTCTGCAACCCACCTGATACGCTCGGGTGGATTTTTCTTTCAGAAGCCGGTGGCTCGTTTGACATTTTCTTCCATCATGGATTCACAGAATCCTCCGCGGGTGCTACACTCCAACTCCGGGTCTGGGATTGAGAGAGAACGTGCGTGGGAATAGGTCCCGCGTGCGTCCAAAAAAGTGGCACGACAGATCCCAGACCCGGCACTATCCCGAACGCGCGGACGATGCTGGAGACGATTCCAGCATGAGGGCTTAGAATGCGCCAGCAGCGTCCTGCGCGTTCGGGAACTTCTCCTCCGGCGATGTGGCTCACGCCCCGCCGGTTTTTTGTTTGGGGAAAGAAAAAACCGCGACGAGTTGTCGCGGGACGTTAGACGTGGTGCGGGCTAGACGTAGTGCTGGACGGAGATGACGCCGTTTGAGTAGTGCCAGCCGGCGATGGTGTTGTCGCTGAGCGCGACGAGGCGGTCGAACGATCCGACGAGGGGGTGCGTGACCCATCCTTCCTGGAAGAGCGACAGGGTCTTTCCGTGTTCGTCCCGTCCCTCGACCGCGATCTGGTTGCCGATGCGCCGCATTTTTCCGGTCGCGCCCTCGATGCGCTGGCGATCGCCCTCCTTGCCGTGCCTGTCGATCACGACAACCTCGAGTCCATCACTCTTGTGGTTGGTGTCGCGATTGATGAGCAGTACAGTGTCGCCGCTCTCGGGCAGGAAGCATATCCCGCGGAGCGATGACACCTGATTCCTGCTCCAATGCCACGCCGGATCGTCCATCGCTTCGACGACCAGACGCCACGGCTTGTCTCCGCCGGGTGTGGGGATGTTTTCCTGGCGAACCGAGAACATCTTGTTTTCCGAGATGATCGGGAGGCCACAGGCCGAGGCGCTGTTGTTTTCGATGAGCCGGAACTCGTTGCGGCTTCGCATGACGAACCGCGGAACGCCGGTCTTCGGGTTGACGCTGACGCTCTCCCCACAGATGTTCGGAAACGCTGGGCTTTCCCAATCTCCCCAATGGACGACTTCGACCTTGCCGCCGTGCTCTCGGACGGCGATTTCTTCGAGCCACGAGAGCTTCCCGTTGATCACCGCGTGGCCGCGCGTCGGATTGGTGGCTTCCAACACGGGCGCGCACTCCGGCAGATGGAAGATCTGAAACGCGACAACTTCGCTCGACTGCCAGTTGCGAGCCGCGGCATAGACCTGGCCCTCGTGTTCCCAGAACAGTGCTCCGTCATCTGCGCGGAACGGGATGGGGTCGCTCATCCAGTCGCCGAAGTGCAACAGGCCGCATCCGTTCCCATCGTACGTCGCGTAGGCGAGCGTCTTGCCGTCCGGAAAGCCACACAACGAGACGAAATTCTCGGACGCGATCTTCGTCCGGTTCATGCCGAGCGCGGAACCTTCCTGGGCGTAAAGCCACGACCGGTTGTTCTTGCGCTCGACGAAGAAGGTGCGGCCATCGGGAGCGATGGCACCGTCGACCACGTCGGCGCCGCTCCACGCCGTGCGCCGCATACCCACCGTCATGGTCTGCATAAGGTCGAGGCGGTCGATGAGCGCGAGCAGTGCGCGGTGGTGGTCGGCAGCGTTGAAGTGGCGGTTGCCGAGATGAAGAAGCAGCTCGTGAAGAGCGGGCATTGAGAACCTCGTGTTGATGCAAGGCAGCGAGTTTGAAACGGCCCCCGGAGAATCCAGGCAGTCGGTTTAGTTTCGCCCCGAGCGAGATCAATTCATCATGAAACGCGTGGCGTTGTCAAGAAAAAACCGCGAGCTAGTCGCGGTCGTAGCGGGTGAGGAAGATCGTACGGTTGCCGTCGGTGTGCCAGCCCGAGACCGTCCGATGGCCGGTCTGCGTCAGGTTCGAGAGCTCTCCGTAGAGCGGGAACTCGTTGATCCCGTCCTCGTGGAGCCAGAGGAACGCGCGCTCTCCGTCCCGCGCTTCGGTCTCGAGGAGTACGCCGCCTCGCACGCGGTGGACGTTGCCCATGAGCGGCTTGGTCACCACGGGGAAGTTCGGCGCGAGAATCACCGCCGTGGGGCTGTAACCATTCAGTCCCCGCTGCCTGCCGGAGAGCACGACGCGGTCGCCAACGCGAGCCATGAACGTCCAGCCGCTCGGCACGCTGTACGTCTCGTCGTACTCGATGTCGTCGCCCACGAACCGTACGATCGTGTCGCGGCGGAGTCCGTCGTCACCCTCTGGGCAAGACAGGCTCCCCTCCGGCACGGGCTAGCGCACCTTGGTCAGGCGGTGCGTGAGCACGGCGAGGGCATCGCCGTCTTGGAGCACGTTCACGTCGTACTCATCCTTGGCGAGCGGCCGCACGCTTTGGCCGTGCACGAGTACCGGCCCGAGGTGTACCTTCCTTTCATCGATGGTATCAGACGTGAGCCACCCCACATAACGCAGCTCGCCGTCCACGAACCGCATGGTCTCGCGCGGGATCTCCGCAAACAGCGGTCCGTCGCCGATCTGCGCGAGAGGCATGCTGTCCTTCATGTCCACCCTACGCACGACGACGCTTACTTCGGGAAGCGGTATCGCGTAGCCGCCGCCGCGCGCATCCAGAAGCGCGCGATCCTCGAAGGATCCGCTCTCCACGTCGACGACCCGCTCCGTCGTCTTGGAAGGGTAGAGGAGGTGATCCATCCACACGACGCGGACGTATCGCTCCTTGAGAATCGTTCCGACGTACGGGCAGGCGCTCGTTCCTTGGTGGGCGTAGCCGAGCAGGATGTCCTCTTTGCCCCAGAGCAGATGGCATTGCGTCTGCTCACCGGAGAGGCAGGCCGAGCACATCGCCTCGAAGCGCCGAGCAGGCGCGACGCACGTTTTCATCAGTATGCGGACCCTGCACGGCCCGCTCGATCAAATACCGGATAAGGGAAGGAACTTCCATCGGCTTCTCCTTGTGAAGAAGCCCTAGAGAAACATGAATCGGCGCGCGTCAAGAAAGAAAAGCCCCGACCGATTGGTCGGGGAGGAGTGAGCGGTTACTACGCGAGCGTGCGGATGAACGGCTTGTAGCTCGTGTTGGAGATGGTCACCAGCACGCCGGATGGATGGTCCTTCGTCTGCGAGTCCTTGAGTTGATACCCCTCGATCCACTCGGTCACGGCGTTGGTGACCAAATCTCCGAGTCTCGTGTGGACGATCGCGCCGCCGTTTGGCCAATCGTACTGGTAGATGTCGATCTGGATGATGGCGGAGCCGCGCGGTTGTTGCAAGAACGGCTCGCAGGGCAAGGACACGAAGATCGGCATCCCCTTGGGCAGTCCATCGAACCCGTGGATGGCGCCCACGATGACCTCCATGAGCCGTGCGCGCCAGACCGTGCCGTTGCCCGCGAAAAATCCCGTACCGGTGACGATGATGCCTCTCATGCTGGAACCTCTCAAGCGAGCTCTACTGTGTCACGCTCGCGTGGGGCGGTCAAGGGGACGCCTTGACGATCCTCTATTTTCGTCGTAGCTTAGTCGCCTGGAGGAAAGCCAGATGTACCGACTTCAAGACGGTGTCCCGCACCGCGTCCTCTCCTTCGGCGACGACCTCGACAAAATTCCCCACAAGATCGGCGACCAAACGCTCAGCTGGACCAGAGCGTTCCCAGACATCGTTGGTGAGGCAAACCGCGAAGAGTACGACGTGACCTTCGTGGGCCTCTGCCGCGTGGAGGGCGAGCTGTGGGTGGTCTACTTCTGGAGTCTGATGTTGGCGGGCGGCCGCCGTGCCAAACGGCTCACCGTGAAGGAGACCGACGCGCTCAACGAGTGGCTGATGAGCGTGACGATCGCACCACCGATGCTTGCTTGACGACATGGAAAAAACCGAGTACATTGCCCTACCGCAATCAAGGAGCGGAACATGCAACGTCTGGCTCTCTCCCGTAAGGGATTCTCTCTCATCGAGCTCATGATCCTGGTGGCGATCGCCTCCAGCCTCGCTCTCACCATCTGCCTCGTCGTGCTGATCTGGGGCTGGGGCAAGGCCATGGTCGAGGCGGCCGGCGCCAACCGAGCGTACGACGCGGTCGCGGCGGCCCACTACGTGGAGCCGGAGCTGACCGTCACCTACGAGGACGACTACGCCGTCCACTGCCGCGCGGCGGACGATGTCGCGGGCTACGGCCTCCTCGCCACGCCCGAGGACGGTGGCGAGCGGGTCGCCCTCACCGTATGCTGTGGCTCGACCCTGTCGTCGAAACCATGCCTGGTGCGCGTCACCGGAAAGTAATCCTCTCTCCAGCTTCGGCTGGATTTTTTTTTGACGCGGGCGCTGGGATCCAGCCTATTGTCGAATAAAAATCCGCCACCTTAAGGGGGCGGAATGAGGACGTCGAGACACTCCAGGCGCATGGCAGGCACGTTGAGACGGCGCAGTCCGGCCCAGCGGCTGGGCGCATCTTCTGCGCGGTCGAGCAGATCGTGTGCCTCGATCGTGAGCCGCACGGACTCCTCGCGCAACCACAGCGAGCGCGCATCGAGCGTTTCGCTCATGATGTCCGGCCCCATGGCCATCTGGCTCATCGCGAACTCCCTCAGAACGGCGACGCCGTTTGAAAACGGATCGTAGAGATCAGCGAGCTCGACATAGTGACCGACCAGATGCAGGTCCAGGGCCGCCTGGTGCTGATACGTCTGCGCGAGGTCACGGACAGAGTGCACGTCCATGCACATCTGCGCGGTGGCGAGGATCGTGTAGAGGCTCACGGGCGCACGATCGCGGGCGGATCTTCGCGCGCGGCGAACTCGACCACAAGGCGATCCTCGCCCGCCTCGTCGCAGGCGACGCCAAGCGTTGTTGAGGTAAAACGCTCCAGGTGCGTTTGTCCCAGAACGTTGTCGAAACAAGCGACGGTGATGTCGGATGTCTCCTGCGAAGTGACGTCCACGATGAGATGCGGGCAGTCGATCGGAACGCGTACGGTCAGGGTCTCCTGGGAAATACCATCGGACGCCTCGGGAGGCGCGGCGGTTGCACAAGAGAGCAGAAGAGTGATCATGGTGCCTCCTGCTAAAACCGTATCGGATCGCGCGCGGCGCGTCAACAAAAAACCGGCAGGCACGGGGCCTGGCCGGGGAGACGTGTTGAGAGGGGTTCACGCGTCCTGTTCGGGGACAAGCGCGGAGCGCTTGAGCGCCTCGGCGCGCTCAGCAATCGTGTGGCCAAGATCGGTGGCGTGCGAGACGGGACCAGGAAAGAGAGCCATGCCCTCGCGGCGGATGGCGCCTTCCACCAAGAGCCACGCCATCGCTTCGGCGAACTGACCGCGAGTCACACGACACTTGGGCAAGCACAGACGCTCGAGCCGTGCCTCGTCGGTGGCACGGGCTGGATCGAAACGCCCAGGATAACCGATGCGCCAAACTTCGGCGCACACGGTCTGGATGAGCTCACCCTTATGGCGGCCCAGTGCCAGGTCATTGACCTCCAGGTCGTCCGCCTTGACGTTCACCACTGCAAGCCGCGGCCGCTTGAGAATGGGCACGGGCGGGAACAGCTCGACGACGTTGGTGAGGTCGCGAGGCGGCTCCGGTCGCGAGAGCTCTTCCAGCGCCGCATCGAGACTTCCTCCCAGCTCCAAGAATTGCCTGAGCGTGAACTCGCGCGACGTGTCCATGGCACAGAGCTCCTGCCACTCACGGCGCATGCGGCTCAACTCCTCGGCTGGAACCGAGGCGAAAGTCGCAAACATCCGCGAGAGCTCGCGCAGGAAGCGTCCATCCGCCTGTCCTCCTGGACTCGTGAGCCAAAGGAGGCGGTTCTCGCCATACCGCTCAAGGAAGGTCTGGAGCGTGGACAGGTCGATGCCGCGCGCGAGCAGGCGCGCACACAGTTCGAGCCCGTCATCGGGGAACAGGAGCGGAGCCCCCTGACCCTGCAGGACCCGGGCGATGAACAACGCATAGCGCAGTCGGATCGCTCCCTCAGACAGCGGAATCTTGTGCCGCGCGGCAAAGCGCGCCCAAGCGAGGACCGAGCTTGCACTGTTCGTGCGCAGATGTTCCCACTGGACGGGCGTGATCTGCGAGAGCTCGTTCGAGTCGCTCACGATGAGTCGCACGACCTCACCCACGAGGGACGGCAAGTGTCGAAAGAGGGTAAGACGATTGGACTCCGCGCGGATGGAAATGAGCAGGTGCACGACCGCGCGCAGGGCCGGCCCGTGAGCCTTCCTTCCGCCGTAGGCGTGGAACAGGTTGGCCCAGAGACGAAGCCCCTCGGCAAACGGCTGGCGCGTCTGCGCCTGCATCGTCACTTCAAGCATCAGATCAAGGCAATCCCCCGCGACCTTCAGCGGAGGACGGCCGCTGGCCACCCGAGCGAGCAGGACGAGGTGCAACAGACCGAGACTGTCCACGACAGAGTCCATTTCCCTGTCGAAGGTCCTCACGGGGTCGTCCGCAAATTCCTTGACGAAGGCCTTGCTCTCGTCCGACAGCGTCGGGAGACCGACGGTCCTGTAGGGTCCTCGGGCAATCGCCTCCTGCGCGATCGCTCGCACATTCTCGATCTCGTAGACGCTCGTGTCGCTCAAAAACGCCTGCAGCTCGGGCACCGTGTCGGGACGAAACCAATACGTTGCTTCCATCCTCTTCCCTCCTGACGCCATTTCGACACACCGCGCGCCCGCTGTCAACGCATACAAAAAAAAGAGACCGAGCTTCGGTCCCTCTACGCTTCGTTTTCCGCTGACGCGGCAATCTCGACGAGAATCGCGTCGTGCACGCGCTGGCAAATCACGCGGTCGGCCCAGCGGCGCAGCGGGTGCGTATCCTCGTGACCGGTGACGATCACCCGCACTCGCGACCCATCGTACATGATCTTGGGCGGCTCCAGAGAGAGGGACCTGCTTTTCTCTGTCTTGGCTATGACCCTGGGTGGCTCCGTCTCCACAAACGGTTGGTCCAAGGAGGCGAACAGACGCGAGTCCGCTTGCGCCACCACGCACTCGGCAACCATCTGGAAGGGGTACTGCTCGGTGATGTTCTTCATGGCCGCGGCCATGTGCACCACGGCCTCGTGGGCCATCTGCCCGATCATGCTCACCAGCTCGTTGGGAGACAGCCGGCCTTCGATCACGACCGGCTGCTCCAGGCTCACGATCGCGAGGTAGTGGTCTCCCGTGATGATCGCCCTGCCCGCGTTGTTCCACAGCTCCAGAAGAAAAGGATCGACCGGCGGCTCACACACGGGCTGCGCGGTTCCGTCCGGCAAGCGGATGTACCCGATGCGGATCGTTTCCTCGGCCATAGCACCTCCAGGGCAAGAGACTAGCACGTCGTCGGAAAAAAGAAAAGACCCCTAGCCTACGGGGTCGACGGTACTGACTTGAGGCCGAGCTTCTTCAAGACGAGCTCGAGGATCACGGCCGCGCGGCCGGTGAACGGCGCGTCGTGGGCAGATGCGTCCGGCGGAAAGGACGAAACGAGGATGAAGTCGCGAAAACGCGCATACACTTCGTCGTCGGCGAGACGCTCGTTGAGGAGAGCCGCGGCTTCCCTGCGCTCGTGCTCGTCTTGTTTGGGATCGAGCGCCAGGCACCAGCAGAGCACGGCTCTTACCAGTCGGCTCTCAAGCAGCATCCGCGCCTTGATATCCTCATAGGGCGGCACTCCAGGATCCAAGGTCTGGCACTCCGCGGGCTGCAACCACATGCCCAGATGCAATCCCTGTTCGGCCCGGACGGGACCGTTCACGGCATCCAGCTCGGTCTCGAGCGTCCACCATGAGCCGTCGCTTTCCACCACGAGGGCACGGCCCATGCTGAAGTTCACGAGGGCATAACGCGTTATTTCCATGCAATCCTCCGCGCGCAGGAAAACCGTAGTCCCTCAAGCGCTTTCCGTCAAGCGCTGTGGCGCAGGAGAATGCCGGCGGTGTGCAAGAGCCGATTGATCTGCGCGTGACCGAGCGTGGGAGATACTCCGGCGCACCGCTCTTCTCCGTGCGGTGTCAGGCGCCACCCTGAGCCGGGAACGAGCTCGATCAGTCCGCGCTCTTTGAGCGTCTGGCGATGGTTGTGCGTGTACCGGGACTCGGGCCAGTGTGCCTTGGTGAAGGCGATCGAGAGCCTCCCGTTCAACACGCCGCCCACGATTTCCTGAAGTCTCAGATGATTGGCCAGATAGGCGAGCGTGTGCGCTTGAGCGTCCAGCCGAATGTGCGCCGTCGGCTTTTGCGCTGCCGGCTTTTTCGCCATGTGATTCCTGCGCGTGTCCGGTTTGCGCCGCGCGTCGGGCTTCTTCACCGGCTCAGGCGACGCGCCCGGGGGCTCGGTGTCCTCTGCCTCGTTCTGTTCGCGCCCCAAGTCCTGCTCGCTTGTCTTCCGGCGCGCATGGTAGGCGGCGACCAGATGTTCGATCGAGTCCCCGCGCGGCAGAGGCAACGGCTCCTCGCTGTTTGGGAGGACTTCTGACTCGCGCGGAAGCCGACGGATCCTCAGCCGTCCGTTCCCGTCCATGCCGTCGAAGTCCACGTACCCCATGTGCCGCAAACCACGCAGCACGGGCAGCGGCGCGGCCGAGAAATAGAACTCGCACAAGGTCGTCGCAATCGTCATGGGAACGCTTGGCCCCAGACCGAGCAGAGTCCCTGCCCGAAGCGCGGCTGCGAGAAACGCACGCTGGGTGCGGGAGACGTCAGGTCGCTTGTCCATGCAGACTCCAGAGAACGAAAACAAGCATACCTGGAACGGCACAGGTGTCAAGGAAACCGACAAACCAAAACGCACCGCCCACAGGGACGGCGCGTTTTTTTGCAATCTTATTCTTCGATCATCGCTTCCTTCACCTGCTCGGTCACGACCTTGTTCTCGGCAAACGCTTTTTCGATTTCGCCTGCGACTTCGCGGGGAGTCTCGCGCGCAGGGCGCACGAAGTCGAAGTCGCCGATGAGCTCGTGCTCCATATCCTCAAACCCGGTGCCGGCCGGAATGAGACGGCCGATGATGACGTTCTCTTTCAGCCCCTCAAGACGGTCGACCTTTCCTGTGACCGCGGCGTTGATGAGCACGCGCGCCGTCTCTTGGAAGGACGCGCTCGAGAGCCACGAGTCGGTCGAGAGGGAAATTTTGGTGATGCCCAGCAGGAGCTGCTTGGCGTGCGCCTTCTTCCCGCCTTTGGCGATCCGATCGTTAGCATCTTCAAACGTCGCCTTCTCGATGATTTCGCCGGGCAGCAAGTCTGTGTCGCCTGGATCGGTCACGCGCACGCGGGAGAACATTTGACGGATGATGATCTCGATGTGCTTGTTGTTGAGCTTCTGTCCTTGGCTCGAGTAGATGAATTGGATTTCCTTGGAGAGATACTTCTGCACCGCGTCCTGGCCTTTGAACTTGAACAGGACTTGCAGGTCGAGGTTGCCGTCGGTGAGCGCGTCCCCCGCAACGACCTCATCTCCGGTTTTGACGTAGAGCGTGTAGCCCGGCGGGATCAGATACTCTCGTACCTTGGTCATCTCGCGGATGAGCGTCACTACGCCGGTCTTCTTCAACGCCACAACGCCCGCACCCGGGGCGACGATCTCTTTGCCGTTGCCTTTTCTGGCGAGCACCTGGCCTTCTTTCACCTTGTCGCCGTCACCCACCATGAGCTCGCCTGTTTTCCCGTACGGGATGAGCTCCTCGTCCACGCCCTCATAGGTGATCTTCACGGTCTTCTGTCCCGGACGCGTGTCGTAAATCTGCTTGCCGGTTCCTGCCTGGACGACTTCGCGCGCGGAGGTGTCCACTTCGGCTTTCCCCGACACCTCGCTCATGATGGCTTTCTGTTTTGGATTGCGGCTCTCAAACAATTCTTCCACGCGCGGCAGACCTTGAGTGATGTCCTTGCCCGCGACGCCTCCCGTGTGGAACGTACGCATGGTGAGCTGCGTGCCAGGTTCGCCGATGGACTGCGCGGCCATGATGCCCACTGAGGTTCCCATCTTCGCAAGCTTGTTGTACGCCAGGTCATAGCCATAGCACTTCTGGCACACCCCTCGACGCAAGCGGCAGGTCATGACAGAACGCACATGCACCTCGGAGAGGTCGCCTTTGGCTGCCTCGATTTCACGGATGTGATTTTCCGTGATGATCTCCCCGGCCTTCACCAGCACTTTGCGCCCGCCTGGTTTCTTGATGTCTGAGAGCGCGTAACGGCCCAGGATGCGGATGATGAGCGGCTCGCCGATCTCTTCCGATTCTTTTTGGGTCAAGACCACGCCCTTGTCGTCGCCGCAGTCTTCCTGCCGCACGATCACGTCCTGCGCCACGTCCACCAAGCGACGCGTGAGGTAGCCGGCGTTGGCGGTACGCAGCGCGGTGTCGGTCAACCCTTTGCGCACGCCGTGGCTTGAGATGAAGAACTCCAGCACGTCATAGCCTTCCTTAAAGCTGGACTTCACGGGCAGCTCGATGATGTCGCCGGCCGGGTTCGCCACCAGTCCTTTCATACCGACCATCTGGGTCATCTGTCCCCAAGAGCCGCGCGCGCCAGACTCGATCATCGTGTAGGCAGGGTTGTCTTTGGGGAGCGCCTTCTTGGCCTCCGCGGCAATGCGGTCTTTGATCTCGTTCCAAACTTTGATGATGGAGGTGTGGCGCTCCGTGCCGGTCAGGAGCCCTTGGGCGAAGTAGTCGTCGATCTCGCGCACGCGCGTGTCGCCCTCTTCGATGAGCGCGGGCTTGCCGGGGATCTCAGGAAGATTGGCCATGCCCCAGGAATACCCGGCGCGTGTGGAATACTTAAATCCGATTTCTTTCAGGCGATCCAAAAAGATCGCGGTCTTTTCCGAACCGTTCAACTCCAAATAATATTTCACGATTCCCGAGAGCTCCTTCTTGCCCATGGTCTGGTTCATGAACGGCACTTCTTTCGGAAACTGCGCGTTCACGAGCAGACGTCCTGGCGTGGTCACGGTGATGTCGCCCTCGTCCATGCGCACGGCAATCCAGTCGCGCAAGGAAAGTGCTTCCACCTGGACGGCATAGAGCGCGTCCGTCTCGCTGCCGAACGTCGGCAGCCCTTCACGGGACTCGGGGGCCGGCGTGGGTTCCATGGTCAGATAGAAAATGCCCCAGGCGATATCTTTTCCTGGCGTGGCGACCGGGCCGCCGAAGGAAGGCTTGAGCAAGTTCTTGGTGGAGAGCATGAGCTCACGCGCCTCGGCTCGAGCCTCCTCGGTCAACGGCACGTGCACGGCCATCTGGTCTCCGTCGAAGTCGGCGTTGTAGGCGTCGCACACCAGAGGATGTACCTGGATGGCCTTGCCCTCGATGAGCGTGGGGCGGAACGCCTGGATGCCCAGACGGTGAAGCGTGGGCGCGCGGTTCAACAGCACGAAGGCGTCCTGCGTGACCTCTTCCAAAATGTCCCAGGTCTCTGGGCGGTCGCTCTCGATGAAGCGGTTGGCGCTGCGGATGTTATGCACGTACTCGCGCTCAATCAGCTTGGAGATGACAAACGGTTTGAACAGCTCAAGCGCCATCTTCTTGGGGATGCCGCACTGATCCAAATGCAGATGCGGGCCCACCACGATCACGGAGCGGCCGGAGTAGTCGATGCGCTTCCCCAGCAGGTTCTGGCGGAAGCGGCCCTGCTTGCCCTTGAGCTGGTCGGCGAGGGACTTGAGCTGGCGCTTCTTTCCGGTGGCGGCGATCACGGTTTTGCTGTGACGCGCGCTGTTGTCGATGAGGGAGTCCACGGCCTCCTGCAGCATACGCTTTTCATTGCGCGAGATAACCTCCGGCGCGTTCAGTTCAAACAAACGCTTCAGACGGTTGTTGCGATTGATAACGCGGCGGTAAAGATCGTTCAAGTCCGAAGTCGCAAAGCGTCCGCCGTCCAGAGGCACCATCGGACGCAGGTCCGGTGGGATGACCGGGAGCGCCTCCAGAACCATCCAGGAAGGCTGGATGTTGTTGATGGAGAAGGCCTTGAGGAGCTTCACGCGGCGCAGCAGGCGGTTGCGTTTGGTCTTGGTCGCGTTCTTCAGCTCTTCCTCCAGAGCCTTCATCGTCTCTGTGACATTGATGCGCTTCAACATTTCCTTAACCGCTTCCGCGCCGATGTTGGCTTCAAACACGTGTCCGTATTTCAAGGACCACTCGTGATACGTCTGCTCGGAGATGATCGACATGACTTTCATGCTCTTCAAATCATCCATGACGATCTCAAAGTCCTCTTCCAGCTCTGCCATCTTGGTATCGCGGATGGCTTCCAGGCGCTTGGTCTCTTTGTTGATCGCGGTCTTGTCGTCTGCGTACTTCTGCGCCAGCCGCCCCGTGTCGCGCGCGAACTCGCCTTCGATCATTTTTTGTTTGCTCTTGCGCTCGGTCTTCACCTGTTCGATGGTCGCCTCTTTGGCTTGCTCATTCACGTCCGTCACGAGGAAACTCGCAAAGTAAATCACCTTCTCCAGGTTCTGGATGGAGAGGTCAAGAATGGTGCCGATCTTGGAGGGGACGCCGCGCAAAAACCAAATGTGCGTGATGGGCGCCGACAACTCGATGTGCGCCATGCGCTCGCGGCGCACGACCGAGTGGGTCACCTCCACGCCGCACTTGTCGCAGACGATACCCTTGTAGCGGATTTTTTTGTACTTGCCGCAGTAGCATTCCCAATCCTTGCTGGGCCCGAAAATTTCCTCGGCAAACAAACCTTGCTTCTCAGGCTTCTGCGTGCGGTAGTTGATCGTCTCGGGTTTGCTCACCTCGCCGAAGGACCAGGAACGGATCACCTGGGGGGAAGCCAGCCGCAAGCGGATGGAGTCGAAGTCGGTGGACTTGAGCGTGTCTTGTTTTTTGAACATATCCTACTTTGTGACTTTCGTTTTCTTTTCCCCTGGGAGCTCGACTTTCTCCCCTTCCTTCAGAAGCTCGACGTCCATACACAGGCCTTTGAGCTCGCGCACCAGCACGTTGAACGATTCTGGAATGTTGACCTTGCGGATGCGCTCGCCTTTGATGATGGCCTCATAGGCCTTCGAGCGGCCGTCGATGTCGTCGGATTTGATCGTGAGAATCTCCTGCAAGGTGTGCGCCGCGCCGTAGGCCTCCAGCGCCCAGACTTCCATTTCCCCGAAACGCTGTCCGCCGAACTGAGCTTTGCCTCCCAACGGCTGCTGGGTGATGAGCGAGTAGGGGCCGATCGAACGCTGGTGCATCTTGTCTTCCACCATGTGGGAGAGCTTGAGGATGTACATGTAGCCCACGGTAATTTTGTTCTCGAAGGCGTCGCCGGTACGACCGTCGTAGAGCGTAGCTTGTCCCGACGCGGGGAGTCCGGCGCGCGCGAGCTCGGCGTGGATGTCCGCTTCCGGCACGCCGTTTAATACCGGTGTGGTTACGTTGTATCCCAGCGCGTTTGCCGCCAGTCCCAAGTGCACTTCCAAAATCTGTCCCAAGTTCATACGAGAGACAATGCCGAGCGGCGTCAGAACGATGTCGGTGGGCGTACCGTCTTCCAAAAATGGCATGTCCGCGACCGGAACGACTTTGCTGATGACGCCCTTGTTGCCGTGGCGGCCGGCGACTTTGTCTCCCACCTGGATTTTGCGCAGGTCGGCAATGGTCACCTGGATGGACGTGATGACGCCAGGGGAAAGCTTGTCGCCTTCCTCGCGCGAGAACACGGTCACGGCCACGACCTTCCCGTGCTCGCCGTGCTCCAGATACATCGAAGAGTCGCGCACGTCGCGCGCCTTCTCGCCGAAAATCGCGCGCAGCAATTTTTCTTCCGCGGAAAGCTCCGTCTCGCCCTTAGGCGTAATCTTGCCCACGAGGATATCGCCGGACTTCACCTCGGCGCCCACGCGAATCACGCCCTCAGCGTCCAGGTGCAGGAGTTTTTCTTCTGAGACGTTGGGGATGTCGGAGGTGACGACCTCGGGGCCGAGCTTGGTGTCGCGCACGTCCAGCGTGTAGTGCTCGATGTGCACGGAGGTGAATCGGTCGTCGTGCACCAGGCGCTCGGAGAAAATCACGGCGTCGTCAAAGTTGTAACCGTCCCATGCCATGAACGCAACCAAGCAGTTCTGCCCCAGCGCAAGCTCGCCCTGGTCCACGGCGGAGGAATCCGCGATCACATCGCCCTTCACGATCTTCGCGCCCTTTTGCACGACCGGCCGCTGGTTGATGGAGGTCGAATTGTTCGACCGCAAAAACTTCTTAAGCTCGTAGGGATGGACGTTCTTGTTCTTGTCTGTAATTTCAACCTTGTCACCTTCCACGCGCGTGACCTCGCCGGCTTCTTCAGCCACCACCACGTGACCGGAGTCGCGCGCGGAGCGCTTCTCCGCGCCCGTGCCGATAATCGGCGCGTCGGGTTTGATGGTGGGCACGGCCTGGCGCTGCATGTTGGTTCCCATGAGCGCGCGCGTCGCATCGTCATGCTCCAAAAACGGAATGAGCGCTGTACCAATCGAGACAATCTGTTTGCTGGAAACGTCCATGTAGTCCACTTCTGATTGCGGGACGATTTTCGGCTCGCCGAACCGACGCGCACCCACAAACTCCTCGACGAAATAGCCGTCCGCATCCACGCGCACCGTGGAAGGCACGGTGACGGAACGCTCTTCTTTGAACGCGTTGATGTATTCCACCTCATCAGTCACGCGCGTGCGAACCTTGCCGCCTTTTTCTTCCTTCACGACTTTTCGGTACGGCGTCTCGATGAAGCCGTAGTCGTTGATGATGGCGTAAGAGGCCAAATGGCCGATGAGTCCAATGTTGGGTCCCTCAGGAGTCGCGATGGGACAGATGCGGCCGTAGTGGGTCGGGTGTACGTCGCGCACTTCAAACCCGGCACGCTCGCGAGAGAGTCCGCCCGGGCCCATGGCCGAGAGCCGACGTTTATGCTCGAGCTCGGCGAGCGGATTCGTCTGATCCATGAATTGCGAGAGCTGGGAGGACATGAAAAACTCGCGCACCGCACCGATGACCGGACGGGCGTTGATGAGACGGCCGGGCGTAAGCGTTTCGATGTCGCGCGTGGACATACGGTCGCGCACGATGCGCTCCATGCGAGCCAACCCCACGCGGAAGCGGCCCTGGATGAGCTCGCCCACCGCGCGCACGCGGCGATTGCCCAAGT
Source organism: Candidatus Uhrbacteria bacterium (assembly GCA_016205975.1). Lineage (GTDB taxonomy): Bacteria > Patescibacteriota > Patescibacteriia > UBA9934 > GWF2-40-263 > JACRJW01. The sequence continues at coordinate 97,994 of JACQSK010000021.1, read as the reverse complement.
GGTCCACGTCATCGGGCTCTTCCTGGTTGATGTTGAGTCGGATGACCTCGCGGATGATCTTGACCAAGTCCTCCGCCTTGATGATGCGGTTTTCTTCCCGGGTGACGATCTCGCTTGAGGTGTCCTGGTTGAAACGCAAGTTGAACTTGTAACGGCCGACCTTACCCAGGTCGTAGCGATCGAAGTTGAAGAACATCGAGTGGATGAGACTCTTGGCGTTGTCAGCCGTGGCACGGTCGCCCGGACGGATGCGCTTGTAGACTTCGATGAGTCCCTCGTCTTCGTTTTTGGAAATGTCTTTGTTCAAGGTTGCCTCGATGTAGTGGTTGGTCGGGTGCACGTCTATGTCGCGGAACAGATCAATGATCGCCGCGTCGTCGGCCACGCCGAACGCACGCAGAAGCGCGGTCACGGCCACCTTGCGCTTGCGGTCGATCTTCACCCAGATGACATTCTTGGCATCGGTCTCAAACTCCAGCCACGCGCCGCGGTTGGGAATAATCTTGGCTCCGTAGTAGCGGCGCCCACGGTACACCTCGGCCGTAAAAAACGCGCCGGCGGAACGCACGAGCTGGGAGACGACCACGCGCTCGACGCCGTTGATCACGAAGGTGCCGCGCGGCGTCATGAGCGGAAGGTCGCCCAAATAAATCTCCTGCTCCTTCACGTCCTTCGTGCGCAAGTTGACCAGCCGCGTCTTCACACGCAAGGGCGCTTCAAAGGTGACGTTCTTCATGCGAGACGTTTTCTCGTCGAACTTGGGTTCGTCCAAATAGTAGTCGTCGAAGTACAGCTCAAGGTCGCGCCCGATAAAATCCGTGATGGGCGTGATCTCCTGAAAGAGCTCTTTAATTCCCTCGTCATAAAACCAGCGATACGAACGACGCTGAACTTCGATCAGGTCGGGCACATCCATGGCATCATGGACAGCGTTCCCGAACGTCTTGCGTTCGCGGGTTTGGACAGGTGTTCGGCGGTACGTAGGCATAAAAAACAAAAAAGCACACTCGACATGAGTGCCTCTTAGTTATGGGTGGTTGATAGGTTAAGCACCATCAGAGAATAGATCGTTAGTTCCGATCGCTGCGGCGTGCCGAAAGCGTCAGAAGATTCTCTTTAAGTGTCTTAAACCCGGTTGACCGTACAGCCGTATACGAGGTCTAAGTTCCTGCCAAGACACGACGATCGTGATCGACGTGTCAAGCTTCGCTAGGTTGAGCGAAGCCTGAAATGAATGCAGGCAGATAGTAGCACGCGGGTTTATGAGCGTCAAGACGCCAAAAGTGGAACAAGCGTGGATTGTCAAGGATTCAATAATCTCTGCTAGATTCAGTCAAAAGTCTTGGGCCGTGGATCAAAGCCGCTCCTGTTTTCTCCTTTTTATCCACAGCCGTCACCAATGAAAAAACCTCTTCTACCAGAGGCTGCGAGGTCGAGGCCACGATATAAGCGTGCCTGATCAGAACGTTTGAGCATGAGGAGAGAGATTTTTGGCCGCTCAGCCTTTCAGCGAACGACCAATGCTCGCGGTTTAGATCTGACAATGACCGTACCTCACTTCGCAGCCTCAGAAAGAAGAGGCGTGTAACACGAACGATGATAGTCCGCTTGTCGCAAATAATCAAGATTCCTGTCTTCGTATAAAAAACGGACCCAAGTCTGGATCCGCGCGTGTCAGACCTCTGGACGGTCTTCGGGAGCGAGCTCTGCGCGTGGCACGACAAGCGTGTCCTGCGCCTTGAGAGACAGTGCGTCCAACGCCTCCTCAAGGAAGGCACCCATCACCAGGGTCAGGTCCAGGCTCTTGCCGTTGCACACGAGCGCGGCGCGCTCATGGTTACATGCCCAAGTGGCAAGCCGGATCTGAGTCCATGCCCAGTCGTGGGTTTCTCCGATCACCGGAGCGACCCGTTGGCTTCCTCGAACCTCGTAGTCGCGCCCATAGCACTGCCCCTGCGGGTAGACGACCTTGGGAACGGACGCGGGGTTGAGGTCCTGAAGCGGCTTGTTGGTCTTGGGAACCGCGGTGCGTACCACGGTCACGAGCCGCATGGGCGCGGGAGGACTCTCGCCCTTCCCGTGGAAGCGCCTGGGACGGACGCCGCCCTCAAACGGGTTGTCCTGCCCTTCCTCCATGGGCGCCCGTACGCGAGCGCTCTTGGGAGCATCGCCCTTGGCGCGTCCGGGGCCTGAGCCTCCGCCTCCCTGCGTGGGCACGGCGGCGCTGTGCGTCAGCCAGAACTGCTGGCCCAGCGTTTCCAGCTCACCCTGTGAGGTGGCCAGGAGCGCGAGCAAGGCGCCACGATCCCGATGCTTGGGATCACAGATAACCGCCTCAGCCAGCTTGGCATCAAACGCGGTAAGCCAGGTGCTCACATCACGCTCAGCCGCCTGCGTCCGAATCTCACGAAGCTGGCTCTTCAGGACCTTCATGCACGCGCCCAGCTTGCTGAACAAACGGAGCTGCTTGGCCTGGTCGCGCGCACGCGCGGCGGGCCGAGCCGCCTGGAGCGCCGCGAGCGACCGCGCATCGAGTCCCCCCTTGAGGGGTTCGACCTTCGGTTCGCTCTCACGCTTTTCCTGCGGCTGCAGAGCCTTGGGAATGCGCGGCTCGTCATCGATCCTCTCGGGACGCCTGGGCGGCGGACGGAAGGTGCCGCGCGGCGGGAGGTGCTCCTCGCGCCAGGGCATCTGGATGCGAACCCCGGCGAGCAGAGGCACGACGGGCTTCACCGCACGCGTCTGCAAACGCGCGAGCGCCGCAAGGTCCACTTTTGGAATGGAACTTCCGCGCGCGCTGTGAGCGCTGACGGAATCGACCGCTCCCAGAGACAGGAGCAGATCGTAAAGCCCGCGATCGGTGGGGCCCTGACGCTTCAGGCACACCTGGCAGGTGGCGAGCGCGATCGCCTCCTCGATGCTCGAGACCTCCGTGAGAACGACGAGCAACGGGATGTCACTTTCGTCCTCCAGGCTCATGACGGCCTTGACGGGAAACTCTCTTTGACAGCGAACGCACTTGGTACGCGCTGGCATGATGGTATCTCCCATGGATTCCTCTCCTCTTGTGCTGGGTATGGCTCAGTTGTTCCTGGCGAACTGACCGAGCGCTTCTTTCCTTTGGTTCTCCTCGCCCTCGGCGAGCAGGTCATTGATGACCGCCGCCGTGGCAACCGACGCCAGCTCCTCATCGCCGTAGAGCACGAGGAACTCCTCGTAGAAGTGTTGAACGAGCTCACCGAGAGTCGTGTCTTGATCGAACATGGGTGACCTCCAATTCCATTATACGTCTCCCAGCGGGCCTCTCCTATCCCGCTTTGGAAACAGCGAAAAGTAACAGGAATCCGCATTCTTGTCAACCTGGCCCCAGAGAAACAAAAACCCCGTGAGTGCTCCACGGGGGTTGACCTGATCGACGTTGTGTCGACTAGATCTCGTTGACCTGGCTGTCCTGGGCGGCGAGCTCGGGAGCCGGGGCCGGGGCCGGAGTGGCGGGGATCTCGGGCATCTTCATGCCCAGCCGCTGGGCGATGGCGTCCAACAGCGCGAGGCCCGTCTTGCCACTTTCCACAGCGGCGGCAATCAGCTCCGGGGGGAGCGTCTGCATGGCGCCACGGGCGTACTGCCCAAGGCCCATGCCGGTCGCGAGGTTCCGAACCATCGCGGCGGCGTCCTCGGGCGTGCCGTAGAGCGTCATGTTGGCGCTCTCCAGCGCCTCTCCCAGCGCTTCGGCCGTGGCCTTGCTGATCTCGACGTCCGCCTGGATGCGGAGCTTTCCGAGCTCGAACTCCTGGGCGACCCGGCCGTGCTCCTCGCGGGCCTCCAACTCGGGCTTGACGACCTCGGCGACGCGCTTCTTGTCGACCTCGACCTGCTTGGCCGCGACCTCGACCTTGGCCTTCTCGACCTCGACGGGGATCATCTCACCGGCCTTCTTGCCTTCGGCCGCGGCGACCGCGGCGGCCTTCTCGGCCTCGGCCCGCTTGGTGATCGCGGTGGCATCGGCCTCGGCGGCCTTCTTCTTGGCGTCGGCCGTGGCGGTGAGCTCGTAGGCCTTCGCGTCGGCTTCCTTCGAAGCCTTGACGTAGTCCTCCTGACCCTGGGCCTCGGCGTTGATGACGCGCTTGGACTTCTCGCGCTGCGCCGCCTGTTCGACCTTGACCGTCTCCACCTTCTGGCGAGCGGCCTCCGCATCGGCTTCCGCCTCCTGGCGCGCGGTCTCGGCCTTGGCGGCCTTGGCCTGGGCGGCGGCGACGCCTTCCAGACGCGCCTGCTCGGCGACCTCGCGAGCCTGCTGGGCCTGCTGAGTGGCGACCTCGACGGCCTTGAGGCGTTCCTGTGCAGCGACCTCCTCGGCCTGCTGAGCCTGCTCGGAGGCGACCTTGATGGCCTTGGCCTTGTCGATTCCGGCCTGCTCGGCGCGACGAGCTTCCTCGGCGCGCTTGGCGGCGATGTCCGCACCCTGCGTGGCTTCGGCCACGGCCTCCTGCTGGGCGAGCTCGAGCATCTTCTTCTTGTTCTCAACGTCCCGAGCGCGACGAGACTCCTCGCCCTTGCGGTCGAACTCGTTCTTCTGCGTCAGGTTCGCCTGCGTGATCTCGGCGATCGTGCGCAGACCCTGGGCGTCGAAGACGTTGTCGGTGCGAAGCTGGCGCGTGTCGGTCTGGTCCAGGTAGCTGATGGTCGTGGACTCGAGCGTGAGCCCGTTGGGCTTGAGCTCGGCCTCCACGATATCCTTGACCCTCGACAGGAACTCGTCGCGCCGGGAGTTGAGGTCCTCCAGGCTCATCGTCGCCGCCACGGTGCGCAGGGCGGAGATGAGCTTGTCCTCGACGACCTCGGCGACCTGACCGGGATCACGCATGCGATCCCCGAAGGAGCGCGCCGCGTTGATGACGGCATCGGGCTCGGCCTGGACTCGGATGAAGAACTCGGCCTTGATGTCGGCGCGCAACTTGTCATGGGTGAGCAGGGCGTCCGTCCCGCGACGTTCAACCACCAGGCGGATCGTGCGCAGGGAGACGGTGACCTTCTCGTGGATGACGCCCACGACGATGGCGCCACCGTCGATGATGGCGCGCACGCCGCCCATGCCGGAGCGGACGAACGCCTCGTCCGGAGAGGTACGGTTGTACAGATTGCTGATCACCAGCGCGATGCCGGCGATGAGCACGAGCACGACACCGAAGCCCAGGAGCACGGCGCTCGCCATGCCTCCCAGTTCGATGCCGACACCTGCCGCGACGATGGGACCTGCCAGAAGCAAGATTCCCAAGATGAGGATAGGGCCGAAGATACTCATGACGAATACTCCACGCTGACGGTTGAGGTTCTCACGCTCGGGATGAGCGTGAGAGGCTGATCATCACAGTTCATTTTTCGCGACCGTGTAGAGATCGGTGCGCGAGTCATAGCGGACCACGACGATTTCGGTTCCCTTCGCAAGGGTTCCACCGCCCGTCCGGCACTTGATCTGACGGATCGAGCCGCTGGAATCTCTGACCTGGGCCCAGCCGCGCTCTTCATCTGCGGCGAGCTCGAGGGTGCCTGTCTTGCCCACCATCTGTCCCTTGGTGTCGCCGTAGGTTTCGGTAGAAGGCATGTATCGGTTCAGGAGGCGCGCAAGCGGTCCTGAAAGGAAGATCGCCCCGAAGAAGCCAGCCGCGACGGAGACAAAGGCAAAGGGCTCGAACACGGCGATGAACCCGGCCATGAGGAAGTTCGCCATCATGCCGATCCCGCCGAAGAGCAGGAACAGGATCATGAGCACGATCGACAACGGAACCTTCCCCACTCCCAGCGCGGAAAGCACGGAGAGGAAGGGACGGCTCTCGTCGTTATGATCGTGGCCAACTTCGTGGCCGATGCCTCCGTTGTTGACGTCGTGGTCAGCGTCCGCGTCTGTGTCCGCATCGGAACCGATCCCCGCCATGCTGCCGAAGATCAAGAGCACGCCGGTAGCCAGAGGGATCAGAAAGATGAGGTTGTACCAAGCCAAGAAGTCCATGGAAGTCCCTTTTGTTGATGGAAAGGGCGCCCGCCCAGAGAGTCTGGAACGGATGCCTGAATATAGACGAGGAGCAGACAGATGTCAAACAATGAAACAGCCTCTGCACAGGATGTGATAAAATGTCTTCATTATGGCTCGACGAAAAAAACGGGTGACACACAAGACGGGAGACGACCCCTTGGGTCTTGGCATCAACCCTGAAACCAAGCGCGGGATATGGGTCGTTCTCCTGCTCGCCGCCGCGGCTCTCATCTTTTTGTCTTTCTTCCAGATCGCCGGAAACCTCGGGCTGTGGATCCATGAGCTCCTGGCAGCCTTTTTTGGCATTGACCGCTACCTGGTCCCGATCGTCCTTATCCTCATGGGCGCCTCCCTTGCCTATCCTGAACGTGGGACGCTTTCTGCTTGGAATTACCTGGGCCTCCTGTTTTTCTTTCTCTCCTTCAATGCCCTCTTAAACCTCTTCCTCGTCGAACGCGCGCAACCTTTCACAAACGACCTCACACTGGCCGGAGGCGTCATCGGACAGTTCCTCGCGATCCTGCTTCCCAACTTCGTCGGCTACTGGGGCGCGGTGGTGAGCACGGCGGCCCTCTTGCTCACGTCGGTTCTGCTCATCTTCAACACATCCTTGCGCGGCGTCTTGGGATTGCACGCGCATCTGACCGGCTGGCTCGGAGAGAGGATGCACGGGGAGAGCGTGGGGGACACAAAGGGCGCAGAGGGCGCAAATGGCGCAGAGGAGGAGGAAGGGGAGGATTTGTTTGAGGAGCCGGAGGAGGAAGAAGAAGAGACGGCCGAGCCGTTTCACGCCACCGAGGTCGTCCACAAAAAACGCGCGGAGGTCGCACTCACGTCTAAACAGCACCGCGAGATCGCGATCCCCTTGAGCCTGCTCGAGCGCTCTCAATCCAAGGCGCAGTCCGGCGACATCGAGCGCCACAAAGAGATCATCGAAAAAACCTTTCGCGAGTTTGGTATTGACGTAGAGATGGGCAAGACCTCCGTGGGGCCTGCCGTGACCCAGTACACGCTGCGCCCCTCCCAGGGGATCAAGCTCGCGCGCATCGTGAGCTTGCAAAACGATCTGGCGCTCGCCCTTGCCGCCCACCCGCTGCGCATGGAGGCGCCCATCCCCGGCCAGTCGTTGGTGGGGATCGAGGTGCCCAACACGAAAGTCGCGACCGTCACCTTGCGGGACGTCATGGAGAGCCCGGGATTCAAGGCGCGCAGCTCGATGCTGTCGGTTCCTCTTGGAAAAGACGTCTCAGGCGACACGCTGACCGTTGCACTTGAAAAAATGCCGCACCTGCTTGTGGCCGGCGCGACCGGTTCGGGAAAGAGCGTATGCCTGAACACGATGATCCTCTCATGGCTTTTCCAAAACGGCCCCGACGACTTGAAACTCATCTTGGTGGACCCCAAGCGCGTGGAACTCACCATCTACAACGGCATACCGCACCTGCTTGTGCCGCCGATCACCAACGTGGACGACACGGTGAACGCGCTCAAGTGGACCGTGCGGGAGATGGAACGACGTTTGGATATCCTCTCCAAGTTCGGCGCGCGCGACATTACCGGCTACAACGCGCGGGCGCAGGAGCGCATGCCCAAAATCGTCGTGGTGATCGATGAGCTGGCCGACCTCATGAGCGCCAGCGGCCGCGAAGTAGAAGCGACGATCGTGCGCATCGCGCAGATGGCGCGCGCCGTGGGCATCCACCTGGTGCTCGCTACCCAGCGCCCCAGCGTGGACGTCATCACCGGTCTCATCAAAGCCAACATCCCCGGACGCATCGCCTTTGCCGTCGCCTCGCAGACCGACTCGCGCACCATCCTGGACCAGTCGGGCGCCGAAAAGCTTCTTGGGCGCGGTGACATGCTGTTCACTTGTGCGGAAATCGCCAAGCCCAAACGCCTGCAAGGTGCGTTCGTTTCCACGGACGAAATCGAACGCGTCGTCTCGTTCCTGCGCCGCAAGGGCGAGCCTGACTACAACATGGCCGTAACCGAGATCACCAAAGCCGGCACGGTGTTTGATGACGACGGCGACTCCGATCCTGTGCTTGAGGAGGCGATCCAGGTGGTGTTGGAGTCCGGCAAAGCCTCGACCTCGTTCCTGCAACGCCGCCTGCGCCTGGGGTACGCCCGCGCCGCGCGGGTCATGGACCTCATGGAACAAGCCGGCGTGATCGGACCAGGCTCCGGCGCCAAGCCTCGAGAGATTTTGGTGGACGAGTGGCCGCCAAGGGGCCATGTAAAAGAGGCCATGCCCACCGCGCAAGATGATCTGGAGGAGGCCTCCCGTGGTTCATACGACTCCTCGGACGCATCGGCCTCGTCCGACGAAGCGTCCATTAAGCCCACGGACTGGGAAGAAGCCGTGGACGAAAACTGGGTGCAGGCCGCCAAGGGAGAAGAAGAGGTTGATGAAGAAGAGGAAGCGGCTTAAGATGGAAGCGCTATGGCCTTCGTGATTCGCAAGTTCGACTATCAAGAAACCTTGGGCGCCAAGCTGAAGGCGATCCGACGCTCCGCCAACCTCACGTTGTCGGAGCTTTCTGCACAAACGAAAATCCGCAAGTCGTTCCTCGCGGCTCTGGAGAGCGGCGAGTTCGGACGCCTGCCGGATCCGGTATACGCGCGCAACTACTTGAAAACATACGTGCGGGCGCTGGGCGGGGACGTGGGGTACTTCTTAGAACAGTTCGAAAGCGAATGCGGGACGTGCGACTTCATGAAACACGCGCGCCTGCCCAGACAGCGCGCCCGGGCGTGGCAGTTCCTGGTCGCGAGCCGCTATGTGAAAATCTTCCTGGTCGCCTTGATCGCCATAAGCGTCGTCTCCTACATCGGCTCCCAAGTGCGCGCTATCGTCTCCCCTCCGGACCTCCTTGTCTACGAACCCTCTGACGGGTTCCTCACCTCGGAAGCCTACGTCACCGTCTCGGGCCACGCAGAGGCCGGCGCGCAGGTGACCATCAACGGCAAGACCGTGCTGCTCTCGCAAACAGGATCGTTTGAAACCGAGCTTGCCCTGGAGCGTGGGCTCAATGTCATCGTAATCGAGAGTGCCAAACGCCACTCGCGCACAGCCACCGAGTATCGGCGCGTGGTACTGAAGCAAGACGACTCAATCAGTTTCTCAAACTAAGCCTCCAGCCTCGCGCTGGAGTTTTTTATCCACATTTCGACAGGCTCAGTGTCAGACAATTGTTTGACAAATGTCTGACAGCGTGATAGCGTAAGGGCGTAAGTCATCACTCCTCTCTCTATGACTTCCACTGAACCCGTCTCTGTCAGAGACTTCCTGCGAAACTTTGCCGCCATTGTGCAAGGCAAGGTCTCTAAACGCTACGTGATTATGAAGCACGGCAAACCAATCGGTGTGTTTACACCATGGGAAGTACAAAAAAAAGATCTAAAAAAAAGCAGCGGGCAACAGCCTTGGCTCTGGCTGGACGTTCTAAAAAAAAATCAACAACCCATCGGTAAGGGCAATATAACCGATGAAATCGATGACATCGTCTATGGCCTTGAAAGAAACGCTCTGTCTGATTGATACAAACGTCTTCCTTGCTGTAACCGATCCAAAGGACGCGTTGTGTGAAAGAGCAAAGCAAACGCTAGATTCTCTCAAGGAGAAACAAAAAAGTCTCATCCTTCTCACACCCGTGATTGAAGAGATGGTCACGTTCCTTTTCTACAAACAGCGAGGCGAGCTCGCAAAAGCATTCATCGATTCCGCTTATCAAGACCCGTCCATTGTCGTCCGCGATGTCGATGCGTGCACGCTGCGACAAGTATTTGCTCTGGCAAGTCGCCACGCCTACCGACCGAAAATCTCGCTCACAGATTGGGTTCTGCTTTATCATGCTCTGAACTGGAAGGTCGGACTCGTAACATTTGACAAACAACTGTATACCATCTGGAAAAAGCTGGCTTGAATCTCTCTCCCACTCTGTTAAGCTGATCCCACTTGAAACTCAATCATTCCTTACTATGGCAAGACAAATCACTAAGGAGGTCGAAACAGATGCCCGCTCCCGAGCGGCGCTGGATGCCATTTCTCAAATTAAGCAGCGATTCGGCGAAGGGGCGATTATGCGCCTGGGCGAGGCCAAGACCATGCAGGTGGACGCCGTCTCCACAGGATGCCTCTCGCTTGATCTGGCGCTAGGCGTCATGGGCGTCCCGCGCGGACGCATCATCGAAATCTACGGCCCAGAGTCATCTGGAAAAACCACACTCGCCCAGCACATCGTGGCAGAGGTGCAAAAAACCGGCGGCCTCGCGGCCTTCGTGGACGCCGAGCACGCGCTCGATCCTGAGTACGCCCAAAAAATCGGCGTGAACATCGACGAACTGTTCATCTCCCAGCCCGACACGGGAGAGCAGGCGCTGGAAATCGTCGAGACGCTCGTGCGCTCCAACGCGGTGGACGTGATCGTCGTGGACTCCGTGGCGGCGTTGACTCCGAAGGCGGAAATCGAAGGCGATATGGGCGACTCCCACATGGGGTTGCAGGCGCGCCTCATGAGCCAAGCCTTGCGCAAACTTGCCGCGATCGTGAGCAAGTCCAAGACCACGGTCGTGTTCATCAATCAAATCCGCATGAAGATCGGCGTCGTGTTCGGCAACCCTGAGACGACGCCCGGCGGCAACGCGCTCAAGTTCTACGCCTCCGTACGCATCGAAATCCGCCGCGCCGCACAGATCAAACAAGGCGAGCAAATCATCGGCAACCGCACCAAGGCGAAAATCGTCAAAAATAAAGTCGCGCCGCCATTCCGCACCTGCGAGTTCGACATCATGTACAACGAAGGTATCTCCGTCTCAGGCGACCTGATCGATCAGGGTGTGGCCTTCGGGGTCATCCAAAAAAGCGGAAGCAACTATTATTACGCAGAAGAGAAACTCGGTTTGGGGCGAGAGGCTTCAAAAGCGACACTCAAAAGGAACCCAGCTCTCACGACTCAAATCCGTACGGACATCATCAAAGCCATTCACGGCGCTCAGGAAGAAGCGCCAGGAGAAGTCATCCAAGAAGAAGCCAAAGAAGAAGCGGGCTAGGGCCCGTTTTTTTCTTCTTGCATCAAAAAGCAGGAACCGCTATGGTGGTTTCCGGAGGGTCTCCGTGGCGTACTTCAAAGCTGGCTTGGTCCTGGAGGAAGCTGTCAGTCATGGCCTCAACGAACTGGGCATCGCCCATCGTCGAACCGCTCCCTGGGGAGAGGAGGATGTGAAGGAAGCGGTCGACTTCGTGATCCCGCCGCAGCACGGCCGCCCAGCCTTCGAGATTCAGCTGACCCTCATGCGCAAGCATGAACGCAAGCGCATGGACTTCGCGCTTGCGGCGCTGAGCAAACGTGCCCGCGGCATCAGGGTCTACCTGGAAGTCGTCGCCTCTCACCGCCGCGAGGATCTCGCCCGTGTCGGCAGGCGCGTGGCTCAGGCGATCCAAACGATCGTGACGCGCCTGCGCAACTTCGGCCCCTACAACCTGTTGGGCGCTTCCGTGAATGCAAAAAACGGTGCCATTCAGAAGTTTGACCTCGTCCTAGAGCTGGGCGTCCGCCTCAAGGAAGCCGCGCGGCGATTGCTCGAACGGATCGAGGCCGCCAGGGCCACGCCCCAAGCAAACGAGACACCCGTGCCGATCCTGTTCCACCTGGGCGTCTGTGCCCACAAGGCGGCAGAGCTACATAGAGCCAGCCGCTGTGCGCCTCCTCGCCCGCCCGCACCCATCCGGCGCCACCGCTTCCCCACGCGCCGTCCATTCCTCCCACGACGGTTCTGTTAAACCGTTCCACGCGCCAGCACCTCTTCTGAGGTGCTTTTCTCTTTAAGAAAAATCATCTAAGATAAGGTCACGGAAACACTCTATGCACAAATCGACGGCGACCACGACGACGAAAGACCGTGAGACGGCTGTTACTCGATCTTCAAAGATGGAGGGGCTGAGTTGGTATAGAGCAAAAAAAAATACCAAGGTCATCAAGTTATTAAAAAAGTATGGCAAGGCTTTCTCGTTATAGTCTCTCGGACAGACAGGCTGACATCGAGGATGGTGTTTTGAAAAATAAGCTTCACATAAAAAATCAAAAGACGCTTGAGGACATCGAGACAATCCTTCTCAGTGATGCCTATACGCACTTCCTTGCTCTCACCGAAAAACGCCTGGTCACATTCGACCTTGCATTTTTATGTTCAATCCATAAATTTTTCTCGAAACTCTCTACACATGGGCTGGAAAAATTCGTACGGTTGATCTTTCAAAAGATGACGTGTTGTTTGCGCCAATCAAATTTATCAACAACTCCCTGAAATCATTTAAGGGTGTCCTCCGTAAGAACGCCCTCCTCAAAACTGACGACAGACGTCATGCAGCGCTCAAACTTGCAACGATCCACAACGAATTTAACGCGCTGCATCCATTCCGAGAAGGAAACGGAAGAACGATCCGTCTTTTCTTGGACATCCTGGCTGTAAACAATGGCTACAATCTGATCGACTGGAGCAAACGTTCTCATAAAACCTACTTACGAGCTTGCTCGAAAGGGTTGTCAGCAGAACATGCAGCCATGAGTCGCGTTATCTACGCAGGATTGACAAAAAAAACATAAAAGAGAACCGGCCGGCTCTCTTTTTTTGTTAAACCTCTACTTACTCACTCGCTCGACGTACGCGCTTGTCTCCGTATTCACGACGATCTCTTCGCCTTCGTTGATGAACACGGGCACGCGGACCATGAGGCCGTTATCCATTTTTGCATCCTTGGAGACATTCCCGGAGGCCGTGTCCCCTTTCACGGCGGGCTCGGTATAGCTAACCGTGTACTGGATTTTTTGCGGCAGGTCCACCGTGAGCGCCACGCCCTCGTGCATGACGATGGTCACGTCCAGCCCTTCTTTGAGGTACGGCACCGCGTCTTCAATTTCACCCTTGGCCATGGAGACTTGCTCGTAGGAAGCATTGTCCATGAACGTATACAGGTTGCCGTCGTTAAACAGGTACTGCATTTTTTTGTACAGGACGTTTTCAAAGTCCACGCTCTCAGAGGCCTTCAGATTTTCTTCCTTCACCTTTCCGGTCTTGAGATTTTTGAGCCGCGTGCGCACGAACGAACTTCCCTTCCCAGGACTCACGCGCTGGAATTCCACGACGATCCATAATTCACCGTTACGGTTCAGGACGGTGCCTTTTTTAATTTCGTTTGGTGAGGCCATACGTTACGTGAGCGTGTTAAGAATCTGGATGTCGCGGATGTCGGCGATAGCGTACTTGAGCATGATTAGCCGGTCAAGGCCCAGCGCGTTTCCGTACACGGGGCCTTCAATTTTTTCAAGGGCGCTGAGCAGCTCCTCATCCAGAGGAAACACGCGTTTGCCCATGGCGCGCCGCTCTGCCTGCTCGAGCTCGAACCGCCGACGCTGTTCTTGCGCGTCCGTGAGTTCGCAAAAACCGTTACAGAGTTCCAGCCCGTCGCCAAAAGCTTCAAAGCGCTCGGCGGTGCGGCCGTCCTCAGAAAGCCGCGCGAGCGCAGCCTGTTCGGGCGGATACTGCGTCACAAAAAAACGGTTGTGCTCGGTGTGCGGTTGCCCGAAGGCGTCGACCTGCGCAGCCGCATAGGTCAGATGGGGCCAAGGGGTCTGATCATCGAGCACGAACTTCAACAGATCTTCTGTTTCATTCATCAGCTCTGCATACCCGCCAGGCGCATACCACTCAAGCAGCGTGAACTCGGGCCAGTTGTGCGGGCCCAGCGCCTCGCCGTCGCGGAACACGGGCGTGATCGTGTAGATTTTTTTCATTCCCGCCCCCAGCAGTTTCTTCATGGAATACTCAGGGCTCGTGATGAAGCCTGCGTCTTGGGTGCGCTCTGGGTGCATCAGATGCAGCCGCGTGGTCAGCGGATCGAGATGGGGTTCCATGCCGGGAGAACGGACGAGCATCGGCGTGCGCACATGAACAAAACCACGCGCCTGGAAAAACGCGTGGATCTGTTGTTCGGTCGTCTGCCACAGGGACAGGCGGCGACGGAGGTCATCAAAGGACAGCATGGCTTACCTCTGAACGAACGGGATGAGCGCCATGATGCGCGCGCGCTTGATCGCATTGGAAAGGCTGCGCTGATGGCTCATGCAGACTTTCGAACGCTTGCGCGGAACGATCTTGGCAAAAGACGAGAGAAAGCGGCGCAGAATATTCACGTCCTTGTAGTCCACGTCTTGGATGTTGTTGTAGCAGAAGAAGCACTTCTTCTCTTTCTTTCCTGGCTGTGATTTTTCCATCATAGATTAGAAGGGGATATCTTCAATGCGAATTTCATCGTCTGGATTAGGAGCCGGGTCGTCCTTCATGGGAGCCTTGGGCACCGCGAAGACGGAACCGGACAGGTTCGAGGCCGCGCTCATGGGCGCCGCGCCGGTGCCTGACGCGCGGTCCAGAATAATCATGTTCTCGGTGATGATCTCGGTGCGGTAGCGCTTCACGCCGTCCTGTCCGTCCCAGTCATGCGTCTGCAAACGGCCTTCGACGTACACCTTGCGGCCTTTGGTGAGATACGACCCGCAGATTTCCGCGAGCTTCCCCCAGGCGACGATGTTGTGGAACTCCGTGGCTTCCTGTTTCTTGCCGTCGGTCCCTGTCCAAGAACGGTTGGTTGCCACTCCGAAGGTGCAGACCTTCTGGCCCGAGGGCGTCTGTTTGACCTCTGGGTCGCGAGTGAGGTTACCGATGATGGTCGCGCGATTGAGCGAATACATAGTCGTGAGCGTTAAATATTCTCAGCAATGTCGCCCTCCAAAATCTTGTCGAGCTTCTGATCGAGCTCCTCCATGGACATGGCGGCTTCTTCCCGAACGATCGGCGCGGCCACAGGGGCCTGAGAGGCCGGCGCCTTATGGAAGCTTGGACGCGCCGGGGCGCGGCGCGGAGCGCTCTCGCGTTCTTTCTTCGCTTCCTCCGTAAGAGGCGCGACATACGAGGAGAGCTCAAACTTTTTCTCCAGTGAGCCTGGCGCACGCGCGATGAGCGTGTGGCGCAGCACGGAATCTGTGAGGCCGAGTTTACGGTCGAGCTCTGTAAGCGCCGAGGGCTCCGCATCAAAGTGGACCAGGGTGTAGGACCCATGATGCTGGGCCTTGATCGGATAGGCAAGACGGATCTTGCCGAGGTTCTCCTGTCGGAGCACCTTGCCGCCCAGGCTCTCCAAGAGCTTCACGACCTCGGCTTGGATGCCTGTGATCTCCGCGTCTGTGTAGAGCGTCGGGACAATGTAAAAAAGTTCGTACGGTTTCATATGAGCTGGCCCGGGTGGATCCCGAGCAATCCCCCAATGGAGGACTATGGACAGTTAAAGTGAATAACGCGTAGACTCTAACGATCTTTGGTAAAATGGTCAAGCTATGACTTTTTTCATCTTGGGGTCCCAACAAGAACTCTGCAAAGCCGAGCTCAAAGCCGTGCTCACCGGTCCCGTTGCTCTGGTCTATGAATCGGACGGCGTTGTTGTCGTCGAGTCAGACGCTCTCAATGCAAGCCAGCTTCAGGATCGGCTCGGGGGCGTCGTGAAAATCGGTTCGCTCATCGGGGAGCTGAAGCAATGGGATCCCGAGTCCGCCGCAGGACTGATCGCCATGCACGCCCAAGACGCCGCGGGAAAAAACAAAATCTCGTTCGGCCTCTCCGTCTATGACCTGGGTGATCCCGCCCTCGCGCGCGCGCTGGGAAAAGAGGTAGACGCCCTCGGACAGGAAATCAAAAAACAATTGAAAACGGCCGGCCGCCCTGTGCGCTATGTGAAAGCGCGCGAGCCCAGGCTCTCCTCGGCGGTGATTGAAACAAACGGCCTGCTCGCCTCAGGCGGTGAGTATGTTCTGCTTGCCGCTCAGGGAAAAATCTTGATCGGCCAAACGGAAACGATTCAAGACTTCCGCGCCTGGGAGCGCCGAGACTTCGGCCGCCCGGCGCGCGATGCCAAGTCCGGCATGCTTCCTCCAAAGCTCGCGCGCATGATGATCAATCTCTCGGGCATAGACCCCCAAGGCGCAACGCTTCTCGATCCCTTCTGCGGATCCGGCACGGTTCTCATGGAAGCCGCGCTCATGGGGTTCGCACACGTGATCGGAAACGACGTCTCACAGGCGGCCGTCCGAGACACGAAACAAAATCTGGACTGGCTCTCAAAAACCTTCCCGCTTGAGTTCCCTGCGCTCGCGCTGCATACGGCCAGCGCCGTCGATCGGGCGCTTCTCATCAACACTCCGACAGACGTAATCGTTACCGAAGTCTATCTGGGCCCCCCGCGCTCGCGACCGCTTGGCGAAAACGAAAACAAAAAAATCGAACAGGAGCTTCTGGCGCTCTATGCCTCCTCATTCGTCGCGCTCAAACCTCTTTTGAAACCAACAGGCCGCGCCGTCGTGGCGTTTCCCGCATTCAAAAAGGCAGACACTTCCTGGGAACGTCTGCCTCTCACATCCATGCTCACCAAACTCGGTTACCGCGTCGAGTCCCAATTTCTTTACCATCGCGCCGACCAGCTTGTCGGAAGGGATATCCTCGTGCTCACACATTAAACCTAAAGTGGCACACGTCCCCATCCCGCATCACGTACTCTTTTCCCTCCACGCGGAGTTTCCCCGTGTCGCGTGCGCCAGCCTCGCCCAGGCCGGCAACAAAATCTTCGTAGCTAATCACTTCGGCGCGGATGAAGCCTCGTTCAAAATCTGTATGAATCACCCCCGCGGCCCTCGGCGCTTTATCTCCTCGATGAATCGTCCAGGCGCGGGTTTCTTTTTCTCCAGAGGTAAAAAAAGTAATCAAGTTCAAGAGCTCATAGCACTTAGCGATCAACCGATCGAGTCCCGACTGCGCGAGCCCAAGCTCTGAGAGGAACATCTGCTGATCTTCGGGCGGCATGTCGATGAGCTCGCTCTCCACTTTAATGCTCACCGGCAGGGCGAGACGATTCCCAAGATTCACAGGAGCTTTATCCCCGCCGGCAACGGACGCCCCTGAAGGGGCTTTGAAAAACTCTTCGTCCACGTTCACGACATACAAAACCGGTTTGCGCGTGAGCAGGCTCATGTCCGCGACCATCTTTTCTTCCTCCTCGCTGAGCTCAACCGTGTTGGCCATCTTCCCTTGCTGGAGCGCCTCAAACATTTTGGCGAGCGCCGACTCCTCGCTCTCCAACTCTTTCGTCCGCCCGGCCTTCATTTTGCCTCGCACAGTGTCCAGCCGTTTCTCCACCGTCCCGATGTCCGCCATGGCAAGCTCGATCTCAATGGTCTCCACGTCCCGTAAGGGATCCGTCCCGCCCTCCACATGGACGACGTTCTCGTCTTGAAACGCGCGCACCACGTGCACGATCATGTCCACCTCACGGATGTTGGCGAGAAACTTGTTGCCCAGCCCCTCTCCTTTGTGAGCGCCCTTCACGAGTCCAGCGATGTCAACGAACTCGATCGCTGTGGGGATCACTTTCTGTGACTGAGAAATCTCCGCAAGTCTGTCGATGCGCGGGTCCGGCACCTCGACCACGCCCACGTTGGGCTCAATCGTACAAAACGGAAAATTGGCGCAGTCCACGGCCTTCTTGGTGAGGGTCTTAAATAGGGTAGACTTGCCAACGTTGGGAAGCCCGACGATACCGACTTGCAACATACGGACGGCAGTATAGCGATGCGTGAGGCATATGTCGAGATAGAAAAACCCGCGACCTTGTCGGTCACGGGAGCACGGGCCTGTCAGGGCTCGTCGAAATCCTGGTCGATCACGTCCTCTCTGGGAGCACTGTCCGGTCGCGGCAGGGCGTCCTCGACCAGATGGCCATCGGAATCCAAGGTCATGACCCTGATCCCCCTCCCGCCCATGAGGTGCTGGAAAAACGCTGCCGCCAGATCATCGGGCGGATGAGCCTCCCGTTCGCGCCTGACGCGCTCGCTCTCACGGATCTCCTCCTCCCTCTCGTCGGCGATCCGCGAGATCTCGGCGGGATCGATCTGGTAGGTCGTCTGCAGGGCGCTGGTCACCCTCTCGGTCAGACGCCGGGTGACCTCCAGCTCGGCGAGACCGACCCTGAGCTGGTCGTCCACGATCTGCGGGATGCACTCACTGACGAGCTGCGCGAGATGGGCGTGGAAATAGGAGATAAACGGATTCTTGTGGTTGAGATAGCCCAGCGCGAGGATGAGCGCGCCTTCCTCTTCCTCCACGCGCACACGAACGTTCTCCACCTTAAAGACTCCTGGCCTGGGCCGCGCCATGGAGCCCCTTGCGGAGCCCTCGAAGTCACACGTGACGCATCCAGACACCACCTGCATCTGGGTGAGCGCGTCGTGCGTGGGAAGCCGCACGGTCTCCTTGAGCGGATCGTCCATCATCACGACCACCGCGGCTTCGATCCCCCGGCGCGCGATGCTCTCGATCATCTCGTCGCTGGGAAACTCGCGGTAGCTCTCGATGAGCTGCCCGCGGATGCTCCAGAGGACACGGCTCAAGTCGCCTTGGATCAGGTTGTCGCGCTCCTCACGAGTAACGCCCTCGGGCATCTCGATCGTCTCCACTCCCTGCGCTTGGACGCGGAAGTGGTAGCGACCCGAACGAAGAACGGCATGATGCACCAGGAAGATCTCTTCCATCTCGTCTCGCCTGAACTGCCGACGAGCCTCGGGAACGAAGGTGACGGTGATGGGGGCCTGTTCTGCGTCGGGAGTTCGATCCTCGATGAGAAAGCTGACCTCCAAGACGACGTCTTCTGCGAACGTTGGCATGATGAAAGGCTGACGAACGGCCTCGGACATGGGTTACCTCGAGCGGTGCGGCAAGGAACGCGTCGAACCGGCTGTCGCAAAACCGGAACCTGAAGAACATAAAGGAAACGGCGGGAAACGTCAACTGTCGCTGAGCTCATTGTCACAAAATGAAAAAGTAGCCTTATTGGGGGCTACTCGTGGATGGCGTTGCCGCGGCCTAGAGGCCGACGAGCTTCTTGAGGTGGGCGCTCGCCCTCTCGTACCAGGTGCGGCGATCCTCGAAGGTGGCGGAGACTTCGCGCAAGACGTCCGCGCGGACCTCCTGAACCGTCTCGGTGAGACGGCCGACCAAGTTGGCGTTGAGCCAGTCGTTGAGCGGGCACTGTGCGAGGTAGCCGACCTTGACCTCCAGTCGACCGGCCTCGTTGGGGAGACCCGGCATGACCATCATCTCGCCCGGTAGCGAAAAGCCGCCTTCCTGGACGAGGAGCGCGACCATGCCTGCGTGCTCGATCCGGCGGCTGTCGCCGAACCGATCGGTCGCGGTTGGGACGAGCGTCAGGAAGTCGGGCTCGAGCTTGTCGGGATCCTTGAGGGACCTCAGCGCCGCGTGGGCGCTGGCGAATAGGACGCTACGCGCGGCCAGCCGGATCTCGCGCGGCGTCGGGAAGGTAACGAGCCCGACACACAGCGTACGGAAGGTCTCCTCCATGAAGGGCTGGATCCAGTCGATGAGCGCGCGGTGCGTCTCTTCGTTCAACCCTTCGGTGGGAAGCTTCGCGACGCGGAACCCCTCGCCGTGCAGGATGGTGAAGACGTAGTCGCCCGGCGGGGATGGTTCGGGACTCGTCCTGGCGGACGAAATCGACGAGGGTGTTCTGCCAGTCGATCCCCAACGGGATGTTGGAGTTGTCGATCACCTGCAGGCCTTGGTCACCGATGGACAGGCTCAGATCGACGCGCAGGAGGGGGTTGCTGGGGCTCATCGGTGGGCCCAAAAGATGTTCGGCCATGGAAACCTCATCGTGACTAGTGGAGAGTCATGTCCGGTGCCACAAACCGGAGAGGGACAGGCTGGACTATTTCACTGGAAATGTAAAGCCCTGAAATGTAAAGCCCGTGACACGAGAGCCACGGGTTGATGGCAGTATGAACTGGCCTGTTGCGAGCGTACTCGCTGGGAGGATGCTCTCCTTTGAAAAAGATCCCTTGTGGGGATCTGGTTGACGTACGCGTGCCCTACTGCAGGGTGAGCGCTGACGCGTTCAGGGTGGGATCCCTCTTGACGAGCTCCCTCGCGATCGCGTTGCAGACACTCTTCTTGAGCCGGTCGACCTCTGGGAGGCGCGCGTTTCCCAGAAGCGGCGAGCAAACGGCGTGCCAGTTGAGCCGCAAGAGCTTGTTGTGCAAGCTCTCCAGCGTCAGGTCGGATTCGGTCCAGCAGACCTTGATGCTTCGCCGACCTGTCTTGACCCGACGAACGATGCGCAGGATGCCACTGTTGCGGTCTGTCCAGCTGCAAAAGAGAATATCAGCATGGGTGCCCGCGTTCACCTTCGTCCAGTGCGAAAAATCTACGCTCATGCAAAACTCCTGTGCGACTGGGAGACTAACAGCTGTCGGACGGTTTGTCAACGGTAAAATCAAACGATGGGTATGAACCCTTGTTTGCTTCGCCTCGCTCGGAATCAAAACACGGCCAGAAACCTGGTCGTGTTTTGGTGGACCGTACCGGATTCGAACCGGTGACCTTTTCCATGCCATGGAAACGCGCTACCAGCTGCGCTAACGGCCCATAACCTGGACGCCAGCGTACAAGATATTTCTTTGAAGGGCAACTTGCCTGCATACTCCTGGATTGGATCGGCTGATCGTTGCGCGGATGGATTCTTGTGATTATGACACAGAGAGCGTCGGCGATTATCACCAAATCGACAAACTCGGCCATTGAGTCCTGAACCTGTCTTTTTCTTTTTTTGTGAGGTTGCCGAGGAAGACGTAACCACCGATCTCACGAGGCAGGGTGAGACCCTCAGCAGAGGTGAGGCCGTCGAGGGAGAGCCAGCCACCGATCTCACGGGGCAGGATGAGACCCTGGGCAGAGGTGAGGCCGTTGAGGGAGAGGCTGCCGTGAATCTCACGGGGCAGGGTGAGACCCTGGGCGGAGGTGAGGCCGTCGAGGGAGAGGCCACCACCGATCTTCTCTGGCAGGATGAGACCCTCAGCAGAGGTGAGGCCGTCGAGGTCGAGGTAGCCGCCCACTTTCACAAGAGAGTCTGGGAGACGGACAGAGGGTTTGTTACGGAGATCGAGGTTTCCTTCAGTTTCAACAGAACCGTCAGAGTGGAAGATGAAGGTGTCATGGACCCAATCCTCGTCAAACCCCAGGTCAGACGCCCAGGCGATGTACTCACGGCGGAGACGTTGGTCTTTCTTCTCGTGCAGGGCACGCTCGGCCGCTTCAGCTAGAGCCCGCTCCTCAGGGGTGAGGATGAGGCGAGGAGTCTCTGGAGTGGACCTGGGAGGCTTGTCTCCCAGCGATCTCATGGTTGCTTCCGCTTCAGGACCAGAAATCTTCCCGACCATCTCGGCGTCGTCACGACTGCGGGGAGTCTTGGGTTCTGGGGTGAATGGGTTTTCGAGGGAGGGGGGCATAGGGGGATGATGGACTTATTCTACTCGCTGGCGTTCGTGATTGACAAACTTTCAGAATGTCGCTAGGTTGAGATGACCGCACCGTGAAACGTGCGTCCACAAGAAGGAGTTCCTCTTGGCAACGATAGGCGCTCCCCGGCCCAGTCATCATGTCGTGCATCTCACCGAGCCCTCGTTCAGCGGCGAGATGCACACGATCTGCACCCTCCCCATCACCCCAAATCCGCAGATGCTCCGAGGCTTGATTGCCGGGGATCAGCTTGCTGTCACGCCGACGGGTTCACAGATGGCGATGGTGCGCGCGTGCTGCGACGAGGACGAGTTGTTCCATTCGTCGTTTGACGCAGACATTCGTTTTCAGCGCTCTCCCTCCAAGGAGGATGGGGGAACGCGCATTCTGCAGATCGGAGAGCGCCACGTGCTCGTCTGGGGCTGCGTGAGCGGCTATCCGCCGGGCGTTTGGCTCGTGGCTCCGCAGGCGCGGACGTTCCTCTATTGCCTGGAGCGCATCAAGGGTTCCTATGGCAATGGCTTTGTCCGTTTGCCCGTTGGGGAGAGTGAACGCTTCCCAGGGGAGAACGCGATCATCACGCCATGGGGGTTGTTCCCTGTGAGGCCAGGATCCAAGGTCGAGCCGTATGCGGACGGGACGCTGTGCGTCATCGAGGAGCTTGACGGCCGCCCTTACGCCTACCGCGTGGCGGAGAACGGGATCGAGCCCTTTGCCGCGCTTGTGCCTGTTTGCGAGCCGAAGCGAGCGTCGAATGATTCGGCCGTGAGGCTGGTGCAGTGGCAGGGACGCTGTCTCTTGGCGACGCGCACGCCGTACCGGTCAAGCCTCATGGAGGTTGGTGCGTTCAAGGGTCGAGATCCTTTCAGCTTGTTGATCGACGGCCAGATCGAGGATGTTTGGAGCTCGCCCACGCAGGCGGTGCTCCTGACACTCGTGCGGCCGCGCGAGGCAAAGGGCGATGAGCGGCGGCTCTTGCTGAACCACGAGGTTCTCCATGAGGGCCACTTCACGTTCGCGCGCCAGGACATTTTCTGGTCGCACGACGGTTCCTCGTGCGCGGCTCGTATCCGAGTGACGGAAGGAGGTCAGACGCATGAGCGCCTCGTGAGTGCAACGACGGAGCGTGCGTTTGCCGAAGGGCTGCGCGTGTCCGAGGCGCTCGTGAGCGAGAGCGGTGGGATCGACGCCGTGATCGTGCATGACGGCGTGTGGGATCAGCCCATTGTTCACGGACGCAGGCTCACGGCCGTGCCGCTTGCGTGGAATCTCCATACGGAGAACGGGGCGGTCGTCTGGAATACGGTTCACGACAATTTAGTGCTCAAGTGGATTGATCGCACGCATCTCAAGCCGCGCGTCATCCGAAGCACCACGCAGCGCTAGACGTCTAGCGCTTTTTTTATTGACGCGCTATTCTTGACGTGTATGTTCGAAGGCATCCATTACGTTCACTTCGTCGGCATCGGCGGGATCGGCATGTCCGCGCTCGCTAAGTGGTTTTTGCTCTCTGGGATTAAGGTGAGCGGGTCGGATGTGCATGAGAGCGATCTGACGCGCGACCTCGCGCGCCGCGGAGCCCAGGTGTACTCGGGCCACGCGCCCGGACAGGTGGCACAGGATGTGGACCTGCTCATCTACACGCCCGCCGCGCCCGAGTCCAATGTGGAGCGCCAGGCCGCGCGCGAGCGGGGTATTCGCATGTGTTCCAATTTTGAATTTCTCGGAGAGCTGTCACGCGCGTTTTCTACGATCGTTGTCTCGGGCACCAACGGCAAGTCTACGACCACGGCTATGCTCGGGTTGATCTTAGAGGCGGCCGGCTATGACCCAACGGTCTTGGTAGGCTCGCTCGTCCCGAGCTTTAAGGACGGAAATCTTCGGCTTGGAAAAGGACGGTTCTTTGTGGTGGAAGGCTGTGAGTATCGCGCCAACATGCTCCACCTTGAACCCGAGATGATCGTCTTGACCAACGTCGAGGAGGACCACCTGGATTACTACCGCGACCTCGCGCACATCCAGGCAACGTTCCAACAGTTTGTAGACAAGCTCAAGGGCAAGGGCGTGGTGGTGCTAAATGCGGACGACGCGGTGTCAAAAAATTTGGAGGTCAATGGGTCGGTGCAGTATGGGTCGTATGGGACCAATGGGACCTATGCTTTGCTGCAGAGGAGGGTGGAATACGGTGAACAAACCGTCAGCACCAGTCACGGCGAGCTGCGCCTGCGTGTGCCCGGCGCGTTCAACGCGATGAACGCGCTTGGCGCCATGGCCGCTGCCATGGAGCTGGGCGTGCCGTTTGAAACCTGTCGCCGCGCGCTCTTCGACTTTACCGGCATCTGGCGTCGGTTTGAGCGCGTGGGCTCGTGGCACGGCGCGGAGGTGATCTCCGATTATGGCCATCACCCCACGGCAATCACGGCTACGATCGAGGCCGCGCGAGAGTTTTTTCCCGGTCGGCGCGTGGTGTTGTGCTACCAGCCGCACCAGCACGACCGAACAAAAAAGTTGTTCAATGAGTTTGTACAGGCCCTGTCGCACGCCGACGCTTTGGTCCTTGCGGAGATCTATGACGTCGCGGGAAGAAATGAGGACGCAGAGGTCAGCTCGCACGATTTGTCTGAAGCTATGAAGAAGGATGACCCGTCCAAGGACGTCCGCTTCGCAAAAGACTTGCGCGCGGCCGAGGCAGCACTGCGTGATCTGGTCGAGTCGGGTGACGTGTTGCTCATCATGGGAGCAGGGGACATCGACGAGGTGGCGAGGAAACTTGTATGACAGACCGTCTTTCAACCATCGTCGGATCACGCGTCTGTGAGAACGAGCCTCTCTCGAAGCATACGAACTTTCGCATCGGCGGGCCGGCCAAGTGGCTGGTGGAGGTGAGGTCCGTTGAGGAACTTTTGGGCGTGATTCACCTTGCGCGCGAGGCACGAGTGGCTGTTGCCATCCTCGGCGGGGGATCAAACACGCTTGCAAGCGACGCAGGATTCGACGGCATCGTCATCAAGATCGCGATGCGGAGCTACGAGATCCACGGGACAACGGTACAGGTACAAGCGGGCGTGCTCTCCGGAGCGCTCGCGCGCGCAACAGGCAACGCCGGGCTCAGGGGACTCACCTGGGCGATCTCGCTGCCTGGGACAATCGGCGGCGCCGTGCGCGGGAACGCGGGTTGCTTCGGAGGGGAGATCAAGGATCGGCTGGTAAGCGTGGAGGTATTGAGAGATGACAAGGTCTACAAGGTCGATAAGGAAGAACTTGCCTTCGGCTACCGCGAGTCCGCGCTCAAGCACAGCCAAGACATCGTCCTGTCCGCGACGTTTGCACTGGAAGAAGGTGACGCATCGGAGCTGAAGGCCGAGCTCGACGATCATCTCATGCGCCGCAAAGCCGCGCAGCCGCTGGACGCCGGATCGGCTGGCTGCCTGTTCAAAAATTACGACGTGCGTGAAGAGGCCGAGCTGCAACGTCTGTCTCAAAAACTCGATATCCCACCAAGGATGCGGTCAGAGCGTCGCCTCTCGGCAGGCTGGCTTATCGATCAGCTTGATCTGAAGGGGATGCAGATCGGACAAGCGAAGATCAGCGACAAGCACGGAAATTTTGTCGTCAATCTCGGCAGCGCTGCCGCCGATGACGTCGTCCAGCTGATCGCCCTCATTAAAACTCGCGCTCGTAACGAGTTTGGTATAATGCTACAGGAGGAAGTTGCTTATCTCGGCTTCTGATCCCCTTGTCTATTCATTTACCCTTTACGTCCATATGCGCATCATATCCATCAAAGGCACCAACCTCCCGCTCACCGACGCCATCAAGGCGCGCGTCCAATCGAAATCTGCTCTGCTCGAGCGCCTGACGAAAGATTTTGAACCCGTCGCCGAGATGCGCGTGGAAGTGGGCAAATCCACCAAGCACCATGCCAAGGGCCCGTATTTTACGGCCGAGTTCCAGCTGCACGTGGCGGGCGCCGAACTGAGGTCCACCAGCCAAGAGGAAGACCTCTATCACGCGATCACGCAAGCGTGCGACCAGATGCGTCGGCAGATTAAAGAATACAAAGATAAGCTGAAGGAACGGTCTCAGAAGAGCGTGCGACCAGGGAAGTCGTGAGAGACCCTGATGAAGTGAGCCAAACGGCTCGCTTTTTGTAGAGTTGATTTTTTCGAGTTGATTTTTTCATTGAGAAATAGCATAATCCTCGCCGTATGCAGAAATTTTTGAAACTTTTGTTTGGAGATCCGAATAGGAAAATGCTCGCGGCGTTTGAGAGGGAAGTGCAGAAGATCAACGCACTGGAGCCCACGATTATGGCGCTCACGGATGAGGAGCTTCGGGCAAAGACCTCTGGTTTTAGAGAGCAGCTTGCGCAAGGGGCGTCGCTCGACGATCTTATGTATGAGACGTTTGCCGTGGTGCGTGAGGCGGCCAGGCGCACGCTTGGGCAGAGGCATTTCGACGTACAGCTCGTCGGCGGACTCGCGCTGCATCGCGGACAGATCGCGGAGATGCGCACCGGAGAAGGCAAGACGCTCACTTCCACGCTCGCCTTGTACACGAACGCCTTGCGCGGACAGGGCTGCCATCTGGTGACGGTGAACGATTATCTCGCGCGCCGCGACGCGGTGTGGATGGGACAGATTTATCATGCCTTGGGCATGAGCGTGGGTGTGATCCAGCACGAGAGCGGGCTCATCTATGACCCCGCGTTCAAGCACGCCGAGGAAACACTCGATGGGGAGATGGCCGATCGAGAGCGCGATGCGACCGGCTCGTTCCATGTGCGCGAGGATTACCTGCGGCCCGTATCTCGGAGCGAGGCGTACCAGGCGGACATCACCTACGGCACCAACAACCAGTTTGGATTCGACTACCTGCGCGACAACATGGCACCCTCCATAGACGCGTGCGTCATGCGCGAGCTGCACTATGCGATCGTGGACGAGGTGGATTCCATCCTGATTGACGAGGCGCGTACGCCGCTCATCATCTCCGCGCCCGCGGAAAAATCGAATGACCTCTACTACCGGTTTGCACAGATCGTGGCAAGCCTCAAGGAGAACGAGGATTACAACGTAGACGAAAAAATGCGCGCGGCGACGCTGACGGAGGCGGGCATCGAGCATATCGAGCGCGCGCTCTCGATCGAAAACCTGTACGCCGTGGACCAAGGACAGTATCAGCGCTACGCCGACACGGCTCTGCGCGCGCGAGCCAACTATCAGAAGGACGTCCACTATGTCATCAAGGAAGGCGAGGTGATTATCGTGGACGAGTTCACGGGGCGTCTCATGCCGGGCCGTCGGTTTTCCGAGGGGATCCACCAGGCGATCGAAGCCAAGGAGGGCGTGGCGATTCAGCGTGAGAGCCAGACGCTGGCGACGATTACCTTTCAAAATCTTTTCCGCATGTACCACAAGCTCGCGGGGATGACCGGAACGGCCGCCACCGAGGCGGAGGAGTTTTCTAAAATCTACAACCTGGAAGTCGTCGAGATTCCGACGAACAAACCGGTCTCGCGCGCGGACCTGGGCGACAAGATTTTTAAGAGCGAGCAGGGAAAGTTTCAGGCAGTCGTGCGCGACATTCAAGAGAAGCAGCAAAAGGGTCAGCCAGTGTTGGTGGGCACGGTCAGCGTGGAGAAAAACGAAGTGTTGTCACTCCTCTTAACCAACGCGGGGGTGCGCCATGAGGTGCTCAATGCCAAGAACCATGATCGCGAGGCCGACATTATCGCCCAAGCCGGGCAGGTCAGCGCGGTCACGATCGCGACCAACATGGCCGGGCGCGGCGTGGACATCAAGCTCGGAGGAAATCCCGGCTCGCCGGAGGCGGAAGCGCGCGTGAAGGAGCTGGGAGGCCTGCACGTCATCGGCACCGAGCGCCATGACGCGCGGCGCATCGACAACCAGCTGCGCGGGCGTTCTGGTCGCCAGGGCGATCCCGGCTCGACGCAATTTTATCTGTCGATGGAGGATGGGCTCATGCGCATCTTCGGCTCTGATCGCGCGCGCGGCATGATGGACCGCCTGGGGATTCCCGACGACATGCCCATTGAGAACAAACTCATCACCGGCTCCATTGAAAAGGCGCAGACGCGCGTGGAGGGGTATCACTTCGATTCGCGCAAGCACCTCTTGGAGTATGACGATGTGTTGAACAAGCACCGTGAGGTGATCTATGCGCGACGGCGTGAGATCCTCGAGCTGTTCGCGCAGGAGCCCGAGAAGCTGCGCGACCGCGTGCTGGACGTGATCGAGGGAGAGGTGGAACAGATCGTGTTGTTCCACACCAGTGAGGGAGGCGTAGAGGATGACGGCGGCTGGAATCGAAAGGAAATCGTCGAGACCGTCTCGACGATCGTGGCGCTTTCAGAGGAACAGAAGGAGGGTCTGCAGGGCATCGGGCTTTCTGCCGCGCAAGATCGCGAAGCGCTTGCCCAAGGACGGACCGAGTTCATCGTGAAAATCATGGAGGCCGTCCGCTCGCAGTATGACAAGCTCTACGATGTTTTTGAGGATCGCAAGAGCACCTACAACATCGAACGCGGCGTGATCCTGCGATCCATCGACACCCTGTGGATTGATCACCTGGCCGCCATGAGCGCTCTGCGCACAGGTATCGGTCTGCAGGGCTACGGCCAGCGCGATCCTTTAGTCGAGTACAAGCGGGAAGGGTTTGGCCTGTTCCAAAATCTGTTGGGTTCCATCAACCATGAGATCACGTATACGTTTTTTAAGTACGCCAAGCACGCCGTGGACATGAAAGTGCAGATGGAGCTCGGCCGATCCGTGTTTCAGAAAGCGGGCGTGACGCTTCAGGGTGCTGCCAATACGATAGTCGCTCGCGGTACGGATGGTAGCCCCAGGCTTCAGCCTGGTTCCCCGCAAGCGAAGGTCGGCCGCAACGACCCGTGTTATTGTGGTTCTGGCAAAAAGTTTAAGAAGTGTCATGGGCAATAGGTCCCATAGGACCAATACGACCTATGGAGGAAACACTCATTCCAGCTCACGGCGGGTACCGCGATCTCAAATCGTTTCAGACAACGACCATTGTTTACGACCTGACGGTTGATTTCTGTAGCCGCTTTGTGAAGGACTACCGAATGAAGGACCAAATGGTCCAAGCGGCGCGCTCGGGGCGACAGAACATAGCAGAGGGCTGCCAGGCGTCGGGCACGTCCAAGAAGACAGAGCTGAAACTCATCGGCGTGGCTCGTGCGAGCCTAGAAGAATTGTTGCTCGACTTTGAAGACTACCTGCGCCAGCGTCAGCTTGTCCTGTGGGAGAAGGCGCACCCAAACGTTTTACAAATCAGGAAATTAGCCTATCTAGGCAATAGGTCCTATACGACCTATCGAACCTATTGCGAACGCCCGGAGTCTGCGGCCAACACCGCCATTTGCTTAATCCACCAGGCCAACTACTTGCTTGACCAACAGCTGCGCTCGCTTGAACAACAGTTCGTGAAAGACGGCGGGTTTACAGAACGCCTGTACAAAATGCGAAAGCAAAGCAGAGGCTTCTAGCTATGACCATCATCCTGGGTTCGAGCTCTCACTACCGCAAGGCCGTGCTGACGAGCATGGGCATTTCGTTTTCTGTGATCTCTCCAGACATCGACGAGCGGGCGATTCGTCGAGACGACTCGCGCCAGCTTGTCGAAGCGATTGCACAGGCGAAGATGGACGCGGTGCTTCGGCGCGTCGAGGGCGAGGCCATCGTCATCACCAGCGACATGGTCATTGTGGTGGCGGGCGTTGTGCGCGAGAAGCCGCGGACAAAAGAAGAAGCCTACGCGTTCCTTGCGACACTCTCGACCAGTCCGCAAATCGCCACCTCATGCACGGTCGTGTGCAACACGGCGACAGGGAAGCGTTTAAGCGCCGTGGACGAGGTGATCGTGACGTTTGATCCGATCCCCGAGGAAAACATTCAGACGTTCGTGGAATCCGGCGAAGTCTTCCGTTATGCCGGCGCGCTGGCCGCTGAGCATCCGCTGTTCAAACCGTTCATGCATTTTGAGGGCGAGTGGGAAAGCCTCATGGGGTTGCCAAAAGAGAAGACAAAGAAGATGATAGAAGCACTCACCTATGTCCCATGAACATCTGAGCGAGCAAGAAGCGCTCGCCTACGCCACGGCCGCGGAGCTGCCAAAGAATCGTCCGAACGAACTTCGTGAGACGTTCAAGTCCGCACAGCTCGAAGTCGCCCGCATCCTCATGGAACTGGGTCGCCTCAAAGAGATGACCAACGCCTTGAATGCGGAGATTCAACCATGGATCGATCGCATGGACGCGATTGAGGACGAAAAAGAACAAGACGAGTTTATTCATTCGCGCGTACCCGAGTCTGTGCGTCAGGCGATTGATTTTTTGAACGCGCTGGAGGCGACCGTGAACGACCTCTCACAGGCCAAGCGCCACTTTGATGAGATCAGCCGAGCCGCGGAAAAAATGTACGACGAGGCGCTTGCGCACAAGGCTTCAAGAAAAGCCGGATAATGGGATTTATGTTTCACGAATCATCCGATCGCGTCTCAGAACTTGCGGCTAAACACCTCGAGGAACGCACGCGCGATCCGTTGCTTTCAGACAATCTGGAATACGCCGGCCACGGCGGTGAGAGCGTCGTTTTTCGCGTACGCCAGAAGGAAGGTCGCGAGGGAACGCACCGCGGTGCGGTCCTGAAGGCCGACATGTACCATCTCAAGCGCGGCGTGCTGCGCGAGGCGTTTGCGCGCTGGGAGGCTCAGCCGTTCCCCACCGCAGACGACGCGGGCGTGCGCGATCGCGCACAGGCCATGCACGAGCATCAAGACGAACGCGAGGCGATGAAAGAGGCGCTCCAGCGGGAGGCGGCGTTCATGACGGCCTTGCGCCGTTCGTTTCCCGCTTCTCACTTGCTCACGACGCGTGCAACGCTGCGCGATGTGCCGGTCACGCCTGAAGTCGCCAAAGCCATCCTCGAACACAATACTCTGGCAGACCTCGCTCCCGCCTCGACCATTCGCGTCCCGACGATCGTCCATTATCAAGAGACGATCCCAGAGGCGGCGAGAACGGAGAAGAAAGAAGAGGGCCACAACCCAGACGTGCACTCGTTCGGGTTCCGTTACGTGGAGCGCTACGACATCCCGGTATCTGAGTACCAGCGGCTCAACCGGATGGCGTTCAGCGAGGAGGAACCGTTTGACGCAAGCCTGTTTTATAAGTTCCTCCACGTGGGCACGATACATCTGCTTGAAGAGGCCGCACAGGATCATGAGCTCGCGGACGTCCTGCGCGATCTCACGCGTCGCCTGATGGCCTTCACCGTGAATACGCACGAGATGCTCGACATGGCCGGCGGCGGGAATGTTCGCGTGTACAGGAACGAGGAAGGGAAGTGGACGTACCTGATTGTTGATCCGTTCGGAGAAAATGAATGGACCGGCGCCCGCACGGCCGCCGAGCGACTCCTTGCCTCAGACCCAATTGACCAGCGGTCTTCCAATGACCTGTTGAACGCTACCAACTACGCGCGTACCTTAAACGGCATGGCGAAGATGCTTGGTATGAAAGAGCGACTCGACCTGCTCCCAGGGCACCCGCACGAGCTCGATGAGCGGTCAGGGGCCTATCTTGCTTCGTTGCGCACGGTTCACCACTGGCCGGATAAGCGGGTGTTTTCTCCTGCGCCTCAGGAGTCAGAACAAACGGTCCGGCTTCCAGGAGTCTAGACGTTTATTGTCCACTTGCCTTCAGAGAAGTCGTCGTCTACACTAGCGACGATTTTATTGATCCATTATGCAAACCTGGAAACTCAAAAAGAAGGCAGCGCCGAAAGCCGCACACAAGCACTGGGGGCTGAGGCTCGCGGCCGTGCTGCTGCTTGTCGCGACGCTTGGTATCGGCGTGTACGACTTTCCGTTTCTCTGGAACCGAGGCGCTTCATTCCTCCAAGCCCAAACCGGTTGGCTGGCTCCCACGCTGGCGGAGTCACCCTTCAAACTGGGTCTTGATCTGCAGGGCGGCACGCACTTGGTCTACGAGGCGGACATGAGCGAGATTCCGGATGCGGACCGCGGCGCGGCGCTGGAAGGCGTACGCGACGTGATCGAGCGGCGCGTGAATGCGTTTGGCGTGTCCGAGCCCGTGGTGCAGACGACCACGACCGGCGGCACGTATCGGGTGATCATCGAGTTGGCGGGCGTGCTGGACGTGTCGCAAGCGATTGCCCTGATCGGCGAGACGCCGGTTCTGGAGTTCAAGACGCCTGGACAAGAGGTCGATCGTGACCCAACGGAAGAAGAGCTCTCCCAGCTCGCAGCTCTGAACGAAGCCGAGCGCGCTTCCGCACGTGCCGTTTTGAATCGCGCGCTCTCCGGAGAGGACTTTGACGCACTCGTAGCAGAAAAGAGTATCGACAAAAATCTAGCCGTCACCAAGGGCATCATCAACAACGTCACCAACGACTCGTATCTTGCCGAGTACGCGATCATGATCGAGCGGGGCATGGCTCCCGGTTCGGTGTACGGCAACCTGCTTGAAAACGAAGACGGCGTGAGCGTGTTTAAGTACGTGAGCCAGGAAGAAAAAAAGGAGATGCGCCTCTCGCACATCCTAATCTGTTTTGAAGGCAAGACGGGGTGCACGAGCGGCGTCAAGCAAATCGATGCCTCGATCCAGATCAACAACCTCAAGAGCCAGGCGACGCCTGAAAACTTTGCCGCGCTCGCGCTCCAAAACTCCACAGACCCTTCCGCCGCTTCCAACAGCGGCGACCTGGGATATGCCCTGCCCGATCAGTACGTGCCCGCGTTCGGGCTCGCGGCCAGCGCGCTTCCGGTCGGCGGGATTTCCGACGTGGTGGAGACGGAGTTCGGGTATCACCTCATTTATAAGACGGACGAACGCGCGCTCAAAACGTACACGATTCAGCGCGTGCTGATGCCATTTTCAGATCTCACGGACGTTGTCCCAGAAGCGTCCGACTGGGTAAACTCAGAGCTCTCCGGAAAGCATCTGGAACGCGCGGCCGTGCAGTTTGACCAGAATGCCGGCACGCCGTTTGTCGCGCTTACGTTCAACGGCGAGGGAGGCGAGCTCTTCGGCGCGCTTACCGAGGCGTATGTGGGCCAGCCTATTGCGATCTTCTTGGACGGAATACCGATCTCCACACCCGTGGTACAGCAGGCCATCTATGGCGGCCAGGCGGTCATCACCGGCGACTTCACGCTTGAGGAAGCCAAGCTCTTGGCACAGCGTCTGAACGCCGGCGCGCTCCCGGTTCCCGTGGAGCTCTTGTCGCAGGAGACCGTGGGGCCGACGCTGGGATTGGCCTCACTTCAGAAAAGCCTGTCTGCCGCCTTCATCGGTTTTGCCCTGGTCGTGCTGTTCATGATAGCCGTCTACCGGCTGCCCGGGTTGCTCGCGACGTTCGCGCTTATCCTGTATGTCGTCTTGAACCTGGCGGCGTATCGCCTCTTTGGCGTGACCATCACGCTTTCGGGCGTGGCCGGTTTGATCCTCTCCTTGGGCATTGCCGTGGACGCGAACGTGCTCATCTTTGAACGCATCAAGGACGAGTACCGCACGGGCCGCGATCTCACCTCATCCATCGATGAAGGGTTCAAACGCGCCTGGGCGCCGATCCGCGACGGACACTTCACAACCCTCATCTCCGCGGCGGTCTTGTACAGCTTTACCTCCAGCTTCGTGCGCGGCTTCGCCCTCACGCTGGCCGTGGGCGTGCTCCTGTCCCTGTTTACGGCTATCACGGTCACGCGCGCCTACATGAAAACGATCCGCACCGCGCGCGGTCTCCAGTCTCCGGCGCTGTACGGGCTTACACGAAACAAAAACGTATGATGTCTTCTTTTTCTTTCGTCGGATGGCGCAAGGCGTGGTTTGGCCTCTCGCTTGTCCTGACCCTTTTAAGCGTGATCGCG
The DNA here is from genome assembly GCA_016205975.1 of Candidatus Uhrbacteria bacterium. Classification (GTDB taxonomy): domain Bacteria; phylum Patescibacteriota; class Patescibacteriia; order UBA9934; family GWF2-40-263; genus JACRJW01. The sequence continues at coordinate 64,624 of JACQSK010000021.1, read as the reverse complement.
CTTCTCGTCTTTGGATTGAGGTTCAGCGTGGACTTCACGGGCGGTTCACTCATGGAGCTCGCATTCGAGCAAGGCGCGCCCGCCATCCAGGAGGTGAAGGACGTCCTCGCGTCCCTCGAGAGTATCTCGGTCCAGTCGGCGGACGAGAACCATAAACTCATCATCCGTTCCGTCACGCAGGACGAGGCACAGCATCAGGCGACCCTGGCGGCTCTGGAGGAACGCTTTGGCGCGTTCACCGAGCTCAGGTTCGACTCGATCGGACCGACCGTTGGGACCGAGCTGCGCCGTTCCTCGCTCATGGGCGTGGGGCTCACCCTCGTGCTCATCGGCCTGTACATCTCTTGGGCGTTCCGAAAAGTGTCCGAGCCGATCGCTTCCTGGAAGTACGGGCTTATCACGGTGCTGACGGCCGCGCACGACGTGATCATTCCGCTTGGCGTGTTCGCGCTGTTGGGTTATTTCCTCCATTGGGAGATCGGTTCTGGATTTGTCGCCGCGATTCTCACGATCCTGGGATACTCAATCTCGGACACCGTTGTGGTGTTCGACCGCACGCGTGAAAACCTTTCCCATCACACCGGCGAGCCGTTCCCGGAGGTTGTGGAAAAGAGCATCCGCCAGACATTCGTCCGTTCGCTGAATACCTCACTTACAACCCTCTTAGCCCTCTCCGCCATCTTCTTCTTCGGCGGCGAAACCACGCGCCCCTTTGCCCTGGCTCTCATGATCGGCATCGCCGTGGGCACGTACTCCTCCATCTTTTTTGCCAGCCCCGCTTTAGTTGCGTGGGAGAAATGGTTGAAGAACGTCTAACCGACTTCATCCACAAACAAAAAAACTGGGTTCATCCCCGGTTTTTTGTTATACTAGTCTCGACCCTCTTTATGTTTTCTTTTTTTGCGATCCCGATCATCGGACAAGCGACAACCGCGGCTGCCCAGTCGGCTTCCTACTTTGACCAGCCCATTGATGCCATTCTTTTTGACTTCCTGATTTGGTTTGGATGGATTCCGATCGCCGTGACGCTCGCCTGGGGATTCACCATTGTCTGGCAGGACTACCGCCAAGGGCTGTACTCGGCAAAGCTCAAGTTCACCTACCTGGCTGTGGATGTTCCCTCCATGACCGAGCAGACGCCCAAGGCCATGGAAAACTTTTACGCGAACCTCTACGGCACGAAGTCCTCGCTCACCTGGAAGGAAATCTGGATCGACGGAAAGCTCCATCCGGTTTTTTCGTTTGAGATCGTCTCGACGGAGGGGTATATCCAATTTGTGATCCGCACGCAAACGCGGTTCCGCGACGTGGTCGAAGCAGGCATCTATGCCCACTATCCCGATGCCCAGATCAGCGAGATCGAGGACTACACGCTCGCGTTTCCGTCCGACTATCCCAACGACGAGTACGAGATGTGGGGCGGAGAGATGACGCTCGACCGCGACTCCATGTACCCCATCCGCACGTACGTGAACTTTGAGGATCGCATCTCGCAGGAGATCAAGGATCCGTTGGGATACACGCTCGAACAGCTGGCGACGATGCGCCCCGGCGAGCATTTTTGGATTCAGATTTTGGCGCAGCCTTCGACCAACGATTGGATGAAAAAGGGATTGAAGTATGTGAACACCATGTATGGTGTGGAGGAGAAAAAGAAAAAGAGTTTTCTCGATTCAGCGTCCGAGTCGCTCCTGACGATTCCCAACGAGATTCTGAAAGAGGCGATGGATGTGGATCTCAGCGGCCTGTTGCTTCCTGGGGGCGAGGCGAAAGAAGCGGACGTTTGGAAGGCGTTTAAGATCTCGCCTGCGCAGAAAGAGGAGGCGGAAGCGATTTTGCTCAAGGCGGGCAAAGTCGGGCTGGGCGTGAAGATCCGTGTGATCTACATTGCCAAGAAGAACGCGTTTGTGAAAGTCGAGCGCACGGGCATTGTGAAGGGCATCTGGAGCCAGTTTACGCACCTGAACCTGAACAAGTTTACGCTGTACATCCCGCAGGTCCCCAAGGACGATTATTTTTGGATGCGCTGGGTTTACACGAAAAAACAGAAGACCCTCATGACCGGCTACAAAAAACGCGGCTGGGGCATCGGCGCGAATCCTGTTTTTTTGAACACCGAGGAGCTGGCCACGCTCTGGCACTTCCCAGCCATCTCGATCAAGGCGCCGCTCGTGAAGAAGAGCGAGTCCAAGCGCGGCGAACCGCCCGCGGGACTCCCCATGACGTTTGTCGAGCAGTCGCTGCCTGGCGCGCCGGATATTTTTGCGCCTGAGGAAGAAGGCGCGCCGTCGTTTCTTGGCGCGGGGATTGCTGAGCCCGAGTCGGACGAGCCGCTCTCCGAGACGCTCCCGCATCCTGTTGCGCCTACCGAAGAGAACGCCGACACGAATGACGATGGCTTTGTTCCACCTAACCTTCCCACGTGAGCTATGTCGTACAACCATGACCACGACCACGAGGTCAACTATTTTGCGAAGACGAACTTCCGCAACAAGATGACCAAGTTCGGCATCAAGACCGACGACCGCCGCCGTCATGTATATGTGATTGGAAAGACGGGCATGGGCAAGACGGTGCTCCTGGAGAACCTCATCTTGTCGGACATCTACGCGGGCCACGGCTGCGCGTACGTGGATCCCCACGGCGACACGGCCGAGCGGCTTATTGATTTTATTCCCAGCTGGCGCATGAACGACGTGGTGTACTTCAATCCGGCGGACATGGAGTTTCCGGTCGGCTTCAATATTTTGGAGGCCGTGAGCGACAGCCACAAGCACCTGGTCGTCTCCGGCATGATGGGCGTGTTCCAGAAAATTTGGGAGAACATGTGGTCCAGCCGCATGGAATATATTTTGAACAACACACTCTTGGCGCTCTTGGATAATCCCGGCCAGACGCTCTTGGGCATCAACCGTCTGCTTTCCGATGCCGAGTTCCGCAAGCGCATCGTTGGCAATGTGAAGGATCCGGTCGTCAAGCAGTTCTGGCTGGTGGAGTTCGCTTCTTATAACGAAAAGTACGCGCAGGAGGCCGTGGCGCCGATCCAAAACAAGATCGGTCAGTTCCTCTCGGCGGTCGTCATCCGTAACATCGTGGCGCAGGTGAAGTCCACCATCAACGTGCGCGAGATCATGGATTCGGAAAAAATCTTCATCATCAATTTGTCGAAGGGAAGAATCGGCGAGGACAACTCGCGTCTGCTGGGGGGACTCCTCATCACTAAGATGCAGCTGGCGGCCATGGAGCGCGTGGAGATTCCTGAGGAGGAGCGCAAGGATTTTTATCTCTATGTGGATGAGTTCCAAAATTTTGCCGTGGAATCGTTCGCGAGTATTTTGTCCGAGGCGCGTAAGTACCGCCTGTGTTTGACCATGGCGCACCAGTACGTCGCGCAGCTGAGCGAGGAAGTGCGCGATGCCGTGTTCGGAAACGTCGGGACGATCATCACATTCCGCGTCGGCTCGCCGGACGCGACGTTCATGGAGACCGAGTTCATGCCGCGCTTCACGCCTGAGGACGTCATCAACCTGCCCAAGTACAACGTCTACATTAAGCTTTTGATCGACGGTGTGACGAGCCAGCCCTTCTCGGCCATCACCTTGCCGCCGATCGCCCAGGTGACGCACTCGCAGGAGAAAGTTATCAAGGTCTCGCGCGAGCGTTATGCGCAGCCCAGGAGCGTGATTGAGGAAAAGATTTTGCAATGGAGCGGCATGGAGGGAGCGGACATGGACACTCTGCTGAAGGCCGCTGAGGATAAAAAGAAAGCGTCCAAGGAAAGCAAGAAGCCGCGGTTCGAATACAAATGTTCGCGTTGCGACAAGGAGATCATCCTGCCGGTGGAGCTGGACCGCTCGCGGCCGATTTATTGCGATGACTGCATTGAGCTGGTGCGCGAGGAACGCAAGGGAGGAAAGAAATCCAGACCGTTCGTGCCCAAGCCTGCCTCCGCGTCAGCAACGGCAAGTCCGTCGAGTTCTCCCGTACCCAAGCCCACGGAAGGCGCACCGGTGGAGAAGGTTTCACCTGAGCCGCCCGTGAGTCTCGCGGCGCTTGCGCCCTCCGTAATTCAAAGCCCCTTTAGGGGCGTTCCTCCGGACGGGCCTAAAGGCCCTGAGAATCTCGTCCTCGGCATTCCTCCGGAAGGGCCTAAAGGCCCTGAGAATCTCACCTCTGGGACGCCGTCGCCCTCTCAACCCTATCACTGTGCAGATTGCGGAAAGGCATTTCATACGAGCGTCAAATTGGATCGCTCGCGCCCGGCGTACTGCGAGGAGTGTTTGAATAAGATTCGTGAGGCGCGCAAGCAAGAGTCCTCCGTGCCTCGTCCTGAGGCGAAGCGGGAGTTTGCACCAAGCGCAGAAGGATCGGACGGCGCGGCGAAAAAGAAGCGGCGGCGGCGCGGGAAAAAAGGCGGCGGCGCTCCTGTTCCAAATGGAACCCATGTACCTTCGACGCCCCTTGCACCGCCATCGATACCCAATGCGGGAGCAGGGGCTCCCTCGGCCGTGCCCGTCCTTCGGGCGAGGCCCGCCTATGCGCCATCGCCCGCGCCAAGACCCTCGACTCCCGCGACAGGCGCGGTACGGTCTGGGCAGACGATCCGGTTCGACTAGGAGACGCGTATGACCATGTTTCAGGCCCTCACCCTTGGCATCGTTCAAGGCATCACGGAGTTCCTTCCGATTTCGAGTTCGGGGTTTTTGATTTTAGTGCCGGAGGCGCTCGGTTGGCCCGTGCAGGATCTGGCGTTTGATGCGTTCATGCATCTGGCCACGCTCACAGCCGTGATCGTCGCGCTCTGGAGCGAAGTCGCGGCGATCGTCGGTGCCTTTCGCGCTCCCAGGCAGGAGGGCAGCGGGCGCTGGCGCCGACTGGGCGTGTGGATCGTGCTATCGACGATCCCCGTGCTCGTGATCGGCTATGCGCTGAAAGACGTCATCGAGGGACCTCTGCGTTCGACCGAAGTAGTGGCCTGGTCGTTCATCATCTGGGGAACCGTGCTCTACCTGGCCGACCGTAGGGCCAAGCGCCCAAAGGACGCGGTTACAAGCGTGAGCCCCAAGCAGATGTTTCTCGTCGGACTCTCGCAGGCGATCGCGCTCATCCCAGGGACGTCGCGCTCAGGCATCACGATTACCAGCGGACTTTTTTTGGGCCTGTCTCGCGAGACGGCCGCGCGGTTTTCTTTTCTCCTCGCGCTCCCGGCCACGGCCGCCGCCGGACTGTACAAACTGCTGGCGATTTTGGACGGGTCTGTCGTGATCGCGATCCAGCCGCTCGTGGTCGGTTTCCTCGCGGCTTTTTTCACCGCGCTCTTGACCATCAAGCTCCTGCTCGCGTTCCTGAAGCGTTACAGCTTCTCAGAGGTCGCCGTCTTCCGCGTCCTTGTCGGATTTTTGATCCTGCTGCTAGGATAGGCCAGTCCAACTATGCACCCCTACGAGCTTCGCGATCCCATTCACAAACGGATCGCGTTTGATGCATTCGAGCGGCAGATTATCGATCATCCGTTTTTCCAGCGGCTGCGTTTCATTTCACAGCTGTCTTTTTTGCAGACCTACGTTTACCCGGGCGCGGTGCACACGAGGTTCATGCATGGCCTGGGCGCGATGCATGTAGCCGGACGGCTGTTCGGCAAGGTGATCGAAGGCACGAGGGCGATCGTCGAGAGGCTGACGGCGGAAGAAATCGATCTCCTGCGCCGACGCTTACGGCTGGCGGGACTCCTGCACGACATCGGCCACGGCCCGTTTTCGCATGAGTGTGAGAGCATTTTCCCTGCGCGCCGCGCGCTTCCGATGGATTGGTTCTGGTGGAGCGATGCCTCCGATCGGCAAGCCCGTCATGAGGATTACAGCGTGCTGCTTTTGCAGGCCATGGCGCAGGAGGGAGTCCTCGACGCGTCGCTTGCGCAGGATATCGGTTCCCTGATCCATGCGGGCGTCATGCCGTCCATGTGGATGCGTCAGATCGAGGACCGCGTGCCGTCGCTGCATGCGCTCATGAGGCAGCTCATTACGGGAGAGGTGGACGCGGATCGGATGGACTATCTTCTTCGCGACAGCTATTTTTGCGGTGTCGCCTACGGCGCGTACGACATCGACTGGCTCATCTCCAGCATGAGCGCGCACGAGCGCGAGGGCGCGTTCGTCCTGACGCTGGCGGAAAACGGCGTACGCGCGTTCGAGGCGTTCCTGCTTGCGCGCTATCACATGTTCGATCAAGTGTATTTTCACAAGACGAAGGCGGGGTTCATTTATGCTCTTGAACAAGCGATCGCAACGCGTGAGATTCCGCTTGTGGTCCCCACCGATCCTCACGCCTATGCCGCGCTTCATGACGGCGCGGTCATCGAGCAACTGTTCACCGCCGCGCGCGACGAAAAAAATTATTGGTCGCGCCATCTCATGTCGCGCCTGCCGGCTCGGCGCATCTTGCGTCTGCAAGAAAACGTTCCCGAGGATCAACAGACGCTGGAGCGCATCCGACAGCTCTGCGAGTCGCACGAGATCGGCTGGTTCACGCACCGCGCAGGAAAAGAGCTGACCAGCCTTGGGTCAGATGCGTCGCACGACTTGTTCGTGGAAAAAAAGATTCTCGGCGGCGCGCGCTTGGTGCCCATGATGGAGTACTCGGACTTGCTGATGAAGTACAACGAGAAACTCGGCTTCGTGGACGTCTTCGTACTCAGGGAAGAGGTACAGAAGTTAGAGCTTGCCCTGCGTGAAAAGGGAACATGACAAAGAAAAAAGTTCTTCTCGGTATGTCAGGAGGCGTGGATTCATCGGTGTCCGCGGTTTTGTTGTTGGAGGCAGGCTACGAGGTGATTGGCGCGTTCATGAAGAATTGGTCGGGAGGCGTGAACGACAGGGACGGGCAGGGGGACAAAAATTCGTATATACGAAAAAAAGTCCCCCAGGTGGAAGCAGCGACTGATGCGGATGAAGCGTTCACGGAGTGCGACTGGAAGGCGGAACGGCGCGACGCTGCGCGCGTGGCGGCTAAGCTCGACATTCCGTTTGTGACGTTCGATTTTGAGAAGGAGTATCGAGCCCGGGTCGTCGAGAACATGTTTGAGGAGTTTCAAGCCGGTCGGACGCCTAACCCGGACGTGCTGTGCAACAAGTCCATCAAGTTCGATCGGTTTGTCCAGGAGGCCGATCGGCTGGGGTGCGCGTTCGTCGCAACGGGGCACTACGCGCGCGTGCAGGGCGGCCAGCTCTTGGCAGGATCGGACAAGAATAAAGACCAGTCGTATTTCCTCTGGGCGATCAAGCCCGAGGTGCTCGCGCGCGTGTTGTTTCCCGTGGGAGAGATGCGGAAGCCCGAGGTGCGCGAGCGGGCGCGACAGGCAGGGCTCTCGGTCGCGGGGAAAAAAGACTCCACGGGGATCTGTTTCGTGGGCGAGGTTGAGATGCGCGCGTTCCTCCAGGAGCGCATCCCTAAGGACCCGGGGAACATCGTGACCACGGACGGGAAGCTCGTTGGCGTCCATGAGGGACTGGCGTTCTACACGATCGGCCAGCGCCATGGACTCAGGATTGGCGGGGGAGAGCCTTACTATGTCGTGGACAAGCGGCCCGCGACAAAAGAACTCGTCGTGGGGAGTAACTTTCATCCGGCCTTATTCAAGCGTGAGCTCAGAGCCTCGCAGCTCAATTGGTTTCAATCCCCCACGGCGCCGCGCGCGTGCCAGGCGAGGATCCGTTATCGCCAGCCGCTTCAGTCCTGCACGATCACTCAGGTAAACGCTCGCGCCGTCGCGGTTGTGTTTGACGAGCCCCAGCGTGCCGTGACGCCAGGCCAGTCTGTCGTGTTTTACGATGGCGAGGTTGTTTTGGGCGGCGGCATTATCAAGTAATACGAGTACAAAAAAACCGTCCCAAGTTTACCGAGGGGCGGTTTGGCGTTTCTCCTTAGGCGCGCGCCAGGAACAAGAAACGTTCTAGCGGCACGAGCGAGTCGCTCACGACGATCGCACTCAGTCGATCCCACATGGACTCGAGATTGTTCTCTCGGTAGTCCTGCAGCTTGCGGTCGAGCTCGCGGCGCGGGACGAGGAGGACATTGAAGGTCCCTTCCGTCATCATGTGGACATCCGTCACGGCATCGCCCAAGACGAGGAGCTCCCGCTCCTCGAATCCCGTAAGCTCGCGGAACCGCTTGGCCGCTGAGGCCTTGGTGGAACTGGCCACGACGTTGGGATGGTGTCCCGTGAGGCGGCCGCGCTCATCGAACAGGAGGCGCGTGCCTGCCACGGCCGCCCGAACCTTGTGAGCCTTCAGCCAGTCCAGTGCGACAGGTTCAAGGCCGAAGGTGATGATCGCTCGCTCACCCATCAGGCGCAAGAGGGGCACGGCTCCCTCCCGCTCGCCGAGCTCCAGCGCGACCCGCGTGAAATCCTCGCGCATGAAGCCTGCCTGGACGAACGCATGCACATCGCTCGCCACCCATGCGCCGTCGACAACGGCCTGGTTCTCAAACGGCATGTGGCTGTGGAACCAGTCCGGATCCTCCAGTGAGGTTTGCGGGCGCCCGTTGTGGACCTGCGACCAGTACCATTTTCTGATCTCCGCTTCCTGATTCCGCTGCGGATCCGGCAGCCGACTACAGACCGAGGCCCACGTGTTGCCCGCGTGCAAGGTGCCGTCGAAGTCGAACAGGCCCGCTTTGACCAGACCGGCTCGAGCCTCCAGCTCCAACAGGGGCAGCCGGCTGACGATGTCGACCGTACCTGCGGAAATCATCCGGAGAGCGTGAGCGAATGACGGTGCGTGATCTGCGATGTAGGACAAGATGTCTCCCTGCCAAAAGGCGAGCTGAGCTTACCGCAGGCTTACCTCATCCGTCAAAACGCCTGCCCAGACGTAGAAGTCTTTGGCATCGCTCGCGGCCAGGTTCATCGTGATCGCCTCGTAGCGCAGGGGCTCGGTCTCGTAGATCGCAAGCGGGAGCGGCGTGATCAGGTTCTCGTCGCCGATGGTTGTTTGTACGGTATCGGTCAGAGGAAAGACGTGGACGGTTTGCAGGAAGTCGTAGTTCACAAAAGACGCAGAGCTCTTGTGGACGAGATGCTGTGTCCTGTTGGTACGAATCCTGACAGGCGTGTCTGCTTGCGTGTCCACGACGATGCGGCCCTTCGTCAGTTTGATGACGACTTCGTCTTCAAAGAGGCGCTGGAGTTCGATCTGCGTATTCTTGGACAGGAAGATGCGTGTGTCCTCTCCGATCGTGATTTCCAGATAGCCCTCGGCGGTCGTTACGATCTCGCCGCGCGTCAGCGACTCGCCCGTGTGGTAGTTGCTTTCCTGGTCGACGCGTACGACTGTGACGGGAAACGTCGGCGGACCAGAAAAACGTTCGAGCACGAGCAGGCTCATCACCAGAAGAAACAACGCGATTGTGAGAAGGCGCAGCGGCATGATAAGATTCTACCATATGCTGTATTTCTACTACGGAGAAGAGTGTCCGCACTGCCATCACATGATGCCAGTTGTGGATAAACTGATCGGGGAGGGGATCGTGATTGAGAAGCGCGAGACCTGGCACCATGAGGAGAACGCCGCGCTCCTGGAGAAAGCCGACGGCGGCAAGTGCGGCGGCGTGCCATTTTTTTGGAACGACGCGTCCAAACAATTTATCTGCGGAGCCACGGACGAAGCGCGCCTGCGCGAGTGGGCCGCGGGAAAGCCGCTCTAGAAATCTCTCTAGCTATGACCCTCTCCCTGAGACACACGTCAATCATCGGAGCGTTGAGCCTGGCCCTCTTAGGGGTTGGGTGTTCTTCGACGGTCGCGTCGAGTCTCACGCCGGAGGAAGCCTCCGCGTCGCTGACGCTTACCGCGGGCAGCGAGATCGTCCTGCGTCCGACCGTGCTTGGCCTGGGCGGGGCGCTCGTGGGGTTCCTGGGCGCACAGACGCAGGACAGACAGATCTCTGTCACCGAGTGGATTCCGGGTTCGTCGGTCGGCCTCGCTTGGAGCATTACCACGCAAACAGAAACGGCGGCGTCCGTGGCCGCGCGCGCGGCGTACGAAGCCGAGTACGGACAGACCGCCATCGGCGAGGAAATCCCCAAGGGGCCCGAGCCTGCGTATGAGGTCACTGTGCAAAGCGGGACGCTCAGGAGCGACGCGCTCGCGGACGCGACGACGCTCGGGCTGCCAGAGACGTGGGCGGAAGGCGACACGGGCGTCTCCAAGACCTCGCTCATCTGGATTTCACGAGCCGCCTACGACGAGCTCGTGAACACGCGCTCAACGCATTTTTCCCTGGGCCTGTTTGACGAGTCGCTCATGCAGGTTGGAGAGGCGACCGGAAAGCTCACCTCGTATCTGGAAAAAATTAAGAGCCTCTGGTCGGACGAGGCCTCCTCATCCGATGCGTCCGTTCAAGAACAAGCCGGCGACCTTCTCACGGTTGAAGCTGACGCGGATTGGGGCGCCACCACCCTTCTGGTGGACGGCGTGCGCACACGCGTGAGAACCATCGAGGCGCGCAACGCGTTCGGGAGCTTCACCATCCTTGCCCATCCAGATAACCCTCTGCTCCTGGAGTTGCGTCTTACGCCGCTCTCGCAGGGGAACCTCGAGGTGCTGAGTCCTAGCGGCTTCCTTGCGGGCTTCGGGGGATACGAGGTCTCGCAGATCAACAAAAAAACGGGAGGTTAGAGGCTGTCCCGTTTTTGTTTACTCGAACCGCTGCATCCAGTGCGGATCCACGTCTACCGTGAGGTCGAGGAAGACTTTTGCGTCCATGGCGAGCTCCAGTTCATGTCGCACGCTCTGGCCGATCTCTTTGATGCCAACCCCCTTGGCGCCGATGATCATCCGTTTGTAGCGCTCCTCGGTGGTAAAAATCGTAGCCGCAATATAGATCATGCCGTTCTCGCGTTCCTCAACCTCCTGAACCTCAACGTGGGTCGTGTAGGGAACTTCCTGGCGCAGGCGCAGGAACAGTTTTTCTCGGATGATTTCGCTCAACCAAAACGCATTGGGGACGTTGGTGAGTTGGTTGTCCGGGTAGTAGGGCTCGCCTTCCGGCAGCAGTTCGAAAATCGTCTGGATCAATGAGCCGACGTGCGTGCCGCGCAGGGCGGACACTTCCACGGCGCGGGTAAAGTTTGCCGAGAGGTCTTTGTAGAAATCCAAAAACGGTTTGCGGTCAATATCCATTTTGTTGATGACGAGGATCTTCGGCTGGTCGATGGATTCCAGAAGGCGCATGACCTCGCGTTCCTCATCGCCGATCTCGCGCGTGGGGTCCACGATGTAGGCGACGACGTCCACGTGCTCCAGCGACGCGCGCACCATCTGTCCGAGCTTTTTAGAAAGAGCGTCGTGCGCGCCTTTCAGGACTCCCGGCGTGTCGATGAAAACGATCTGGCCGTCGTCGCGCGTGACGATTCCTTGGATCGGGAGGCGCGTCGTTTGTGGCTTGGGAGTGGTGATGGCAATCTTGGAACCGACCAGAGCATTAAGCAGCGTCGACTTCCCGACGTTCGAACGGCCGATCATGACAACGAAACCTGACTTGGGCATAGCTAAAGACGGACGAGATGTGTTACGAGTTCCACGTGCGGCGTGTGAGGGAACAGATCGATGGCGCGCATGGCTTGGACGAGGTACGTCTTTTGCAGGAGAACCATCTCGCGCGCAAAGTTTTTGGGGTTGCAGGAGACGTAGACGATGGACGGAGGTTTGATGCGCAGGAGATCTTGCAGGGCCTTATCATGCATCCCGGAGCGCGGCGGGTCAAGGATCACGACGTCCGCGCCAAACGAGGCCCAGTCGAAATCTTCCGTTTTTGCGTCATGGTATTCGATGTCTGTACCGTTTAGCTCTGCGTTCATCCGTGCGTCGAGGATGGCGTCTTTGGAGAGCTCGACGCCGATGGTCCGGTGGGCGGACGAGGAGAGAGCCGTTGCAAAAAAGCCGGTGCCGCAGTAGAGATCCAGGAGCGTTTTTTCGGAAAGGTCGCCGCAAAACTCTTGGACGGTTTTCTGGAGGATGGGCGCGGCAAAGGAGTTCGTCTGGAAGAACGCCTGCGGACTGATGCGGTAGTGTATGCCGCCGATTTCCTCCATGAGGACTCCCGGCCCCGCGATCACTTCCAGGTTGTCGCCGTAGCTGACGTCCGTGATGGTCGAGTTTTGCGCCCACACGAGCGTCGTAGGTCGGCTCGTCTCGTTCAGCAGGCGCAGAGCCGTACGACACGTCTCCGCGTCCGCAGGCGTTTCAGGCGCGCTCGTCACCACCGTGACCAGCGTCTCTCCGAGCGACGTACAACGAATCACCGCGTAGCGCAGCATCCCCGTGTGCGCCTTGCGATCCCAAAAACTCAAGCCGCACGCGCGCGCCCACGCCCTGACCTGATGAAACAACGCTTCGATCCGCTCGTCGCTGAGGAAGCACGCATGGCCGTCAATGACCTTCCACCACTTGCCTTTCTCCTTCAGCCCGACGCGACCCTGGAAGTCAATCGCAAAGTCCATGCGGTTGCGGTAATGGTCGGTCTTGGGCGAGGGGATGAGAGAATAGCACACGAGGTCCAGACCCTTCAGCGCGAGGGATCCATTCACGTCCGAGAGCTTGGCCTTCAGCTGCTTCTCGTAAGGAATATGCGACCAGGAACAGGAGCCGCAGATTTCTTTTTTGGGGCAGAGAGTCATAACGCGCACAGCGTATGTGAGATGATGCAAAGAGACAAGGGTGATCGCCCTCTGTTTGCTCTCACACAAAAAAACCGATAGGATGACTCCATGTTAACCATCGTGATTCCGACAAAAGACGAAGAGCGATACCTGCCGCAGTTGCTTGCCTCCATTTCGCGCCAGACGGTTCAGCCGTCTGAGATTATCGTTGCCGATGCTTCCTCGAGCGATCGCACGCGTGAGCTCGCGGCCTCAGGCGGAGCGAAAATCGTCGAAGGGGGGCCGGTGGCGATCGGACGCAACCGAGGCGCGGCGTGCGCGACGGGTGAGTTCATTCTTTTTTTGGATGCCGACGTCGAGCTCAGCGATCGCGCGTTTATTGAGAAGGCGCTGTGCGAGATGCACGAAAAAAACTTGGGCCTTGCCACGTGCGATGTAATGCCGCTCTCGGATTCGCGCATCGATCATTTTTTACACAAGGCGTATAATCGCTATGCACGCGCGTGGGGGTCTCGCGTTCCGCACGCACCGGGGTTTTGTCTGCTGGTGCGCCGCGCCCTGCACGAGCAGCTCGGTGGGTTTGACGAGCGCGTCGTCTTTTGCGAGGACCACGATTACGCGCGTCGGTTCCGCCGCGTGGGCACATTCGGGTTCCTGCGGTCGGTCCAGGTTCCCGTGTCTATCCGGCGCCTCGATCGCGACGGACGCTTGCGCCTCGCGCTCACCTACGTTTTGGCCGAGCTCCATCTTCTTTTTCTTGGTCCGATTCGTCACAACCTTTTCCATTACACGTTCGGGCACGCGCCGCGCGAGTAGCGATCTTTATGGGGGTACACGTTCTTGAATCCAAAGGCATCCGTTGGCATCACGTGAGCGGTGTCGTCGAGAAAGACCTGGAGGCGCTTCAGGCGCAGTTTAAGTTTCACCACCTGGATTACGACGACATCCGCAATGCTTCGCCCATTTCAAAAATGGACGCCTATAAGCATTACGTCTTTTTCTTGTTTCACATTCCGATGATGAATGAAACGTCCGGCCGTATCTACGGCGAGCCTGTGTATGTCTTCCTGTCCAAGGACGACGTCGTGACGGTGACCTACGCACGCGTGGCCGAGCTGGATTTTTTTTTCAAGCGTCTGTCCACCAACGCCAAATCGCGTGCGGCCGTCTTGGGAAAAGGAACGTCGTTTGCCGTCTACCGTATTATCTCGCACCTGTTCAATGACGCCCTTGGGATCGTGAGCCTCCTCACGCAGGAAGTGCATCGCTTGGAGGAGACCATCGAGCGGCGCCACGACAAGCGCCTCACCGTTGAGCTGGGACACGCGCGTCGCAACGTCCTATTCCTGCGCCACCTCGTAGACCCGCAGCGCAACATGCTTCTCAGCCTGCGCCATACGCCGCGCCCATTCATCCCTGAGGAAGTCTACGTCTACTTCGACGACCTGCATGACACGCTCGACACCCTGTGGCTCTCTTCCGACAACCTGCAGCTGTTGCTCGACGGCCTGTTCGACGTGAACGAAGCGCTCATCTCGCACAAAACAAATCAGGTCATCACGCTCTTAACCGTGCTCTCCGCGGCCCTCATGGTCCCCGCGCTCATCGCGGGCTTCTACGGCATGAACGCCACGTGGCTCCCGTATGTTGAGAACGCCACGATCGTGAGCCTGCTCTTGGGCGTGGGATTCCTGGGGATGCTCGTCCTAGTCGCGACGATCGTGTATCGCAAACGATTATGAAAAGACTCATTCTTCTCCTCTTCGCCTTTCTGTTTCCCGCCGTGGCGTTCGCGCGCGCAGATTTGGATATTCAGGCCGGCGACATCCGGTTCTCAAAGGACCAACTGGTGGCCGGGGACCAGGTGCGCATCTACGCCTCGATTGATAACCTGGGCGATGAAGACGTGTCCGGCTACGTGACGTTTTATCAAGGAGCGACGGTCATCGGCGATTCGCTCGTCATTTCGGTTTTGGCTTTCGGCTCGGCCGAGGAGGTTTATGTGGATTTCGTTGTTCCGACAAGCGATTTTAACATCCAGGCACAAGTGCGCGGGACAGATCCCGTTGACGTAAACGAGAGCAACAACACCGCGGTCACCGGCATCCTTACGCCGATCGTAGACGACGACCGCGACGGCGTGGAGAATGACACAGACAACTGTCCAAGCACGAGCAACGCGGACCAGACGGATACGAATGGAGATGGACAGGGGAATGCCTGCGACAACGATGACGACGGGGACGGTTTGAGCGACGAGGTGGAACAAGAGATCGGAACCGAGACGCTCGCGACGGATTCAGACGGGGACGGCGTTCAGGACGCAAGCGACGCCTTTCCCATGGACCCGGAGCGCGTGAGAGAGGAACCTCCCGCGGCGCGGGAGGAAGGACAGGAGACGAGCACGGTTGCGCCAGAGGCAACGACGAGCGTGGCATTCAAGGAGCTCATCTTACAGGTAGCCGAGAGCATTCAAGCCACGCAGGCGCCTGAGGAGACGGACGCGCAGAGCCCTGTCGCAGACGAAGCGAGCACGCGTGCCCCTGGCGACGAGAACGTTTCTTCCAACGCTGCGTTTCGCTATACGCGCGACTCCTGGAACACGTTTACCTTCACGCGACTCACGCCCGTCAGTGATGGGAGCGGCGCGCGATGGGATTTCGGCGATGGCGTTGCCTCGTCCAAGACGGAAGTCACGCACACCTACAACCGCGCAGGAGCCTACGAGGTGACCCTCACGCTTGAACAGGACAGCGGCGAGAGCTCCACTGAGCATGCGACCGTGACCGTGCCGTTCTTCCACCTGCAAAACCCCGTCGTCCTTGTGGCCGTGATTTTCTTGGCGCTCTTGCTCGTAGTCGCGCTCGCCACGCTTGCGCGCACAGACTTCAAACCCAGACGCAAAGACGATGCCCCTAAGCCCTAAGCCTGCCCATGTTGAAGTTTCTTAATCGCGAATCGAAAACGATCATAGGCGCCGCAACGGTTGTCGGCGTGCTTTCATTGGTGAGCCGACTGGTGGGGCTCATGCGCGACCGTCTGCTCGCCGGCGCGTTCGGCGCGGGCGACACGCTCGACATCTACTACGCGGCGTTCAAAATCCCAGACCTCTTGTTCACCCTCGTCGTCATGGGCGCCCTCTCTGCGAGTTTCATTCCGCTGTTCCTCTCCCACTGGTCGCAGACAGAGACCCGAGCCAAAGCTTGGCACCTCACCAACAACGCCGTGCACCTGATCGCCGCAGCCATGATCCTGCTCTCGCTCACCCTCGCCCTGTTCGCGCAGCCGCTCTCCGAGCTCATTGCACCCGGGTTCGCTCTCTACAAACAGAACCAAGTCGCCGTGTTCATGCGCGTCATGTTCTTGTCGCAGATCCTGCTCTCGGTGTCGCTCGTCTACGGCTCGGTCCTGCAAAGCCTCAAGCGATTTTTTTTCTATGCGCTCGCGCCCATTTTTTACAACGTCGGCATCATCGCGGGCGCGCTCTGGTTTGTGGACGGGCTTGGAACCATCGGTCTGGCTTGGGGTGTGGTCTTCGGCGCCTGCCTGCACCTGTTGGTCCAGCTCCTGGGGCTGCGCGGCATCGGCTATCGCTATGCCTGGCGGCTGCGCCTGCTTGATCGCGACACGCGCACGATGCTGGCCCTCATGGTGCCTCGCTCGCTCGGGCTTGCGGTGAATCAACTCCTGTTTGTCGTCCTCGGGATTATAGCAACGACGCTTCCAGGCGGGAGTCTGACGATTTTCCAGTTCGCCTACAACATCCAGTTTTTCCCCGTGGGCATCATCGGCGTCTCCTTCGCCATTGCCGTCTTCCCTGCGCTCTCGGAAAAAATGGAACAGCACGAACCCGACGCGTTCGTGCAAGTGTTGCTCTCCACGATCCGGCAAGTCGTCTATCTCATGGCCCCCATGACGATCCTCTTCCTCATCCTGCGCGCGCAAGTCGTGCGCGTGGTGGTCGGGGCAGGGGAGTTCGATTGGGACGCGACGATCGCCGCCGCTGACACGCTCGCCTTTTTTGCGCTCACCTTCATCCCCCAGGCGCTCATCTATCTGTTCGCCAGGAGCTTCTTTGCGCTGCGTGACACCACAACCCCGCTTGTGACCGGCGCCGTTGCCGCGCTCATCGGCGTCTTGGTAGCGCTGCTCTTGCGTGAGCCTTTCGGCGTGGCCTCGCTCGGCATCGGCTTCGCCGTCTCCGCTCTGGTCCAAGCAGGGCTCCTGTGGATGTTGCTGCGGTCTCGCGTGGGAACGCTGCGCGAGTCCACGATCCTAACGTTCCTGTACAAGGTGAGCGCCGCTTCGCTCGCCGGCGCGCTCACGATGCAGACGGTGAAGCCCGCCGTGGTCGCGCTCATCTCGCTTGAGACGTTTTGGGGAGTGCTCTTGCAGGGGCTCATAGCCGGATCCCTCGGACTCGCGGCGTATGTCCTCATCGGAGGAATGCTCCGAATCGAGGAACAGCAGCAATTTTTCGCCTCCCTGCGCCGAAGCGTCTTCCGTCGGTCGCAACCCTCTGAGACGGCTCCGTCCAATCCTGCCTAGACGGTTGGCTCCTGGATTTTGTAGAATGCGAACACTATGACCATGCGTGAAATCCGGCAGGCTTACCTTGATTTTTTTTCTGCTCGCGGACACCAGATTCTCCCGTCCGCTTCTTTGCTTCCAGAAAACGACGCCACGACCCTGTTCACGGGCTCAGGAATGCAACCCATGGTGCCCTACCTCTTGGGCGAGCCGCATCCAAAAGGCACGCGTCTGGCCGATGTCCAGAAATGCTTCCGCGCGGGCGATATCGAGGAGGTCGGCGACAACCGGCATACCACCTTCTTTGAGATGCTGGGCAACTGGTCGCTCGGCGATTATTTTAAAAAGGAACAGGTCGGCTGGATGTTCGCCTTCTTGACGCGCGAGCTCAATCTCGACCCTGCACGTCTGTACGTCACGGTCTTCCGCGGCAACGATCAAGTCCCTCGCGACGAGGAGACGGTCCTGCTATGGAAGGATGCCTTCGTGTCTGCAGGCATTGAGGCCGCGGCCGTGGATTTTTCCGAGCGCGACGGCCTGCAGGGCGGACGTATCTTTTACTACGACGAAAAGAAAAATTGGTGGTCGCGCTCAGGCGTGCCAAGCGCCATGCCCGTGGGAGAGCCGGGCGGGCCGGACACGGAAATGTTCTGGGACTTCGGTCCAGAGCGCAGGCTGCACGAAGCCTCGGCGTTTGTCTCCGGGCCCTGTCATGTGAATTGCGATTGCGGACGGTTCATCGAAATCGGCAACAACGTCTTCATGCAGTACCTCAAGACCGAGGATGGTTTTGATCCTCTCCCAAAACAGAACGTGGACTTCGGCGGCGGACTCGAGCGCCTGGCCGCGGCCGTGGCTGACGATCCGGACATGTTCCGGATTGACGTCTTCGATCGCGCACGAGAGCGCATCGAACAGGTGACGCGCGTATCCTATCAACCTGAAACCTTCTACGCGTTTCGCGTGATCCTCGATCACCTGCGCGCCGCCACGTTTCTGATCGCAGACGGCGTGGCGCCGTCCAACAAGGACCAAGGCTACTACGTCCGCCGGCTGATCCGCCGCGCCGTACGCTTCGGGAACAAAATCGGCGCTCGCGAGGCCTTCTGTGGCACCATCGCCGACGCTTATATTGAAACGTATCTCGACGCCTACCCAGAGCTCGCAGAGGGACGCGACAGGATCGTAGAGGAGATGACAAAGGAAGAAGCAAAGTTCAAAGCGTCCTTGGAGAAAGGTCTGCGCGAGTTTGAAAAACTCTTTTCGAGCCGAAGCGCCGTTTCCGGCGTGGACGCCTTCAACCTCTACCAGTCCTATGGTTTCCCCTGGGAGCTCACGGAGGAGCTGGCGCGGGAAAAGGGTCAGCCCGTGGATCGCGCAGTGTTCCAAGAGGAGTTCAAAAAACATCAAGACCTCTCGCGCGCCGGCTCGCAACAGAAGTTTGCCGGAGGGCTCGCGGATCATTCCGAGGAAGTCGTCCGAGGGCATACGGCCACGCACCTCTTGCACCAGGCGCTGCGCACGGTGCTTGGTGCGCACATCGAACAGAAGGGCTCAAACATCACCCCCGAGCGCCTGCGGTTTGATTTTTCCCATCCGCAAAAAATGACGGACGAAGAAAAAGCGCGCGTGGAGGCGATCGTGAACGAACAGATTCAAAAAGACCTACCGGTGCACTACGAGATGCTCGACCTGGAAGAAGCCAAGCGCCGCGGCGCGATCGGGCTATTTGAAGACAAGTATGCAGCGCTCAGCGGGAAGCTGAAGGTTTACTTTATCGGCGACGAGGCCACGGCACCGTCCTTCAGCCGCGAAGTGTGCGGTGGCCCGCATGTGGAAAGTACGGGCGTCCTGGGCACGTTCACCATTCAAAAAGAAGAGGCCGTGGCAAGCGGAATCAGACGAATTAAGGCTGTTTTGGGTTGAGGAATCCATTTCTTGACAGGGGATAGGTCGATCAGTACAATAGCGGCGCCTTAAATCCCCAAGTTTCCTTGCCATGATCACAAGAGAGTGTTAGTATTTTGGCGCTATTGCATTATGGACAAGGGGACAAAAGATTTTATCGAGATGCGGGGCACGGTTGAAGAGCTTCTTCCGTCTGCCACGTTCAAAATTAAACTGGAGAACGATCAAACGATCACCGGCCACCTCTCAGGGAAGATGCGCAAGTTCCGAATCCGCCTGCTTCCCGGCGATGAGGTCAAAGTCGAGATCAGTCCGTATGATCTCACAAAGGGTAGGGTGGTGTATCGTTTTTAAGTTCCAGGGTCGTGAACGCAGGCCGTCGGTGACGGCCGAAGTCGAACTATGAAAGTCAGAGCCTCCGCAAAAAAAATCTGTCGAGAGTGCAAGGTCACCCGCCGTAAAGGCCGAGTGGTTGTGATGTGTAAGAACCCGCGACATAAACAGCGCCAAGGATAAGTATGGCAAGAATTGCAGGAATCAACATTCCGACTCAGAAGCGCGTCGTGATCGCCCTCACGTATGTTTACGGTATCGGCAAACCCACGGCCGTGGCGGTGTTGAAGGAAGCGGGCGTGAGCGAAGACATCCGCGTGAAGGATTTGACCGACGACCAGGTGAACAGCATCCGTACCCTCGTGGAAAAGAACCGCCGCCTGGAAGGAGACCTGCGCCGAGACCGTCTCGCCAGTATCAAACGTCTGAAGGAAATCGGTTCCTACCGCGGGGCGCGCCATGCCAAGCACTTGCCCGCGCGCGGACAGCGCACCAAAACGAACTCACGCACTGTGCGCGGGAACATGCGCAAGACCATGGGTAGCGGACGCCGCGCGCTTACTAAGACCTAGTCCTGTATGACCACCGAAGAAAAGCCAGCCATTGCGGCGAGACCGAAATCGAAAAAGAAAAAAGCCATGCCCCAAGTTTCCCAGGGGTGTGCTTATATCCAGTCAACCTACAACAACACCATGGTGACGCTTACCGATTTGAACGGCAACACGCTTGCGTGGTCCAGCGCCGGCAACTGCGGGTTCAAGGGACCGAAAAAGTCCACGCCGTATGCGGCGAGCATCGTGGTGAAGACTGCCACCGACCGGGTGAAAGAAAGCGGCCTGCGTGAGGTGAGTGTGTTCGTGAAAGGCGTCGGCACGGGCCGCGACTCTGCGATCCGCGCCCTGAACGCCAACGGCCTTCAGGTCCTCTCCATCAAAGATGTGACGCCGCTGCCGCATAACGGCTGCCGCGCGCCTAAGCCACGCCGCGTGTAAGGTATGGGAAGAAACACGACACCAATCGTTAAGCGTTCTCGCCGACTCGGGCTCGTCCTGGGGAAGGAAAAGTTCGCCCGTCGCCGCGCCTATCCGCCTGGCGTCCACGGACCCAAGCAGTCGAAGATGCGACCGCGTCTTTCTGCGTACGGCGAACAGCTCCGCGAAAAGCAAAAAGCCAAGGCGCTCTACGGCCTGATGGAGCGGCAGTTTCGAAACACCTTTGCCAAGGCCTCCAAGACCAAGGGGAACACCGCAGAAATCCTCGTACGCCTGTTGGAGATGCGTCTGGACAACGCCGTGTACCGTCTAGGGTGGGCGAAGTCGCGCCGTCATGCGCGGCAGATGGTGAGCCACGGTTTTATCCTCGTGAACGACAAGAGTGTCGACATTCCGTCTTTCACGCTTGCCGTGGGAGACGTCATCGGAGTGAAGGAATCCAAACGCGAAAAGCCGCTTGTCAAAATGATCCCCGAGACCATGAAATCCAGCACGACACCCAAGTGGATCGCGCGTGACGACAAGGCGCTCAGCGGTAAGGTCACCGCGACTCCTGAGGGAGAAGATTTGGACCAGGGGTTTGCGCCTACCTTTATCGTCGAATTTTACTCCCGCTAGTCATCATCTATTTTGTATGGAGAACATCCTTCTTCCATCGCGCATCCAATACGAAGCCGGCAGCCGCCCTCACGAGGGAATCTTGGTTGTCGAGCCTTGTTTTCATGGATACGGCACGACGCTTGGCAACGCCTTGCGCCGTGTGCTCTTGTCTTCGCTTCCCGGCGCGGCCGTGACCGCCGTAAAGATGAAAGGCGTGAACCACGAGTTCCAGGCAGTGAAGGGTGTCAAAGAGGACGCGCTGGAGATCATTTTGAATCTGAAGTCGCTGCGGTTAAAATGTTTTTCCGACGAGCCCGTGAAGCTGACCCTCTCGGTGAAAGGGGCCAAGAGCGTGACCGCCGCCGACATCCAGCCCAACGCGGACGTCGAGATTGTGAATAGCGATTTGGTCATCGCCACCGTAACGGAAGACGGCGCGAGCCTGGAGATGGAGCTCACGGTGCGCCGCGGACGCGGATACTCGCCCACCGAGGAGCGCGTGAACGAGGTCCAGGAGCTTGGCACGATCGCGATCGATGCGCTCTTCTCGCCGATCCGGAACGTCGGCTACCGCGTGGAGAATACGCGCGTGGGCGAGATCACCAACTACGACAAGCTCATCATGACCATTGAAACGGACGGCACGGTCACGCCGCAGGAAGCCGTCGAACAGTCTGCCAAACTATTGATCGATTCTTTTGCGCTGCTCACGCCTGGCACGCGCAGCGAGTCACAGGAGGGTTAGAAAGGTCTATGCGTCATCGAAACAAAGGAAAAATCTTGGACCGAGAGAAAGCGCCGCGCGAGGCGTTGCTTCGCAATCTGGCGGCGAGCGTGATTTTGTATGAGAAGATAAAGACGACGCAGGCCAAGGCCAAGGCCGTTCGGCCGCTGGTGGAAAAAGCGATCACCGTTGGCAAGAAGCCAACGCTCGCGGCGCGCCGCCAGCTCCTGGCGTTTTTCTACACGGAGCATCCCGTCAAAAAAATCCTGGAAGTACTGGGCCCGCGCTACGGGACGCGCCCGGGCGGCTACACGCGCATCGTGAAGCTGGCGCCGCGAAAAAATGACGGCGCGGAAATGGTGAACATTGAACTCGTATGAAAGACGCCACTCGCGACATCCATACCATCGACGCGGAAGGGAAAGTCCCCGGACGCCTGGCGACTTCGGTCGTGCGTCTTTTGATCGGTAAGCATAAGGCATCGTTCGCTCCCAACGTGGACGGAGGCGATTTCGTGCAAGTGGTGAACGCTGCAAGCATGAAAATCCATCCGGTCAAGGAGTCCAAGGTCTACTATCGGCACACGACCTACGCGAGCGGTTTGAAACAGCGCACGCTCAAGGGACTCATGGCAACGGACCCGTCCAAGATCTTGAGGGAGGCTGTCTCTCGCATGTTGCCGAAAAACAAACAACGCTCCCCGCGCCTTAAACGTCTGACGATAAAAAATTAGTATGGAAGTGTCGACAAGCAAATACATCGAGGCTCTGGGGCGCCGCAAGGCGGCCATCGCTCGCGTGCGCATGACCCACGGCGGAACGGGAAAAATTGTCATCAACGGGCGTGGGCTCGAGAAGTATCTTCCGCTCATCACGCTGAGAGACTCCGTTCAGGCGCCACTCAAAGAGACGGGCATGGAAGGCGCGTTTGATATCTCGGTCAAGGTTGAGGGCGGCGGCGCGCGCGGACAGGCGGACAGCATCCGCTTAGGCATCGCCCGCGGTCTGCTCAATTTCAATCCTGAGTTCCGCAGCGTCTTGAAAAAATTGGGTATGCTGACTCGCGACGCGCGCGTGCGCGAGCGCAAGAAGCCAGGAAAAAAATCGGCGCGCCGCTCTCCGCAGTGGTCCAAGCGTTAGAAAAAATAAACCGTCCTTCGAGATTCCTCAGGGCGGTTTTGACTTTCGCCCATGTCCGTGTTTCAATCCAGCCGGGAGGAGATTCCATGCCCCACGCATCCAAGCCCGCTGTCCATACGGCGGAGGTGTCCATCCGAGATCAGCTGGAAGGGGTTCAGTCCCGCAGGGAGATCAAGCCCGACTTGGCGCTTGCGCGAGAGAAGGACATCGCGATCGTGCAGATGCCTTCGGGCATGCACATCCCGGCCGCCGTGGGCCTGCGCACGACCGTCACGGACCAAACGCCTTCTCTCTCAAGGATCACGGACCACTGGCACGTGACAATCTCGCCTTACGATACGGCCCTGCTGCGCCGGTTGTACGCCCAGCGCCATCCGCGCGATGCCATCGGCAACGTCGTGATCGGCGTGTTCGACGCGCCGATGCCCCAAGCGCTCGAAGCGCGTTACGACGCCGTGGAGGCCATACGCAACGCGCACAAATCCCTCTCGGTCCTGGCTCCACCCAAGGGAACGACCTTGGAAATCACCTTCGCGTTCACCCGCGACCTCGTCCGCGTGTATTCCTACCGCGCCAGCTCCACGGAGCTCCTGCGCAAGCTCGTTGCTCAAATCGCGCATCACAATGCGCGCGAGCGTGAGAAGTACGAGGCCGCGCACTGGCCCCTCAAGGGACCCCTGCACGTCTTTGGTTCACGACTCTATCCCTGGTGGGCCGTTCCGCCTCTGGACCTGTGGGACGTGCCCGCGGTCCCCGAGGTCGATCCGTGGGAACCGGGCGGCGCGCACGAGAACAAACTGGTGGACGTGGTTGTGCTGGAGTTCCTGCCGATCATGGAGAGCCTATGGAAGGCCGCCTTCGCCCAGGACGGGGAGCGCGGCACCGAAGGAAAAATCGCCGCGCAGCTCAGGCGCGAGGGCTACCTGCTCGACCGCCTGGAAACCACGCGCGTGGGCGTGGGCGCCTTGCGCGATCTCGTTCGAGCCAACCGCCATCCTGGCAATCTCACGCAGCTGGGAAGCCCAGACCTCCTCGAGGAACTGGGGAGCGATTACGTACAACGGCTCACGCGCCACTAGGGTGTGCTTGAACTGACCCATTCTGGGCCAGTTTTTAAATGCGGTTGGAGGAGAGATTGACATGCTCCTGCATCTCTGCTTGAATGAGGCATCCCACTGGAGAGAGCATGGCAAGCAAGTCTCGTGTTCAAGTGGCGACCGCGCAAACCCGCGTCCGAGAGGACGAGGGCCATGGGGCCGCCGTCCATGTGCTCAACATGGGTGGCGACACGATCAACGCAGAGTACGAAGGAGAACTGGGCGACCGGGAGTGGAGGCGCGTGTTCATTGACTTTCCGCAGGCCGATGAGCGGACCACAAGCCCGATCCTGAATCGCGATGGGTTTCCAAGCGAGATCAGCTGGGTGGATGTGGGCGGAGGATTCCTGCCCACCGAACAGACGATCCCCAACCTCGTCGCGTTGCGCGGAGTCGTGACAGACTTCGACGTGGATCCCGCGAGCCGGGAAGAGGAAGTCAGCGTCGAGATGGATCTGTTCCCCGGCGACAAGGATCTTCTGGAGATTCTTCGTCGCGGTTCGATCACGGACAGGCTCTACATGGCGTGCATGCGCGCCGTGAACCTGTTCCCGCGCGGCGCCGTGGAAAAAGGTTCGAGCTTTGCCGCCTACCTCGCCATGGGCTACCAGCGCATCCGCTCGCACAGGGCAGGCCAGAGCGACGCGTTCGACCTGTCCAAGGTGATCTGGGATCTGCAAGTGAACGGGCCAACGACGAGAGGCGGATGGATTCCCGAGGCCTGGAGGCGCCGACGCGCCGTGTGGGCCCCTTCGCCGCGCGGGAGCGAGCTCTACTCGCCCGTGGAGGCTGCTCTCGTGATGGATCTGCACATGGTGCTCTTCCAGCTCTGGCAAGCGCGGTTCATCCAGAGCGAGGTCCTCATGGGCGAACTGCGCTCGCAGGCCGTCCTGGTGGAGCCGGTGAAAGCCGCGCATCCCGTGCAGGGCAAATCAACCATGCGGCGCTGGAGAGGTCCGGACCTGTTCCCTCAGCGCTAAACGCAACCCGTCCTCCGACTCGATCAGGACGGGTTTTCTAATTCCACCGAGTCCGATACAATGAGCCTGCTGTGACTCATCACATCACCCAAAATACAGCCTTCCTGACGCTCGCTTCTGTCGGACAAAAGATCATCGCTTTTGTCTACTTTTTGTTTCTGGCGCGCGTGATGATGCCGGAGGCCACAGGGGAGTACTTCCTCGCGGTCTCGATCACGGTCGTCTTCACGGTCGTGGCCGACCTGGGCGTCACGCCCATCGTCATTCGCGAGGTGGCCAAGGCACCCGAACGCGCACCCGCTCTGCTCTCCCAGGCGTTGGCTCTCAAAATCCCGATGCTCATTCTGGCATCGCTCTTCGCGATCGCTACCGGTATGGCCCTTGGCTATAACGCGCGCCTTGTGATGCTCATCGCGCTCGCCTGCATCGTCTTATCGCTGGACGCGATGCATCTCTTGCTCTACGGCGTGCTGCGCGGATTCCAAGTGCTGCGGTATGAGTCGCTTGGCGTTTTTTTGGGACAGGGGACGACCGCACTCTTGGGCGGCCTGGTGCTCTGGCTTTCTCCATCGCTCCCGCTCTTGATCGCGGCTCTCATGGCGGGATCAGCGATAAACGTCGCGGTTGCCGGATCCATGGTCGTGAGGCGACTCGGAGCGCGTGCGCTCGTGCCGACGCTGCGCCGAACCGACGCAGGAGCACTCCTGCGCGCGGCCATGCCGTTTGCCCTGGCTGCGCTGTTCGTCAAACTCTATTCGTACGTTGACTCCATCCTGATTTCAAAATTTCTCGACACGGCCGCGGTGGGGATGTACGCGCTCGCCTACAAGTTCACCTACGCGTTCCAGTTCCTTCCGCTTGCGTTCACGGCCGCGCTGTATCCCGGCATGAGCGCCGTGGTGGAACGTGATGTCCACGCGCTTGAGCGCATCTTCCTCAAAGGCTTGTGGTACATGGGGATCCTCGCTGTGCCCATCGTACTGGGGCTCTGGGCGATTGCGCCCGAGGCAGTACGCTTGGCCGGTCCGGACTATGCGCCAGCTGCCCCCGTCCTCTCGCTGCTCGTGTTTGTGCTCATTCCGATCTTTCTGGATTTTCCCGTAGGGAGCCTCTTGAACGCCTCAGGCCGCCAGTCCACCAAAACCGTGATCATGGGCGTGACGATGGTCATCAATATCGCGCTCAACGTGATTCTCATTCCGCGCATGGGGATTCTGGGCGCCGCAGAGGCCGCGCTCGTCTGTTTTGTTTTCATGTTCGTCGCGGGGATGTTCTTCGTGCCGCGCGTCCTTCCGGGGTTCCGCTATCGCGACACCCTGCGTCTCCTCTTTCCGATTTTTTTCTCCGGCGCGTTGATGCTCGGCGCGGTTCTTGTCCTGAAGCCGCTTATCGGTTGGATCCTTGTGATTCCGTTGGGTGCGGCCGTGTACGTTCTCTCGCTTCTGACAACCCGTGCGCTGCGTCTGCAGGATATCCGATCGGTGGCGCAGACGGTGCGCTCGCGCGTATG
The DNA here is from genome assembly GCA_016205975.1 of Candidatus Uhrbacteria bacterium. Taxonomy (GTDB): domain Bacteria; phylum Patescibacteriota; class Patescibacteriia; order UBA9934; family GWF2-40-263; genus JACRJW01. The sequence goes on along the minus strand of JACQSK010000021.1, from coordinate 38,156 downwards.
AACCAAAATAAACTCCTCCTTATCACTCCGGACTTTCCGCCTCTCACCGGCGGCGTGGCGCGTACGTTGAGTTCGCTCTGCTCGTTTTTAAAAGACGAAGTCGAGGTCCTGTGCGAGCCCAACGCGGCCTGGCAGTCCTTCGATCCTTCCGCCGGCTATCCCATTTATCGAAGCCCGCTCTTGTTTACGTGGATCTTCCCGCGCTGGTGGAAGACGGTCAGAACGCTGAGGAGCTACCGCGATCGTTATCGTCTGATCCTCGTGAGCCATGTATTGCCGTTTGGCGCGGCGGCTCTGTTCGCTCAGAAGAAAACGGGAACACCTTACATCGTGTTCGTCCACGGCATGGACGTCCGTCTTGCAGCCGCTTCGCCGCGCAAGCGCGCGCTTGCCAGAAAAATCCTCAAGCGCGCACGGCTCGTGGTGGCAAACTCCCAGGCGCTTGCGCAAGAGGTCGCCGCGACGTTTGGCGTGACGGAAATCCTCGTCGTGTATCCGTGTCTCTCTGCGGCTCTGGTTATCCCGAAGCCCGCGCCGGACGGCCGGTTCCGTTTGTTGACAGTCGCGCGCCTTGTGAAACGCAAGGGCCATGCGGCCGTCTTGAGCGCGCTCTCGCTCTCACGCCGCCAGGGACTTCTTTTGAACATCGCCTACGACATCGTGGGAGAAGGGCCAGAGGAGGCGACGCTGAGGGAGATGGTCGCAGAGCTGGGGCTCCAGGAGGTCGTGGCGTTCCACGGTCGCGTGGACGATGCGGCGCTGGGCGAGTTTTACGCGCGCGCCGATGTGTTCGTGATGCCTGTGGGCAACGACCCCGTGGACAAGGAAGGGTTCGGGCTGGTGTTTTTGGAGGCCGCGCGATACGCGCTCCCGAGTATCACCACCAACGTCACGGGTGTGACCGAGGCGGTCGTAGATGGCGAGACGGGAATCGTGCTTCCCGATCAAGATCCCGAACGACTCGCTCAGACGCTCCTCGATCTCTCGCGTGACAACGAGCGGCGTTTGCTCTTGGGTGCGCGCGCCAGGAAACGCGCGGCATCGTTTACCTGCGAGCAACAATTTGGCAAGCTGAAGCCCTACCTATGAGCGGCATCTCCGTGATCATCCCAACCTACCAGCACGGCAAGACGATCGCCGCGTGCCTGGAGTCCTTGTTCGCTCAGACACGTCCGCCTGAGGAGATCCTCGTGGTGGACGATGGCGGAACGGACGACACGCGCGCGCGGCTCGCGCCGTATCTGGATCGCATTCAGTATGTCTTTCAAGAAAATCGCGGCGCGCCAGCAGCTCGCATGGCGGGTTTTTCCCGCTCGACCGGCGATCTCATCTTATTCTGCGACGCGGACGTCGTGGCCGCGCCCACACTGCTCGAAGATCTTGAACGCGCGCTCGCGCTCCACCCCGAGGCTTCATATGCCTACGCAAGTTTCTCTCTTGGGCGCCGACGCTTCCGCTCGCACACCTTTGACGCGCGCGCCTTGCGAAGCAACAACTTCATCCATACGACATCGCTCATTCGGCGCGCACACTTCCCGGGCTTCGACCTCTCGCTCAAGCGCTTTCAAGATTGGGACCTCTGGCTGACGATGCTCGAGCAGGGCCGCACCGGCGTCTTCGTCGACGCCTTCCTGTTCACCGTCACGCACGCTCGCGGCCGCCGCGGGATCTCGCAGTGGCTGCCGGAGATTGCCTACCGCATCCCGTGGAAGCGGTTGGGCTGGACGCCGCGCAGGGTCCAACGCTATCAGGAAGCGAGGAGGATCATTGAGCGCAAACATTCTCTATGAACCAATTTTTTGGACGGACATTCTGGACAGCGCTCGGCGTCTCGGCCCTCTTGTACGCGCTGGCTCTCGTCGCCTACGGCAGCAGCCTCTCGGTCGCGCTCTTGTTGACGCTCGCTCTGGGCACGGCGATTCTTTCTTACGTCCGGCTGGAGAGGGGACTGTTCCTTGTTTTCATCGAACTGTTTTCCAACCCCCATGGGGCGCTCATCACCTCTGAGCTCGACGGCTTCTCCGTCTCGCTTCGCATGGCGCTGTTTGCAGGCGTGATGGTGGGATGGTTCATCGGGTGGACCACAAAGCGCCACCGACTTAACCTGACCGATGGCCGCGCACGGCCCTTTGTCCTTCTGGGTCTCGCCGTGACGCTCGGATTTGTCGTTGGATTGATTCAGCGCGAGGCAGTCACCGTCTTCAGGGACGGCAACGCCTACCTCTACCTGCTCTATCTGCTCCCGATCCTCTCGGTGTCGTGGAACGCCAGGTTGCGCGGAGAGCTCCTGCAGCTTTTGGCCTCAGGAGCGCTCTGGGTGTCTGGGCTCTCCCTGGCCCTCCTCTATGTCTTCACTCATTTCTCTCCCGACGTCCTGCTGCCGACCTACGCATTTTTCCGCGACAGCCGCGTGGCGGAGATCACGAACCTGGGTGGCGTGTATCGCGTGTTCATTCAGTCGCAAGTGTTTACGATTATCTTTGGGCTTGTCCTGCTGTCGTTCTCCGTCTTCGCGCGTAACCGTCGCGGCCTCGTCCTCCTCTCAAGTCTTCCGATCGCCACCGCGCTCCTGGCTCTCTCGCGCAGCTTCTGGATCGGGATCGCTGTGTCCCTCGCGTGTATGACCGTTCTCCTGTGGCAGCAGTTACGCCCCAAGGTGAGACACCTCCTGCACGTTGCCGGATCGAGCCTGAGCGCCGTACTCCTCTCGATCGTCTTGATCGCCCTGGTCGTTCTGTTCCCGCTGCCCGCGCAAGACCTCACGGGCTATGACCTGGCGCTCGCCCTCAAAGAACGCACCGCGAACGAGGACGATGTCGCCGTGAGAAGCCGATGGCAGCTGCTCGCTCCCATGGTGGAGAGCGTCCTTCACAGCCCGCTCACGGGCCAGGGCTTTGGCGCGTCCGTGACGTTTATCACCGACGATCCGCGCGTGCGAGAAATCCGTCCTGATGGAACCTGGACGACCAGCTCGATGGAGTGGGGTTGGCTGGAACTATGGCTCAAGATGGGAATCCTGGGCCCGGCGGCGTTTTTGTATGCGGCCTACGAACTCCTCAAGCGCCTTCGGGGTTACCAATGGACCGACCAAGCCTGGCTCTTCACCGCTCTCATGAGCAGCCTCGTATTCGTTTTCGTCACGCATTTTTTCTCGCCCTATCTCAATCATCCCATCGGTCTGGGCTTCCTGCTGTTCCTCGTGCCGTTCCTGCCAGCCAAAAAACCAGCCGAGGCTGTGGCTGGTGTGACTCTTGCACCGTCTCTTTCAAAAGCGGCCGTGCCGGCCCTGACCTCCGAGCGCGGATGAGACTATTTCAGGCAAGCTGTGCGTTTTGGATTTCCCGGTTCCCCTGAATGAATGCCCTCGCGGGCATTTTTGATTTGCCCTCTGGTTGGAGCTCGAGGATCTCCAGCGTCCCATCCTGACAGTCAACGAACAATCGGTCATCCTTGATCGTGACCGTCCCGGGCGAGACGTCGGCAACAAAATCTGCGGGACGGATCGTTGTCAGTTTCAGCCTCTGCGGCTCCTGCCCGCCGCGCGTCCACAGGCACCAGAGCCCTGGCCACTCGTTGTAGGCGCGTGCGAGACGCTCGATCTCGGCCATCGGTTTGGTCCAGTCCGCATGGCCGTCTTTGCGCTCGAGCAGACGCGTGAGTGTCGCTTTGGAGTCGTCCTGACGCAGGGGCACGATCTCGCTGCGTCCGTGTCGCTTGAGCGTTGAGAGCAACAGCGGCGCGCCAACGGCCTGCACCTTGCGCGCGAGGGTCGTGTACGTTTCCTCCGCATCGAGCTCGATGGTTTCAAACGAAAGGACCGGCCCCGTGTCCATGCCTTCGTCAAGCCGCATGATGGTTACGCCGCTTATGGCATCGCCAGCAGCAATCGCCCACTGCATCGGAGAAGGCCCACGGTGGCGTGGCAAAAGCGACGGATGGACGTTCACCACGCCCAGAGGCGCAAGATCGAGGATGGTCTTGGGGATCAGCTTTCCATACGCGACGACCACGAACGCGTCCGCGCGTAGGTCTGTGAGCTGTTCTGTGATGCTCATGTCCGTCTTGAGCGATGCGGGCGTGAGGACAGGAATGCTGTGCGCGAGCGCGAGCGTCTTGATCGTGGAGGGCTGGACCGTACCGCCGCGGCCAGCGGCTTTATCACCCTGGGACACAACAGCGACGACCTCCATGTCTGGGTCGTCGATGAGGGTTTGCAAAAACGGGACGGAGAAAGCAGGCGTGCCAAAAAAGATGATTCTCATATTACATCCGTGGCGGGCTCGTGTAGCGTACGACCTTGTCGGTAAAAAGGATCCCGTCCAGGTGATCTGTCTCATGTTGGAGCACGATCGCCAGGAGTCCGGAAGCTTTGATCGTAATGGGTTCGCCGTGGCGATTGAGCGCGCGCACCTTCACCTCGCGGTGGCGGCGCACCAGACCGTACACGCCGGGCACGGACAGACAGCCTTCCTCAAAATCAATCTTGCGCAGGGATTTCCCGATGATCTCCGGGTTCACGAGCACCAGGACGCCATCCACGTCCGTCACGATGATGCGCCGGTGCGCGCCGATCTGCGGCGCGGCCAGACCGACGCCGTTTTCAACACCCATCGTGTCCACGAGATCATCAATCACTTGCTGGATCTCCTTGGAGGCAATCTCGCCGACCGGAACTTCCTTCGCTTTTTGGCGAAGGCGATCGTTTGGATGCGTGAGGACAGCTCGGAGGTTCATAGGCGCACAAGCTATCAGGAAAAAAGGTCTGTGTCAATAATATAGCGATCGGGGAGGGATGAGAAGACTGGCTGGAGCGCGCTTACGCCCTGGGCGGGAATGCCGAGCTCCAGGATCGCGTCCGCACCTGGACGAGATGTTGTTGCGCCGAAGATGACGCCCGGTAACAGGGCGAGGCGATCCTTGAGTTCTGAGAGCGCGATCTGCGCCTTGCGAGGTTCTTCTTCCTTCAGTGTCACGCGGTACCAGCGGGTGAAGGGCGGCAGGTGATAGCTTTCGCGCGATCGCACGTCCTCGCGCAAGAGCGCGTCGGGATCCTCAAGTGCCGTTTGAACCAGCGCGGGATTTGTCGTCTGGACGAGAAACGGCGCGCGCGAGGTGTAGGCCAGCGCGCGCCACTGCCACAGGTTGCGCGTCAGGGACTCGATCGCGGACGGCTGTGCGTTGTAGAGCGGCGCGTCTACGTCCACGAGCAGGACCGCGGCGAACCGTTCCGGACGGAAGGGATCGTAACAGGCTTCCAGATAAAACGACGTGGCGACCAGGATATCCGCGTGGCCTTGCCCTGGGTGGTCTTTATCTACGATCGCGACGGTCGCGAGTGGGAAGAGCTGTTTGAGTTCGCGCGCGACTTCCTGATTGCCGGGGCCGATGCGCGCGAGGTTCGTGCTTCGACATTGCGCGCAGGAGAGCCGCAGGGGTTCCTTGTGATGGCATCGAGCGCACGCGAGCGTGTGGGTAAACGCGGACAAGGAAGTTTGGCAGTGGGGGCACGTCGGCCGAACCCCGCACGCGCGACACACGATGAGGCGCGCCGAGCCCTTTTGGTTGTGTACGCACAGCACAGGCCCGCGAGGCAGCGCGCTCAGGAGGGCTTGTTCCGCCTCCCAGGAAATGGTGCGCGCGCGGCGGTCGGCGTCTTTGTGAATGTCGATGACACGCTCATCCAGGGCGGCGGGCCAAGACAGGATTTCGGAGGCGGCAAAGCGTACGAGCGTTTGCGCGCGAGGGACGACATCCAGACAAAACAGGTTTGCAGAAAACGACTCGTGCAGGTTCCAGACCAGTTCACGCATGTCATAGCGTGGATTGCGGTCTTCCTGTTTGTGGCCACTCTCACCCGCGCGCACCAAAAAAATCGTCGTGACCGAGGCGTCGATCATGAGGCCCGCGGTGCGTGTTCCCATGAGCACGCCCTCGGGCGCCTCGCGGAAAGCCTTCCAGCGACGGAACCGTTCGAGTGCTGATTCCTCGCCTGTGATGATCCACGGGTTGATCCCCGCGAGCCGCGAGCGCATCAGTTCCACATCGCGCAGCGTGGGCGCGAGGATGAGGAGTTTTTGGTTCTCGGTGCTGTGTGCGTATCCCAGAATGAGCGCGGCGGCGCGTCGGATGTCAGGCGTCTGAATGAACGCCTTGGATCGTTCACGCATGAGTCTCACCAGCCGCTCAGCCGTCTGTGCATCGCTTTTGGGAAGCGTGAGCGGCAGAGCGGGCACAGATGCGGACGCGGTTTTCGTCTCTTTTGTTTTTGGAATCTGCGGGAAGGCGTGGTGCAGCACGGTCGCGGTGGACTGGAACAGCTCGCGGCTGAGCGATTCAAAAAAAGAGAGCTCGTCCTCCCTCAAGGCCGTGTCCTCCCGGACGCGGCTGATCGACTTCAACGCGATGCCGCGCACGGGATGGTCCTTGACGCGTTTGACCACGCCCACGAGCCGAGATTGGCGATACGGGATCTCGACGAACATTCCGCGGCGCACCGAGAGCATCTCGGGCACAAGATAATCAAACGCGGACAAGGCGCGGCTCGTGCGCTTGAACGGATACACCTCGGCGATCATAGGTCCGTCAGATGAAACTCCGCGACCAGATATCCCACGCCAAACGGAGACTCATAGCTCAGCACTTCCGGTCGCGTGTTTCTTTTTTCCAAGACGCCCATGAGGATCAGAAGCTGTTCCTGCAGGCACTGGCCCGCGCTCGTGAGCACACGCTCCGGCGTATGCAAAAGCGTGGAGAGCGACTGGTTCTTCACCGCCTCAAGCACGCGTTCGTCGTACGCCTGGCCCTCTGGACGGAAACCCAGAGGCGAAGCAGAGGTGAGCGCGTGGGACAGGTCGCCTGAAGCGATGACGGCGATGCGCTTGGGGCTTGCGTCGATGACGTCCTTGAGCGTGTGTCCCATGCGCACATGCTCGCGTGGCGCGCAGCCGGAGTGCGACAGCGGAACGAGCTGAACATCCGACGAGTGCGCGAGCAGGAAGGTAAGCGGGACGCCCGTGCCGTAATCCAGCGATGCGTCGGAGTCCAGCGTGAAGGGCACGCGGGCATCACGCAAGGCGCGCTGGATTTGCGTGATCGTCAACAGGTCAGGCTTCACGGTTTTGAACGTACGCAGGTCGCCGAAGTCCTTAAAGTCAATCAGATACTCGTCGTGCAAGTTGATCGCAAAAGCATGCCTGTACACCGTCGCGTGGCTCGAGAGAACGATCACGGTGTCCGGCCGCGCAAGATAAAAATCCTCAGCCAGACGCTCAAGCGCTTGTACGCTGCTCGTCATGGCCTTCAGGTTCTCCTTTCCGATCGTGGGAATGAGGAGCGGCGTGTGGGGTGTGATCGCGGCAAAGACGAGCATAGCTAATTTGAGGCGATCAGGATTCCTTCATCCAGGTCCGTCGAGAGGGCGGCGCCTAAGGGATGCAGGAGCACCGAGCGTTCGTTGGTCCACACGACCTGATCAAAACTCCAGCCGTAGGTGAAGAACGTCACCTCGTCCACGATGGGTCGGCGGTCGCCTTCGGAGACGACGAAGATGTCCGGGGAGCCGGCAACACCGATGAGCGTGCCGTCAGCGAAACCGATCTCGTCGCCGCGCGGGTAGCTGTCGAGGTTCTCGGGCTCGACGGGGACGATCGTCTGGGAGGAGAAACGGCTCGCGAGGATCTCCCTAGAGACGATGGGATGCTTCTCGCCGTTCTCAACATAGAACACGCCGCCGGTCACGTTGTTCTGCAGGAGCGCGCCCTGCGGATAGAGCGTCTCGGTCGTAATGGGTTCGCCCTCTATGTACACATTCAGGTCGTCCCAGCTCACATCCGTAATTTCATCCGGACTGAATCCAATCGAACGGAAGGCTTCCTGGGACGTGAACCCGCGGCGCGTGTCGTCCACGAGCAAGTAGACCGTTCCGCCGGGCGAGCGCAAGAGGGAATAATTCGGGAAGCTGATCGGCGCGCCTACGGGATACGATTCAAGTGTCGTCCCGCTCACGGCCACCAGCGCGCTCGCGTTGAAGCGCGAAAAGAACGCGGCGCGCGAAGTGATCGGCCGGCGCGCGCCGTACTGGATGAGCCAGATGCCGCCCGTGTCCTTGTCTTGCAAGAGCGAACCGGTGAGATACTCCTGGCCGAACCAGTGCTCCCAGATCGTGACAAAGTTTTTGTTGCCGTGCAGGTGCGGGGTGTAGGTGTACAGCGAAGCGGTCGCGAAGTTCACCGGCGTGACCGTCGTATTGTCGATCGTGATCTCGATGCCTGGGCCCACGCCCGTCTCGGTGTAGCCGCGCCGTTCCAGATCGGCGAGGTAGGACTCGCGGATGCGCTCGGCCGCGTAGTGGACTTGCGCAGCGAAGCCCTTAAACTTTTGGATGCGGGGATCCGACTTTGAGCAATCGTCGCACACGGCATAGCCCATGGCCCAGGCCAGTTGGTCCTCCGATGGCGTCGGATCTTCGACCAAGCTCTGCTCGCGCTGCAGGAGCGTCAAGAGAAACTTCGGGCTGAGCGAAAACTCCTGCGAGGCGTTCCACACGATCTGCGCCGCCGTCCTCCGCGCACCGTCGATGTCCGTGTCCGAATACGCGGACAAACCCCCGCGCGTCAAGAAGCGCGAGACGTCCGTGAGGGTCATACTGTCCGCATCAAAAAGATCCGCATCGGAAAGCAAAAAATCCGGATTGAACAAAACGTCTTCCTCGGCCAGCAGGCGGGAGGGGAGCGTGAAGATAACCGCACTCAATACAAAAAAACTCAGCCATCTCATAGGTAGTACTATTATACCAAATTCTTCCTCTTCGTCGCCTTCAGTGTGATCTCCTCGCCCTTGGCGCCGACGGCGACCTCACAGTCCTGGCTGATCTCGTTTGAGACGATCTTCATCGCCAACGGATCGAGGATCAGCGACTGAATGACACGCTTAAGCGGGCGGGCACCATACGTGGGGTCGAAGCCGCGCGCGGCCAAGAGCTTCTTGGCCGCATCGGAAATCGTGATCGTGATGCCGCGCTGTTCTTTGAGACGTGCGCTTATGATGGCGAGCTGGAGCTCGACAATCTTTTCAATTTGATCCTCTTTGAGTGAATGGAAGACTATCGTATCGTCGATGCGATTGAGAAACTCCGGACGGAAGTGATCTTTGAGCATGGCCATCACGCGGTCGCGGGTTTCGTCTTCTTGAGACATCGCCCCGTCGCCATCCTCAAATCCCATCGCGGCTTTTGTTTGCCCAGCGTTCAAAATGTATTCCGAACCAATGTTGCTGGTCATGATGATGATCGTGTTCTTGAAGTTTACTTTGCGACCCTTTGCGTCGGTGAGGTGGCCGTCGTCTAGAATCTGAAGGAGCAGGTTGAACGTATCCGGATGAGCTTTCTCGATCTCGTCGAGCAAGAGGACACAGTAGGGTTTGCGGCGCACGATCTCCGTGAGCTGACCTCCTTCTTCGTAGCCAACATAGCCAGGAGGGGAGCCGATGATCTTGGAAGTGGAGTGCTTCTCCATGTACTCGCTCATGTCCAGGCGCACAAGTGCAGTCTCTTCGTTGAACATAAACGCCGCGAGTGCCTTGGCCAGTTCGGTTTTTCCTACTCCGGTTGGACCTAGGAAGATAAACGACCCAATCGGGCGCTTCTCCTCGCCGATGCCGGCGCGTGAGCGGCGCAGAGCGTTTGAGACGGCCGTGATGGCTTCCTCTTGACCCACGACGCGCTTGGCGAGTTCCTCCTCCATGCGTGCGAGCTTGGTCATTTCCGACTCGAGCATTTTTGAAACGGGGATATGCGTCCAACGCGACACGACAAGCGCCACGTCTTCCTCGCCCACGACCTCCTTAAGGAGTCCGCGCTCTTTTTGAAGAGCGGTCAGTTCTTTCTCCGCCTGATGGAGAGCGCCCTCGCGCTCGGGAATCCGTGCGTAGCGAATCTCCGCGACTTTCTCAAGGTCTCCTCGGCGTTCCTCTATTTCAGCGGAAGCGCGCAGCTGGTCAATCTCGGACTTGATGTTTTGAATCGTCGTGATGCGTGTTTTCTCGTTTTGCCAGCGACCCTCAAGGCCTTCTGTTTGCTCTCGCAGGTCCGCGACTTGCTTCTCGATCTCTGAAAGTCGAGCTTTTGATTCCTTGTCGTCTTCCTTGGCAAGCGCCTTTTGTTCGATCTCCAAACGCATGAGATCGCGCTTGAGGTGGTCAAGCTCCTCGGGCATGGAGTCAATTTGCATGCGCAACATCGAACCTGCCTCGTCAATGAGGTCAACGGCCTTGTCGGGAAGGTGACGGTCGGTGATATAGCGGTACGAGAGTTCTGCTGCCGCGACGATCGACGGATCAGAAATACGCACACCGTGGTGCACCTCATATTTTTCTTTGATGCCGCGCAGGATCGCAATCGTGTCTTGGACGGTTGGCTCCTCAACCATCACCGGCTGGAAGCGGCGCTCAAGCGCAGGATCTTTTTCGATGTACTTTTGATACTCCTTGAGCGTCGTCGCCCCCACGGCACGAAGGTCGCCTCGGGCGAGCGCGGGCTTGAGCATGTTGGAGGCGTCCAGCGATCCGCCTTCGGTCGTGCCCGTCCCCACGAGTGTGTGCAGCTCGTCGATAAACAAAATAATCTTGCCCTGCGAGGCTTCGATTTCCTTGATGACGGCCTTGAGGCGGTCCTCAAACTCTCCGCGATACTTCGTGCCGGCGACCATGGACCCGAGATCCAGGGCGACGACCGCCTTTTCTTTGAGCGATTCGGGGACATCGCCAGAGGCAATACGCTGAGCCAGGCCTTCGATAATGGCCGTCTTTCCCACGCCGGCCTCGCCGATCAAAACGGGGTTATTTTTGGTACGGCGCGAGAGGACCTGCATGACGCGACGAATCTCGGCGTCCCGGCCGATAATCGGATCGAGCTTTCCGTTGCGGGCTTGCTCGGTCAAGTCCTGGCCATATTTTTGCAGCGCCTGGTAGCGGCCCTCCGGGTCCGGTGAGTCCACGCGCTGCGTACCGCGAATCTCCTTGAGCGCGACCATGATCTTTTCTTCGACGATCTCATAGCCCGACAGAAGCCGCGCGATCGCCTTGTTGCCAAGAAGCCCCAGCAGGAGATGCTCGGTTGAAATGAACTCATCGGAAAACGATTTTGCTTTCTTGTGCGCGGCACTCAGCACGTCAGCCATTTGCTGGCTCATATACATCTGCGCCATGCCGCCAGCGGGGACAGGGCCTGACGTGCGGGGGAGGGAACCGAGAATCTTTTCGACCTCGCCGCGCAGGCGTCCGCGCGCGGGCGTGACTTTGTCGATGACCGCGCCCACGACACCATCGTCTTGTTCCAAAAGGGCAGAGAGGAGGTGGATGGGTTCAAGCGCCTGCTGACCGTGCTCGACCGCGACGTGGTGCGCCATCTGGAGCGCTTCTTGAGATTTCCGTGTGAAGTTATTTTGCATCATAAAAAAGGATTAGCACTCAGAAGGATAGAGTGCTAAGAGGGGTTTGTCAACCTGTGAATAAAGCTAATTTTTGCTATTATACCGGCGTGTGAATCAACACCACGTCCTGAAGGTAAGAATTGACGACCTTTCCGATGAGGAGCTTGACGGCTTGCTCCAGTTTTGGCTCGAGGCGCACACCGGGAAGGTGATTGTGACCCCGAACGCGGAGTTGATCCTCATGGCAAAAAAAAATAAAGCCTTTCTGGATCACCTGAACGCGAGCGATCTCTCACTCCCTGATTCGGTCAGCCTGCGCTACGCGGTCGCGGCGCTCACGGACGAGTCGCTCGGGCATCGCCATCCTGGCGTTGCCGCGCTTGAACGGCTCGCACTCCTGTGCGCGGGCGGAGGCAAGCGCCTCTTGCTCTTGGGCGGCGAGCCTGGCGTGGCTGCACGCGCGGCGGCGGCTCTCATGGGGAAGATACCCGCGCTCAATGCCGTTGCCATCGATCCTGGAGAGATCTCGTATGACGGGACGCGCGTCGTAATCGAACCGTCCGTCATCCGCGAAATCCAACGCGCGGCTCCCGACGCGGTGGCCGTGGCCTTGGGCGCGCCCAAGCAGGAGGCATTCCTGTATCAAGCACACGAACAAGCGCCTGAGGTTCGAATCTGGATCGCCGTGGGCGGCGCCCTGGATATGCTCTCAGGACAAAAAAGACGCGCGCCCGTTTGGATGCAGACGGTTGGTCTTGAATGGGCATGGAGGCTCCTGGTGGAACCCAAACGCGCGCGCCGCATCCTGGACGCGGCCGTCGTCTTTCCATTCACGGTCGCATTGAGTACACTGTGCACGCATAGATTCTTGCGCGCCGTGCGCCGCGTTTTTAGAGAAGTCTCCCGTCAACTCAGAGGCCTATGAATATCAAAACTCGCTTTGCACCATCGCCAACCGGCTATTTGCACATCGGCTCGCTGCGCACGGCGCTGTACAGTTTTCTGTTCGCCAGGCATCACGCGGGCGTTTTTCTTTTACGTATCGAGGACACGGACCGCACGCGCTACGTAGAAGGCGCGATCGAGTCCCTCATCAAAACGCTCGCGCGCATGGGACTGGACTATGACGAAGGCCCTGTGCTCGTTGATGGTCGTCTTGAGGAGAAAGGCGAGAACGGCCCTTATACGCAATCCGCGCGCTTAGAGCTCTATACGGAACATGCCCGTCGCCTCATCGAGCAAGGCGATGCGTACTACTGTTTTTGTTCGCGCGAGCGACTTGAGGACGCGCGTAAGGCCGCTGAGCTCTCGCGGCTGCCCACCAAGTACGACCGCACCTGCCTGCGCCTCACACCAGAGGAGGTCCGTGCACGCCTGGAGGCGGGGGAAAAGCCAGTCGTACGCCTGCACATTCCCGAGGGCGAGACCACGTTTGAGGATATCATCCGCGGCTCGGTCACCATCCAAAATGAACAGATCGACGACCAGGTGCTGCTGAAGGCGGATGGTTTTCCCACGTACCACTTGGCCGTGGTCGTCGACGATCACCTCATGGGCGTCACGCATATTATCCGCGGAGAGGAGTGGATCTCCTCGGTGCCAAAGCACGTCCATCTCTACCGAGCCTTCGGCTGGGCGATCCCCGTCTATGCGCACCTGCCGCTCATCCTGAATCCAGACAAGTCCAAGCTCTCCAAACGGCAAGGCGACGTCGCGGTCGAGGAGTATCTCACGAAAGGCTACCTGCCCGAGGCGCTCTTGAATTACGTGGCGCTCTTGGGTTTCAACCCGACAGGGGACAGAGAAATCTACACGCTCCGTGAGCTCATCGAGGCGTTCGATCTCTCGAAGGTGAACAAGAGCGGCGCCGTGTTCGATGTCCAAAAACTTGATTGGATGAACGGCATGTACATCCGTTCCATGGACCTTGGGACACTCATGGAGCGCGCCGAGCCGTTTCTGGGCGGGGCAGGGAAGGCACTGGACGCTGAGCGGCTCAAGAAGATTCTGGCCGTAGAGCAAGAGCGGATGACGACCCTCACTGAAATCGTTGAACACGTGCGGCCGTATGTCGAGTCGGTGGCCTATGACGCAGCTCTCCTCGTCTGGAAAAAATCAACCAAGGAAGACGCGCGCGCAAAACTGGAAGGCGTGCACGAGCTCTTGAGCGCCATGGCACCTCAGGTGTTCGATGACGTTGCGTTGATCGAAACAGAGGTGAAGCGGTATATTGAAGATAAGGGTTTTGAGAACGGTCCCGTCCTGTGGCCCATGCGCGTGGCGCTCTCCGGCTCCCAAAACTCTGCCAGCCCGTTTCAGATCGCCTGGATCTTGGGCCGGGAGGAAACGCTCGCGCGGCTTGCCCATGCCATAGAGTATCTCTCCTCATGAACATACGCCGATGCGCTCAACTGATGATCGTCGCAGCGCTTATCCTAGCGCCGCTGTTGGGATACGAGTCCGTACAGGCGCAGGATGTCGACGCGCTGACGGGACAGATTGACGAGAAGCGCAGCGCGATCGAGGAGTTGAACCGCAAAATCGACTCCTACAAAGAAAAAATAGAAAACCTTCAAGCGACGGAGGCGTCCTTGTACGGACAGATTGACCTCTTGGAAAACCGCGTGGCAAAAACAGAGCTGGATATCGAGGCGGCTAAGGCGTCCATTGATTTGGCGAACACGGAGCTCTCCGTGCTGGAGGAAGAAATTGAATCCGTACAAGCACAACTCGATCGGGATCGCGCGCTGATCGCCGAGGTGTTGCGTCAGATCCAAGTCGAAGATACGAACGTCCCGTTGCAGCTGCTGTTCGGGAACGACTCCTTCTCAGAATTGTTCGACAGCTTGGAGCGGTTGGAGAACGTCACGGAAGATTTAAAAAACACCGTGGACCAGGCAAGATCGGCCAAGGCATCACTGGAGGAAAAGAGCTCTCGGGAGCAGCTCAAAAAGGAACAGCTCGTATCGCTTCAGGAAGGCCTTGAACGTAACCTCAACGTCCTGAGCGAGGAGACCGAGGCCAAGGAGTCGTTGATTATTGAGACACGCAGTTCCGAGGCCGAGTTTCAGAGTTTACTGCAAGAGAGGAAACAAGAGCAGGCGTTTATCAATCAAGAAATCGTTTTGTTGCAGCAAGAGATCGAGGGGAAACTCAGTCAGACGGATGCGGGAGGGGACTCCTCAATCCTCTCCTGGCCTTTCAATCCAACCCTGCGAGGCATCTCAACGTACTTTCGCGACCCTACGTACCCATTCAGAAACCTCTTCGAGCACTCAGGACTGGATCTGCCAGCCGCCACGGGCACGCCTGTTGGCTCAGCGGCCTCGGGTTATGTCGCCTGGACGAAAACCGGACGTCTGTACGGCAACTACGTGATGGTGATCCACGCAAACGGTGTCTCAACGCTCTACGCGCATCTCTCGCGCATTGACGTGGTGGCAGATCAGTTTGTCTCGCGCGGCGACCAATTGGGCGCTGTGGGAAGCACCGGCTTCTCCACCGGCCCGCACCTGCACTTCGAAGTACGCAAAGAAGGCATCCCGACAGACCCTCTTGGGTATCTTATCAGCTATTAAACTATGACCCTCGTATTCGCTCTCAAGTTTCTCGGCTGGGCGTTCACGCTCGTTCCGCTCGCTGTGTTCCTTGGCGTGAGTTTCAACATGATCCGCGGGGCAGGGAAGGATGACGTCCTTATCCTCTCGCTGTCGCTGATCGGTCTGACGATTTTTCTGATCGGCGTGGTGACGCTGCTGCTCGTGTACCTGACGAATCTTCTCTAGTCCGCTCAGAGACGTTCAGCTCCCTCACACGGGAGGGGAGAATCAAGAAGCTCGCCGGTGAGCGTGGAAACAACGTCGCACAATATGCCTTATGCGGCATTATATTTTCTCTTCCTGAAAACCACGGCTTCCCTTCACTTAAAATACACGCGATCTCCGAACCGCAAATCAATGTACTCAAGGTCATCCGTCTCCTCCCCAAGCGACGCGAGAATCGTTTTTAACCGCTCGCCCTGTGCCTCAATATCTCCTGTGACGTCAAAATAGATCTCGTAGCCCTCTTGGGTCACCACGCCCATCCAACCGCCCGTAAGCCGATTGACGCGCGTCTGCGTGAATGGAACGCCCTGTGAGACAAGAATCTCGTGGAAACGAAAGATCTTTAAGATCTCCTCTGGCGTCAGAACCGGTGAACCGATGGAAACCGGAATCTCATTCATGTCGTAAAACTCGGGGAGTCGGGAAGCCAGCGCCGCATCTGCGGCCTCTTCCCTCTTGAATGGCCGAACCACGATGCCGTCCAAATCAACGATGTATTCTGTGTCCGCCAGCCAGATCAAATTGGACGTGCGTTCCACCACAACGATTTCCAGACGACTCCCTGATCGATCAACGGAGAGCGAGGCGAACGTAAAGGAGGTCTGGAGCGCAGCCTCAAGCGCCTCCTGCGAAAAAAGAAATTGGTTTGAGCGATGAAAGAAGACCAGCGCGCGCGAATCCAGATAGGCATTCACCTCTGCTTCAAACGCGCTGCGGTCGATAAACTCCAGCCCATCCACACGCACCTCGCGGATGGCGAGCGTCGAGTGCGAGAGCATGAGCGATAAGAGCGTTGAGAGAAGCGCGAGGGAGCCGAAGGTCAGAGCCAGACCCTTCAACGGAAGATGCCGCTCGCGTCGAAAATACGGATTCTCGCGGCCCCGTTGGTAATGCTTCATCTGTGTTTGCTTGAAATAGTCACGCCTTGCCATAGCTAGACAATCATACGCGGCAATTCCGGATTGATGCGTGAGACGACCTCGTAGGAAACCGTCTGCGCAAGCCGCGCAAGATCCTCCGCGCTCACGCGGTGTCGTCCGTCCGTTCCCAGAAGCACCACCTCGTCCTCTTTTGCTACCTGCGGCACCTGTGAGACGTCGACGATGATCATATTCATGCACACGCGCCCCATCACTTTACACCGCGTGCCCTTGATGAGCACGTCCGCGCGCGAGGAGAGCAGACGATCGTATCCGTCCCAGTACCCAACCGGCACAATGGCCAGCCGCCCGCTTCGCCGCATCACTTCCGTCAGGCCGTACCCGATGGGCGCGCCCATGTTCACGGGCTTCACCTGCGCCACGCGGGACTTCCAAGCGAGTACCGGCTTGAGCTCGCACCCAAGGTTCAGGCGCCGCCCCATGATCTCCACCAGCTCGGAAGACCACAGGCCATAGAGCGAGATGCCGGCGCGCACGAGGCTTTTGTGCGTCTGGGGATACAGGACGATCCCAGCAGAGCACGCACAGTGAACGTACGTGGGCGCCAGCCCGTGTTCACTTAGCAAACTGAGCGCGCGTTCAAACTCGGAAAACTGGTACGTGGCGAACTCCGGGTTCTCTGCATCTTCGAGATTGGCAAAATGAGTCGAGACGCCCGCAAGCGCCACACGGTCGCACCGCGAGAGGACCAATGCGAGATCCGGCAGCTCGCTTAAGAGCGCCCCTTGGCGCATGGTGCCTGTTTCCACTTTCAGGTGGATCGGAAACGTTTTGGCCAACTCTCGTCCGACGGACTGCGCATACTCGATCCCCTCTCGGTCATAGAGCGTGAGGTGGATATTGTTCTGCAGCGCGTCCTTGAATCGATCGAACATCGTGTACCCAAGCGTCAGGATGAGAGCGGAAGGAAACAGCTCTCGCAGGACGAGAGCATCGTCGATCGCGTCCACCGCAAACGCATCGACGCCCGCGCGTGCAGCGATCCCCGCGACCTCACGCAGGCCGTGGCCGTACGCGTTGGCCTTCACCACCGCGCAAAAACGCGGCTCCCCGGAGAGGAGCGAGCGTAGAATGTCGATGTTATGGCTCAGGGCGCGTTCACTCACCTCAACCCACGTGCGATGCCGTTTCATGCAAAAAAGCTTTAAGAATATCGCCGTTGGCTTCCAGGGAATCCAGAGCCAACGCTTCCTCCTTGGAAAACCACTGCGCCTGGTAGGCCTTGTCCTGTTCGTGCTGTGCCTCCCCTTCCCCGACGAGGCAGTGAAAGCAATGGATATGCACGCGCAAGACTTTTTCCTCAAGATTCCAGTCGTGGTCATGCAGACGAAAAAAACGCGATGCTAAAATCGGCAGTCCCGTCTCTTCCTGTACCTCACGGACGATCGCGATCTCAGGCTCCTCCCCCGCTTCGATTTTACCGCCTGGGAACTCCCACTTTCGGTCCCAGAGCGGATTCTCGTCCCTGCGCTGCAGCAGGAGGAACTGTCCTTTGCGCTCGCACAAACCGATCACGATGTTGAGGTCTTTCACGGGCTTCATAATTTTTTTATGCGCGACATCGGGAAGTACTGCTGTGCGCGGCTCATCCAATTGAGCAAATCTTTTTCTAACGTCTGTTGATCGTGTCCCAGCACAATCAAGTCTGGTTTCATCTCCTCCAGAATGGTATACGTCCCAAGTTGGGCATCACACAAGCGAGCCGCCTCTACAAACGCGAGCGCCTGCACAGCGGCAAGACGTTTGTCTTCCGACCGACTCGGGCGCTTGCCCTTGAGTTCTTGGACGTGGAGGTCGCGCGCCACGCCCACGACGAGTGTGTCGCCTTGCGCCTTTGCTGATCGCAGAAAAAAAAGATGCCCCGGATGCAGCCCGTCGAACGTCCCGAATACCAACACCCGCTTGGCACGCATAGCTATTCATCTTCGCGAACGGGACGCAACATCGGAAACAGAATGATCTCTTTGAGGTTCGGCGCGTCGGTCAAAAATGCAACAAGCCGATCAATCCCAATCCCCACGCCGCTGGTTGGCGGCATGCCATGCGCGAGCGCCCGCAGGAAATCTTCATCCATGTACTGCGCCACGTCACTCCCCTGTTCACGCAACGTCTGCTGCTCAACAAACCGACGGCGTTGTTCCTGAGGATCGTTCAGCTCGTGATAGTACGCGTTCACAATTTCCTGTCCCTTGACGATGAGCTGGATCGAAGCGCTCTTGCTTGGGTCATCAGGCCGTTGCCGCGCGAGGGGCTTGAGTTGGGTGGGATAATCCAAAATCCATGTTGGCTGTTCGATCGAAGCGCGCGCAGTTTTTTTGAAAAGCTCGTCGGTGGTTTCACCGATGCCCACACAGCGTGAAAAATCGATCGCGAGACCAGCCTGCGACGCCGCGCGCTGAACCTCCTCAGGAGTCTGCACCGCATCGATATCAATGCCGCACGCCTGGATCACGGCCTCACGGAAGGTAAGACGCGGCCACGCAGCCCCAAAATCAATCGCTGTCCCTTCGTGGGAAACGCGCAGGCCTCCTGTGGCGGTCTCGATCACCTGGCGTAGGACTTCCTCCAGAGTCTGGATGAACGGCTCTTTTTCCGCAAACGCCCAGTAGGCCTCGATGGTCGTGAACTCAGGATTGTGCGCCTGGTCGATCCCTTCATTGCGGAACAGCCGCCCGATCTCATAGACCTTCTCAAATCCGCCGATGATCAGCCGTTTGAGATACAGCTCCGGCGCGATGCGAAGATACAGGTCCGCGTCAAGCGCATGGTGATGCGTGATGAACGGACGAGCGTTCGCGCCACCGGGGATCGGTTGGAGAATCGGCGTCTCGACTTCCAGGAACCCGCGCTCGTCAAAGCCTCGGCGCAGGGCGGAAATGAGTTTCGAGCGCACCACGAAACGCTGGCGCACTTGGGCACTCACGAGCAGATCCAACTCGCGCTGCCGGTAACGCGCTTCTACGTCGCTGAGCCCATGCCATTTTTCCGGCAGTGGCAAGAGCGCCTTACTCACCAGACGCACCTGCGCGGCCTCAACGGTCTTCTCGCCTTTTTTGGTGAGGAACACCTGGCCTTCCACCTGCAAAAAATCTCCGACATCCGTCGTCTCATGAAAAAAATCATAGGCTTCCTGCCCGAGGACGTCTTTCTTCAGAGCGAATTGAATCGTCCCAGACGCGTCCTGGAGCTGGCCGAAGGTGAGCCCGCCGTGCTTGCGCAACAGACGAATGCGTCCAACCAGGCAGACGTTCGTCTTTTTTTCCAGGAGCGACGAAAAGTGCTCAAGGGCTTCGTTGGCCAGATGCGTGCGCGAAACGTTCGTGGGATAAGGATCCACCTGAGCGGCTCTCAATTTTTCCAAACGGTCGAGGCGGTCTTTTTCTTCTTGGATCATAATACAAACATAGGGCCTAATGAGCCCTATGTTAACTGGATAAAGGGTGCGTGTCAAAACTAGTGGAGCTCCAAAATCCGATACTCCACGGACCCAGACGGCGTCTGCACGGCCACAACGTCGCCCGCGTGGGCTCCAAGAAACGCCAGGCCGATGGGCGACTCATTGCTGATTTTTCCTTCCAGCGGATTGGCTTCATGGGAGCCAACCATCGTTAACGTTTTTTTGCTTCCCGCGCACTCGACGATAAACATCGTGCCGATGCCGATCTGGGAGGCGCCGCTCGCGGCATCGATGACCACCACGTCGTGGATCTGGCCCTCCAACTGGGCGATGCGCGCTTCGTTCATTCCCTGTTCCTCTTTGGACTCCTGATATTCAAAATTTTCCGAAAGGTCGCCGAGCTCTTTGGCTCCGGCAATCTTTTCGGCAATCTCACGGCGCGTGATTTTTTGTCGCCGCGTGAGTTCTTGTTTGATCTCCTCAAGGGCTTGAGTGGATAAATACGTTGGCATACGCTTTCAAAAAATGAACACCCGCCAATCCGGCCGAGTGTTCGTAAACACTATCTGACGCCAGAATCCCTGTCAATCACTCGGTGTGGAAAAGTCGCAAACCAAGTGCAAATGGGCACGGCTAAAACCAGAGCGCTCGTCCCCGCCAGGGTACGCACCAGCTCCTCGGCGACTAATTCGTTGTTGATGAACGACAATGGGGAGAGCGCGCTTTGCAGAAACAAGAGGAAGACCGGCAGCGCGGCGCCTGCGTAGACAAGTACGAGCGTATTGACGGTCGAGGCGATATGGTGTCGCCCCACGCGCATCGCTTTTTTGAATAACGCTCTGCACGTCATCGACGGATCCGCGATCAACAGCTCATGGACGACTTCGGTCTGCGTAATGGCGATGTCGTCCAGCACGCCCACCGCGCCCAAGATGATACCGCTCGCCAGAATCCCTACAGGTACTTGCAGTCCGTTCAGCTCCCAAAACAACAGCGTGGCCTCCTCAGAGGCAAGTCCAGACAACCTGGCCAGACGCAAAAAGAAAAACGTGAACACGACCGTCAGCGCCAAACCCGCGAGCGTGCCAAGAAACGCCAGCGTCGTCTGCCGTCTCCAACCGTGCGAGAGGTGCATGTTCACGCCCAGGATGACAACGCTGGCAAGGATCGTCGCAAGCAAGGGATCCCATCGGCCCTCCAGGAGCGCCGGCAGCAAGAAGAACAACAAGATCCCAACCGTCACGGCAAGTCCTACAAGCGAGAGAATGCCGCGCCTGAGCCCGACCGCGATCGTGATGCCCATAAACACGAGCAGGGCCACCAGGAGTCCCCTCTCGCGATGGATGTCGGCCAAGTACGCGTGCGGTCCGGTTTGCTCATCGATGACCTGCAAGATAACCGAGTCCCCGACGCGTAGATCGTAGCCGATGCCGGAGGTGTAGGAGTCGGTTGTATCAACCATGTAGCTTTGGCCATCGTCGCCGGACGCCTCAAAGACGTATCGCCACAGGCCGCGATCTTGCTCGACGAGGGTAATCGTGATGACGCGGGCATCCACGGGGCGCGCCTGAATTGGCTCCTGCGCAAGCGTCGCTGTTGGTCCCAATAAAAAAAGGACGGTGAGAAAGATGAACCGTGACTTCATAGATTTCATGCCTGAGGGAATAGACATTCTGGAGATAGTCTATCATCGATTATTCCAAAACCACCAATCGAACAGCGCGCGAGCGAGCGGGACGGCCGCGTCCGAGCTCTCGCCGCCTTCTTCCACGAGAACCACCAGCGTGAGCGACGGATCCTCATACGGACCGAAGCCAGTAAACCAGGAATGATACGGCCGGTCGCCAGGCGTCTGGGCGGTTCCTGTTTTGGCCGCGACCGCTTCGGGGAGCGCCAGGAGCGAGCGCGCGGAGCCGGAGGTGACGGTCTGGCGCATCCCCTGACGGACGATCGCGAGCGCTGCTTCATCGCGCCCCTCGATCGGAATAGGCGCCTCACGGGAAACGAGCGAGGCTCCAGGACCGTCGATCGACTCCACGAGGTAGGGCGAGAATCGGTACCCTCCGTTGGCGATGACCGAGGTGGCCACCGCCATCTGCAGCGGGCTTGTCAAAAAATCTCCTTGACCGATCGCATAGTGATAGGTGTCCCCCACATACCATCGCTCCCCTTTCGCTTCCTGCTTCCACTCCTTGGACGGCAAAAATCCTTCGGCCTCGCTTGGCAGGTCCAGACCCGTGGGAGCGCCGAACCCGAAGCGCTGTGCATACTGGGAGATCCTCTCCACACCCAGCCCTGTGACCTCATCCAACCCGCCGCCCACGATATAAAAATACGTATTCACCGATTCGGCGATCGCCTTGCGCACGTCGGTTACGCCATGACCCCCGGCTTTCCAGTCCGGAAAAAACCACTGCCCGATCCTGACGCCGCCGGTGGAAAGAAAGGACGTATGCTCGCCGACGATCCCTTCGGCCAGGGCGGCATAGGCCACGAACGGCTTGAAGATCGAGCCGGAGGGAAACTCGCCGGCGATCGCGCGGGGAAAGAGCGGCTGGTCCGGATCGGTGAGCAGGGCCTCGTACGCCTCGGCTTCAATGCCGCCCGTGAACGCATTACTCTCAAACGCCGGCAGACTCACGAGCGCCCGGATCGCCCCGGTCTCAGGATCCATCGCAACCACCGATCCACGCGAGGCGCCCACGCGCGCGAGCGTCTGTGTCAATTGTTCTTCGGCAAACTTCTGAAACGCGGCGTCCAGGCTCAGAACCATGTTCCCGGAACCTTGCGCTTGGCGTTGCGAAACGATCGACCGCTTGGAGCCCATAGCATCCACCTCATACACGAGGGCGCCCACGGTCCCGCGCAACGCCGTCTCGTACTGCTTCTCAATGCCGGTCTTCCCCACCTCATCGATCAAACGGTAACCGGAATCGTGCAGGGTTTGATACTCTTCCGCATCCATCGCTCCGGTGTAGCCAAGCACGTGCGAGAGAGAAGGAATGGACGAGTGATAGAGACGCTTGGTTTTGGTACGCAAGGTGAAGCCCGGGGTCTGTAACACTTGCGTGGCCAGTCGAATGCCGGACTCGTACGGGATGTCTTCCAGAACCGCAACCTCGTCCCCAGGGTTAGACGCTGTGCTCGCGAGCAGCAGATCCAAGTCCGTTCTTTGCAAGCCGGTCATCTGCGCGACGGCCAACAAGATCTCGGTGCGCTCTTCCTCGCCGCTGGGCAGCTCTCTTGGCACCAGCGTAAGCAGAAAAGTCGGCTCGTTCCAGGCCAACGCCTCGCCGGCACGATCGAAAATCATGCCACGGGGTGGGATGATCGTCTCAGTGAGGAACCGATTATCCTGCGCCTGGGCTTGGTACGCCGCGCCGTTGACCAGTTGAAGTTGGACGGAGCGACCGACAAACAACAGCAACACGGAAGACAGCGCGAGGGTGAGCAAACGCAGGCGCGCTTTGGAAACCGTGGAGGACACGCTACCGATAATCTGCTCTCCGGTCGAAGAATCCTTCCAGCCCAGGTAGTGCTCCAAAGGAGCCTCTTCGTGTTTGGCGCGCGAGGACCCAAAACGATCGTCCTGCTGCAGGACGAACAGACGAGAAATCGTGGATCGGCGGCGGAACAACATACCCTAGAAAGACAGCGAGCGGGCGCGCAGGCGGTTCAAGACTTGGCTCAGCGGAAAGAGAAACAGCAGAAGGACAGTGGAGAGTCCCCATCCCCAGGCGCGCAGGGAGAGCAGATCCTGCAGGGAAGGCGCCCAGGCGCCGAAAAGAGATTCGACCACGGCAAAAAAGATTTGGGCGCAGGTGAGCGCGATGAGGCTCAGCGTGAGCGTTCCCAAGATCCCCCAAAAGGAACGGTTGGAAAACAGGTGCTGTGAGACCAAGACCAGCACGAGGGCCGCGAGCGCATACGAGACGACCTCAAAGGGGACGAACGAAATGCGCAGGATGTCGAGCATCATTCCATGGAAGACCACCCACCAGGCGCTCAGGCGCACATCAAGCGCTTGGAACACAAATACGCTGATGGCCAGAACAAGCGGCGTGCGATCTATGGGAAACGGGAGCGCAAAAACAAAGCCCAGCTCAAGGGAGGTCAATAGGAGAAAGAGAAGGCTTAATAGGAGAAGTCGCATCATAAGGATGTGTTCGTCAGCACGAGGACGTGCGAGAGCCGCCGCACGTCAGCCAGGGGTTCCACCACGGCGGTCAAAAACAGCGTGGCCTGATCTTGCTGGACGGCATTGACCAGTCCGATCAACAATCCGCTTGGAACCGTGGGGTCGAGTCCTGAGGTGACGACCAGGTCGTTGACGCCTATAGTCTCGTCGGCAGGAATGAAACGAATCTCCAGAAGGTCTCCGACCGTTCCGTACGCCACGCCGATCGTACGCCGGTCGTTGAGCAGGCTCACCCCCACGGTGTGCGTGGGATCTGTCATCGCCAGGGCGGTAGAGAATCCAGGCTCCGTCTGGATAATTTTACCAACGAGCAGGCCGTCTTGCGCCACGACGGGATCGCCAACCTGTACGCCCTCGTCCGACCCGACATCCAAGACAAATCGCGCAACGGTCTGTGAAAGGCTTTTGCTCAAGATAGACGCCGCCACGGACGAGAGGCCCGTGCGTTCAACAAATCCAAGCTCGTCGCGCAGGACTTCATTTTCCTCCTTGAGCCGCTCATAGTCCGCCCGGTCTGTGGAGAGTGCAACGATCTGGTCCTCGAGTGCACGCTGCTCCTGGGAGGTAAGGGACACCGTGAGTGCGCTGCCGGCACTGGACGCAGCCCGTAAGAGCGGCGAGAGGAGGTTCATGACCCAGCCCCGCGCGAGAAAAAACAGGAGCAGGACCAAAAAAACAAACACCCCTGTGAGCCAAGGGCGCCTGTGGGAAATGGACGGCCGGAGTTTCATAGGTCCATGACGCTAAATGATGCTGCCTTCCGTAGCTGACGGCAGGGAAATGTCCTCCAGCAGTTCACGATTTTCAAGCAGAAGGCCGGCACCACGCACAACACAGGTGAGAGGATCCTCGGCGACACGCACCGGAATAGCGGCCTGCCGCGAGATGAGAACGTCCAGCCCGCGAAGGAGTGCGCCGCCGCCGGTCAGGACAATCCCCCGCTCGTAAATGTCGGCCACCAGTTCTGGAGGCGTGATTTCAAGCGTTGCTTTGATGTTGTCGATGATGGTACGCACACAGCGCTGCAGAGCCTCACGAATCTGCGTGTCGTTCACGATGATTTCCTTTGGCAAGCCCGTGAGCAGATCGCGCCCGCGCATCTCCATCTCCATAGG
Source organism: Candidatus Uhrbacteria bacterium (assembly GCA_016205975.1). GTDB lineage: Bacteria > Patescibacteriota > Patescibacteriia > UBA9934 > GWF2-40-263 > JACRJW01. The sequence goes on along the minus strand of JACQSK010000021.1, from coordinate 13,255 downwards.
TTCGTCCTGCTCGATGGCCGTTCCGATGCGCATCTTGATTCGTTCGGCGATGCGCTCTCCAAGGAGCAAGTTGAACTGGTCACGCGCGTACTGAATAATATTTTTGTTCATTTCTTCGCCGGCGATGTCCAACGATTTCCATGTGACGACACCTGCCAAGGACATCACCGCGATCTCCGTCGTCCCTCCTCCGATATCAACGATCATCATCCCCACGGATTCCGACAGCGGCAACCGCGCGCCGAGCGCCGCGAGCATAGGATTCTCCACCAGGTGTACCTTGCGCGCGCCTGCCGACAGCGCGGCGTCCTCGATGGCTTTGCGCTCGACCTCGGTGGTTTCCAAAGGTACGCCGATCACGACCGTCGGACGCGGGACAAACGTGAAAGACTCGTCATGGACCTTTCCAATGAAGTATTTCAGCATTTTCTCCGTCACCTCAAAATCTGAAATAACGCCTTTGCTCAAGGGCCTGGTGATCTGGATATGCGGCGGAGTTTTCCCCAGCATATCCTTGGCGTCCTTGCCCACGGAGAGAATCTGATCCGTCCGTATGTTCACGGCCACGATCGAAGGCTCGTTGATCACAATACCGCCGTCCTTAGAATAGACGAGCGTGTTGGAAGTCCCCAGATCGATTCCGAGGTCTTTAGAGAAGTGTCCTAGGAGTTTGTCGAACATAAAAAGGCTTGCGCCTCAGATTCTACTCTATGGGTCCGTGAGGTTCAAGTCGAGTTTGGATAGTTTTTGTGCTCAAGCGTCCGGTCGCTTGAGACGAACGTGAGTTCAATCAGCCCCACGATGAGCAGGACCAAGAACATGGTCCACCAGCGGAACCAACCCTGCGAGAGCAGCAGGAGTGAGACGATGAAGAGGCTCGTGAGCAGCAGCGCCTGACGAAAGGCTCTGAGTGTGACCCGCACGGGGAGGCCTTTTTGTTTTGACCAGAAACGGACGGCGATTCCCAGCAAGGCAAGCGAGCCGAATAAGGCAATCGCAAGCGTCGCATAGAAAAGCAGGAGCCCGAGCCAGCCTGCGGCAACGGGATCAACGGCATTCAACACGACAAACCACGCGCTCCAGGCGGCGAGGGTCGAAAGCGTCATCAAGATGAGGTATTTACGAAAGCTCATAACGAACAGGTTCGTGAGAGACGATGAGCTGGATGCGTTCGATGGGGGCTGTGGGAAACTCGACGTGGAGTTTTGTGAGGAGATCCGCTTCGTGATTTTTCATGAGATGGCGTGCAGGAGCGTTGCGGGCCAACAGGCGCAGTGTCCCATTCTGAAAACTGACGGCCTGCACATCTCGAGAACGAAATGCAGGAAGGTAGGCTGGAATCATACGGTTGGCCGCCTCCACAATCATAGACGCGCGCACGCTACGGAGAACGCCGGCGCGCTTCAGGGAACCAGAGAGGAGGTCACGCAGTGAAGAGATGGCCATAGCAGGGTTCATTATAACATTGGTCGTGACGCATGCGCATTCGAAGGTCGTAGGGTGGGAAAAAATACGGCCTCAGGTCTGTCCGACCCCACGCTGACGGATTCTGTGGGGCTCGACAGACCATTCGGTCGTATTTTTTCCCACCCTACGACCTTCCCGTACGCTATCCGCGAAACTCACAGATATCCGCAAAGTCACAGTACCGACAATGGAAGCCCGGCGTCGCCTCGAAGCTCGAGGTGAGAATACCCTGAACACGCGCGACAAGGGACTCCTCCAAATCGTCTAGCTGTTTTTGTGTTCCCAGGAATGAGAGCTTGGAGTTGTCTGCGAGGTAATGATACGTCAGACGTTTGGGCTTGAGCCCGAGCACTTGCACGCACGCAAGCTGATAGAGGAGGAGCTGTTCCTTGTCTTCGAGCGCGAGTTCCGTCTTGGGCGAGCCGGTCTTGTAGTCAATAATCTCAACACCGTCTTCACACGCATCCATGCGGTCGATCCGTCCTTTCAAGACGATGCTGCCGATTTTCATGGTGAACCCTTGCTCGATATACAACGGGGTCGGCGGCGAGGCTTTGTATTGAGCAAAAAGTTGTTTCAAGGACGCCTTCCCGTTCTCGCGATATTCCTCACGCTGGACATCGTTCAAATACCAGTCATCCTGCCAACCGTCTTGGTACGCCTGCAGGAGTTCCTCAAGGCTCACCGGCAGATCACCCGGCGTAGGCGTTTCAGGCGCGGAAAAGAGGCTGGTCTGCTGGCGACCGCTACGCTCCAACCAAAGGGTAAAAAACCTCTGGAGCGTGTTGTGCATGGTCTTGCCGTAGGAGAAAGTCCACTTGCCCATAACCGGTACCTTGAGCACATGGGCAAACTTGTACTGCAACGGACACGTCCTGAAAGCGGCAAGCTGCGTGAAAGAAAACTGTTTGGGAACCGGCATCTTGAGGCTCGACGCAGATGCGGCAGGGGCGTTCCGGTCTTCGTCCAAGAGCTCCAGGATCGATGCGGGGCTCTCTGGCTGCGTGTACCCAAGCTCATGCAGGAACGGCGAGATCTTCCGCTTGCGGGCGCCGCCGTAATCCTCCGCGGAGGTAAAGTACAGCCCCTCCTTGGCGCGAGTCATAGCCACATAAAACAGCCGTCGCTCTTCCTCTACATGCGCGTCGCCTTCCTGCGGTGCGGGGGAACCCAATCCGTCCGGCAGTTCGATGGCATCACGCATCGCGCGTGTCGGAAACTTCTGTGCCACGAGATTCACGACGAAGACATAGCGAAACTCAAGCCCCTTGGCCGCATGAATCGTCATGATACGCACGACATCAGGTCCCGACTCCAGATCCACAGACAACGATCCCTCTTCCCCCGCGTCCCTCTCATGGGCAAACTCCTTCAAAAAATGGTGCAGGACAGAATGCTCGCTCGACCGCTCAAACGCTTTCAAGCGCTGGTAGAACTGAGACAAGAAGCTGAACATCTCGATCTTCTGCCGTTCCTCAAGCGTATTGACGTGCTCAAGATACCCGGACTCCTTGGCGATCAGGACGAAGAGCTCGCCGACCTTGCGCGTGCGGGCGTGGCGCTGGAACGTCCGGATCTGATCCAAGAGCTGATGCACGGCCTGGGCGTCCGCCGGGTCAAGCGCAGAGAATCCCTGCGCCATCTCACAGGCCTCAAACAGCGACTTGCCTTTGCGCTGGGCCAGACGGTTAAGCTCCATCACGCCGCGCTCGCTCACGCCCACGATGGGCGAGATGAGCAACCGGTACAGGCTTGGGCTGTCAAACACGTGATCCACCACGCGCAGATACGAGAGCAGGTCTAGCACGGCGGGCTTGGTATAGAGCCCCGAGAGCGCGAGGAACTGATACGGCACCTGGTGGCGCTCGAGCGCCTGCGCAAAATCCGCGCCTGCGGCGTTGGAACGCACCAAAATCGCGAAGTCGCTCCACTCAACCTCAGGTTGCTCCGCCTTCAGCGCCAAAATCTTCCGCACGACGAGAGCGACTTCCTCCTCACTCGTCAGCGCATGGAGATGTTCGATGGACGCCGCGTGATCCTGACTGGACCGCAATTTCTTCGACAGCGCTCGCGCGGACGTCACCTCAAGGCGGTTGGGGTTGTTGTGCTGGATGAAGTCATAGGCACGATCCAAGATCCCCTGGGCCGACCGATAGTTGCTCGTCAGAACCACATGGCGCGCGTCCGGATAGTCCGTCTCGAACCGAAGGATGTTCGCGAGCGAAGCGCCACGGAACTTATAGACACATTGGTCATCGTCCCCCACGACCGTCAGATTATTCCTGGGCGCGGCAATTTCCCGCACGATTTCATACTGCGCGTCGTTGGTGTCCTGGAACTCGTCCACCAGAACATAGGCGTAGCGCGCCCGGACGGCATCACGCACGCGCGGCCGCTCGCGCAAGAGCTTCAACGTGTAGAGCATGAGGTCGCCGAAATCCAAACAGTCGTGTTCCAGCAAAATCTGTTGGTACGTCCGGTAGGCGCCCGCGAGCTCGCGCAAACGCTTGAGCTCGGAGGTCGTCGACTCATCGGCTTGAGCGGAATCCAGATCGGCAAAGCGTGACTCGATCGCGGCGGCATACTGATCCGGATCCACGCCGACATCTTTCGCGCGAGAGAAGTGCGTCAAGAGCGAGCGGATGTACTTGGTAGGATTGCCCAGCGGCCGGTAATAGTTGAGCGCAAACCGATCAAAGTGCTGGCGCGCAAGCAGCCACGCGTCCAGTTCGCTCAACAGTCTAAAGTCGCGCGACAAGCCGATCTCCACGCCGTACTCGCGCAAGAGCTTCTCGGCAAACACATGGAACGTCGAGATCTGCAGATCAACATAGCCATACGGGAGCAAGCGATCCACGCGTTCCTCCATCTCCCCTGCCGCCTTGTTGGTGAACGTGAGCGCGAGGATCTCATCGGGCTTGGCGTGTCCCGCCTCGATGAGCCAGGCAATACGGTGCGTGATGACGGTCGTCTTTCCCGTCCCCGCGCCAGCCACAATCATGAGCGGGCCGTCCACGTGCGTTACGGCCTGTCGCTGTTCTTCGTTGAGTTTTGCAAGCAAATCATCGACCATAGCTGAGCTATCATAGCACAAATAAAATACCGCCCTGAGCTTGTCGAAGGGCGGTTCGTGGACGATGAGGTTCACTCTCAGTTGGGAGCCCGCTGTGTGTCGCTGGGATCGCATGTTTCCATCATGAGGGGCTCGAAGAGATGTCCCCACAGGGCACGGCCCTGGGCGTCCCAGAACGCGAGCCATTTGGCGCGGCTGATGAAATAGGTACGCTTGCGACCGTCGGCGAAGTCGACGTGGATGCGGCAGAGCACCTTGTTCGTCGGGTCGACGGCCTTGATGCGCGGCTTGGCCGCCATCTGCAGCACGATCTGGTGCACCAGCGTGAGCCCGAGGCTCGCGGCCTTGCCGCAAGGAGCGTGGATCTCGGCCAAGACCAAGTGGATCTCCTTGAGCGCTTCGGCCTCGCGGATCTGCTCGAGGACGTACTCGTCGATACCGCGGCCCGGATAGAACGACGAGTCGGGAGCGACGACCATACATCCGCCGTGGTGCGTGATGAGATGGATGCGAGGCGTAACCCCGGCCGCAATCGCGGTCTGGCGGTCGTGCTCGATGCGGTCGAGCATCTGGTCACCGTCCGGACAACGGATGACGATCACTCCACGGGAAAGGTCCAGCCCCTCCCGGCTCATGTCCTCGATCACCTGAGCCTGGCGCAACTGATCGATGACTTGCCTGTCGAACTCCTGCAACTGCCCCATGAGTGCATCTCCTTGGTTCGCTATGCGGGAGCAGTGGCTCCCGCCTATGACTCTGGGTTGGTTCCCAGAATGGCGAAAAGATACTCCCTTCGCGGAAAAGCGTCAATGCAAAAACCGGGTTTGAAGCCCGGTTCCCAATGTTCAGGCGGCTTTCTCTAGGACTTCTTTTCTCTCCCATTTCTCTAGTCTGACCGGACGGTCGCCGGCTAGACCCATGAGTTCGTGCATCATCTGTTCAGCCGTCAGCTCCCCTCCCCCGATGGCCACAACCACAAGCGGCTCGCGGTCTGAAAACTTTTTTCCAAACCCGTGGTCGCCAAAGGCAATCGATAGGGCGATGCCGACCTCTACCTTTGATTGCTCAGGCGTCATGAACTTACGGCTCACGACAAATCCCGCAGGCAACCCTTCAACAGCCGCTGGGTTAAACGATCCTGTGCCATCGACATAGACGACGCGCGCGCTGTGAAAATCTTTTGGACGAGCGAGCTCGGTGAGATGCCCTTTATAGGGAACGCCCAGCTCCTGCGCGATGCGTCGAGCGCCTTCCTGCGCGACCTCATCAACAGACTGGCCCGTCAGGCCCATCTTCTCTCGATAGAGCGCGGCCGCTCCGCAGCCCGCATGGCTCGTGACCTCTTTCACACCGACCCTCTTGAGGTTCTCGATAAACGTCGCTCGATCATCGCCCTCCACGAGAATCCCCGACCCTGCGCTGCGCCTATCCCCGAACGGGGTGCCTTCGTCTATGCAACAAAGCGTGTGATCCTCTGTCTCAAACGCGGCGTCCACTCCCTCGACCGATTGGGCATACGCTTCCATCCCCTGAGACAGAATTGCCTCAATCGTCAAGGATTGCTTTTTCCACTCATGCTCGAGTTGAGCTTGGTGTTCGTGCTCTGGGTTCATATGTTCTGAGAACATAATTATTCAATCGACGCCTTCCCGACGTCCCGATACTTCTTCCGCTTCGTCGCCACGCGATGGCGCGCGAGCTCGCGCTCGAGCATGGCCGCGGCATCGGCAAATGCGACGTCGTCCACATGGCGCTTCTCCTCGAGGAGTTTTCGCGCGCGGTCGCGGGCCTCTTCGATTTTTTCCAGTTCGAGCTCCTCGGCGCGCTCAGCCGTGTCTGCCAAGATGACGATGGTGTTTCCCGACTGCACCTGCAGGAACCCCGTGGACGCCACCAGCAAACTCTCGTCACCATTTTTTTTCAGACGCAGCTCCCCTGCCTGAAGGTTGGCCACCAAGGGCACATGCCCAGGCAAAATCGTCACCTCGCCCATCTGCGTCATAGCGGAAACGTAATCAACCTCGTCTTCAAAAACGACGCGCTCGGGAGTGACGATGGAGAGATGGAGTTTAGCTGACATAGGGCCGATAGGTCCCATAGGACCTATTCTTTTGTTGCGGCGACCACTTCTTCAATGCTGCCTTTCATGTAGAACGCTTGTTCCGGGATGTGGTCGTAGGTCCCCTTCAAAATCTCAGCGAAGCTGCGCACGGTGTCCTCGCGCTTCACGAACTTTCCCGCAGAGCCGGTGAACTGCTCGGCCACGAAGAACGGCTGGGACAAAAACTTTTGGATCTTGCGCGCGCGCGAGACGATCAGTTTGTCTGCGTCCGACAGCTCATCCATGCCCAAGATGGCGATGATGTCCTGCAAGTCCTTGTAGCGCTGGAGGACCTTCTGTACGGCGCGCGCGGTTTGGTAATGCTCCTCGCCCACGATGTTTACGTCCAGAATCGTCGAGGAGGAATCAAGCGGGTCAACGGCTGGGTAGATGCCGAGCTCCGCCAGTGAACGCGCGAGTACGACCGTCGAGTCCAGGTGGCCGAAGGTGGTGGCAGGCGCCGGATCGGTGAGGTCGTCGGCGGGAACGTACACGGCCTGGATGGACGTGATGGAACCTTTTTTTGTGGAGGTGATCCGCTCCTGCAAGGCGCCCATCTCTGTGGCGAGGTTGGGCTGGTAGCCGACGGCCGATGGGATGCGCCCGAGCAAGGACGACACTTCAGAACCCGCTTGGGTGAAACGAAAGATGTTGTCGACGAACAGCAGGACATCACGCCCTTCGTCGTCGCGGAAATATTCCGCGAGCGTCAGCCCCGTGAGCCCCACGCGCGCCCGCGCGCCCGGCGGCTCGTTCATCTGGCCGAACACGAGGCTTGTCTTGTCCAGCACGCCCGACTCCTTCATCTCCTGGTACAAATCATTTCCCTCGCGCGTGCGCTCGCCCACGCCGGCAAACACCGAGTAGCCGCCATGCTCTTTAGCGATGTTGTGGATGAGCTCCTGAATGAGCACCGTCTTGCCCACGCCGGCGCCGCCGAACAAGCCGGTCTTGCCGCCTTTCAAAAATGGGCAGATGAGGTCGATGACTTTGATGCCTGTCTCGAACACCTCGTCCTGCGTGGACTGATCGGCAAAGGACGGCGCCTCGCGGTGGATCGGATCCTGACGCTTGGTCTTGACCGGACCCAATCCGTCGATGGGCTCGCCGATCACGCTCAACATGCGCCCCAGCGTTTCAGGACCCACGGGCACGGCAATCGGCTTGCCGGTGTTCACGACGTCCAGGCCGCGCGTGAGGCCGTCGGTGGTAGACATGGCCACGGCGCGCACGGTGTTGTGACCCACGTGCTGCGCGACTTCAAGCGTAAGCGGGACGCCATCCCGGTCCACCGTGAGCGCGGTCAGTATTTCTGGAAGCGTGCCTTCTTCAAACCGCACGTCCACGACCGCGCCGATGACTTGTGAAATTGTTCCTTTGTGCATAGACATAGGTCCAACAGGGTCTATAAGTTTTCTAGCGCCGCTTTCCCGCTGGAGATCTCCGCGATCTCCTGGGTGATACCGGCTTGACGAGCTTGGTTATACGTGAAGCTGAGGTCGTCGATCATGTCGCCCGCTGCGTCCGAGGCGCTCCGCATCGCCAGCATACGGCTGGAGTGTTCGGATGCCGCGGACTCGAGCACGGCTTGGTACACCATCGTCTCCACGAGCCGCGGCAGCATCGCGTCGAGCACCTCGCCTGGACTTGGTTCAAACGCGAACTCCCCTGCCGTCCCCTGTTCTCCTGTATCCTCCCCTTGCGTTCCTTCCGACAGCGGCAACAGTTGCAGCACGACCGGCTTCTGCGTAATAGCGCTCACGTAATCCGTGTAGGCCACCAGTACACGATCGAACGCGCCGGCAGAAAACTCGTCCATGACCAGCCGTCCGATGGGCAGCACTTCCTCAAACTTGGTGTTGTTGGTGATCTCCTGGAAGCTCGCCATGACCGGCATCTTGAGCCGCCTCATCGCCTCACTCCCATGTCGGCCGATGCAAACCGTTTGGATCTCGACGTCCGTGCCCAACCGTTGGATCTCCTCGCGCGTCTTTCGAATGACGTTCACGTTGAATCCGCCGGCGAGCCCGCGATCGGAGGTGATGAGCAGAAGCAAGACGCGCTTCACCTGCGCGTGAGAACGCAACAGCGGATGCAACTGTTCCTCCACGCGCCCCGAGAGCCGCGTCACCGTGCTCCAGGCGAGCTTGGAATAGGGACGCGAGGCAAGGACGGAGTTCACCGCCTTGCGCATCTTGCTCGCCGCCACCAGCTCCATGGCCTTGGTGATCTTGCGTGTATTCTTGACGGACTTGATCCGACGTTTGATGGCGCGGGTCTGGACGGCCATAGGGGCTCACGCCGCGTTAAACGTTTGATTAAAATCTTCAATGAGTTTTTTGAGTCCGGCCTCAATCTCATCGCTCAGCGCTTTTTCGTTTTTGAGCTTCTCCATGACCTCGCTTCCGGCGCTCAACAGCGCACTCTGAAACTTCTCTTCCCACTCGACGATGCGCTCTGCAGGAATCGCGTCCAGATAACCGCTGATCGCCGCGTAGAGGGACGCGACCTGCATCTCAAAGGGAATCGGATGATACTGCGGCTGTTTCAAAAGCTCCGTGAGGCGGCGGCCGCGCTCGATCTGCTTGCGCGTGCCCTCGTCCAGGTCTGTGGCAAACTGGGCGAACGCTTCCAGCTCTCTGAATTGCGCGAGATCCAAACGCAGCTTCCCGGCGACCTTCTTCATCGCTTTCGTCTGCGCCGAGGAACCCACGCGCGACACGGAAAGGCCGACGTTCAGGGCCGGACGAATACCGCGGTAGAAGAGATCCGTCTCAAGATAAATCTGTCCGTCCGTGATCGAGATGACGTTCGTGGGGATATAGGCCGACACGTCGCCCGCTTGTGTCTCGATAATCGGCAAGGCCGTGAGCGACCCGCCGCCGTTCTCCTCGTTCAAACGCGCGGCGCGTTCGAGCAAGCGCGAGTGCAAATAGAACACGTCGCCCGGATAGGCCTCGCGTCCCGGCGGTCGGCGCAGCAAAAGCGAAATCTCGCGATACGCCCAGGCTTGCTTGGAAAGGTCGTCGTAAATGACCAGCGCGTCCTCGCCCTTGCCCATGAAGTACTCGCCGATCGTACAGCCGGCAAACGGCGCGATGTAAGAGAGCGCCGCCGGATCAGACGCGCCCGCGACCACCACGGTGGTGTAGGCCATGGCGCCGGCTTCCTCCAGCCGCGCGACGATTTTAGCGATCTTAGATTCCTTCTGTCCGATCGCGACGTAGATGCACTTCACGTTCTGCCCCTTCTGGTTGATGATGGTATCAATCGCGATGGCGGTCTTACCGGTTTGGCGGTCGCCGATGATCAGCTCGCGCTGCCCGCGGCCGATGGGGATCATGGAGTCGATGGCCTTGATGCCCGTCTGCAGCGGCACGCCCACGGACTTGCGCGTCATAACCCCCGGGGCGATTTTTTCGATCGGGATGTAGGTCTTCGCGTTGAGCTTCCCCTTGCCGTCAATCGGATTGCCCAAGGGATCAAGCACGCGGCCGATCACCTCGTCTGAGATCGGGATCGACAAGATGCGGCCGGTCGTCTTGACCGTGTCGCCTTCTTTGATCGAACGGGCCTCGCCCAAGATGACCGCGCCCACGCCGTCCTCTTCCAGGTTGAGCGCCAGGCCGTACACGCCGCCGGGGAACTCAAGCATCTCGGAAGCCTTGGCGCTCGTGAGACCCGTCATGCGCGCGGTGCCGTCTCCCACCGAGACGACCGTGCCGACTTCTTCCTGCTTCACTTCCGTATGGAAGCGATCAAGCGCCTCTTTCAGCGCGTCGATGATTTGTGTTTTCGTGGTCATACATTCTGAAAGGCTCTGGCTAATTGCTCAAGGCTGCCTTGAATCGTTCCCTCTATGATCTTCTCGTCTACGCGCATCCTCGCGCCGCCGATCACGTCCGGATCCACGACTTCTCGCACCTCCGCTCCCTGCGCGATTTTTTCGATCTTCTTGCGCAGAGCGCCGCTTAAGGGATAGGCCGTGGCGATCGTGATCGTGCCCGCGCCGTAGCGTGCGCTCCAGGCGCTGTCCAAGGCGTCGATGATCCCGCGCATGCGGTGCAATTCCCTGCGCACCGAGAGCTCGCGCACAAGGTCTTCTGCTGCCGCCTGCACGGTCTTCTCGTCCGCGTCCGCGAGCGCCGCCACGAGCGCCACGGCGAATGGTTTTTCAGACCTGTTCATACCATCTCTTCAACAACCGCTTCCGCGAGCTTCTGCGCTTTCTTCTCATCCACGGACTCCTCGATAATTTTCCGCGCCGCCGCAACCGCAATCTGCGCGATCTCTTCTTTCGCTTCCCGGATCATCAAACCCTTCTGCGCTTCCAGCTGCGCTTTGCCCTGCGCGACGACCGCCTTCACCTCCTCCTTAGCCTTTTCCAGCAAGACTTTTTTCCGCTCATCCGCCTGCGCGCGCGTCTCGTCGAGAATCTTCGCCGCTTCGCTCTTGGCCTCAGCAATCAGCGCCCGCTGCTGCGAGGCGATCTCTCCCACGCGCGCCTCCACCTCCGCGGCCTGCTTCACGCTCTTCTCGATTTTCTCCTGGCGCTGCTCGAGGATTTTCACGATCGGCTTGTACGCCCACTTCCACAACACAAGCAGCACCACCGTAAAGTTGATGAGCTGGGCGATAAAGATTTTTAGATTGAGGCCGAGCGTCCCGATGCCGCCCGCGGACTCGGTGGCTTCAACAGCCAGTTGTACTTCTTGTGACATAGATATTTTCCAACCAACGGCTACGATGATTCCATACCCGTTGGCCGGACGTTCACTAGAGAGTGAACGACACGACAAGGGCGTAAATCGCAATGGCCTCCGCAAACGCCATGCTCAGCAGCATCGGCACGAAGACTTTGCCCGCGGCCTCTGGATTGCGGCCGATGGCTTCCATGGCCTTGGCACCGATCAAGCCGATACCGAGTCCTGGGCCCAAGGCGCCCACGCCCATAGCAATGGCTTTGGCGAGCGGAACGAGTGTTTCTGCGTCCATAGTTTAGGTGTTAGAGATTAAATGGTTAGCTCATTAAATGATTCCTTCCCCCTTTGTCCCCTTTGCGCCCTTTGTCCACCTCCGCCCCCTACGGCCTCTTCCTCATGCTCCTCATGACTTTGCGTTGCAACCGTCAGGTACGCAAGCGTCAACATGGCAAACACGGTTGCTTGGATGATGCCCACCAGGAGCTCAAGAAACATGAACGGGATCGGCAGCGCCCAGGCAAGGATGCCAAGCATCACGGTTAGGAGCACTTCCCCGGCGAAGATGTTGCCGAACAACCGAAGGGAGAGGGAGAGCACCTTGGCGACCTCCGAGACGATCTCGAGCAGGCCCACGCCAAACTCGATCACGGAGACGAGGATGGCCATGGGGCCTTTCTTAAGCGCGCGCCAGATGCCGCGGACGTTCACGAACTTGCTCACGTGCGCGAGCGGGCCGACGGCCATGAGGCCGATCACATGGGAAGCGATCACGGCAAACAAGGCGATCGCGAGCGTCAGATTTAGGTCGCTGGCAGCCGGACGCAAGAGCGGGATGAGCTCGACCGCGCCCTCATGCACGCCCCAGATGCCGATCGATCCCGTCCCAGGCAAGAGGCCAAGCCAGTTGGAAAAAAGAACGAACAGGAAAATGGTTCCAACGATCGGCAAAAACTGTTTGGCGCGCGCTCGGTCGCCCGTGACCTTTTCTGTTTCCGTGAGCAGGAACTCAATCACGCCTTCGATGACATTGTGCACGCCATGCGGGACGAAGCCGACGCGCCGACGCGCAACCAAAGCCACGCAAACAAAAAACACGACAGCAATCCAACCATTGACCATCGCGTTGGTAATCGGAAACGCTCCAAGAGAGAAAAGGGGTTCAGCCGCGGCTGGAGGAATCATCAAGGACATAATTATTTCATGAGCTCTTCGTAGGCCTTCCGGTACTTCTTCGCCTTGCGAACGATGATAACTGCTGTCAAAACAAGAGCCAGGGTGAGCAGAAGGATCAGATACCGAGGCTCTGTGGCATACCTGTCATCAAGCCAATCCCCGAGCAGGGCAAAGAGCACGGCGGGAATCGCAATCGTACCGCTGAAGTCAGCAAAAATCTTCATGGCCAAGCGGTAATAGCGAGCGTCAGAAGACATAGCAAAAATGAAAGGCGCCGCCAGTATACGAGGAAACAGGCTCAGGGTCAATGGAGTTTCAAAAAACTGTCCCCAGAAGAAAAACCCCCATGCGCGAGGCATAAGGGGCTACGTGTAAGTCCGTTCTCAGGGCTGAGACTCGCCAGGTTCAGCAGCTTCGTCGCTGGGTTCCCGAGAAGGATCTCCCGAGGACAAACCTGCCTCTGCTGCTGTTTCCGCAATCGCCAAGGTGTCGAGCACCACCAGCTTGAACGCGTAGATGGTCGCAAAACAGCACGCCGTTGAAACGACCACGAACACGACGCTCCCGATCCATCCGCGCCAACCGGAACCCTTGTTCTTCTTGGTTGCCGGAGAACGATTGGCAGCTCGACGAGTACGCCTAGGAGCCGAGGCGGTCGGTCCTGCAGCCGAGGCGGTCGGTCCTGCAGCCGAGGCGGTCGGTCCTGCAGCCGAGGCGGTCGGTCCTGCAGCCGAGGCG
>JACQSK010000004.1 GCA_016205975.1 Candidatus Uhrbacteria bacterium | reverse complement strand
GTTTAAGATTCGGCCACGTAAAGACGCCTGCTGCGCAGTCGTCCACTTTGAGCGTAGTGCGTGTGGCGTGCCACGTGAACACCGACGACCAGTTTAAGATTCGGCCACGTAAAGACGCCTGCTGCGCAGTCGTCCACGTGGCACGTAAAAACACCAACTGACGTCGGTGTTTTTACGTGGCGGACCGGACGGGATTCGAACCCGCGATCTTCTCCGTGACAGGGAGACGTGTTAACCGGGCTACACCACCGATCCACGATGGGCTAACAGCGACGGCATAATAACATGGCCCAAAAAGAGGTGCAAGGAATCTCTGTCAACCCGTCCCCATCAGCTTTTTGAGGTCGCGGACCTCTTTTGGGGTGAGGCGGCGGTGGTTTCCTGCCCCGTAGCTCAGAGGGATTTTGAGTGGGCCGATGCGCGTGCGCATGAGGTGCAGGATGCGGTAGTGGTGGTGTTCACAGAAGGTCTCGATCTGGCGCGTGTCGCCACGATCCACGACCGCGAATTTCTTTTCGTTGAGTTGGCGAACCTTTAACCCTTTGCCTTGGAAGCGGCCGATGTCGATTTTTTGCAAAGGTCGATCTACCGTCACGACATATTCCATCTCGACGCCGCCGCGAGACATCAAACGTTTGGCCAGCAAGCGATCCGTGGTGAGCAAGAGCAGTCCGGAGTGCGACGTCTCAAGGCGTCCGACGGCATAAATATCCTGGGCGAGCTGAGCGACCTCCGTGGCCGCTTCCGTGGCGACGCCAACGGGTTTGTTCAAGAGGAGATAGATTTTTTCTTCCTCGCGCTTGCGATCGCGTCCCTCCACGCGCACCGAGTCCGCATGGCTCACATGGTCGCCAAGCTGAGCACGTTTGTTGTTCACAAAAACGCGCCCCTGTTCAATGAGTCGGTCGGCTTCTCGCCGAGAGCAGTAGCCCTGCGCGGAAAGAAATTTGTTGAGGCGGATCGCATCACGCATACAAGGGAGATTGTAGCATAAAAAGAAAAGCCTCCGTGAGTTTCACAGAGGCGCGAGGCGAGGTCAGGGGCCGATGGGGTCTTCGTTGGCCTCTCGGAACTCGAAGCGGCCTTCACCGATGTAGACCGCTCTGGCTTGGTGCGCGCTTCCGTCCGTGCAGACGATCGCGACCTTGCCTTGCGCATCTTCTGCGCGGTCGGAGTCCGCGAACGTGCAGTCCCGGCTCGTGAGCACGACCGCGTCTTGCGCGGGAGCTGCGGGCTCGGGCGCGAGTGCCACGGGAGGCGGCATCGTCGGCAGGGTTTCCGCAGGCGGCAGCTCCACCGGTGACTCCTCAGGCAAGACGGCCATGGGAGCCAACTCCTCGATCGGGGGCGAGGTTGACGCCCAGGTCGACAGGCCGTGGGCCTCTCCTACGTAGAAACCGACGACCAGGCCGACGGCGGCCGCCATGGTCGCGACGATCAGGTTACGAATGCTCATGATGTTTTCCTCCGAGGGGGTCTCTCCACCAGGACGGTGCAGAGAGTGGGTGCGAAGTGGGGCTGTATCATCAATGGTTTCGACGGTGCCTTTGGCAAAGGTGCCGTCGGGAGACTCGATTGTCAATTTGGGGCTACCGGTGGTCCAGGGCCAGATCGTGATCTCGCCCGTGCATACATCCTTTGGAGAACCCACATCCCTCCAACAGATGATGGAGGCCAACTTGGGACCCAAGGGCCAGTGGAAGCGAGAGCGGATTCCTTCCACACGCAAGACGACATCGACGCGTTCCCGCCGGGAACCGCACACCAGCACGGTCATCTTCGTTGGGCGCAGCGTGCGCAGACGAGGCAGATAGTGCGGGAGGGTTCGCACATAGGCATCAGGGATTTGAACGGACATCAGGCATACCTCAACTGACGGGAAAGCATGCCATTTTATGCGGCGGATGTCAAACGGGGGGACAAAAACGGACGCCTGGAAAAGGCGTCCGGTTTCTATTTAATCTTTTCGACAATCTGCAGCAGGACGGCCGGATAATCTTTCGCTAGGATCGACAGGACTTTTCGATCGAGCGTGATGTTGGCCTTGTTCAGCTTGTCGATGAAGGTGCTGTAGGTGAGTCCCAAGGGGCGCACGGCTGCGTTGATGCGCACTTGCCACAGGCGGCGGAAGGAACGCTTTTTATTGCGGCGGTCGCGGTAGGCGTTCACGCCGGCTTTGAGCATGGCCGGGCGCGCCAGGCGGATTTTCGACTTGCGTCCCCACATCATGCCCTTGGTCTTTTTCATCAGACTCTTTCGACGCTTGACGTGTTGGGTGCCGCGTTTCACTCTGGCCATACTTAAAAGTTTGGAGTGTTGGGAATTAAGGTTTTGATCGCCTTGCGATGCGTGGCGGAAAGCGTCGTGTCGCGGCGCTTCTTGCGCGAGGCCTTGCCCGTGTCGCGGGCGTTGAAGTGATCTTGTCCGGCATAGCGCTTCAACACCTTTCCGGTCCTGGTGATTTTGATGCGCGAGGCAAGCGCTTTGTGGGTCTTTTGTTTGGCCATAGGGAGAAATGCGGGCGCAGTGTAGCCCGGAGGGTCATGGAGTGTCAAGAACGGGCCAAGACCATGATCATGCGCCCATTTTGGAACTTGATTGGCTGTTCAATTCGGAGCGGGTAGTGTGCCTTGAGCATTTCCAGGAATTGAACCATCACTGCCTCGGCAACATCTTTGTGTGCCTTCTCGCGGCCGCGCAGCGGGAGGTCGACTTGCACCTTATCGCCCTTCTCGAAAAACTTTTTTGCCTGTTCCACGCGCACGCCTAAGTCGTGCGTCCCGATGCGTACAGAAAGCCGGATGCCCTTTGTCTCGATTTCTTTGGACTGAGCCTTGCGCTTCTTTGCCTCCTTTTCCTTCTGGTACTTGAACTGGCCGTAGTCCAAGATTTTGCACACGGGCGGCTCGGCTTTGGGAGAGACCTCCACGAGGTCCATCTCCTTGGCTTCCGCCAGCTTGATGGCTTCCACCGTGGGGATGATGCCAAGCGCTTCACCCTGTGCGCCAATCACGCGCACCTGCTCTGCTTTGATGCGGGCGTTGACGCGATATTGCTGGATGTCGAGCTTTGGCTTGCGGAAACGATGTCTGTGGATACGCATAGGTGTGGGGACAGTCTAGTAAAAAACATGGAAAAAATCAAACGATCGTTTATACTAGTCTCGCTATGCCCACGCTCGCCGTCAACAAAACCGCGCGATTCGATTATGAAATTCTCGAAACCCTCGAGGGCGGTTTGGCGCTCACGGGCGCGGAGGTGAAGTCGATCAAAGCAGGCCATGTCCAATTGAAAGGCGCGTTTCTGGATATGCGTGAGGGCGAGCTCTGGCTCAAGAACGCTTTTGTGAGCGCCTACAAGCCGGCTGGCGTTCGGGAGGAATATGATCCAAGCCGGAATCGAAAAGTTCTTGTGCACAAGCGAGAACTTAATCGTCTGGTGGGCAAGCGCCACGCGGAGGGGCTTACGCTGATTCCGCTCTCGCTCTATACCAAGGGCGGACTCGTGAAACTCTCGTTTGCCGTGGCTCGCGGGAAAAAACATTTTGAGAAACGCGAGGCGATCAAGAAGCGCGACGTCCAGCGCCAGATACGGGAGAAACTCAAGGGGAATTGACTGCGCCTCCGCCTCTTGATTTTTTTCTCGAGAGAGAGTATCGTAGCGGCTCCTCGCATTTCAGCACGCTGCTGGACGAGAGAGCCAGGGAGGCCCCATGAAGAATCTCGACAAGGTCATCTTCGCCGCGCTGGCGGTGCTCGGGGTCGTGATCTTGCGGATCACGTTGGTGACGGATCCCGACATCGGGATCGGCATCACCTACACGACCGCACTCGTGTGCCTCGCCTACTTCTGCAGCCTGGTCGAGTCCAACGACCAGGAGAGGGAGGCGCCCCCGAGGGCCGAGTCGGACGAGGAGGACGCCCAACGCTCGCTGAGCTGAACACGCACGTCGTCCATCCGGACGGCGTTTTACTTTCCCCTGTTCGATTCTCCCATGTTCATGAACATAAACACCCAGACATCTGTCTGGGTGTTTATGTTGGTGGAGCTGGGGAGAATCGAACTCCCGTCTGGAAGGATTGACGCCGTGATGGTTCCAAGTTCATCCACGCCTGGTACCTTGTCGCGCTCAAGGCGTGAAGCAATACGCGACAAGGAGCCGATCGCAACTCTCAGATGCGCGAGATCGGTGACCGCGCAACCCAGCTCGAGAGATATAACACCTGAGTCTGCGCTATCGAGCATCACGCAGTCAGATGGTCCTGACGCTTACGCGAGGACAGGGGCGAATGAAGGAACGCGCAGTGCGTTCTTGATCATTGCCATGACGTTGTTTGCAGTTGTCGTCGTGCACGGAAATATTTACGAGCCGCCGTACCGGCTCGACTTGATCACGAGCGCTAGGACTCCCATCGATACCGATCAGCCCCGTGCCTCGAAAAAAGATAGCGCGATTTTTGCCGCGCGTCAACGGCCTCTCTCACTCGCTCAAAGACTTGAGGAACGCCTCCACCGCCGCGGCTTCCTCAGGATGCAGCTGTCCGTAGGTGAGGGCCGTCTCGAGGGCTTCTTGGATTTGCCCGTTTGCGGCATACGCGGCCGCGAGCTTGGGAAGCCATTGTGCGTCCTGCGAATCCGTTGCCACGGCTGTCTCATACAAGTACACGACGGTCGCGGTGTCGCCTTGCTCGACGTAGTAGTTGATGACCCAGTTGAGCGCATCGGCGTTGGTCAGTTGTGCTTTGTTCTTGAGACTCTGCACAGCCAACGGCGCTGCTTGCGCGATGTCGCCCTCCTGCGCCTTCACGAGGGCGAGCGTGAACAGGGCATCGGGATGATTGGGCGCCAGACGCAAAGCTTGATCAATCGTTTCGTTCGCTTGAACAAGCTCGCCGTTCCACGCGTACATATTCGACAAGACGATGAGCGCCTCCACGCGCGTGGGCGCCAAGCGGATGGCTTCCCGGACCAAGGTGAACGCTTGCTCCGGCACGCGCTCGCCCGTGGCGACGGCCTGCGAGAAAAACAAACGGGCAGAGCGATACCAGGAGTAGGCGCGGTTGGGGTGGCGCGTGAGCGTGTGTTGATAGGCGTCTTGCGAGATGAGGAACAGTGTCTGTGCGAGCGCCGTGTTCCCCGCGATGGCGAGCTCTTGATCGAAGGTGTCGCTCGTGAGGTTGGCTAAGAGGGCCCTGTCGTAGATGAACGGCATGCGGCTCACTTCCTCCAGATGGTTTGCTTGCGCCTGCGGGTTCCCCTGATCCTGGGTGAGCACCTGTCCAAACAGATAAAACTGTTTGACCGCGGGTAGGAGGAACAGGAGGCCAAGTCCGATGGGCACGATGACGGCAAGAAAAGGAAGCACACGCGCAACGCGCGACCCTTGGCGCAGCGGCTCAGGGTTCACCCTCGGCGTCCAGAACAGGAGTGCGACGAACACGTAGAAGGAGACGAGCGGGACGATCGTGTTGAACACGAAAAAGTTTTGGACGAGATACGCGACGAAAGCCGACACGAGGATTTCTTTGGCGATCCAGTCCTCCTCGCGCGGCCGCGCGAGGATATTTTTTACGATGAAAAAAAGAAAGACGAGGGTGCTCGCGAACGACAGGACGCCGCCGGTCGCGAGGATTTCCAAAAACTGGTTGTGGGGTTTGTCCGGCCAGTTGCCAGACGTTTCATACAACGGGCTTGGGTAGAAGGTGTCGGCGATGCGATAAAAGTTTTGATGTCCCACGCCCAGCCACGGCGCATCCTGCCAGCCCACCACGGCCAGGCGCCAATAGGTCAAACGGCTCGTCACGCTTGCGTCGGCAAAGTGCGTGACACGATAGGGGATCGAGCCTGCCGTGGAGAGCCCTCGCACGGCAAGCAGCAGAAGGCAGAGCGCCGCGAAGACCGCAAAGAGAGGCAAGATGAGCCGCGTGCGCTCGCCTTTTTTTTGGCGCGCAGACAGATGGAGCACACCCCAGACAAAAAGGCCGGCCAGCGCGCCCAGATACGCGCCGCGGGTTCCCGAGGCGATGATGCCCGCGGCCGACAAGAGGGCGAAGAGGCCGTAGAGCCATTTCCACGCGCCGGGTTTTTCGCGCACGGCCATGCCGAGCGAGAGGAAGAAGGGAATGATCAGACTGGCGGCAAAGAAGACGGGATTGCCGATGGTGGAGGAGGCGCGCGATTCAAACGCGCTGGCCGATGGGAGCAGACCAACGAATTGCAGGATGCCGATGAGGCCCACCATGGCCGCCACGGCGAGGAAGAGGCGCAGGAAAAAGCGATGAGAGGATTTCCATAATTGGACGACGATGACCAGAGAGAGAAAAAAGACGAGCAGGTGATAAGACAGGAACAAGCCGTCCATGCGCGCGGCGTTTCCGAGATAACTGTTCCACGGATCCACGCCCAGCGCCGCGGACACGGACAGGACAGCCAGAGAGAGGCAGAGCGTGAGGACGAGCGGGTGGATGAGCAACGGGCGGATTTCCTTGTGACGCATGAGCGCCCAGATGAGCAGCGGAAAGGCGAGCTCTGAGAGCAAAACAAAGCCAAAGATTTTCGCGCTCAGGAGCGGCAGGTAAAAGTTCGGAAGAAACAATAACGGGGTCAAGAGGGAAAACCCGATGAGGACGGCGAGCATTGTGAGGGCAAGAGGGCGCTTCATACAGTAGGGGCATTCTACCTCATCTCGCGCCGTGTGCTATAATTCTTCTATCGTTATGATCCATCCGCCTCAGTCGGTCAGCATTTCCACCGCGACTTTTATCAAAGCCGTTCTCATCGTTCTGGGGATTTGGTTTTTGTGGTTTGTGCGCGACGTGGTGATGATCTTCGTCGCCTCACTCCTCCTAGCATCGCTCATCGAGCCGTTCGCCGGGACGCTCTCCGCGCGCAACATCCCGCGCAGCATCGCGGTCCTCGTCGTCTATACGGTCCTGCTCACCCTCTTGGCGCTGCTCATCGTTCTCTTGGTTCCCGTGATCGCGAGCCAAGGCGCGCAGCTACTCTCGCACTTGCCCACCTCCTACGCCGATGCTGCCGAGTCGTTCGGCACCTTGCAGGTCTTTTCCCAAAACGTCGGACTCACCGACTCGATCGCCAGCTCGATCGCCTCCCTGCAGAGCGCGCTCGCCAGCTCCTTCGGTTCGGTCTTTAGCACGCTCAAGGGTTTGCTCGGCGGTGTGGCGGCTCTGTTCATCGTGCTCGTGCTCGCGTTTTACATGGTTGTCGAGGAGGAAAAAGTCCGGACGTATTTTAAGAGTCTGGCGCCCGTTGAGTATCAGCCCTACGTCACGCACCTCATGAAAAAGATGCAGCGTCAGATGGGCAAGTGGCTGCGCGGCCAGCTGATCTTGGGGCTGGTGGTGGGCGTGTTTATCTATGTTGGTCTGAAACTCTTGGGCGTGAACTACGCGCTCCTGCTCGCGCTCATCGCCGGCATCCTCGAGGTGATTCCGTATGTGGGTCCGATCATTGCCTTGGTCCCAGCCCTCATCGTCGGGTTCGCTGTCTCGCCCGCCATCGGCGTCCTCGTGGTTCTCCTGTATCTGGTCGTCCAGCAGCTTGAGAATCACGTCCTGGTTCCCAAGATCATGCAAACTGTCACAGGCCTCAACCCGATCATCAGCATTCTGGCTCTGTTGATCGGCATCAAAGCGGCCGGCCTCTTGGGGGCAATCCTCTCCGTCCCGCTGGCGATGATGGGCGTCGTTATCCTTGAGGATCTTTTTGGTGACGTCGAATAATTTATGCGTTATTACCACCGATCTTCTTTTTTCCCACTTGTCATTATCCTCATGACGCTCGTGCTTGGCGCGTTTATGTTCTTGACCTTGGGGCGCGGAGAGACGCAGACGTCTGTTCAGGAGGAGGCCTCGGGCGCCATCGACGCGCAGGCCTACCGCAAGGAGCTCTTGTCTCTGGCCGCAACGTTCCAAACAGACATTGCCTCGGCGCCGGACGACCTCACAAAACTCGTGGTGGCGCAGCGCGCTCTGGAGAACCTGCTCTCCTTGCGCGTCCCTCCCGAGTTTAAGGAACCGCACCTGAGGTTCGCCCTCATCTTGACGCGCATCCAGAACACGCTGACCTCGGGCGACCGCGATATCGCCTCCGCGCTCGCGGATCTTCAGACGCTCAGAGAGAGCCTATGACGCGCGTGGAAAAAAACGCGTCGGTCGCGCAGCAGATTGAGAAGGTAGAGGGGAGCGTCGTGCGCGAAGTGCGCAGCGCCTCCCGCCGCCACCGTCCCGCGCTCACCTGCAGTCTCATCGTGCTGACGGTCGTCGTGGGTTTCCTCGTGTGGGCCGGCTGGCTCGTGGCGGCCACGGGACTCGTCGAGATTCCTCTGCTCACCTCGCTTGCTTACGATGCCCCTGCGCCCCTGCGCGTCGTGACCCCAGGCACGCCCGTCGAGATATTCGTTGAGAACGCGCTCACCCGCGAGCTCACCGCGCGCCTGCAGTCAGGCTCCGGCGAACTGGAGGATCGCCGCGTGACGCTTACCGTGTCTGAGGCGTCCTTCACCGCGACGCTGCGTTCGCTCTTGGAAGGCTCAGGCCTTTCCGTGTTCGATCCCGCATTCGCGCAGATGGCGATTGACCCTGAGAGCGGTGCCGAGCTGTTCGTGCCCATCAAGAACAATCCGCGCGCCTCAGCCATCCGCGTGGACGTCGCGGTCACGGCGCAGGACGGAACGGTTTCGATTACGCCCACGCGTCTGCGCGTAGGCAGTCTGGACGTCCCTGCCGTTTTCTTGCGCGCGCTGGTGAACCCGCTCTTGCAGCAGCAGCTCGCGAAACTCAACGACGCTCTGATCGGCTATGCGCGCATTGACTCGGTCACGCTGGCGCAAGGGGAGATGACGCTCACGGGCGCGCTCTCCGTAGAACTCCAGTAGTATGATCTTGCTCTACCGCTTATCCTCCCCGGCGCTTTCCCTTGTGTGCGCGCTCAGCTACGCCGCGCTTCTCTTGGGCGTGTTGTATCCCGTCCTGGTGGTCGTCTTGAGCGCTCTCGTGAGCTTCTTGCTTCTCTCGCGCTTGCTCAACTGGCAGATGCGGACGTTTCAATTTTGGCATCTCTTGGGTACGCCGATGCTCTTCTTGCTTTCGAGCTTCGGTCTTTTTTTTCTGCTCGAGTCTGCCCCGGTCAAAATCGGGCTCGCCGTCGCCGTCACGTTCCTCCTGTTTCTTTTCGTGGAGCACGTTTTCAGCTTCATCCACCTGCCCATGAAGTACCAGCCGTTCACCCTCGAGTATCTCTCCCAGCTCCTGCATGTGCTTTCGGTTTTTTTCCTCGCCACGCTCGGATTCGGACTGCGACTGTTCTTGCAGGCGCCGCTGTGGCTTCTCTCACTTGCATTTTTTCTCGTGCTGGCTTTCATTCTCTACGGCACGCTCTGGGCGGGGAAGCTGGATGCTCTCAGGGCACGACCCTATGCGCTCGCCGCCGCGCTCCTCATCACCGAGCTGTTTGCCGCGATCTCCTTTTTGCCCACGGGCTTTTATACGAACGCCGCCTTCCTCGCGCTGGGCGTGTATGTACTCCTGGGGCTCTCGCGCGCGGATGCCTTGCATAAACTTTCCCGCGAAGTCCTCCGGCGATACCTCCTCCTCTTTGCCGTCCTGGGCGCAGCGATCGCCCTCACATCACAATGGGTATGAAACAACCTTCTTGGCCACTGACCATGCGCGTGATCGTGATCGCCCTGTTGATCGGCGGCGCGAGCGGCGTGCTCTCCGCGGCGCTCACGTCAAACGGGCTCTGGCAGTACGCCTTTGAGCTCTCCGAGTTCACGGAGCCCTTACGCCTCACTCAAGAGCAGCCGCGCGCCGTGCCCCAAGGGTATGCCGACGCGCTCATCACGCTCACAACGGAGTCTCTCCGGGCGGTTGGTTCCGTTTTTTCCTACGCCGTCCCTGCCGCGGGTTTTGCGACAGAAAATGCATCTGGTCCCGTTGTCGTGCTCACTTCTGACGGTTGGCTGCTGTCCGCGTACGGATCCCTGACTTCTCAAGTCAAAATCGGCGACCAGTCATGTGTGATAGACGATGACCGTTTTCATGAGACAGGACTCTCCTTTCTCCACTGTGCGTCAAGTAATCTCTCCGTCGTGGATTTGGGAGAAGGCTATGGACTCTCACCAGGCGATCAAGTCTTCGTTGTTGAAGGTCCTGACCGGTTTGTGTTTACGAGTGTGAGATCGCTTAGCTGGGGAGGGGACAGCGTCCACCTTTCTGATTACGCGTCTCGACGTATCGAGCTGAGCTTCGCAGGGACACTCAGGGCTGGTTCCCCCGTGTTCAATCTCTCAGGCGAACTCGTGGGTGTGATTGATCCTTCTCATGACGAGCCATTCGTCATTCCTTTTGAGCATCTTGAGAGCGCCTTTGAGCAAGCGCTGGAAGGCCGTGAGGTCTTTGCCTCTGCGACGCTTGGGGTGAAGGCGATTGACCTCGCACACGCTATAGGGTTGTCTGATGACCTCACGCATGGTCTGAAGAGCGGCGCACTTCTGTTTGATCGTTCGTCCGTGATACCTGGGGGAGCGGCCCAGGCCGCAGGACTTCTAATGGGCGATGTTGTTCTTTCTTTCGACGGAGAAACGATTGACGAGAGCCGGACACTCGATGATCTCGTCGCGCTCGCGGCGCCAGGGGACGAGGTGATCGTTGTGGTGGACCGCGCGGGAGAACGTCTGGAGTTCACAGTAACGTTGGGGAGTTCGCAAGAGTGAGCTATAATACCTCTGCTATGAGTCAACCAAATTACCTCCGCGATGTTGTCGGTTCGTGGCACACGATCGTCATGTTTGGGTTGTTGGGCCTCGTGCTCGCGCTCATCGTCTCGTTCGTCCAGCCGTTGCGCTACTCCTCAACCGCACGACTCCTCATCCTGCAAGACGTCGGCACGAGCATCGACGCCTACACCGCCTCTCGCGCCGAGGAGCGTATCGCCGACAACCTTTCCACGATCGTGTACACAAGCACCTTTTTTGATCAGGTCATGGGCGCGGGGTTTGACATTGACCCATCCATCTTTCCAGACGACGCGTCGAAGACGCGCAAGGTTTGGAGCAACATGGTGAAGGCAACCGTTGCGCGCGGCTCCGGCCTCTTGTCGGTAACGGCCTACCATTCCGACATCGATCAAGCCGAGCAGATCGTGCGCGCCATCTCGTTTGTGCTCACAGAGCGCGTTGGGGAGTACACCTCCGGCGGCGCCGTGTCTGCGCGCCTCGTGGACGAGCCCTTGAACTCGCGCTGGCCCGTCAAGCCCAACGTGCTGGTCAACATTTTGTCTGGGTTCATCCTGGGCGGGTTCGTCGGGATCGGCTTCGTCATCTTGCAGACCGAGAGGATTCGACGAAGGCATCAGTTGGTGCACGAGGAGTTTTAATAAAAAAGCCCACATTGAGAACCTTCTTACTGGCGGATCAACACGAGGAGGAGACGTGTTGAGCGCTGTGAGAAGGCCCTCAAAATGGGTTTTTTGTTTGAGGCCCTTGTGACCTCTTGGGCTCGCCCAAGGGTATCAAAGGCCCAAAAATGCGTCAATGGAAGGTCAACCAACTTTTTCCAAACTCTCTTGACAGAAAAAGCAATCGATGCTACCTTGGCCCGTTCATCATGGATCAGAAACCTGCTTATTTCATAGGCGAAACCGTGGATTGAAGCGGTTTGGTATCCTCTCGCAACACCTCCTCCTTGTTGTGATGATGGATATCAGACCACTTGAGTCACATGGTCGGAAGAGAGGGCATGGGCCCCAACGCTTTCTCTTCCGACCATGGGCTGAGTTCTCTACAATCAGCCTAAGTCAAAACAGCTGTGAATGGAGTTTGACGTTTGAGCGTCAGAGCGTTGATGGGTTTCCCCTCCAACCTCTGACCTTCCAACAACCGACTTCCAAACTCACACCCGTCGTTCCCCGGTCGGGGGCCGACGGTTGGATGTGCGCGGCGATTCTGCCGAGCGTATCCATAAATGGTCCCCGACGGGTGGGCAACCACCCCCCTGCAAGGAGATAGAGACAATGCGGTACTTCCTGATCATGGCCGCCGTGTGCGGCCTGTCTTCCAGCGTCATGGCCGCCACGCCCGACTGGAAGGGCTACGCCGGACTCGCCGACAAGGACGGCGACGGCTACCCGGCCTTCGTCGGCACCGCGACCGCGGCGTCGACCGGCTACAATGGCGCCGTCGACTGCGACGATGCCCACAAGAGCATGAACCCGGGTCTCACCGAGGTCCCGGACGACGGCATCGACCAGGACTGCAACGGCAGCGACCTCAAGCTGCCGGTCAGCAAGGCCGAGTACGCGCGGTTCGCCGCCAGCGGGAACGCCTCGCGCGGCGCGGTCGTCTTCGTCAAGGAGTACGATCGCTGTGCCGCGGCTACGAACCGCTGTTCCGTCGACGCCGTCGACGGGAAGTTCAAGATCACCGACCCCGAGAAGGACGCCTTCCGCGACATCTACACCGGCACCGGCAAGGTGCTCGGGACGGATGGCGTGCGGGAGGTCATCACCCTCGAGGAGGCCTCGCACTTCCGCGGCGGCGGCAGCGGCGGTGGCGGTTCGACGGGCGTGAGCCCCAAGACCGTCAAGAAGGTCGCGGCCGAGGCCGTCAAGGTCGAGACCGACGCCCGTCTCAAGTGGCAGGCCGAGCTCGAGGAGGGGATCATCACCCCGATCACGAACGCGGTGAACGGCCACGGGAAGGCCATCGACGACAACGCGCGGGCCATCAGCGATGTGTCGGTCTGGCTCGACCGCGAGCGCGATGCGCGAAAGAATGCCGACGAGCGGCTCGAGAACGGAGTGGCCGCGGCCATGTCCAAGGCGCAGGACGCCAGCAACACGGCCAACTGGGCCGCGGGCCACGGGCCGCTCATCGAGGCCTACGCGGCCACGGGTCTCGTCGTCGGCTCCCCGGTGGCGGGCGCGGGCGACGACAACGCCCGCGACGCGTTCGGCGGAGGCGCCGGCGCGGGCCTGAACTTCGGAGCCGAGGTCAACTCGGTCCGAGTCAACGGCTTCGTCGACGCCATCGTCGGTTACGACGGAGGCGCCGGCATCGCGCACTCCGAGACCGTCGGCGCCGAGGTCGTCGGCGACGATGGGGTCGGCGGGTTCCTCGCGTACTCCTCGCGGAGCACGCAGGTGAACAGCCTGCAGACGCAGATCGTCGGTCGCAGCCCGATCGCCGGTCTCTCCGTCGTGCTCCCGTTCGCCCAGGGCGACGCGGGCGGCCACGGCATCCTCCTCGCCCGCGTCGGCTGTGGCCCCGAGTTCATCGGGATCGCCACTTCCAGCGTGAGCGACTGGGTGTCGCTGGGCTGTCGCGCCACCGTCGGCATCGGCGGGGGCGTCGGCTCGCTCCTGTAGCCTCGGCTACTAGCCTCGGCTACGACTTAGGCTGATCTCGCCGTCCTGGTCCCAGACCTGTGGCGGCGAGCCCACGCCTAACGGACTCCTAAGCGAAAGCAAGGGAGTCCGTATTTTTTTGGGCTGATTTTAAACTGTCTGGCCCCCATTGACAGATTCGTCCAAAACTGGTACTCTGCCTTCTTCGTTCATTGCAATTCAACCCATGAAACCTTACTTATTCGTTGTTCGTGGGCAGGATCTGGAGTCGAGAGGTTCGTGCGAAGAGTGACGCTCTCCTCACAAACCTCTCGATTCCGCCCTCGGCACTTCCTGTCGAGAGGGAAACCCCAAGGGCGGCACTGCCGCCAAGGAGCCCACATGGTCACGACCCTGCTGTTCACCCTCATCGGGTGCCCGCTCTCCATCGCGGATCTCTGCGACGACTGCGACGAGGAGGACGACGAGAAGGAGTCCGACGCGGACGCCGACTCGGACACCGACGCCGACTCCGACACGGACCTCGACGTCGACCTCGACGTCGATACGGACACGGACTCCGACACGGATTCCGATTCCGACACGGACACCGGTCCGGTCGACGCGGACGGCGACGGGTACGACACCGCGCCCGCCGATTGCAACGACGCGGACGCCACGGTCTACCCCGGCGCGCCCGAGACCTGCAACGGCGTCGACGACGACTGCGATGGCAGCGTGGACGAAGGCGACGTGTGCAGCGATGAGACCGAGCTCATCGTCCGCGCGGACTACCCGTCAGACCACGACCTCATGACGCTCAACGTCCAGCCCATCTGGAACCTGAGCGAGCTGGGCGACTGGTGGTGGGACTCGGAGACCGTCACCCGCGATGATGTCGTGGCCTTCGAGGCCACGGAGGACTTCGAAGGGATCCTCGGGATCCGCTTCAACGTCACCGTCAGCGAGGACGACAACGACGACGGTGGGTACGACCGTTCGACGTGGCTGTGCAACGGCCACTACTCGACGGCCGCGCTCGACACGAGCGCGGCCGTCACCATCACCGTGCTCGGCAAGAGCTACACCGAGGCCAACCTCGTCACCTGGAGCCCCGGCTCCTCGGTCGACACGAGCCTCGGCTGCTCGGCCCTCCTCTGGTTCGGCTCCACGTCGACCATCACGGAGGGCTACGTCAAGTAGCCGCTCATCGCGCTCCTGGATAGCGGGGCGTCCGTAGTAGGTGAGGTTCATGGGTCTCCGGTGTTCGAGCGCGGGTTGATCGAAAGATCCCCGCGCACACATCGTCTTGCCTCCTGGTACGGGGCTCCCACTCACTACGGGCGCCCCCTTTCCAGGAGGCGTTTTTTTTGCGAGGGCGATTGGTGAGGGTACGGACGGGCACCACCGGGCAAACGATTGACAGATTAGCCAAAATATGGTAAATTGCCTCGTTCCAAAATGATCTTTTCACAGCAAAATCATCAATGATTTACATAGTACAGAACCTGTCCGTTTTGAGGCGACAGCCATCGTTGGCGCGCAAAACGGACAGGTCCCTGTACCAAAACCCTATCCGGGGCTGTCCAAAACCCCCGGAAGGGGAATCACAAGGAGATAGAGATGATGTTTCTCATCATGGCGTGTCAGATCTCGCCAGGCTACATCGAGAAGGACACCGGCTCCGAGCCGGCGGACACCGAGGAGACCGGCGTCGAGACCGGCACCGCGGACGATACGGAGGACTCCGGAACCCCGCAGGAGACCGGCGTCGAGACCGGCACCGCGGAGACCGGCTACGATCCCGACGGTGACGGCCACGTGGACGCCGCGGACTGCGACAACGCGGACAGCAGCGTCTACGAGGGCGCGTCCGAGATCTGCGACGGCGTCGACAACGACTGTGACGGCGAAGTGGACGAGGATCTCGCGACCTTCGTCTACTACGTGGACCAGGACGGCGACGGCTACGGCGCGGGCGCGGCGGTCGAGCTCTGCTCGGTCCCCGAGTCCGGCTACTCGCTCCTGTCGACCGACTGCGACGACACGGACGCCTCGGTGAACCCGGGTGCCACCGACCACTCGCTGGACGGCATCGACCAGGACTGCGACGACCCGCCGGACAACGACGCGGACGGCTACGACTCCGACGTCGACTGCAACGACGCGGACGCCACGGTCTACACCGGCGCGGCCGAGGTCTTCGACGAGCAGGACAACGACTGCGACGGCGAGATCGACGAGGACTGGCAGATCGTGGTCGAAACCTCGTACGTCGTGAGCGGGTACTACACCTTGAACGCGCAGTACTTCTGGGACGCCGACGAGCTTCCCGGAACGGGCTGGAACGAGATCGCGACGCAGTCCTCCGGGACCGATGTCGAGGTGGAGTTCACCACGGCCCAGTACGGCGACATCTCCGGCTCCTGCGGAGTGCGCCTGAACGTGGTCGAGGGCGATCCAGTCACCGACTGGCTGTGCGTCGGCGGCGCCATCGACAAGGCCGCCGCGGACGTGTCCGTCTGGTTCGACGGCATCCGGTACGACGAGGACGACCTCGTCGTCTGGGACGCCGGCGCCGGCGACGGGAGCTGCTCTGCGCTCCTGATCGTCTCGACCGCGACCGACTGCCAGCCCTAGGCTCGGCAGTTCACTGACCCCGTCAGTGGCAAAACACCTTTCTGGTGGCTTGCTGCTAGCGGGGTGTTTTGTTTGACAAACCTTGCACAGCGTGTTAAAAGGAGCAGTCGAAAATTGTCCGTTTTCGTTGGAATCGCGAGCTGATCTCAGGATCTGGAGCCTTGAGATCAGGCCGAGATCATTTACATCTTTCTCCCTGCCATCGGCCTGGCAGATACCCCTTTGGTGGGGAGGGAGAACTTCCGCTTGCTCTCACGGGCAAGCATCAACTGCGAGGAGAACGAAGATGCGACAGGTCTTCCTTTGTAGCATGGCGGCCTTCCTGTCCGCCTGCATCATCACGCCCCCCAGCGGGGATTCGGCCGAGGACACCGGGGAGGCCATCCTGCCCGTGGACGAGGATCAGGACGGTATCGAAGCCGGCAGCGACTGCGACGACACGGACGCGACCATCGGCGAGGCGACCACGTGGTACCTCGACTTGGACGGTGACCTCTGGGGAGACGACAACGTCTCCGAGGTCGGCTGTGCCCCCTGGGACAGCTACGTGGACAGCGCGGGCGACTGCGACGACGCGGACGCGGCCGTGAATCCCGGTGCTACCGAGATCTGCAACGGCATCGACGACGACTGCGAGGGCAGCGTCGACGAGAACGCGGCGGACGCGGCGATCTGGTACCTCGACCTGGACGGCGACGGCGAAGGAACCGAAGTGGTCATGGCCGCCTGCGAGATGCCCGACGGCTACACCGACACCGCCGGCGACTGCGTGGACACCGACCCGTCGATCAACACCGGCGCGGCGGAGGTCTGCGACCAGATCGACCAGAACTGCGACGGGCAGATCGACGAGGGCGTGCAGAACACGTACTTCGCCGACCTGGACGGCGACCTCTGGGGCGATCCCGAGAACGCGATCGCGGCGTGCGAGATTCCCGACGGCTACGTCGAGGATGCGACCGACTGCGACGACGCAGATGCGACCGTGAACCCGGGCGCGACCGAGATCTGCAACGGCATCGACGACGACTGCGAGGGCAGTATCGACGAGAACGCGGCGGACGCGGCGGCCTGGTACGCGGACGTGGACGCGGACGGCTACGGTGACATGAGCGTGAGCCAGAGCGCCTGCGAAGCCCCCATGGGCTATCTCGCCGACGCCTCCGACTGCGACGATACCGACGCGGCCGTAAACCCCGCGGCGATCGAGACCTGCGACGACATCGACAACGACTGCGATGGCGCCGTGGACCCCTCGACCTCCGTGGGCGTGACCGACTGGTACTACGACGGCGACGGCGACTCCTGGGGCGACAGCTCCGGCGTGCCCGTAACCCAGTGCGACCAGCCCGCCGGCTACCTCGCCGACGCCTCCGACTGCGACGACACCGATGCGGCCGTGAACCCCGACGGAATCGAAGTCTGCGACGGCGCGGACAACGACTGCGACGGCGTGACTGATCCCGACGACAGCGCGGACGCACCGACCTGGTACGGCGATGGCGATGGAGACGGCTACGGCCTCTCGACCGACACGGCCGTGGCCTGCTCGGCGCCCGCTGGCTACGTGGCCGACGCGACCGACTGCGACGACGGCAACGATCCGGTGAACCCGGGCGCGACCGAAGTCTGCAACGAGGTCGACGACGACTGCGACGGCACGATCGACGAGGGGGTCGAGACGACCTTCTACGGCGACTGGGACGGCGACGGGTACGGCAACGCCGTGATCACCGAGTCCGAGTGCGAAGCTTCCGCCGGCTATGTGGCGGACGCGACCGACTGCAACGACCGCGACAAGGACGTGAATCCCGGCGCGACCGAGGTGTGCGACGAGGGCGTCGACAACGACTGCAGCGGCGTGGCGGATGACGACGATACGGCAACCGATGCCTCCACCATGTCGGAGTACTACGCCGATGCGGACGAGGACACCTACGGCGATGCCTCCGTGGCAGAGCTGGCCTGCGAAGCTCCCGACGGCTACGTCGAGGATGCGACCGACTGCGACGACGAGGACGTCACGAGCTATCCGGATGCGCCGGAAGTCTGCGACGGCGCGGACAACGACTGCGATGGCAGCGTGGACGAAAACCTCTACTCCGACTGGTACGAGGACCTGGACGGCGACCTGTTCGGCGCCGGAGCCGTGGTGAGCGTGATCTGCAACGGTTCCACCGGGAGCCTCGTGGACAACGCGAACGACTGCAACGACACCGACGCGACCGTGAACCCGGGTGCGACCGAGACCTGCAACGGCATCGACGACGACTGCGATGGCAGCGTGGACGACGGCGTGCAGACCACGTTCTATGCGGACGCGGACTCGGACGGGTACGGCGATGCGAGCGTCAGCGATGACGCCTGTTCGGCGCCCAGCGGATACGTCGACAACGCGACCGACTGCAACGATGCGAACGAGGACGTGAACCCCGGCGTGATCGAAGTGGATGCCAACGGCATCGACGACGACTGCGACGGAGGGACCGACGACCTCGGGATCTACTGCTGCCTGGACGCGGACGCGGACGGGTACGGCGATCCCAGCGATTGCATGTACGAGGGCACCGGCGTGTGCGACTCCGGCTACGTTGAGGAGGACGGCGACTGCGACGACGGAAACTACTCCGTCCACGCGGATGCCTACGACGCCCCCGGCGACGGCGCGGATTCCGACTGCGACGGTTCCGACACCTAGGAACGATGGACACGTCACTCTCGAGTGACGTGTCATGGCCCGAGTCAGTGAAAACTGAGCTCGGGCTTTTTCTTGACTTTGATGCTCATTTGGGTTTAGATGTTCGTGGCTTTCACTGGAGGGCTCTTGGACAAAACCTGGAATGTCGCGGCCGCCTGCTTCGCGGGCGCCGCCGTGGGATGGATCGTGCTGACCGTGCTGGGCTTCGGCGCGCTCGCCATCGTGGCTGGCACGATCGTGAGTGGCGCGATCGGACTGTTCGTGACCGACGTCGCCCAGTCGCGTCTCGCCGTGGCGAACGCCTGGCGCACGAGCTGGCCGATCGTACGCGATGCCGTATGTGCGGCTCCCAAGGAGACGCTCGCATTCGTACGGATCACGGCGATCAGCGTGTGGCGCATCTGGTTGCGCCCGATCGTCACCCTGCGCCCGCTC
>JACQSK010000020.1 GCA_016205975.1 Candidatus Uhrbacteria bacterium | reverse complement strand
TGCAGACGGCGCTCAACAACGCGGTGCCGGGAGACATCATCAGTCTTCAAGCCGGCGCCACCTTCAGCGGCAATTTCGTTCTACCCAATAAGGCAGGCTCCGGCTGGATCGTCATCCGCTCCTCAGCCCCCGATAGTAGCCTGCCGCCCGCGGGCAGCCGCATCACGCCGGCCTACGCCGGCCTGATGCCCAAGATCATAAGCCCCAACACCGCTCCGGCCATCACCACGGCCATGGGGGCGCATCACTACCGCTTTATCGGGGTTGAGATCAGCACCACGCAATCAGAGACCAGCAGCACCAACTATAACCTCATCTGGCTCGAATACGCCGTAAACGGCATGAGCCAGCAGACTTCTCTAAGCCAGGCGCCCACCGACATCATCTTTGACCGGGTCTACATTCACGGCACCCCGACCGGCAACGTCAGGCGCGGCCTCTTTATGAACAGCGCGCGCACCGCCGTGATCGACTCCTACCTCTCCGACTTTCACGAGATCGGGGCCGACACCCAGGCGATCCTGATCTGCAACGGGCCGGGCCCTTTTAAGATCACCAACAACTATCTCGAAGGGGCGGGCGAGAACTTCATGTCCGGGGGCTGCGATCCGCTGATCCCCAATCTGGTCCCCTCCGACATGGAGATCCGGGCCAATCACTTCTTTAAGCCGCTCAAATGGCGCCTCGGGGATGCCAGCTATGCCGGCATCCACTGGTCGGTGAAAAACCTCTTCGAGCTTAAAAACGCCCAGAGGGTCTTAATCGACGGCAACCTCTTCGAGCACAACTGGGCAGATGCCCAGACCGGCATCGCCATCCAATTTACCCCGAGAAACCAGGACGGAGGGGCCCCCTGGGCGGTGGTCCAGGATGTCACCTTTACCAACAACATCGTGCGCCACAGCGGCTCGGCGGTAAATCTCCTGGGCTGGGACAACATCAACTCAAGCCAGCAACTGAAGAGGGCCCTGATTAAGAACAACCTCTTTGAGGATATCAGCAGCTCAAACTGGGGCGGCAGCGGCCATCTCTTTCAGCTCCTTAACGGCACGGCCGATGTGGTCATCGACCACAATACGGGCCTTCACAGCGGCAATATCATCCTGGCCGACGGGGCCGCGCACACGGGCTTTGTCTATCAAAACAACATCATGCCCCATAACCTCTACGGCGTGATCGGCACCGGCACGGGCGTAGGCAGCGGCACGCTCTCCACCTACTTCCCGGGCTCTGTGTTTGCCCGCAACGTGGTGGCCGGCGGCAGCCCCTCCAGCTACCCGGCCGATAACTTCTTTCCCGCATCCTTAAATGAGGTGGGCTTTTTAAACCTCTCGGCAGGCGACTACCATCTTTCTCTATCGAGTCCTTATAATAATGCCGGCACCGACGGACAGGACATCGGGGTCGACTTTGACGCCCTGCTCCTGGCCACCCAAGGCGTCATCGACGGCACCGCAGTCAACCCGCCGCCACCGCCGGATACCACGGCGCCGCTGATCTCGGCCGTCAGCACCCCATTGATAAGCTCCTCCACCGCTACAGTGACCTGGACAACCAACGAATCAAGCGATTCCCAGGTGGAGTATGGTTCCACCACCGCCTACGGCAGCTCAACTCCTATCAACAGCTCCATGGTAAGCTCCCATTCGCAGGGCTTGAGCGGCCTTAACTCCAACACCTTGTATCACTACCGGGTAAAGTCGAAAGATGCCGCCGGAAATCTGGCAGTGTCCACTGATTCTACCTTCACGACGCCTGCCGTAGCCGATGTCAGCCCGCCTACAGTCTCCATTACTGCTCCCGCCTCAGGCTCTACGGTCTCAGGGACCATAACGGTATCGGCCAGTGCTTCGGACAACGTGGGGGTAGTCGGTGTGCAGTTTAAGCTGGATGGAGTGAACCTGGAGGCCGAGGATACCACTGCCCATTATGTTATCTCCTGGAATACGACGACGGCTACAAACGGCTCTCATACTTTGACCGCCGTGGCTCGAGACGCGGCAGGCAACTCCGCCACCTCCGCCCCCATAAC
>JACQSK010000019.1 GCA_016205975.1 Candidatus Uhrbacteria bacterium | reverse complement strand
GGCCTCTTCCTCAACGGCCTCACCTCTGCCGAGGGTCTCACCCTGCCCCGTGAGATCGGTGGCTGGCTCTCCCTCGACGGCCTCACCTCTGCCGAGGGTCTCACCCTGCCCCGTGAGATCCGCGGCTACCTCTCCCTCGACGGCCTCACTTCTGCCGAGGGTCTCACCCTGCCCGAGAAGGTTGGTGGGGAGGTTTGGCTCGGCAGACTCCCCAAGACCGAGAGGGAAAAACTCAAGAGTCAACGGTCAGACTTAAAGATCGCGTTCTAACCATCTGACCACACAATTTACGACTGATCCAGACGATGCTTTCAACAAAGGCACCGAAGCCGCAATCGCCGCCGCGGAGATCATCGACTGGCGCCGGCGCACGCTCGTTTGACGAGAACAGAGAGACACGCTACTCTGTTCCCCGTTATCAATTTCAACCACAGGACTATGCCCGGAAAACGAAAACAGGTACGCACGGCTTGGAAAGCTCAACGCAAAATACAGCTCTCCATGAACCGCCGTGCCAAAGCCAAACGGCTAGCAAAAAAATCCTGACGCTCGTCAGGATTTTTTTATTGCGCGTCCAGAGAGATACGCCGGCCGCGCACGAAGATATTTTGCAAGCCGACCGCGCCCAGTGGCGACGGCTTGAGCGTGTAAGTGCCACCCATATCCGGATCCACGCCCAGCCCATAGCGCACGAAGCTCACTGCCGGATTCACGCTCCAGGCCTGGCGGTCGCCCCCATCGTTGTCCACAGGTGAGACGTACTCGGGCAGCATCCTCTCGTCGCCTTGTTCCTGGTTGTACGACCACCAGCGTGTAAGCGGGTAATACCAGTCCGCGTTGCCGTACTTGAGTCGCGCGCCGGCGTTGATGCCATCCAGAAACGGCCAATCCGTCCCATTTTGATAATCATACGGCGTGAACCCATCGTAGAGCGGCCAGGCGTTCACGACGCCCCAGTCGCCCATGGGGATCTCGTCGTTGCGCGCGGACTCGAGCGTCAGCAGACTCGCGAACAGCCGATCGCGGTCCTTGGGCCAGATGACTTCGTAGAGGATCGCGAGCGCGGATTCGTTCCCCACGCGCTCGACACACGATCCCGCATGACAGCTTTCAAAATACGTCCCGTCCTCCTCACTCCAAAACAGCCGGTTGATTTGGAAGCGTACCAAGAGAGACTGGCGATGGAACGCTTCAGCGTGGCTGGGTTTGTTCATGAGGTTCGCGATCTCAACGAGGTTGCGCAAGGCGCGGTAGTACAACACCTGATTGGAAAGGACTTCCCCGCTGCGCGGGATGCTGTCGAGCCAGTCTTGCAGGGAGTTTTCCGGCTTCTCGGGCAGAAGGTCGCCATCGGTGTCGTGCGTTGAGAGATAGCTAAGGATATCCTCCATGGCCGCAAAAATCGTCCTTCCGTTCACGCGCTCGATCAAAATCGACGTGTCGCCTGTCCAGCGTACATAGTCATAGACCAGCATGTCGAAGTAAGAACCCGAGTCGAGATGATCCTCCCATAGGGGCAACCGGTAGCCGTCTGGCTCCACCGGCGTGGCGCTGGGGACACTGCCGTCCGCTTCGATGCCTTGGGCGAGCAGAAGGATTTGGTCGCGCACGACGTAGGGCTCAATGAGCAGGACCATCCCAGAGGTCCAGTAGGAATCGCGATAGTACACGCGCGGCGGGTCCGTATATTTGGGACCAGCTGAGAGGTAGCGCGTACCGTCATCGGTCTGCTGAATGGCCGCAAGGGCAGTCTGAACGGAATCGGCAAACAGACCCTCGAGTGTCGCGTCCGTGCTCGTGAGTACGGGTGTGTGAAGGGTGGTGTCCAACGAAACGATCGGCGCGCGGTCGTACGCGTCCTGCGAAGCCACGGCGACGATACGGGAGCTCTCCGCGCGCAGCACCTGCGCCCACTCGTTGCCGATCCTCACGCCAGGCTTCCCGTTGCTGTTCACAAAATTTTTCCCGCCGATCACAAACACTGAACGACACCCGCCATCCTCCCAGCCCGAACACACGAGCGACTTTTCAAATCCATCCACGACCGGTTCCAGAAACTCTGCCGTCTCCGCACCCGCCGGGAACGGAAACAAAAAGAGCAGGAGCGCTGTCGCCGTCATCAAACGATGCATAGCAGAATTATTTTAACCTCTTCAGCCATGGCCGGCAACTATGCTAGGCTATCCTCACTATGAAATACTTCATCCTCTTCCTGCTCGCCGCCGGCGTGCTCCTGGCCGGATACTTCTTAATCCCCTGGCCCGTCGATCCTTACGCCGTGAGCGACTTCACGCCGATCCATGCTTCGCGCAGCCTCACGGAGGCAGACGATGAGCGCCCGCTGAACTCCACCATTACGACGGCCGTGTCCACGGACGGCATGGCTTTCGAGCCCACGGACGTCTGGATCGCGGACCAAGCGCACACTCCTGATGTCGTTCAGGACGCGCGCGGACGCCTGTTCCTCTACTACTCTGGCTGGATCGTTGGCAACGAATTAAACCGCTCGGCCGTGGCCGTGTCGCAAGACGCAGGAGAGACCTGGGTCTACAAATACCTCACGCTCACCGGATCGGACGCATATTCCTCTCCCCAGTCC
Source organism: Candidatus Uhrbacteria bacterium (assembly GCA_016205975.1). Lineage (GTDB taxonomy): Bacteria > Patescibacteriota > Patescibacteriia > UBA9934 > GWF2-40-263 > JACRJW01. The sequence goes on along the minus strand of JACQSK010000019.1, from coordinate 5,915 downwards.
CCTGACATCGTCCTCTTGGACGACGGGACGTTCCGCCTGTATTACACCGCACACGCATCCGACTTTGTAGAGGGTATCCACTACGCGGAAAGTCAAGACGGACTGAACTTCACTCACGCCGGCGTGGTCTTCCTCCCAACAGGCTACACGGCGGAAAACTCAACGACTTTCAAAATCGGCGACGCCTGGCACATGTACGCGCTCTCGAAAGAAGGGCCTCAGGCGGTTTGGCATTTGACCAGCGACGACGGCGTAACGTTCAGCGTGTATGCGCGAACGAGCTTCCCCATGGATGATGAAGTCGTCGTCCCGGGAAACGGACTGATGCTCGACGAAAAGTTCCATCTCTTTGTTTCGGCGCCCGAATCCGGCGAGATCCGATCGTGGTCAACAAAAAACGGGTACGACTGGTACCCGGATAACGGCGTGCGTCTGTCGCCCGAACGCGGCCACGCTTTTGTGAAGGATCCGACGCTCGTCGAGCTCGAGGACGGCCGTCGGCTGATGTTCTATGTGACGGATACCACCGATTAACGGAAACTCCCCTCAAGGATGTGCTCCTCCGGTGTCGTGGCGCCCGCCGTCTGCTCGAGCGTTAGCACGAAAAAGTCGTACGCGGTAAGATCCTCGGCTGCGGTGAAGACGATGGCATAACCGGATTGCGTCTTGACGGCCGCAGCTGTCCCTACCGCGGCGAGCGGCTCGGTACGATTTACCAGCCAGCCGTGATACGCATAACCATCTCTCGGCGCCTCGAGATTTCCCATGTCGGCGACGAAGGTATACACGCCGCGCGCAAACGCCGCGTGCGCAAGCCCAAAAGAGTCGCCGCCGGTCACGTCTGCCAGCGCCGCCGAGGCCCAGCCTTTCATGTCGGCCTTCAGGTACGGCTCAACATTCGTCACGTTCACAGCACCCTGGACGCTCGTCGGCTCGACACTCGACATCACTGCCACTTCACTCTCAGACATGATGAGTCCGTTCTCGCGCGCCTCAAGCAAAATGGCGCCGCGATCAATTTCAACCGACCCAGAGGAGACCGTCTCCTCTGTTTTGTTTCCAAAACAGCCGAGTCCTGTGAGCACGAGCGCCAAGAGGATCAATGGGAGGGTGAGTTTCATATCGGGCGAGAGTATATCATACGGGTCAGACTGGATTCAACTGCGCGGCGAGGAGGAAAATCGACAGGCAAAATGCGGCCGAGAGCAGGCACCATGTGCAGAGTTTGCGAAGACGCACGACCTGGATGAACGTGAGGTAGGAGGAAAACAGGAGCGCCAGGGTCGAGACCATCAGCAACGGAAAAGCGAGTGTCAACGTCTCTGCGGGAAAGCCAACACGCGCGCCGTAGCCCACGGCGATCAACAGGTAGTAAGCCGTCCCCAAGAGCTCGACGGGCAGACTCAGAAAGGTCGCGTAGGAGCTGTGGATCACCTCGGTGCAGTTGCCTTTGAGCGGACAGGTAAACGCGGTGGCCTTGCGCGCCTTCTTGCTGCGCAGGTACAGCGCCAGAAAAAAACCTGCGAGCCCGAGAGCGACGATCACGATCGATTCAACCATAGGGTCATAGCGTCAGGAACGTTTTTGCTTTAGAAGTCACGCGTGAGAAAAATTGTCTGACAGATTGAGCGAACCCGGCGTTCGCTTCCATGGGCGCGAGCGATTGAGGTTCGCCTTCCGGTGCGGGAGCTCCACCCCCTTGAGGTTCACCGCCCATTGCGGGAGCAGGGGCTCCCTCGGCCGTGTCCCCACCGGGGGCGAGGCCCGCCTCTGGGCCTGTGCCGAAATCTAACTCATACGCTCCAGGATCAAACCCCTCAAACCCGCCGCCTTCCTCATTGTAATGGATTTCCGTGTCCTCTTGTCCTCCCTCATACTGATACGGCTCCTGCTCATAGGGCGCCTGATACTCCCCCGGCTCGATAAACTCGCCTGGCTCCATCGTCTCTTGGCCATCAAACTCCCGATCTCCCTCGCCCTGAAACTCGTACGGTTCTCGATACTCTTGTTCAAGCATCGGGCTGAACTCCCTGCCCTCTTGTCCCTCGAACGTCTGTCCCTCAAACTCCGGAGGTGCAAACTCTTGTCCCTCGAACTCCTCCTGATGCTCAAGCTCCTCCTTCCGTTCACCCGTCTCTTCAAACCCCTCTGGCTCCAAAAGCTCCTCTCCGGCAAAGCTCGCGCACGCCTGACCGTTTTCCGGATCCGAACAGTAACTCATGCACTCCTCAGGAGTCGTGCAGCCGCCCGGCCCAACAAAGCTCTCGTCAAACTCTTCTGGCGGCCCCTGCGTCTCACCGCCGAAAAAAGAAGAACACTCTTCATAATTGGCCTCCTGCTCGCAATACATCTTGCACGCATCCGGACTCGCGCAGCCGCCAGGTCCGGCAAACTCCCCTTCCGGCACCATGCGGTCCAACTCTTCTTGGGTGATAAGACCGTTGTCAAGCGCGAAGGCTGTACACTCCTCGCGGTTAGCCTCGTCCCCGCAGTAGGCGTCGCAGGCTTCCTTGCTCTGACAGCCGCCTGGCATTTCTCCTGACGCCATGATCGTCATCATGGTGCGCGCCTCATTCGCCTCTTCTTCGCTCATGAATCCCGCGGCCTCGGCAAACGACAAACACTCCTCGGCGTGGCTCACGTCGCCGCAGTAGGCGTCGCACGATGTCTGGTCCGAGCAACCGCCCGGCGGAGCGTATCCCGCTTCCAACGCCGCGAGCACCTTGGTCGCTTCCTCGAGCTGCCCCTCGTCCATAAGGCCGTTGTCCCGAGCGAAGCTTAGACACTCGCTCATGTTGTTAAGGTCGCCGCAGTACGCGTCGCACGAGGCCTGATCCGTACAGCCGCCCGGCCCGCCCGTGGCTACGAGCTCCTGGACATCCAGGTACTCAGCGATCTCTTCCTCCTCGAGCAGCTCGTATTCCTGCGCATAGGCCATGCAGGCGTCATAGTTGGTCGGCTCTCCACAATAGGTAAAACAGGCGTCCTTGCTTTCGCAATTTCCAAGCTCGGCAACGGGATAGACGACGTCATCAAAACTGGCTGAAGCGGCCAGCGCCAAGAGCAGTCCGACAGGCGCAAGGAACAACGCGAGACGCTTGTGAGTGATCGTCATAGATTATTCGAAAGGATTTTTATAGGTGTCGCTAAACGGGTTCGTGTTCTGAGTCGGGCTCGTGTCGGGGATGTCTCCCTCAAGAGGGTTCACAACTTCTTCCGTCTCCGCTTGCGGCGTTTCCTCTGGCGCGCTCCTTAAAAAGACAAAGAGAACGATGAGTGCAAGGGCGATCACGGCGAGCGCAATAAGGCGTAGAGGCTTTAGCATAAAGCGTATTAAGAGGTTTTATCGAAACGAAAGTAGAAGAACAGATAGAGGCTCAGGATGGCGGCGAAGTAGCACCAGACAGAGGTGAACGTCACGGCGTAGAACTGCCAGGAGATCCAGGCGCTCAGGAGTGTGAGCAGGCCGAAGAGGTTCAGCATCGGCCGGCTGGAGAGCAGCATCGCGCCCACGGTCACGATGAGGTATAAGATGAGCCCTGGGGTCTCGACGGGAACCGTTATCGCGTAGCGGATGCTCTCGTTCACAATCTGGACGTCGAGCGCTTGGGTCAGAAGGACAGCGCCCAGGTACAGCGTGCCCGCGAACCCGAAGGCGATCAGGTAGTGCAGCAGACACTTGCGCTCTGGATCCGTCTCATGCGACCAAACGGAAAGAGGGATATACACAGGCCAGAGCAAAAAGGCAAAGAACAGAAACCCATACGCCAGAGAGCGCGTGATGAGTCCCGTATCAGGATACAGCCAAATGAAGCCTTCCAAAAACTGCTGGATACCGAACAGAAACGGGAGGCTGGCAAGCAAACGATCCTGACGCTTCTTCACCTGGCTCACGGTGGCGACCCCCGCGGCGGTCAGAACCGCGCCGGCCGTAAAACTTGCTGTGGCGGAAAAACACATACCACCCAACAGTATACCAAAAACGCGGCGCCTCTGTTACCATTAAGGCATATGGACACGGAACATTCCCCCATTGATCATGGACGCTCGTCCGCTGAACGTCTGAGGTCGCTTTGCGACACGGCCGAGGTGTTTGCAAAGACGCTCGACTTGAAGCGCAACCCATCCGCCCACATCGCGCAGGCGCTGCGCGGCGTTCCGGTTGGTGCACAGCGCGATCAGCTCTTTGGTGAAATCCGCCGAGAGCTTGCTAAGCGGGAGCGCGCGCGGCAAGTCAAACAGGCTCAGGGACATGAGGACCTCGATGAAGCCGAGGAGGCGCGCAGCCGCGCGGATCATCAGAGAATGTATCGCGATGCCTACGCCCACCAGATGAGCCAGCCGCGCGACGCCTGGGACCCAAATGCGGACGACGAAAAGTAAAAACAAAATCACCCGACGATACCCGCCGGGTGATTTTTTGCTCTTAGGCGCGTGACACGTTCACAGCGCGTGGGCCGCGGTCAGACTCTTCCGTCTCAAAGGAAACGGTGTCGCCTTCGCGCAGCTCATCGTAGGAAACGCCCACGAGAGCGGACGAGTGAAAGAAAACTTCTTTCTCCTGTCCGGGGACCGAGATGAAGCCGAAGCTCTTGTCGGTCTTGGTCTTGATGGTACCAGTCATAGATTTGATGATTGGCTTATGAATTATCCGCAAATGACAGTCACTTGGGAAATTCGACGGATTTCACAGGGAGACCTTTTTTGCACCCGCAGAGTATGTGAGAAACGCAAAAATGTCAAGCTTGCTGGCCCAACACTCGCCTTTTTTTCGGTTCTGTGGTAGATTGCCGGCTCTTGAATCTCTTTATCCTAGCCCGCGACAACACTATGAAAAACTTCCTCCAAAAGAAATCGACAGGGCCGCGAAAGGGCGGCTACAAAGGCGGCAAGACTTTCGGCGGCTCGCGCACATGGAAACGTGACGATGACCGCGGCGAGCGCCCGGTCATGCACCCCGCCACGTGCAGCCAGTGCGGCGCCTCCTGCGAGGTTCCGTTTCGGCCAAACGGGAAGAAGCCGATCTTCTGCCGTGACTGTTTCCGCAAAGACGAAGGCGGCACAGGAACACGATTCGCGAAGACGACGTTCGACCGCGCAGGCGCATTTGAGAAGCCGCCGTACCGCAGCACGCCGCGCGCCGCAAATGACGACGTTGCCAAACAACTGAAAAATCTCAATATCAAGATGGACCAAATCCTGCGCGCCCTGGGGGCGATGGAGGATGAGGGTGATGAGTAGATGAAAAGAACCGGTCGTATGGCCGGTTCTTTTATTGTAGGCGCGTGTTGGTGCTGCCTATGCCGGTAGGATTTTCAAATCCGGCCGTTGTGCTCTGATCGTCTGTCTATCAGTCTGAGGGAGGCTGTGAAGCCAGACCATCCCTCCAACCTTCTCGGGCAGGGCGAGACCCTCAGCAGAGGTGAGGCTGTTGAGGAAGAGGTAGCCACGGATCTCACGGGGCAGGGTGAGACCCTGAGCAGAGGTGAGGCCGTCGAGGGAGAGGTAGCCACGGATCTCACGGGGCAGGGTGAGACCCTGAGCAGAGGTGAGGCTGATGAGGCCGAGGTCGCCGTCGATTTTCTCGGGCAGGGTGAGACCCTTGGCGGAGGTGAGGCTGTCGAGGTAGAGGCTGCCGTCGATCTTCTCTGGCAGGGTGAGACCCTGGGCGGAGGTGAGGCCGTCGAGGTCGAGGTTGCCGCCCACTTTCACAAGAGAGTCTGGGAGACGGACAGAGTGTTTGTTACGGAGATCGTGGTTTCCTTCAGTTTCAACAGAACCGTCAGAGTGGAAGATGAAGGTGTCATGGACCCACTTTTCGTCAAACCCCAGGTCAGACGCCCAGGCGATGTACTCACGGCGGAGACGTTGGTCTTTCTTCTCGTGCAGGGCACGCTCGGCAGCTTCAGCTAGAG
>JACQSK010000018.1 GCA_016205975.1 Candidatus Uhrbacteria bacterium | reverse complement strand
TCCTCTTGAATCAGCCGGTAGTATGTGTTATTCTCGTGCTCGTTGAGATGACCACGGCTCCATCGTCTAATGGTTAGGACGGCAGGTTCTCATCCTGTAAATGGGGGTTCGATTCCCCCTGGAGTCACCACAAAAACCGTTCAGCTAACGCTGAGCGGTTTTTGTGATCTCACGGTGGACGCTAGGAGCCATTCGAACAGATCCACTATTGGATCACAAAAAACCCGCCGGTGTCCCTCGATACACTCGAGGCAGCAGCGGGCAGGCCACGTCGGTCGCGACCGACGTGGCGGGCCGTCCATGCGAGGGCGGCAGTGAGAGGTCAGAAAGGGAATACCGGTAGAAGCATGGGCACAGGACCAAGAGGACTCTCCTGTACGATGACGCCGCGCTCGTGCGTGAACCTGCGGTAGTAGACGGGTGTTGTCGGCGCGCGTTCATAAGCGCTGAGCACTGGGACGAGCCAGCGCGCATCTGCTTCCCACATCTCACCAACGGGCATCTCTCTAAGGGTGTATGCGCGCGGGTCCAGCATTCCTTCCTCTGGATACGCGCGCGGTAGGCCGTGGAACATCCCCAGGAACCAGAACATGCGGCGGTTCATGAACACGCGATCTCGATGGATATTTTCCACGACAGCCAAGAGGACTGTTTCAACGAGGATGGGTGTCAGACCGCTTTCCTCTTGTGCCTCTCGCGCCGCGGCTTCAAACACAGAAGCGTCTGTTGCCTCCACGCGTCCTCCCACGGGGAGTCGTCGTTGTACGCGGTCGTGCGTCGAGTGTTTGTTCCACAGCACATAGCGTGCGTCGCGTTTGGGAAGGAACAGAGCGGTCGTGATCATCGCGTCCACTCCTGGGAAAAGAAACTCCGCCGTCTAAGCGCCAATGCCATGGGAGTGGCCAGGAGACCACCAGAGGAGGAAACACAGGCACAGAGACGGCGGAGCTCATCGTTAAGGACAGCTCGTAGTGATGTCCGCACTCGCCGCGCGGCGGAGGCAGCCGGCGAGCTCGGATCCACCGTCCAGACTCGTCAGGCACAAGTGGCACGCGCAGTCGAGCGCCTCTTGCGGGGCTTCCCACTGGCAGGCCGCTATGACCCAGCAGCCCTTCGTGTCGAGCGGTTCTTGTGAGAACGCCATGCACGCGTCAGCGAGTTGGGTGCGCTGTGCGTCTGTGAGGCTCTGTGCCATGCCGGCGTGTTCGCGCCTGAGGGCCACGACGTTCACGAAACCTTGCGGGTCTTGGCGCAGCAGCTCGGAGAAGCCGATCACGGGGGGCTCGGCGGGCAGCTCATGGCGAGGGGAGCAGGAAAGGAGCAAAAGAATCAAGAAGGACATGCAGCCTCCATCCTGCTTTTATCCTGTGTGATTCGCGGAACTCTGTCAATGATTGACGCGCACAGAGATCTGTCGTACTCTTCTGCCGTTATGACTCGCGACGACATCCGCAACATTGCCATCATTGCCCACGTTGACCACGGAAAGACGACGTTGGTTGATGCTCTCTTGAAACAGTCTCATACGTTTCGAGAGGGGGCAGCCATGGGCACGACCATCATGGACAGCAACGAGCTCGAGCGCGAGCGCGGCATTACGATTTTTGCCAAGAACGCGGCTATCGAGTGGAAGGGGAAGAAGGTGAACATCGTGGATACGCCAGGCCACGCGGACTTCGGCGGCGAGGTGGAGCGCATCATGAACTTGGTGGACGGCTGTCTGCTCTTGGTCGATGCCAAGGAAGGCCCCATGCCCCAGACGAAGTTTGTTTTGAAGAAAGCACTCGAGGCTGGGCACCGCGTGATTTTGGTCGTGAACAAGATCGACAAGAAAGACGCGCGCCCCGCGTGGGTTTTGAACAAGACGTTCGATTTGTTCATCGACTTGGGCGCGACCGACGAGCAAGCGCATTTCCCCGTGCTCTATGCCTCTGCGATCAACGGCGTGGCCGGCGTGGAGCCGGAGATCGAAAAGATGACAGGCATCGAGCCCGTCCTGGACGCCGTGGTTGAGTCGATCTCCGGCCCTTCGGGAGATCCCAGCGAGCCGTTGCAGATTTCCATCGTGAATATTTTTTATGATAACTACAAAGGACGTATCGCCGTGGGGCGCGTGGTGAATGGCGTGGCCAAGGCAGGCATGTCCGTGAAGCACGTGAACCGCGATGGCAAGGAGACGGTGGGAAAAATCACGGCGCTGCAGGTGTACGACGGACTCGGCCGCAAGGATGTCGCCGCTGCTTCAGCGGGAGAAATTGTGGCGCTGTCGGGAGTGGAGAACGTGCAGATCGGCGAGTGCTTGGTGGATCCGGTCGCGGGCGTTGCGCTTCCCGTCATGTCCATCGAAGAGCCGACCGTGAAGATGACGTTTGGCGCCAACACGTCGCCGTTTGCCGGTAACGAAGGAGAGTTCTCTACGGCACGGCATGTGAAGGAGCGTCTTGAGCGTGAGCTGTTGAACGACGTGGCACTGCGTGTGGAAAAAGGTGAAGGCGATTCGCAATTCGTCGTTTCAGGACGCGGGGAGTTGCACCTGGCGATTTTGATCGAGAAGATGCGTCGGGAAGGATATGAGCTGCAGGTCTCGCGTCCGCAGGTGATCTTTAAGGAAAAAGACGGCGTCGTGATGGAACCGTTTGAAGCGGTTTCGATCGAGTGTCCGGAAGCGTTTGCCGGAATCGTGATTGAAAAGATGGGCAAGCGCCGCGGGGAGATGAAAGACATGCTGGTCGAGAATGGCACGTCGTATCTGGAGTTTGAGATTCCCACGCGCGGGCTTATCGGGTATCGCAGCGAGTTTCTGACCGACACCAAAGGCCAAGGGATTTTGAACACGCTCCTGCTCGGGTATCGCCAGAAGGCAGGCGACATCACCGCCGGCGGCCACGGCGCCATGATTTCCATGGAGCAGGGAACCACGATGGGGTATGCGCTCACCAATTTGCAAGAGCGCGGGAGTCTGTTCGTGGGGCCGGGTGTGGAGGTGTATGCGGGCATGGTGATCGGCGAGAATGCGCGCAACGAGGACATGGAAGTCAATCCGTGCAAGGAAAAGAAATTGTCGAACATGCGTTCCAAGGGCGACGGCGCGTCCGTCATCCTGGACACGCCCCGCGACATGACGCTTGAAATGAATCTGGAGTTTTTGGGCGAGGACGAACTCCTCGAGGTCACGCCCAAGTCGCTCAGGATCCGCAAAGCGATCCTGGATCCCGTGAAGCGCAAGCGCGCGGGCGCCCAGACGATCACAGAGTAATCCATAAACCCGCCGAGCGAGCTCGGCGGGTTTTTAGATTTCTAATTCGTTCACGGAGACGACCTTGATCTCTTTGACTTTTTTCAAAGCACGATCGTTTGAGATAAAAATCGTGCATTTTTTTGTGATGGCCGTTGCTAAGTGAATAGCATCTGGAGTTCGGATGCCATACACGGCACGAAGCTTCGATGCGATGTCCACGATATCTTCATCAATGCTGTAAATCTCAAAATGCGGGAAGTGTGAAAGGAGGAGCTTGTAATCCTGGGCCAGATCGTCTCGACCTTTTTTCTTGACCCCCGTGAGCAGTTCAATCATGCCGATAATAGAAAAGACTCCTCGGAAGGAACCTTTTTCTATACGTTCAAAAAGGCGATGGACTTTTATCGCGTGTGTGGGATGCTCCTCCAGCAGGTAAATCAAAATCGATGTATCAAGAGCGATTAGCCGTCCCATGCGGCTCGTTCATGTTTCAGATAGGTATCGGCTCCCCCCAGGTTTTTCCATACCTCCTTTCCGAGTCCACGAAGAGCTTTCACCACGCTGACCTTTTTTGTGTGGAGGATCGCGCGGTTTGCATCCACGATTTCGATATGAAGATTCATGCCCGGAGCAATTTCAAGTTTTTCTCGTATCCGTTTGGGAATGACGATTTGGTATTTGGTAGAAACTTTTGTCTGTGCCATATGTATTACAGTTTAGCCAAACGTAATACGTTCGTCAAACGTCTTTCAAAAACAAAGACGCACCCGACGGGCTGACGGATGCGTCAGTGTCCCGCGGGTGCGCGAGCGGTCTAGTAGGTGGGCGTGAAGGACGTACGCAGAGAGAACCCGTGGGCCGCGTACGGACTGTTGCACAGCCACCGGCCGTTGCGGTACTCGCTCGTGCCCGTGAGCAGGCTCATGGCCCAGCCGTCGTCGAGCGCGCGGGCGCCATTCTTGCGCGCCTCGACTGCCTCGTTCATCTCGTCCATGGCGATTTCTTCGATGATCCGCGCGGCTTCCTCGCGCTCACCACAGGACGGACCGTCCTGCGGCAACGTGATGGTCACGCCGCACTCACGGGCCTGGTCGAGCGTCCCGCGCGCCTCTCGCCAGACTTCGCAGGCGAGGATGAACTGGCTCTTGGCATGCGCGAGATTCTCGACGATCTCGACCGTCTCGGGGGAGACGAACAGCCGCCGCTGCAGATCGCTCAGGCCCTGTGCCCCGATCTGGACGATGATCATGATGAAGGCCATCAGACCTCCCAAAGAGAACGCTTTCATCCCTGCCTCCTGTTGTTGAGGGACGCGATAATGTATCACAAAAAGAGGGTTCCGTCAACCCTCTTCGACCCATTTTCCAGTGTTTTGTGGCTATTGCGCCCAGACGAGAACCGGCTCCTCTTGGCTATAGTTCAGATCATCTCCCAAGACCATGGTCTGCGCTCCATCGAGCCCGACGCGCGCCAGAGAAACTCCGCTCAAGTCTCCAGGAAGGCTTCCCGCCCACAGGGCATAGACCTCGCGTCCGTCTACAGAGAAAACATATTGCCCTTCGGCGATCTGGCGTACGGCGCTAAATCCATTGAGTACGTCCCCCATGGCCTGGAGCGTGGACAGGAACGCGCGCGGCTCGCCGTCCTTCCCCGGCCCTTGGTTGTAGAGAGACGAGGCGCCGATGCCGCTTTGGTCGCTGCCTTCCAGGTCCACGAACATTCTCTCAAGCCCGTTGTCAAACCCGATCACGGCGTAGCGGAAGAACCAGGAAGACTGGAACGCGGGCGACTGTTCTGTGAGGGAGCGCGCCTGGGAAGGATCACCGCCCGGAGGCACGGAGGCCTTGGGCGCTCCTGAGTACGTGCCGAACTCCGTCACCCACAAGGGCTTGGTCCCCTCTGAGTCTTCCATGAGCGCGTTGAAAAAATTTAAGTGAGCGATCCAGTCCTCGGGCGTCTCCTCCGCACCTGCGCGTTCTTTGTTGTAGTGGAAGTTGAAGACGTCTAGGTATTGGTCAAAGCCTGCCTCGAAAAATGTTTCCCAAAACTCTTTTGTCGCCTCTGGTCCCTCGCCTCGGCCGGTAACCTCCAGTGCGCCAGCGTTCAACACGAGCGCATCAGGGTCCGCGGCCTTGATCGTCTCGTAGGAAACTTTGAGCAGCTCGCCGTAGCCCATGGGGTTGTCTTCGTGTCCGCCGCAAGAGCCCTCATATTCATTTCCAATCTCCCAGGCTTCCACGCGCGTGGCGAGTCCGGGCATGTCGCCCTCGCCGTCGCCGTCATAGCGTTCCACCGTCGATGTTAAAAAAGTTTTGTAGGCTTCCCAGTCGCTCACGGGCCCGGCGTTGAAATCGTAGTAGCCGAAGTCGATCGCTTTGCAGCGTTCCCTGTAGGCTTCTGGGTCGCCTGTCTGGTCCCAGGAAGCAAACGGCTGGACAACGGCTGAGATGGCCATGCCCGCCTCGCCCGCGGCCGACATCGTGGCATCGGTCAGGCGCCAATCGTAGGTCCCCTTGGAGGGCTCGATCACATTCCAGACAAACGCGCCGACCACGTCGCGGTTCGTCGAGAAACCTGTCGCGTCAGCCAGCTCGCCGTTTTCTTGGAAGGCGGTTTCCAGGTTCGGGAAATAGAGTTCCATCATTTGATTCGCGCGCAGCGTCGACCAGCCCTCCATGAGCAGCGTTGCCATCTCCCCTTTGCCGTACAGCCCCTCGTTGGAGTTGAACGCGAGCATGGTGCCAAAGAGGGTGGTCTTCTCTGGAGCGGCGATCGGCTGGGGCTCCAGCGTTTGCGTGACCACGGCTTCGTCGGTGTCTTTGAGGACCAGCGCGCTGACGACCAGAATCGCCAGGAGCGCGAGTGCAACCAGGGCAATGAAGAGGAAAATTTTTCTCGCCATAGGGTTAGGGATTTTCGTCCTGGCCGGCCTTTGCGAATGCCTGGAGGTCTGGCGCGGACGTGTCTTGTTTTTTGTTTTTCACAAGCGCAGAGGGGAGGCTTTCAAGGGTCAGGGCCACAGCGGCGCCCAAGAGGCCGAGGTCGCGCACGGTGACGGTGTCGATGCCGGAGGTGATGAGGATGACGAGCAGGTGCACAGAAGCGATCAAGGAGGCGATCCATGTTCCTTTGTTGGCGACAAGCAGGAGTCCGATAAGCAGGTCAAGCCCTGCCGTGATTTTCATCAGGGTTTCCAAATCAAGCGGGACGAGGCTTGCCGCCCAGGGATCCATGAACCCTGACCAGAACGTGGGCTCCTGGAAAATCATCACGGAGATCCACAGGAAGGTGATGCCCAGCGTGAGACGCAGGACGTGATAAGCCGCTTTGTGTTGAGACATACGAGGGAGATTTTATGGACAAAGTATAGCGCAGATTGTAAGGTTGAACAAAGGGAAACGTATGACATGGCACGATCAACAACCAGACAAGGGTGAACTCTCTGCGCGCCTGGAGAAGCTTTTTGATCTCGGAGCCTTGGATGACGTGGAGCTGCTCGTGGGCGGGTTCTTGTGCCAAAACTTTACGCTGTGCATCGGTGCGCAGCGATTTTTTTTGAAGCAGTATCGGCACAAGTTGAGCCAGGTTGTGCATCAGGTAAAGTACGCGGAAGAGTTGTTTGCCTCTCAGGGCGTGCCGGTACTCTCGCCTCTCAAGGATCGCTTCAATCGTGGTGCCTTTTTTTTCGACCACAACTGGTACAGCCTTTTCCCGTTCATCGACCGCGAAGCCGTCACGATCCAAGAGCTCACCGATGTCGGGCGCGAAACGCTCGCGGGACAGCTTGCCGCTATGCACCTGATCGGTAGGCGCGTGAAGAAGTCGATCCAGCCGCTTCTGTTGTGGGACAAGGATCGGTTTTTTCTTGAGGTGGCGGAATTGGAAATGAGGCTTGAGGAGGTCGGGGTTGAGAGCCCTGTTCATGCGCTCATCGCCAAAGTGATCGCACAGAAAAAACGATTCGTGGAACAGAACACCTTTACGCCGGAGGCGGCAGACCTTCCGTTCGATACGCTCTTGCATGGCGACTTCAGCTATCAAAACGTGTTCTTCTCTCCTGCCCAGGATCGCATAGACTATCTCTTTGACTTTGAAAAAACCTGTCGCGGCCCTCGCGCGTTCGAGCTCGCTCGCGCCCTATTCGTGGACGCTTTTGATGATGGATGGGAGGAAGGACATTTGAAACGCGCGGCGATTTTTCTACGCAGGTACCTGCAAACGTACCCGATACCCACGGAGGAATTTGTCTTAGGCGTTCGAATGTACCTCGTGCATGTTGCCCACCAGCTTTGGATAGAAGGAAAGATTCTGCTGCGCGATGGAAAAAATTACATCCCGATTCTTCAGGCACACAGCTATCGTGTGGAGCATGTGCTGGACGACCTTGAGTCCTTTGCCCGAGCGTTGTACGCGCGGGCTCTAGCCGATGGTTGACAAGCTCTCGGTTTTTGATTAGGGTGCGCCTACGAGGATTGAGTTTCCTCTTTCTCGCCACGCAGGAGGTGGTTTCTATCCGCACTGGAGGTGTTCCATGGCCCCTGCTCCTTACCGGACTCGGCACGAGTTCGTGATGGCCTTTATGGCCAACGTGATCATGACGTCGGCAACGGCCGCCATGGGACAGCAGCAGGGAAACCACGGGCGGCGTCCGGGCAAACCCTTTGCTGGCAAGTCTGGCGATGATCTTGCGGCGATCGCGTGTTCCAACATGCGTTCGGTCGCGAGCATGATCGTGAGCATCTGCACCCACAAGGTCCGCCGCAAGAAGAATCGCAAGCCTTCTGTGTGGACGGTCAGTCGGTTCGTCTCCCAGGCGATTCATCTCGTCCACGCGGGCCTGCGGCCCGAGCTCAAGGCCATACGCACGCACGAGACGGAGGCCGAGTACGGATGCCCTGCTGAAGAAGTGGCAGCGCGCTGGTTCGTGTTCCTCTTGGAGCTCCAGGAGCGACTCGATGCGAAGGAGGATCCCCAAGAGACGTGTGCCTGGATCGAATACCAGGTGCGAGGCGTGATCCATCCCTACGCAGATGGCACGGGGCGACTTGCCACGGCGCTGTGCGCCTGGACGATGCTCCGCAACCAGCGGACGATTCCCAGCTACGCCTTTTGGCAGCGCTCGCAGATGCACGTGTGGCTCCGCAAGGACTTCTCGGAGTTCCGCGAGTTCTATCTGAAGACGTGTTTTGCGGAGGCAGCGTCAGACAAGGCGGACCCTCCTAAGGCAGCGGTTGCGTAAGTTGGCAGCCGCTGCCGTTCTCCCGGATTGTGACCCAATCCGGTTTTTTGTTCTGAGATCGCGCGAGTCCCATCGGTTGCCAAGCGCGGAGGCTTCGGCTAAGCTCGAGGCGTTATGCGCGTGCTCGCGATTGAATCAAGCTGCGATGAGACGGCACTCGCGGTCGTGTTCCAGACACCCGATGGTCGTTTTCTGGTTGAGCAAAATGTGATTGCCTCTCAAGCGCAGACGCACGCAAAGTTCGGTGGCGTCGTACCAGAAGTCGCCGCGCGCGAGCATGCGGCGCTTGCGTTGCCGCTCCTGCATCAGTTGGGAGTCGCGCACGATGGGCAGGGGATCGATGCGCTAGCGGTGACCGCCGGGCCTGGGCTCGTGCCCGCGCTGCGCGTGGGGGTGGAGCTTGGCAAGACGCTCGCGTGGGCATGGAAGAAACCGCTCGTGGCCGTGAATCATCTGGAGGGGCATATCTACTCGGTCTGGCTATCGACATTCCAAGCCCCTTCAGGGGCGTTGGACCGTACCGAAGAACGTTTGGATCCAACATTCCCAGCCCTCTGTCTTCTTGTCTCCGGCGGTCACACCGAGCTCATTCTCATGAAAGATCACGGACGATACGAACTTCTTGGTATGACTCGCGACGACGCCGCGGGCGAGGCTTTCGATAAAGTGGCGAAGCTTTTGGGCCTGTCTTATCCCGGCGGCCCGGAGATTGCCAAAGCGGCCGAGCAAGGGAACCGCGCGGCTATCGCTTTCCCGCGCCCTATGCTCGACTCAGGAGATTTGGATTTTAGTTTTGCTGGTTTGAAGACGGCTGTGCGCGTGTATCTGGAGGGGGCAAAGGGGCGCAAACGGGACAAAAGGACAGAAGACATTGCTGCCTCGTTTCAGCAGGCCGTGGTGGATACGCTCGTAGGCAAGACGCTTCGGGCCGTGGACCGAACGCATCCGCACAGTGTGATGCTCGTGGGCGGCGTGTCAGCCAACCGTCTATTGCGCGAGACGCTGAAAGAGGCGCTTGCGACGTCTGTTCCTGAGGTTATGCTTCACGTCCCTGACCTTGCCCTCACCGGCGACAACGCGGCTATGATCGCTCTCACTGGTTTGTATAAAGCCAAGCGCGGAGAGTTTTGTGATCCGTTAACACTGCAGGCCGATCCTCATTTGCGATTAGCCTAGGTCTCATATGACCAATAGGACCCATAGGACCTATTCCGACGAAGAAACAAAAACCCTCGCCGCCGAGTTTGCGAGGACGCTTTTGGGCGGCGAGGTTATTTTTTTGCAAGGGGAATTGGGCAGCGGCAAGACGACGTTCGTGCGCGGAGCAGCGCAGGCGCTGGGGTTCCACGAGCCTGTGCGCAGTCCGACTTTTACGATCGTTCAGCGATATCCGGTTGTCCATGGGGCGATCCGACAACTCCTGCACGTCGATCTGTATCGGTTGAAAGACCCCTCTGAACTCACGGCGCTCGCGCTTGAGGAGGATCTTGGTCAACCTGACACCGTGACCTTCATCGAGTGGCCGGATGTCGTCACGCTGCCATGGAAGGCAGACGCCACCATTCAATTGAAAGCCATTTCCCAAACAGGTCGAGCGATCTCTATCCTTCTTCTCCCGCCACGCGTAAAATCTCATCAACCGTCGTGAGGCCGTCGAGGACTTTTAAGATGCCGTCTTGCTGCATGGTGATCATGCCTTGCTGTTTGGCGAGCTCACGCACGTCGTATTCGGACATTTTTTCCGAGAGGGAGCCTTTGATCTGCTCGCTCATCGTAAGGATTTCATACATGCCCACGCGTCCTTTGTAGCCAGAGCCGTTGCAGACGGGACAACCCTTACCTTTGAAGAAGGCCCATTCCGCTTCAGGCTTCAAGATCTCGCCGGAAGCGGGAGGAATTTCCGAGACGACTTTTTTTACGAACGCGCGTTCGCGATCCGTCAGCGCCGCGGCTTCTTTGCACGCATCGCAGACGCGGCGCACCAGACGCTGGCCGATGATCGCGTTCAAGGAAGGAGACAGCAGGAACGGTTTTACGCCCATGGAGATGAAGCGCGGGAGCGCGCCGGCGGCGTCGTTGGTGTGGAGCGTGGAGAGCATGAGGTGCCCGGTGAGCGCGGCGTTGATCGCGACCTCGGCCGTTTCCAGATCGCGGATCTCGCCCACCATCACGATGTCGGGATCCTGGCGCAAGACGGAGCGCAGGCCTGTGGCGAAGGTGTAGTCGCGCGTGTGGTCAATCTGCGACTGGTTGATTCCCGCGAGTTTGTATTCGATCGGATCTTCCAGCGTGATGATTTTGACGCCTGGCGTGTTGAGCCGGCGCAGGACCGCGTAGAGCGTAGTGGTTTTTCCCGATCCGGTCGGGCCCGTGGTGACGATCATGCCATGCGGCTTCTCAATCTCGCGCAGGAGTCTTTGTTCGGCCAAGGGCCGGAAGCCGAGCTGACCGAATTCCACTTCGATGCTTCCGGGTTTCAAGATGCGCATGACGACGGACTCTCCCCACGTGGTCGGGATCGCCGAGACGCGCACGTCCGTGTCGCCGCTTTTGAGAAAAATTGTGAACCGGCCGTCTTGCGGGCGGTTGGTCACGTTCAGCTTGAGCCCCGAGATGAGTTTGATGCGCGCGACGATTTTTTTCCAGAAGTCGTGCGGGAGCGCGGCGACTTCCTGGAGCACGCCGTCGATGCGGAAGCGCACGGCGATTTTTTTCTCCTCGGCCTCGACGTGCACGTCGGACGTATCAAACTGCAGCGCCGCGGCCATGATGATGGTCATGATGTCGGTCACGCTGGCGCGGTCCATGACTTTTTGCATGTCCGTGTATTGGGTGAGCTGTGCCTGGAAGCGCGCGAGCTCGTCATCGGTTACCTGCACGCCCTTCACGATTTCTTTGATTTGCGGGAGCAGGTCATAGGCCTTGAACGCGATGCGGAGGCTCTCTTCAGAGATTTTGTAGAGCCCGCCGTTCACTTTATAGCGTTCCTGCAGCTCAAAGAGAAGATCTTTAGCGGCCTGCGCATCTGGGTCAAGAGCGGCCACGCGCAGCTCAGAGCCCATGAACAAAAAACAGACGGCCGAGAGCGCCTGGGCGCGGTCCTTGGGGATGAGGCGCAGCGCTTCGGGAGAAATCGGAAAGCCTTTCAGGTTGACGTAGGGGACGCCCGTGGAGGTGGCGAGCGCTTGCGCCTGCGTTTCTTTTTCCTTCAGGCGCACCTCGTGCATTTTCTCTTCAAATTTTTCCACGGTCGTGCGCTCTCCCGACGACAGCGCGGCTGTTGCCGAGTTCGCCCCCGTGTACTTGAGAAGGTCTGCGATGGATTGGATGTCGTTGGGCATAGTAAAAACCAGGAGACGCCTCCTAGTTTACCAGGGCTTCTAGTCGCGTGCAAAACGGAGTATTTTGGAAAAGATTTTTTTGCCGTGGGTTTTGTGGAGTCCGCGCGCGTAGAATTGGATCCAGGCGCTGTACTGGAAGGTGACGCACGCGCCGCCGAAGGCCAGGAGACCTACGATGACCAAGAGGCCGAAGAGGACGTTCGCGATGAGGAAGAAGGTCATGGATCCGGTCAGCAAGGTCGTCGTGAAGATGATGGCGTAGGGGACGGTGAGCAGCAGGAGTGCGCCGATCAGGAGCAGGCTCGCGGCAAAAACGAGCAGGAACAGCACCAGGCCGTACTCGAGTGTGGCGAGCCAGTGGCGCTTGAAGAGGTTCCATCCGATGGCGATCGCATCGAGCGGATGGCGGTCGCCATGCACCACGTCGATGAGGGCGAACAGGTAGACGATGTTCACGGCGGTGAGCGCGGGGATGACGATAAGAGTGATGAGGAAAAAGAGGACGACGCTCACCGAGGTAAAGGTCGTGTAGAAGAAGAACAACGGGAGCGTGAGGAGCATCATGAGCACAAGGACCATGAGCTTGTTGAGAATCGCGAGCACTAAGAGCGGCCAGAAGTGTTTGCCGGACGCGCGTTTGAGCGCGATGGGATCCTCTGGTTTTTTGGCGCGCAGTCCCAGAATGAGGGCACCTTGGGAAAGCGTGGCGACGATCATGAGGATCACGCCCAAAAGCGTCGCGACCGTCACCAAGCCCATCATACGGCTGGGTCCCAAAATCTGGATCTGCTGGATATACGTGGACGCCAGCTCGTAGCCGGGGAAGGAGCGGTCCAAAAGGTTGGTGAGTAGCGCGCCCGAGTGCTCGACTTTTTTCAGGCTTCCTAACAAGACATCCAGCACGCCGCCGGTGGAGATGAGCGCAGCGAAGAGACCAAAAACCCACAGGCTTTTTCTCTCCCAGGTGAGGCGCCAAGCTTCACGCAAAAACGGGCGATAGAGCGCTGTAGGTTTCCTCCGTGTCATAAAACAATTGGCGGACCTAGGCGGCGGTGAGCAAGGCTTCAAAGGCCTCTTTTTCGATCGTCTCTTTTTCGAGCAGTTCCTGAGCGATGCGATCGAGCCGCGATTTTTCTTTCTTCAGGATATCACGAGTGACTTGCATGGCGCCATCCACGAGCTTCTGAACTTCCAGATCGATCGCCTCGGCCGTCTTCTCTGAATAGTTGCGCTGCTCGTGGATCTCGCGCCCCAAGAAAACCATTTCTTGGTGCTCGCCGAACACGCGCGGGCCTAGTGTCTCACTCATGCCGTAGCGGGTGACCAGCTCGCGCGCCAGGCGCGTGCATTTGCGCAGGTCGTCGGACGCGCCGGTGGTTACGTCGCCGAAGGTTTCTTTCTCTGAGACGAACCCACCCAGCATCACGGCCAGGTCGTCGAGGAACTCCGCGCGCTTGTGCAGGCGCCGGTCCTCGGTGGGGAGCTTGAGCGTGTAGCCGCCGGCGGAGCCGCGGGCGATGATGGAGACCTTGTGGACGGGATCGGCGTTGGGGAGCATGTGGGCGACCAGCGCATGGCCGGCTTCGTGGTAGGCCGTAATCTTTTTCTCCTCATGGCTCATGATGAAGCTTTTGCGCTCAGGGCCGAGCAGGACTTTTTCGATGGAGACAAGGACGTCTTCCTGGCTCACGGTCGAGTCGTTCCGGCGCGCGGCGCGGATGGCCGCCTCGTTCAAGAGGTTCATGAGATCCGCGCCGGAAAATCCGGGCGTGCGCTCGGCCACGCGGCGCAGCGCGACGTCGGGAGCGAGCGGTTTGTTCTTGGCATGGATGACGAGGATCGCCTCACGGTCGTTGATGTCTGGAAGGTCAATCACCACGCGGCGGTCAAAGCGGCCCGGGCGCAGGAGCGCAGGGTCGAGCACGTCGGGACGGTTGGTCGCGGCCATGACGATCACACCGATGTTGGGATCAAAGCCGTCCATCTCGACCAAGATTTGGTTCAGGGTCTGTTCGCGTTCGTCGTGGCTGCCGCCCAAGCCAGCGCCGCGCTGGCGTCCCACGGCATCGATCTCGTCGATGAAGACGATGCAGGGCGCGGATTTTTTGGCACGCGTGAACAGGTCGCGCACGCGGCTGGCGCCCACGCCCACGAACATCTCGACGAATTCAGAACCGCTCAAGTGGTAGAAGGGCACCGCGGCTTCACCGGCGACGGCGCGCGCAAGCAACGTCTTTCCGGTTCCAGGCGAGCCCATGAGCAAGACGCCCTTAGGGAGCTTCGCCCCCAAGTCTGAAAACTTTTTCGGATTCTTCAGGAACTCCACAACCTCGGACAGCTCTTCCTTGGCTTCCTTGGCGCCGGCGACGTCCTCGAACGTCATTTTTTGTTTGGTGTCCTTGATCTCGCGGGCGTTGCTCATGCCGAAGGAGAGCGCCTTGTTGTTGGCGCCTTGCATCTGGCGGATCATGAAGAAGAAGATGACGATGAGCAGCAAGAGCGGCAAGAGGGAAGGAAGGATCACGCCCAAGAAGTAGGAGCGCGTGGAGCGATCCACCACGGTGATGTCCGCGGCTTTCAATTCCTCCGCGCTCACGCCGTAATCAATCAGGACCTCCGAGAGCGAGACACTCGACTCCTTGCGGGTGATTTGCTTGGTGGCATCCTTGAGGGTGATGGATACCTCCGTGCCCTCAATGTCGATTTTCTCAACGACTTGATTTTGAATCTCCTGCACCAGCACAGCCATGCTGATCTCCGCGGGCTTTTCCGCGCTCAGCGTATAGCTTGAAAAGAGTGCTCCCAAAATCAGGATCGTCACCAGACTGAAGATGATGTTCTTGGAAAGAGGTTTCATGGGGTTAGGCGGTTACGGGCTCTGCGGCTTGCTCGACTGGCTCCTCAGGAGTCAGCTTGAGCGAGAGACCCAGGCGGTGTTCTTTTGGTTCGATGGACACGATGCGGAAGGTGAGTGTGTCTCCTTCCTTGGCGATTTGCGTGACGTCCGTGACGGGCGTGTCCGAGAGCTCTGAGACGTGGGCGAGGCCATGAATTTCCGGGTCGAGCTCCACGAAGAAACCGAACGGATTCACTTTCAGGACCTTTCCCGGCACCAGGGCGTTTACCTGGTAGCGCTCGCCGACGTTCTCCCAAGGGTCGCGCACGAGCTTTTTCATCGAGAGGAAAATCTTGCTGCCTTCCAGGCCGATGATTTCCGCTTTCACGGTTTGTCCGATCTTGAGGATATCGCGCGGATGGTCAATGCGTTGCCAGGCGATCTCGCTGATGTGCACGAGTCCTTCCAGAGAGTCGAACTTGATGAACGCGCCGAAGTCCGCCAGCGCCGTCACCTCGCCCTCCACCATGTCGCCGATCTTGAACTGGGAGAGGACATTCTTCTGTTGGTCTTCCCATACGGCTTTCTCTGACACGATGAGTTTTTCATCCGTTTCGTTCGCGTCGATGACGCGCACGCTCATCTTCATGTCTATGTAGCTCTTCAACTTCTCGAGGATTTTATTTTTGTCGCCGCCGGTCACGCGCGGATAGTGCTCAGGGGAGAGCTGGGAGACGGGCAAGAAGCCGTTCACGTGGTTGATGGAGACGATGAGGCCGCCCTTGTTGGCTTCCAGGATTTTGGTTTCGACGATCTCGCCGGTGGTAAAGAGACGGCGGATTTCCTCCCAGGCTTTCTGCTGTCCGGCAAATCGGAACGACAGCTCGATCTCGCCGTTCTCGTTTTCCAAGTCGATGACGGTCGCCTCGACCTGTTCGCCAGGATCTAAATTGGTGAACTGCGAGGACTCGGCGAAGAGCTCTTTGCCGCGCACGACGCCTGTGGCGATGCCGCCCAGGTCAATGCGGATTTCACGTCGGCCGGTGCCGATAACTTTTCCTTTGACGACATCGCCCACGGCCGGGTAGCGCAGGTAGCCGCCTTCGTCTAGGAGTTTTTCAAATTCGGTCTGCGCAGGAGCGATCACGGGAGCTTGAGACATAATTGAGTTTACCGTTAGACAGCTGAGCCAAGATCGGTCAGGGATCCAAACGGGGCTAAGAATAAATAACGGTCAGAGTGTAGCCAAAGGACTTGGATTTGGCAAGTAATTAAACCGACCCAGCTGGATTTGTCTAGAAGCGATCACTCTGCTAAAATTTGCATATATGACGATCAAGCACATCATTCGCGATCCTGCCATTGCTGATGGAAAGGCGATTATTCAAGGAACAGATATTACCGTAAACACGTTGCTGAAAGAATTATCAGCAGGAGTTTCGGTTGGTGAAATTCGACAAAAACACCCCCAACTCACTGAAGGCTTCATTCTTGAGGCAATAGGCTATGCAGCGGATGTGGTTGAAAAATCCGAGTCTGACGCTGAGCTTCGACAGTGGTCGAAAGCATTCATCGAAGAATATCGTCCAGCCTTAGAAGCTCTTGCCAAACAATAGTGTGAAATACCTGACCGCGGAAGCTATTTTGATGCTTCATAAAAACGTCGTGGATGAGACCGGCGGCCTGCACGGAATACGCGACGTCGGTCTTTTGCAATCCATAGTCGATCGTCCTCAGACATCTGTTTTTGGCAAGGAAATGTTTCCAGCTGTATGGACGAAGGCGGCTGTCTATCTTCATTCGATCGCGATGAGCCATGTTTTTATGGACGGGAATAAACGGACATCGATTATCGTGGCCGCAAGATTTCTGTCTCTCAACGGAGAAGGCTTACGGTGACGAATGAAGAAGTCGAGAGGTTCGTTCTTCAGGTTGTTATCGACAAGTCCGACATTGCAACTATTGCCAAATGGGTTAAGATGCACGGAAAGAAACCTAAGAATGAGATCCCTCACATTCGTTCGTGATGACGAATACCTATCTATGCCTCACCCACACCAATCCGCGCTCGATGAGTTCCAGTTTGCGATCAGGCACTTCGTGCCGACGCTGCCGAAGGAAATAAAAGAAGAAGCTCAACAGCTCCATGACCAGCTGGCCTCACAGCAGGACGTTGACGAAGACGCGTTGCGTCGGGCGTTTTATGAGGTCGGCGTGAAAGAGTATCCTTACCGTAAGGCGTATGAGGAGCTGACACATTCGACGGCCGAGGCGCAGATGAAGGCCATGGTGCTTGAGCATGTCGACGAGGCTGTGCGCGCGGTCATCAAGCCGCACCTGGACGCGGGTGTGTCTTTGGAAGAGCTGGTGGCGAGCGACATCTTCGAGTCTGAGTTGGACGCCAAGCAGCGCTACCAGATCGAGGACGGCATTTTGGTGGCCGCCAACAAGCTGGCGGAAAAACTCACCGTCGAAGTCGGGGGACAGACGGACATGTATCACAAGCTGGTCGAGAAGTGGCAGGCGCATGCGGCGGAAATCGAAAAGGCGATTCAGGAGCTTGAGGCGCTCTCGCAAGGCGGAGAGGAAAACCAGCAAGCGGAAATCAAGGACAAGGCCGTGCGGTTCCGCGAAGGTTTCTTGGTGACGGAGCCGGATCCGCAATTAGACGAAGTAAAAAAAGAAGTCGAATATTGGAGAGACACATTTGCGCAGGAGACCTAAAAGTCCAAGAGGCGGGAGTCACTCCTGCCTCTTGTTTGTCTCATGCACGGATGGTAAAATCGTGCCGTACAAAGTAGTGAGCATGTCGAACTATGAATATCACCTGGAACGGGTTTTCGTCATTTGAAATTGACGCCAAGACGAGCAACGCAGATGTGAAGATCGTCACGGATCCTTATCAAAATACGACGGGATTGCGCTTCCCTCGCACGCTTTCCGCCGAAGTGCTTCTGCTCTCGCATGACGAGGAGGACGCCAACAACAGGGAAGCGGTCTTAGGCAATCCCTCCGTGATTGACCTTCCCGGCGAGTTTGAAGTGAAAGACGTTTTTGTTTTTGGAATTGCGGCGCCGCTTGCGCGTGAGGTGAAAGGTCGGCGCGTGGGGAATCTCCTGTTCCGCATCGAAGCCGAGGGGATGCGTCTAGCGCACTTGGGCGCGCTCGATCGGGCGCTCACCGACGAGGAGCTGCAGCAGCTGGAAAACGTGGACGTCCTCATGATCCCTGTGGGAGGCGGTCGCGTGATGAGCGCGGCCATGGCCGCTGAAGTCATCTCGCAGATTGAGCCGCGCGTCGTGATTCCCATGACGCACGCCGTTGCTGGCGCCAAAGAGTCGCTGGGGACGGTGGAAGATTTTTGCAAGTCCTTCGGCGCCTGCCGTCGCGAGGAGATGAACAAGTTTAAGTTCACCCGCAAGGACCTGCCAGAAGAGGACATGGTGATCGTGAGCCTGACGCGTTAGGGTATGGCCAAGCACCCGGTCAGCTTGAGGCCCATGGATCCGCGCGTGCGCCGGCGGTTCCTCCTGTGCGTGTTGCTGAGCGTCCTGCTCGTCCTCACAGGGTGGGTCGTCAGCATCCGTCAAGCGCTCAAGGGGGACGTAGGCGAGATCCGTGAGGCCCTGGACGCGAGTTTTGAGCAAGCCGGTCAAGAGTTCCAACAGATCAAAACAGGAGCCGGCGGCTATGCACAAGACGTCGGGCAATCCTTGCAGACAGCAAAAGAATCGTATGAAGCAACCAAAGCCAAAGAGTGATCTTCCCGAGCCAGAAAAAGACGGAGGCGTCATTGTTCCGCAGAGCCTTGTCGCAGAGATGCAGACGTCGTACCTCGATTACGCGATGAGCGTGATCGTCGGGCGCGCCCTGCCAGACGTACGCGATGGGCTCAAGCCCGTGCATCGGCGTATTTTGTATTCGATGTGGCAGACGGGACTGCGTTCCGGCGCCAAGTTCAAAAAGTGCGCCGCGGTGGTGGGAGACGTGCTGGGGAAATACCATCCCCATGGCGACTCGGCCGTGTATGATTCCCTCGTGCGCATGGCGCAAGATTTTTCCATGCGCTATCCGCTCATCCGCGGGCAAGGGAACTTCGGTTCGCTCGACGGCGATTCTGCCGCCGCCTACCGCTATACGGAGGCCAAGCTTGAGCAGATCAGTGAGGAGCTTTTGACAGACATCGAAAAAGACACGGTGGACTTCATGCCCAACTTCGACGGCACACACAAGGAGCCGAAAGTTTTGCCTTCCAAACTTCCCAATTTACTCGTGAACGGTACCGTCGGCATCGCGGTGGGCATGGCCTCCAACATTCCGCCTCACAACCTGACCGAGGTGTGCAACGCGACTCTGGCCCTCATCCGAAACCGCAACATCACCATCGACGAGCTGACCGAGATCGTGCAGGGCCCAGACTTTCCCACTGGCGGTATCGCCTACAACGTGCGCGATATTAAGTCCGCGCTTGCCACGGGCAAGGGTGGCGTGGTCGTGCGAGGCAAAACCGAGATCGTGGAGGACCAGAAAGGGAATTACCAGATTATCGTCACGGAGATTCCTTATCAGGTGAACAAGGCGAACCTGCTCATGAAGATTGCCGAGAACGTGCGCGATAAAAAAATCGAAGGCATCCGGGACCTGCGCGACGAGTCCAACCGCCAGGGCGTGCGCATCGTGGTTGACTTGAAGAAGGACGCCTATGCGAAGAAGGTTTTGAACCGTCTGTACCAGACCACCCAGTTGCAGGAGACCATCCATTACAACGTGCTGGCGCTGGTTGATGGCATCCAGCCGCGCGTCTTGAACGTGAAAATGATTTTGGAAGAGCACGTGAAGCATCGCCGCGAAGTGGTACGCCGTCGCACCGAGTACGACCTCACGCGCGCCCGCGACCGCGCGCATATCCTAGAAGGCTTGCGCATCGCCATTTTGAAAATTGACGAGGTCATCAAGACGATCAAAAAATCTAAAGACAAGGACGAAGCGCGCGTGAACCTCATGCGCCAATTCAAGCTCTCGGAGCGCCAGGCCGTGGCGATCTTGGACATGCGTCTGCAGCAACTGGCCAACCTGGAGGCTCTGAAAGTCGAGACCGAGTACAAAGAAAAGACCCAGCTGATTCAAGAGCTGGAATCCATTTTGGCGTCGGAGAAAAAAATGCTGGCCGTGATCGCCACGGAGATCGAGGAGTTGCGCGACGCCTATGGGCAAGAGCGCCGCACGCAGATCGTGAAGTCCGGCGTGAAGGAGTTCTCGATTGAAGACGTCGTACCGGACACCGACACGGTGGTCATGGTCACCAAGGCCGGCTACATCAAGCGCCTGCCGCCGGACACCTTTAAGACGCAGAAGCGAGGAGGCAAGGGCGTGGCCGGGCTCACGACCAAAGAAGAAGACGTCGTCGAGCAGATGTTCTCCACCACCACGCACAAGGATTTGATGTTCTTCACCACCCGCGGGCGCGTGTTCAAGCTCAAGGCCTATGACGTGCCTGAGGCTTCGCGCACGTCCAAGGGCCAGGCGATCGTGAACTTCCTCTCGTTAGCGCCCGGTGAGCTCGTCTCGGCGTCATTCTCGATGAGCGACATGGCAGATAAAAAGTTTTTAATCATGGTGACCAACAAGGGCACGATGAAAAAAGTCGAGCTCGCACAGTTTGATAATGTGCGGCGGTCCGGCATCATCGCCATCAAGCTGAAGGACAGCGACGCTCTCCAGTGGGTGTGGCCGACTTCGGGCAAGGACGACGTGATGCTCGTGAGTGCGCGCGGGCAGGCCATCCGTTTCAGCGAGAAGGCCATCCGCGCCATGGGACGCAACGCGAGCGGCGTGCGCGGCATGCGCCTCAAGGGCGACGACCGCATCGTGGGCATGGGTGTTCTGGCGGCCTCTGCTAAGAAAGGCTCACAGCAGCTCTTGGTCGTCATGCAAAATGGGTTCGGTAAACGCAGCGACGTGGAGGAATACAAAGTACAGGGCCGTGGAGGTTCAGGGATTAAAACGGCCAACACGACCAAGAAGACCGGCTCGGTGGTGGCCGCGCACGTGGTCGGGAGCGATGACGAACGCGATCTGTTCGTGGTGACTGAGGCAGGTCAGGTCCTGCGCTCGCCGCTTAAGTCCGTTTCCGTCCTGGGTCGCGCCACCCAAGGCGTGCGCGTGATGCGATTCAAGAAAGAAGAGGATACCGTTGCCAGCGTGGCGCTTATCTGATAGAGTCTCGGAGAAATAAATTAATCAGCAACTATGCCAGTTCCAGCGCGAAAATTGTCTCGATCAAAAGGCCGCCGCCGCCGCTCGCATGACCACATGAACCCGATGAACGTCGGCGTGTGCGAGAAGTGCCATGCGCCCGCCTTGGCGCACAAAGCATGTCCCACGTGCGGATTTTATAAAGGCCGCCAGGCCGTGGACCACAGCCGCAAGGCCGCGCGTTTCCTCAAGAAAACTGGCCACGCGCACCCGCACAAAGCCGAACCAGACAAGACGTCGTAGGACGTCTTTGTGTTCCTCCCTTCGTTCTTTTATGAGCAACCGTCATCTCTCACGCACCATCGCTTTGCAAGCACTCTACCAGTGGGATTTTTTGGGACAGCCTGATGGGAAGCTCCCCGAGATGATCGCGTTCAACCGGACCGAGTTCGCGCCCAAGTTTGACGACGAGGGTTTTGTGGAGGAGCTGGTGCATGGCGTGGTGAAGCATCGCGCAGAGCTCGATGAGGTCATTACGAGCTTTGCGCCTGACTGGCCGATTGAGTCCATCACGCTGGTGGACCGCAATGTCCTACGCATGGGCGTCTACGAGCTGAAGATCGTAGAGAAAATCCCCGCCAAGGTCGCGATCAACGAAGCGATCGAGCTGGCCAAGGGGTTCGGCGGCCAGGCATCGGGGCGTTTCGTGAACGGCGTCTTGGGGGCGATCTACAAGGACATGGTCGCCAAAGGGGAAGTGAAACAAATCGATCAGCTAACTCCTACCGTATAACATCTTATGCCAAAAGAAGACCTCACCGAGCTCGAACAAACCCTTGGCGTGACGTTTCAAAACAAAGACACGCTACGCCAGGCGCTTGTTCATCGCAGTTATTTGAACGAGCATCCGGACTTTCCCCTTGGCCACAACGAGCGGCTGGAGTTTTTGGGAGATGCCGTGCTTGAGCTGGTCGTTACCGAGCACCTGTATCAGAACTACGAGAACCCGGAAGGCGAGCTCACCAACTGGCGTGCGGCGCTCGTGAACGCGGATATGCTCTCGGACCTGTGCGCCAAGCTGGAGATCGAACCGTACCTGCATCTCTCCAAAGGCGAGTCCAAGGACAAAGCATCCAAAGCGCGTAAGTATATTTTGGCCAACGCCTTTGAGGCGCTCATCGGCGCAATTTATCTGGACCAAGGCTGGGACGGCGCCAAGACGTTTGTCATGGAGCGCGTCCTGTGCGAACTCCCGCGTGTCTTGCAGCAACGCCTCTACGTGGATCCCAAGAGTCGGTTTCAGGAAGCCGCGCAGGAGCACATGGGTATCACGCCGTCGTACAAAGTGCTTTCGGAAACCGGGCCAGATCACGAGAAAGAGTTTCAGGTTGGTGTGTTTCTGGGCAAGGAGCAAGTGGCGGTCGGCATAGGCACGAGCAAACAGGAAGCCCAGGTTGCAGCCGCGCAAGCCGGCATCGAAGCAAAAGACTGGTAGTTTTAAGTTGATTCCAGGCCGTGACGTATGTACGGTTTTACCAAGGAGGAGTTCCGCATTCTCAAATCACTCAAGACCCCCAAGCGCATTCAAGATTTTTTGGATGCGCTTTCGATTAATTTTGAGGAGACCGGCGACACCTGTCTGTCGCCGCGGCGCGTGCTGCGCGAGCGCCACGCCCACTGCATCGAGGGAGCGATGCTCGCCGCCTTGGCCCTGCGTCTGCAAGGCGCGCGGCCGCTGCTCATGGATCTCGCCTCCGCCCACGGCGACCAAGATCATGTTGTCGCCTTGTTCCAAGAGCGCGGGCGTTGGGGAGCGATTTCCAAAACGAATCACGCCGTGCTGCGCTACCGCGAGCCGGTCTACGCGACCGTGCGCGAGCTGGCCCTCTCATTCTTTCACGAGTACTTTCTGCACAACGGCAAAAAAACGCTGCGCGCCTTCTCCGCGCCCGTCGACCTCTCGCGATTCGATCGCCGTGGCTGGATGACCGACGAGGCCGACCTCTGGTACATCGTCCGCGCGCTGGATGACGCTCCCCACACGCAGATCCTCCACCCAGGCCAAGCCCGCCGCCTGCGCCACGCGGACCCGGTCGAAATCGAGGCGGGGAAAATAACGGAATGGAAAAAGAGATGAGAGAAAAATAGACCACCGATGGTGATCTATTTTTGGTGCGGCCGGAGGGACTCGAACCCCCGGCCTCATGGTTCGAAGCCATGCGCTCTATCCAGCTGAGCTACGGCCGCATGGCGCGAATGCTATCCGAAATCTTGACGATCGTCAATCGGCTTGGCATACTGATGCCGTTCATGCGTCGGTAGCTCAGTTGGTAGAGCAGGAGACTCTTAATCTCTTGGTCGTGGGTTCGAGTCCCACCCGACGCACCACAAAAAACGTTCTCATACGAGAGCGTTTTTTGTCTGCACAAAAAACCACCCGACTCTTTACGAGCGGGCGGAGCGAGGATGACCGACGATGGGGAGACGGGCGCGCACGAACGCGCGCATATTTTTCAGGATCGCCTCGTTGGCCAGGCGGGCGAACTCGTGGTTGCGCGGAACACCGCGCACGCGGATCAGGTCTTTGTGCGAGGAGGTACGAATGATCGTTGAAGGCCCTCCTTTCACATTGGCGACCGTGATGGGAAGCAGCGGACAGTCATCCAGCTCGATGTCGGGCATGCTTCGGCGCGTGCGATGTGCCGCACGCGTGGCGCGTTCATACTCCTCCGCGATGGTCTCGTAGGGGTAGCCTTCGACCTGGCGACAGACGTCCGAGAGATCGCCGGCGCCCAAGAGCGCGAGCTGTGAGAGAAATCTTGAGACAAGAGCCGAGGGAAACGAAGGAAGGAACGTCACGGTGTTGTGCCCTGGGCGGGCCAGCGCGGTGAACCCGTGATCGGGCAGATCAAGGGCCGGCGAAATCTGCGCGAACGCGGTCAGGTGTCTGTCGATGATGTGGTGCTCAGGAAAGCTGCGCGCGCTCATGAAGGCGGCACAGCCATCCGTCTGTGCTTCACACGATACGACGATACTGAAGGAGGAAGGAACAGAGCAGAGGGAAGGAGACACGAACGGCTCCAGGGAGGCAGTGGCACCGTCTCATATTGAAGAGTGACTGTCAATGAAAAACCTCCGACGTGGTGTCGGAGGCAGGTGTTGGGGAGGATTTACTCCAGACGGGGGATCTCATAGGGGAGCTGGAAGAGGAGTGTCTGCAGGCTGTCGAGGGAACCCGCTTGCGTGCGCCGCGCTACCTCGCTGTCCAGGAAGGAACGGTCTCCTGCCTGTGCCACCCAGACGAGCGCGGCATCGTGGAGGCTCGGGAGCTTTGCGATTTCATCCATGACCGGCACGAGCATCCCGTGAGCGTCTTCCACCGCAAACGGCTTGGGCACCGACGCAACGCCGTCGCCTCGCGTTGTTTGAACCGCCATGTTCCAGCGCACGACCTTGAAGGGCGCCGTGAGCGCAGGCCTCAGAGACGACTCGGTCATCTCCTCCCGATGCTTCATCTCCTCGTGCCGCCGCTCGAGTTCCCTGTGGATGGACTCGCGTGCTGGGCCCATGTCTCCTTCCTCGATCATGAGGTAGGTCACGTACATCTCGACCTGTGCCATGGCGTCCTCGTACTCGAGCTGAACTTCGGAGGGAGGCAGAAACGGCTTGAGCGCCAGGAGCGCTTCCGAGTCGTAGCCCTTCTGCTTGAGCGCGATGGACACGTTCACGATTCGGTCCGCTTCAGTCAGCGTGACCTTCGACTCCGCAGGCGGGGTCAAGAGATTGAGCTCACCCCAGATCCGCATGAGCTGCTCGGGCGTGCTCTGCCCGTACAGGAAGGGATTGACCGCTTCGGTCGAGCCGCCGGGGAGCTTCAGCAGGTAGCGATCCAGGGCGACGGCCATGCGGCAGACCTCAGGATTGTTGTCCTCTTGCACGCGCTCGATGAGCGCGAGGTTGTCGCTCCAGGCCTGGATGAGATCAGGATCGCCCATGGCCTTCATGGCCTGGAAGAACGGGAAGCCCGGAAGCAACGAGTCGCAGTTGATTCCGGAGCCTTCGCGCCACTGGAACACGTCTTGTCCGGTTTGGTTCGATACGACCTTGATCGATCCCGTGGTCCAGCCCCGGGTCTTCGCCAGGTACTTGGCCTTCAGGTCAAGATCGCTCCTCACGAGCTGGTAGAACTCGAGCGTGCCGGCGATCGTCAGACCGTACCGCATTTCGCTACAGAGGTCTTGAACGGCGACGACGTTGCCGTGGCGCGACTCCAGGAAGCGGCGCGCCAGTTTGAGCGCCGCGGCGCGATCCAAGCCCGCGAGCTTCACGATGCCCGCGAGGTCCGGTATGAAGGACTGACAGTCATCGGAGAACGCATTGGTGAAGTCGTAGGCCATGCTCTCGCACAGATTGGCGTTCATGTCTCCACGGCACGATTCCTGTGCCGCCTCGATCCAGCGCATGATGCGCCGCTCGACGAGCTTGGTCGTCACGGACGCGTCGCCGACGGCCTCGAGCTCGCGATCCCACACACCTTCGTAGAGATCCCAGCCGTAGCGCTTGGCGATCTCGGCCGCGCGCGCGAGCTCACGATCCTCGATGGCTCGGCCGACGATGCCCTGCATCCTCTCGTCCCAGGAGATCTCGCGCATCTTGTCCATGGCGGCGTACAGCTTCGCGTCGTCGCCGATCTCGTAGGCGAGGATCGCGACCGCGTTCCACTCGAGCTTGTGCTCGAGCGCCTTCACGCACCGCGCCACGCCGTCCTTGTCGCCGAGCGCGGCGTAGTGCAGCCCTGCCTGGTAATGCTCCTGCAAGACCTCCAGCTCGCTGGCACTCGCGGCACTCGCGACCAACGGCGGGAGAGCTTCTGGCGCATTCTGCACCCGGTCGTAGAAGTCGAGCCGGAAGGACTCGTCCTCCTGTTGGCCATTCTTGGACGTATCCGCGATGTAGGCCTGAACCGAGGCGTCCGTCACCTTGAAGGCGGCCTCGTAGAGCTCCAGGACACTGGCGTCCGGCGGAGTCGCGAGCGATTGAGCGAGCTCGATGGTCTGCCTCTGCCAGGCCGTGACCTCCTCGGGCTCGTCCAGGGTCTTGTCGTACTCCGGCAGCGGCGCAGACGCGAGCGGCTCGGGCGGGTTCTGAGAATCGTCCTGGCCGCAGGCGCACAGGGCGAGGGAAAGGGCGAGGATGAAACGCATCCTTTTCTCCTGATGGTTGAGGAAAATCTCGGCGTCAGGCTTGAGCATGCCTGCGTGCGCGAGATGGGAAGGTATTTGGTTTTTGAGAGAAAGTCAAGCCCAGAGGTCGCCGCCGATCTCACGGGGTAGGGTGAGACCCTCAGCAGAGGTGAGGCCGTCGAGGAAGAGGTAGCCGCCTACTCTCACAAGAGAGTCTGGGAGACGTACAGAGGGTTTGTCATGGAGATCGAGGTTTCCTTCAGTTTCAACAGAACCGTTAGAGTGGAAGATGAAGGTGTCATGGACCCAATCCTCGTCAAACCCCAGGTCAGACGCCCAGGCGATGTACTCACGGCGGAGACGTTGGTCTTTCTTCTCGTGCAGGGCACGCTCGGCAGCTTCAGCTAGAGCCCGCTCCTCAGGGGTGAGGA
>JACQSK010000017.1 GCA_016205975.1 Candidatus Uhrbacteria bacterium | reverse complement strand
GAGGGAGGGGTACATAGGGAGGGTTAGACGGTTAGGGTGCGTTGTTCATTCCGTACGGAGTTGAGGGGTTCCGTTGTAGAGCATTCGCTCGGAGGAAATGGGATCCTTCCTCCTCGAGGACTCGTCGTCAGGATGACGGAGGGGATGACGGAGAGTATCGATACGGCCCAGGCTTCCGCCAGAGGCGGATCCGCCTTCGGAGGAGAAGCCTGGGTCTACCTCACCTTAGGAACGGGCCTGCCAGCCGTCGCTGAAGCTATGGCTGGTCTTTGAAAGGTCCTTTGAATTGAGAACTCCTTGAAGTCTACGCCTCACAGCTTGCCTGAAATAAGCGCGATTGAAAAGAGAGACGATATCAACCGATCGTCTTCACAAGCTTCGCGATAAAAAATCCCTCGCGGCTTGCCGCGGGCAACAATGTGGCCGTTTTGTGAAAGGCTGGCATTGAGAGAAAAGGAAGCACGACGGGCGACGGCTTCATAAACGGAAACTCACCGATGAGCCGGGCGATCTGATCCTCGTTCTCCTCAGGGGCGAGTGTGCAGGTCGAGTACACGAGCGTGCCGCCACTCTTGAGGCATGCCACTGCGCTACGCAGCAAGCGACGCTGGAGCTTGGCGTGCTCGGTGATATTTTTCTGCGACCAGTAGGCGAAACTACGACGGTTGTTGAGATCGATTCTCCCTTCGGCTGAACAGGGTACGTCGGCAAGGACGCAATCGAAGTTCCCCGCGTGCGTGCGTGGCAGAAGTGTAGCGTCCCCGAAAATCGTTTCGGCGCGCGCGCCTTGCAGAGAGAGCGTGTGTTGAAGCTTTTGGAATCTCACCGGATCTTTCTCGCACGCGACGAGCGTTCCCTTGTTGCCCATGAGCGCCGCGATCTGAGAGGTCTTGCTTCCTGGCGCTGCACACAGGTCAAGCACACGCTCACCGGGGCGTGGATCCAGGACAAGCGGTGGGAGCATGGACGTCAGCCCTTGCAAGTAGATGCGCCCCGAGGTCGTCAGTGGATGCGCGAGGAGCTCCTTGTCGGTTTTATTTTTGATGATGAACGCATGAGGAAGTCCGCGCACACGCTCGAATGCAACGGCGCTCTGCCGCAAGGCCGCCATCACTTCCTCATCAGAGGACCTAAGCGTATTCACGCGCAAGGTCGGCAATCGTTTCCCGCGCATCGCCAAAAGCATCGCCCGCACGGCCGCGGCGCCAAACTGTTTTGTGAGGCGGGTCATGAGGGGCTCGGGAAGAGTCATACCGAAGAAGTGTGACAGTCCTCGAGAAAAAGAAAAAGGCCCTGTCTACATTCATGGACGGGAGCCACTGCTCCCGCCTCTCGATTTGACGGAAGGATTTGACGGAAGCGCCACCTTTCCGTAGCCTGCACCTGAGGAGGAAGTATGCCCCTTTCCGATCCGTCCGCCCCGCTCTCGTTCAAAGAAATCTCACAGCTCTTCGACGCGCACCCGCGCGAGGTGCGCCATCGCCATGTCCGCGCGCGCGAGCGGGTGGCGCATGAGAGGAACGAGCTGCACTATGCGCTCTCCAACATGGCCCTGGACCCCGCTCGCATCGTCACCGTCCAGACGCGGCTGGACCGCGCGCGACGGGAAGAACTGGAAGCCGAGCTCGTCCTCGTTCTGCTGGAGGACACGGCGTTCCGTCGCGAGCTCGTGAGGCTCAACTTCCTCTGGCGACAACTGCGCCTGCACCGCCCAGGCGTGACTGATGGTCATTTCGCCGACGTCCTCATGGGCAACGAGGAACAGGTCGCGGACTTGCGCGCCTGCTGGGATACGATCCGCGAGACCGTCGCGAGCAAGACGACAACCTCACCCACTTCAGCCCTCGCGCTGTAAAGCGGCACGACGACCCGCACGGATCGTCCGCATCCCCCCGAAGCTTTAGCGCCGGGGGATTTTTTTGCACGAAAAAAGACTCGCGCGTGCGAGTCTTGCGTGGACGGGCTCTTGTGGCTCAAGCCGCGTCAGGGTCTGGTGGTTCATCGGAAGCGGTCTCGTCAGGCTCTCCGTCCTCAACGGGCGGGCCTCGCCCGCAGGACGGGCACGGCCGAGGAAGCACTTGCAAGCCGCTCACGTCCCCCGAGATGAACGTGACGTCGCCCGCGAGTCCGGAGAGATCGCCTTCAATGTCGTCGACGCACCCTCGTACCCGAGAGACGAACCCCGTGAGCCCGCTCACGTAGCCGTGGATGTTGCTCGCGTCTCCTCGCAAGCCCGAGGCATCGCCATTGAGATGCGTCACGAGCCCTTGGAGGTTTGTGACGTCACCCTCCAGGTCAGACACGTCGCCGCGCAGCCCCGTGACGTCGCCCGTCAAGTTGGAGCAGTCGCCGGTGATGTTTGAACAATCGCCGGTAATGTCTGAACACTCGCCCTCAAGTCCGGTGAGGTCGCCTATGAGTCCTGAGACATCCCCGTACAAGCTGTCGACATCTCCCCGGAGCGCTGGATCAATCGACCCGGAGAGGTCATGGAGACCGCCCGTAAGCCGACTGACATCTCCTCGCAAGCCAGAGGCATCGCCATAGGTATGCGTCACGAGCCCTTGGAGGTTTGTGACGTCACCCTCCAGGTCAGACACGTCGCCGCGCAGCCCCGTGACGTCGCCCGTCAAGTTGGAGCAGTCGCCGGTGATGTCTGAGCAGTCACCCGTGATGTCTGAGCCGTTGCCCTCAAGTCCGGTGAGGTCTCCCGTGAGTCCTGAGACATCCCCGTACAAGCTGTCGACGTCTCCCCGGAGCGCTGGATCGACCGATCCGGAAAGGTCGCGTAGGTCACCCGTAAGCCGACTCGTGTCGCCCTCCAGCCCTTCTTCCTCCCCTTCCTCTTCCTCTGTCTCCCTTTGCGCCCCTTTGTCCTCCTTTGCGCCCCGCTTGATCGTCTCGATGTCCTTGCGCAGATTCTGGACACGAGACCAGACGGCGTACATGCCCAGACCGACGACAAAGGCAACCGCAGCAACACCACCGAGATAGACACCGATTTGCAGGAGAGTCCATTCCATGAATGTCTCACTTGTTGGAAGGGATGGGAACGCCCAGGTTCAAGATGGGACTCAGTGCCACGCCGGTTACCGGGTCGCCCACGACGCCCACGAACTGCGCGCAGGCCGAGAGGGTCACGCCGCTCTTGAGGATGAGCGTGGCGCCCGGACCCACGCCCCAAAGGAAGGCCGTGCGACCGTCGGGAGCCGTATCCTGGTAGAGAGACGGCATGATGTCGAAGGCGAAAGGCAGACCCGGAGGCGCGTATTCGATGATCGCATTGGCGACCAATCCCCAGTTGCCCACGCCTGGCGCCGCCTCGAAGGTAAGGTTCGGGATGAAGAGGAACCGCTGCGAGAGCGGGATCGTAATCCCGGGACCGAAGTAGACATACTGCCCGAGCCACGCACCGTCGGGAGTGGACACGAGTCCCGAGACGCCGACGTTCATGGCGCTCGTGAGCCCTGTGGACTCTTGAGCGAGCGCGGGCAGAGCGAGTGAGAAGATAAGGAGCACGGACATCGATCCTCCATGATCCTGCTTATGAGCGCAGGAGATGAAAGTTAATCAGGTTACGGGCTCTGCGTCAAGACGAGCAACAGGCGCAAAAAAACCGCCCCGAGGTGAGTCAGAGGCGGACGTGGACGGATTTTACTCTGCGAGTTGCCGAGCGATCATCGTCTTGATGGTGAGTCCTTGCACGATAATGGAGAAGGCCACGACCATGTAGGTCATCACCAGGAACAGATCTTTCTCAGAGCCAGACGGAAGCGAGAGGGCGAGCGCCAACGAGATTCCGCCACGCAGCCCTCCCCAAGTCATGATCTTCACGATCCCCTTGGTGAAGGGACGCCCCAATCGGCGCAACGTCATGACCGGGATGAGCACGCTGAGAAAACGCGCTCCCAGCACCAGCGGCAGTCCTGCCAGGGCGACGAGGAGGAAGCGTCCATTGAGTCCGATCGCCAACAGCACAAGGCCCACCAGGACGAACAGGATCGCGTTCAGGATCTCGTCGATCAGTTCCCAGAAGTCATCCAGCCGCCGTCGGGTCATCTCCGACATCGCGAGCGACCGGCCATGATTGCCGATGAGGATGCCGGCGGCGACCACCGCGAGCGGTCCGGAGAGATGCAGTGCCTCGCACAAGGTGTACAGCCCCATGACCAGGGCGATCGTTCCAACGATCTCGACTTGGAAGTTGTCGATCGTCTTGAGCGCGCGGTAGGTGAGGTATCCCAGGGCGAATCCCAAGGCGATGCCGCCCAGGGCTTCGCTCAAGAAGATTCCTGTGAGGTGGCCGGCGGACAGAGGTTGGCCGTTCACGACCGCTTCACGCAGACCGATGAACAGCGCTACGCCCACGCCATCGTTGAAGAGCGACTCGCCCCCAATCTTGATCTCCAAGCTCTTGGGCGCTTTCGCCTGCCGCAGTGCCCCCATGACTGCCACGGGGTCCGTGGGAGAAATGAGCGCACCAAAGAGCAAGGCGTAGGTGAATGAGATTGGGATACCGATGAGCGGAAGAAACAGGCGAACGAGCGCGCCGATGATCCCCACGGAAATGAGCGTGCTCAGAACCGCGAAGCTCGCCACCTCCCACTTCTTTTCCCGCAGGTCGTCCAAATTGACGCGCAGTGAGCCGGAGAACAAGAGGAATCCCAGCATGCCCACCATGAGTGCTTCATTGAAGTCGATGCCGGCCATGAACGTCGTCACGGGCGCGACAGCCTCCTGGCTCATGGTGCCTACCAGGGTGGTGCCCAGGGAGAACAGGACGCACACGAGCATGAGTCCGATGGTTTGCGGCAGCCGCAGGTAGCGGATGTTGAGGTAGCTCACCAAGAAGGTCGCCACCAGCAGAATCGCCACGAGCCGATAGAGTTCCATGAGTCTGCACTCCGGATGGGGGAAAGAGCGAGGAGGGGATTTAAGCAGTCTGAGGCAGAGGTGTCAACACAATCAGCTGTCCGCAGGCGGCGGCGATGTCTGATCCCATGGTACGGCGGCGCGTAGCCACGACGCCACGATCGTCGAGCTCGGCGAGGAACGCGTCGATGGCCGCGTCCGGACTGCGCTCAAACGCGACGCCGGTCAGGTTATACGGGATCAGGTTCACGCGCACGTGGCCGATGCGGTTCACAAAAAGAGCGAGGGCGCGCGCGTGAGCGGGCGTGTCGTTCACACATTTCAGCATGACATACTCGAAGGTCAGGTGATGACGGCGGTTGCCGAACTGTGCGAGATACCGCTTGGCCCAGTTCTCGAGCTTGGGAAGAAAGTCGTCGTAGGAGGTAGGGACGATGAGTTTGCGCGTCTGTTCGATCGCGGAGTGGAGCGAGACGGCGAGGCGCACATGGGGCCACCCACGGTCGGTAAGGATCTGCTCGAGCCGCGGGAGCACACCTACGGTTGAGACCGTGATGCGCGTTTTGCCAAGGTCGGTGCGCGCGAGCAGTGTGTTGAGAGATTCTTTGACGGCTTCGTAATTGGCGAGCGGCTCCCCCATGCCCATGTAAACGATGTTGCTGATTCTCTCGGCGATCTTGAAGTGTTTCCAAAACCGATATTGATCCACAATCTCGTCGGCCGTCAGGCTGCGCGTGAGGCCCATCTTGCCGGTCGCACAAAAACCACAGCGCATAGCACAGCCGACCTGGGAGGACACGCAGATCGTCCAAGCGCCGCGTGGATTTTTCATGAGCACGGTTTCGATTTGCTTATCACCCTCGACTCTCAGGAGGGCCTTATGCGTATCGCCGTTCCCACTCACCTGCATCTGAACGAGCTCGACGCTCATCCATGGGATCACTGAGAGGCGCTCACGCATGCCCGCAGGAATCGTCATGAGCTCGCTCCAATTTTTCGCAGACGAAAAAAGTCCCTCCTCGATCTGGTTCCATCGGAAGGCTGGCTCGCCTGGAAACAGCGTTTCAAATTGTTCACGACGCGATGTCATACAAACGGACAAACGAAAGAGGCGAGAGCTGCTGCTCTCGCCCTCTGATTATTCTGCTGCCGGTGTTTCTGCGGGAGCTTCTGCTGGTGTCTCGGCTGGCGCTTCAGCTTGAGGGGCTTCCGCGGCGACCTTGGCGGCCTCGGCTTCTGCCTTCGCCGCTTCCTCGGCGGCCTGCGCATCCGCTTTTTCTTTTTCCGCGGCGGCTTCCTTCTTCGCCTTTGCCTCTTCGTCCGCCTTCACGGCTTCCTCAGCCTTGGTGACAAGTTTGGCTCGGCGCGTGCCCGAGAGATGACTCACGCTGCGCTTCTTCTCTCCCTCAACGATCTTTTCATCGATGAAGAGATTCCACAACGTGTTGCTCACCTCAGCGCCCTGACCGATCCAGTGCTTCACGCGGTCGGCTTGGACCACGAACTCATGAGGATGCCTGCGCGGGTTGTAGTGACCAAGTATTTCAATAGTCTTGGCCCAGGGATCACGATGCTTGGGCATGACCACAATGCGATAGATCGGTGCGCGGGACTTGCCCACGCGAGAGAGACGAATCGATAACATAGGAGAGAAAAATAAATTGGTAGCCCCAGGCTGAGGCCTGGGTGCGACTCTGTGAGCGGTAAAGACGGTGCCGGCAATATAAAGGATGCCCTAGGATCAGTCAAGGCGATCGCGATCGATCGCGATCCATTACATTCTATTGACGCGAGCACCTCAACGTGATAGCCTCCAGTGCCTGGAGGACACATGAGTCGAGTCCTGGGATTCGTGGGCTGGCCGTGCGCCGGCAAGGACAAGGCCGCCGAGTATTTGCAGCGTGCCTACGACGCCAAGTGGTATGGACATTCCAGCTTCATCTGGGCGCTCACGCGCAGCAGCACGCACGCCGTGACGACCAGCGATCTCTCCGCGCTCTTCGAAGCGCGCGCCTCCCACGCCGGTTACGGCTGGATCGCGCAAGCGGTACGGGAGCAGGTGCGTCGGCTCTGGGAGAGCGACCCTCATCGCCCCGTTATCGTGACGGGCGTGAGGAACGTCGAAGAGGTCGAGGTATACCGAGACCTCCCGGGCTTCCAGCTCGTGAATCTCGAGGCTGACCGCGATCTGCGCTTCCGCCGCCTCCAAGCGCGCCGCCGTCCAGGCGAGGCGGACCTCACCTGGAACCAGTTCGTCACGATCGAGGCGCTCCCCGGCAACCGGAACGTCCCCGACGTGCTCGCGCTCGCCGACCGCGTGGTCGAGAACAACGGCACGCCGGAAGATCTCTACCGGGCGCTCGATGCGCTCATGTCGGGAGCGTGACGTGGACTTGATCCTGCAAGTCCTTGCAGGAGGGTTCTACCTCCTCAACAAGGCCTTCCTCTGGATGAGCGAGCGCACACGCCGCGCGGGCGACGTGAAAGCGGGCCGGCGTTGGCGGATCGCCTCCTGGGCCGTCTACCTCGCCGGTCTCCCGCCGTAGGTGATCATCTTCGTCGGCTGGCGCAACTGGATCGCCGCCTCCGTGGAAGCGAGCGGCACACCTGCGATGCTGTTGGGTCTGTTGATCGCCGTCCGCACAGCCACAGCGGAACCGCCGCGCTGGCTCAACCGCGTCGCGCTCGCCTGTATCCCGCTGGGATTCCTCTACAGCCTGTGGGACTTCGGCGGGTTCAACACGCTCAACCAGTGGCTGGAAACGGCTCTCGTTCTGGGATACCTCGTGGGCACCTACCAGCTCGCCCGAGAGCGTTCACAGGGCTATCTCTGGTTCGTGCTCATGCACGTGGCCTGCGGCTGGCTCATGTGGATCCAAGGCTACCCCTGGCTCCTCTTACAGCAGATCGTCTCGCTCGCCTTCATCGCCGACGCCTGGCGCATCCAACGAGAAATGCGCCTCGCGCGTTCAGCGTCATAACCGTCTCACAAGGCGGTTTTTTCATTTTTAAGCTACTCGTGATTATGCTTTCAATTTAGCCAAAATATCGCCCATCTGGCTTGACAAAACGTCTAAAAAATGATATCTTGGGAGCACAATTCAATCATTGGGGAGAGAGACCTAATGCTTCAGAAGGAAAGCCGACACAGGCGTTCCTGAGCTGATTATTGGTTATCTCCAGGAAGGTAATCGGTGATCAGCTTTTTCTTGCCCGCGCGCGGAAAGTGTAGATCG
Organism: Candidatus Uhrbacteria bacterium; assembly: GCA_016205975.1. Taxonomy (GTDB): domain Bacteria; phylum Patescibacteriota; class Patescibacteriia; order UBA9934; family GWF2-40-263; genus JACRJW01. Next base: position 15,198 of record JACQSK010000017.1, on the reverse strand, counting down.
CGTCCTCCAGATCTACACTCCCCGCGCATCGAGCAATCGCTTGATGACAATTCACCCCCAGGAGGTTTATGGAAGATCTCGGAAAGGTGGGCTTGATCCACCGTATGACCTCGGCAGTCGTCGTTTTCTTCGACCAGCCTCGTCCGGAGCGGACCGTGCGTCCGCTCAGGCTCGAGGAGCGGCACCCGCAGACGGGATGCCGCTGCACTCCCAGTCCCGAGTGGCAGGAGTACTGCCACTGTGACCGAATGTAGAACGCGCCCGACCGCGAGGAGTTCGTCCTCGCGATCGAGCCAACGGGCCCCCTAAGCTCGAGCGAAAGCGAGAGTGACGGGGGCTCCTCAACCGAGAAGTCGAGTAGAGACTCGAAGGCTCCGTTGAGGGACGTAACAACGCCCTTCGCATCTACACCCAATAGGCGGAGACCCCGCCGAAGGAGATGGTCATGTCGGAACGTCTCGGGCAGGCTCGTGCCGCCCTGTCGGTCGCTCAGGCCGAGTTCAACGTCGCCTTCAACGCGCAGGGGTTCAATCCCGCGCGTGCCGAGAAGGCGCAGGCGCGCCTGGAGGCCGCGAAGGCGGAGCTTCAGAACGCGCTCGTGAGCGAGGCCGGAGAGGTCTCGCGTGAGCGGGCGCTCTCGAAGCTGCACCTGCAGCTCGAGGGGGCGGAGCGCGCGTTGCGGTTCTCCGAGAACAACTTCCGCCGCGCCCTGCGCGAGGTGGGAGGACTCGCACCGGACAACCCGATCGAGCACAACGCGCGGAGGCTCAAGGAGCTCCGCGAGCACGACGGGGCCATGTTCGCGAAGGCGAGCCTCAAGCCCGCCCAGCGCGAAAACGTCCGCGTGTCGCTCGCGTACGTGGCCGAGGCCGAGTACCGTCTCGACTTCGTCCTGGACAAGACCCACGAGGTCGCCCGCCTCAAGCAGGCGATCAAGGAGCTCGAACACCCGGTTGGCCAGGCCGTGGCCAAGTAGCGGCCAACAAGGGGCAGGCCTATGTGGCCGTAGCCCAAGTCGTCGGCGCTCGCGATGCGCTGACATCATGCAACCCCTGGAGGAAACATGAATTTTTGAAGGAAGCGTCTGGGGCCGTAAGGTAACGTCATCGCCCAGACGTGGATCATAGAGATGACCCGGCGCACTATGCCGGTTTGCACAACAGAGCGTGAGGAAAGAGTAGCGATACTCAAGTACGTAGCAATCCTGTTGGAGCACACCGCTCGAGGAAACTCGAGGCGTCGGTCAAGGGTCGCGCCAAAGCATGGAAGCCTATCCGAACCTGTGACGGCTTTAAGGGACTCGCCATCCCAACCAGGTTCAACGGTCTTGTGAGTCGGACCGCTCGTCACGTACGAGTTAAACGAACTCTCCTTGGTCATGGAGGCAATGACCCGCTCGACTCTCGCGGCGCCAATGCGAGAGCTCTGATCGAGAAGATCTCGATCCGTGTCCGTCCCGTCAACGGTCGTGCTCGAGCCCTCGTCTCGTCCAGAGACGTGAGGCCGATCGAGCAAGGAACCCGCAGCTCTCCTCTCCTAGCTGCACCTACCCCGGAGGCGCCGTCGTGGTGCGTTTCCCTTCGTGGTTCGGGTAGCGCCCGCATCACCTTTCTCATGGGGGCCGGTCGTCGCCACTGTTTGCGCCGACCGGTCCCCGTGCCCTAAGCTTACGCAACGCTTGGGGACTCAACCGAGAAGTCGAGGAGAGACTCGAAGACTCGGTTGAGGGACGAAACAACCCTGATCAATTACAACTCATCCCTGGCGGATTCCCCGCCAAAGGAGTCTCATGGATCCCCACAACGACGAGAGGGTCACCGAGCGGCTTGCTCGGATCCTCGAGCCTTGGAAGGCGCGTCTGGGCAAGCTCACGCTCGCCTGCGGCATTGGGATGGTCCTCTTGGGCTTCCCGTCGCAGATCTACAGCAACTGGAAGTCGGGCGTGTGCGGGATCGACCCCGTGCTTATCGTCGTGGCGCTCGTGCTTTACGCCGTGCGCATCCCGTACCAGGTGAGCGCCCGCGCCTGGTATCTTCTGCCCGCGGACGTGCTGGGCCTCGCGGCCAGTTTCGTCCTCGTGTACCAGTACACCACCTACTAGCCAGGAGGGACCGTGTTCGATCAGATCATGAACGGGGTGATCATGGTGGCAGGCATCGGGAACGCCATCATCATCGCCGTGCAGGGACTCGACCTGCTGAAGACGAGGGACTCGACGGGCGTCTCGATCAAGATGTTCGTCTTCTTCATCGCCTTCCAGGCGATCTTCGCCCTCAACGGCTGGCGCCTGGGCGACCAGTGGCAGATGTGGGGTATGATCCTGAGCATCGTCTCGACGATCTGGGTCCGGTCCCTCACCATCCGCTTCCGCAAGCCGCCCTACGGCCGACGGATGCATCCCGACACCGAGATCTGACCCTGTCTCCTGCTCGCCAGCGCTCCGAGATTCTCGAGGGGCACTGGCGAGCTCCTCAACCGAGATGCCGATCACGGATCGGAACCTCGGTTGAGGAGGTCCCATGTCTGTTCCTTTTTCTCGCGTACGCGAGAGCTACAACCGCCTCAGGCAGAGCCGTGTGCGCTACATCGCCGCGCATGCTCGGCTCTTGCTGGGCGATCAAGAGCGTGCACAGCGCAAGTTCCGTGAAGCGCAGAAGGAACTCGGACGCGCGTTTGACGCAGGTCTGGAGTTGCTCAGCGGCGCAACGGCGCGCCTGGTGCGAGAGCAAGCGGACGAGCCGGCCGCGCTCGAGCAGGTGCTCGGCCAGGAACTCCTGCACCAAGCCAGGCGCAGCAAGAAGCAGCTCGTGCGCGTACTCAGGCGCATGAAGGCCTGACACTCGAGACACGCCTGTTCAAGAAACACGCCACGGGCGGTCGAGAAGGCACGACCCTTCACGACCGCCAGAGCGACTTTTGCACGAGCCCCTCTCGTGCCAAGATCGCTGAACGAAAACACACCCAACGTTTGGGTGTGTTTTGTTAGAGGTGGCGATACACGTCTTTACGGTGAGAGATTCGATGCAGAGTGACGCTCGTACGATCAAATGTATAGATAAGTCTGTAGTCCCCAAGTCGAACCCGCCACAAAGGCGGACGAGCAAAGCCTTGAAGTTTTTTTATGGGGAACGCTATGTTCGTTGGTCTTATACGGAGCTGTTGTGCCACCCTCTCGGCCTTGGATTGCATGATGGGGTCGAGGAGACGAAAATCTTTCGTGAATTGGCGAGTCACAATGAGCTCGCGCATAGCTAGACAAGCTCAAGAAGAGAACCAACCTTGCGCGTCTTCCCTTTGTCTACCTCCTTGATCGATCGCTGCAACCCCGTCAGAAATTTTGGATCAAAATCGCTCGTTTTTTCAAGCAGGTCTTCCACCAGATCAGCGAGATCGATACTGGCACGATAGATATGGCGTAATTTTTGTTGTGTTGTAATCGTCTGCATATAAATAAATGTAACACGATCGAGTCCTGCTGGCTATCTGCCCCTGCTAGCTATCGCCGTGCCGTTCCATTCTGGGTTAGCTCCTCCAAGTGCACAGAGAGCAGATTGGACACCCCTTCCGTTCCCATGGTAACGCCATAGAGGATGTCGGCCTTCTCCATGGTGGCGCGGTTGTGCGTGATGATAATGAACTGGCTCGAGCGCGAGAGGTCCTCGAGGATGGAGGCGAACCGCACCGTGTTGGCTTCATCGAGCGCCGCATCCACCTCGTCGAGCACGACAAACGGCGCGGGGTTCACAGCCATAATCGCGGAGAGAAGCGCAATGGACGTGAGCGCCCGCTCGCCGCCGGAGAGCAAATTGAGCGCCTTGAGTTTCTTACCCGGCGGCGTGGCCAGGATGTCCACGCCCACGACGGGATCCTTGAGTCGCTCAAGTTTGTTCTCGACGGCATTCTCACCGACAACCGCGCTCTGGCTGAAGCCAGGGCCTCCCTCACTTTCGCTATTTTCGTTTTCTATTTCTTCCCGTGTAATTTTTACGAGCTGACAAGACCCGCCACCAAACAGCATCTTGAAATAACGCTCAAACTCTTTATTGATTTTCGAAAACACGGCCTTGGACTGCTTTTCAATTTGCTCGTCCAGCTCTTCGATAATCTTTTCCGTACTCTTGATGGCTTTCTCAAGATCCTCAAACTGCCCAGCGAGAAACGCGTGCCGCTCTTTCGTCTCCTCGTACTCTTTCACGATCTCCGGATCAATCCCCCCGATGAGCTCGAGCTTCTCGCGCAAATGCTGAATCTCCGGATAAAGCTCCTGTCCCCCTTGCCCCCTTTGCGCCCTTTGTCCCCCTTTGTCCCCCTCCCTCACATTCACCGCGCGCTCCTTCATGAACTCATCCATCTCGCGCACGAGCGCATGCTCGCGTTCCTCAAATCTCGCCAGGTCGATCTGTAGCGTGTTGCGCTGGTTTTCAAGGAGGTGAATCTGCGTCTGCTTCTCGCGCAGCGTCCGTTGCGTTTCGATGAGCTCTGTGCGCGCAGTTTTCTCCTGGCTCAGGTGAGCATCGATCTGCGCTTCAGCCTTTGCTAAATCTTTTCCGAGATTCTCTTCTTGCTCGCGCAGCTCTTTGAGCTTCGCCAAGAGCGCCGGGTCTGGCTTGATGTCCTCCGGGTTGGGTCGCTGGAGATTTTTTGAAAGTTTTTCCGACCGTCCGAGGAGAGCGTTAATCCCTTTGATGATTTCATCCAACCCCCGAAGCCCTTGAAGTCCCCTCAGTCCTCTCACCATCTCCTCCACCTCCTCCACGATCTTAAGCAACGGCAGCGGTGCCCAATGCGACTGTGCCTTCACGCGCGCCATCTCGATGGCTTTCTCGGTTTCAAATTGTTGGGAGCGCAGCGCGTCGCGCTTTTTTTGGAACGCGCGACACGTCTCCTGCAGCGCCGTAAGCGACGCATCCTCTCCCGTCTCTGAACGCTCGACACGCTCGGTTTCTTTTTCAAGGCGCGCCAGCTGTGCGCGCTGCTGCTTGATCTCCTTGTCCGCCTCCTCAAACGCTTTCTTCGTCTCTCCCTTGTGGCCCATGAGCTCCCACCATTGCGCGCCGTAGTAGTCCGCCTCAAGGCGATGCAGATCGCGCTCGACTTCTCCGCGTTGTTCCAGACGGCTGGCCTGACGCTTCAAGGAACGCAGGCGCGGTTCGATCTCGCGCAAGAGCATTTCGACGTCGGCGAGGTTCTCGTGCGTGCGGGTGAGTTTCAGCATGGCCTCGTGCCGCTTGATCTGAAACGGCTTGACGCCTGTGGCATCGTCGAAAAATGCCTTGCGCTCCTCGGGCGTCGATACCAAAATATGGTCGATCATGCCCTGGCCGATCACCGAGTAAGATCGCTGGCCCACGTTAGCTTGGGCGAGCAGAAGCTGGATGTCGATCAGGCGCGCCGCGCTCCCGTTCAACAGGTACTCGCTCGTGCCGTCCCGATACAGTCGCCGCACGATGGTCACCTGCGCGTAGTCGATGGGCATGGCGTGGTCCTCGTTGTTGAAAGTGAGCGAGACCTCAGCAAACCCGGCACGGCCTTTCCCCTCGGAGCCGGAAAAAATCACGTCCTCGGATTTTTTTCCGCGGAGCAATTTCAAACTCTGCTCCCCCAAGACCCACCGGATCGCGTCGGCCAGGTTCGACTTCCCAGAACCATTGGGTCCCACAATCGCCGTAATCGGCGAGCGTGACGCCTTGGGCGGAAGAAAAGTCAGCTGCGTTTTTTTCGCAAACGTTTTAAAACCCTGAATCTCCAGCCTCGACAGAAACATACAGGGACGATTATATCAGTTGACCTCCCTGCTTGGGTAGGATAGTCTGCTCCCCTACACAAACTATGGAAGCTTTTACCCACCGCCAAATCTACGATCTTCTCTTGAATGCCAAGCGGCCGGTCTTCATTTGCGATGAGCGCCTGGACGGCGACTCGCTAGGATCTTCGCTTGCGCTCGCTCTGGAACTCAAGGGGCGTGGCGTAAACGTTCCGGTCTTCGTGAACGAGCCCGTTCCAGAGCCCTATCGTTTCCTTCCTGGAATAGAGCTCACGACCACAAGACGAGAAATCTTCCAAGACGAAACGATTGATCTGGTCGCGGTCTTTGACTGTTCCGACGCTGCCTTCGTGCGCGGACTCCTAGAAAACGCGCCCCACCGCCCGACGGTCGTGAACATCGACCACCACGCGACCAACCCGCGCTACGGGGATGTGAACCAAGTCGTCGTCGAGTCCCCGGCCACGGCGGAAGTCGTGCATCGCTTCTTTGTGCACAATCAGATCGTCCCCAGCCGTGACATCGCGACCTGCCTGCTCACGGGGATCTGCTTTGACACGACCGTCTTCTCCAACTCCGCCACGGGTGAACGAGCGTTCAACGCCGCATCGGATCTCATGATGTGCGGAGGGCGCATCCAAGACGTCATCCGCCATCTCTATCAAAGCCGGTCCGTGAGCGCCTTGCGCATCTGGGGATGCGCGCTCACGCGGCTCATGCGCCACGAGGCCACAGGCGCGGTGTTCACCTTCCTCACGCTCCAAGATATACGGGAGGCTGGGCTCACGCATGCCGAGGTGGAAGGCATCTCCAATTTTTTGCAGCTCGTGGTGGACGCCCATACCTTGTTTGTCATCCAAGAAACCCCCGAAGGACATCTCAAGGTCAGCATGCGCTCCAGCGCCCACGATGTCTCGCGCGTGGCGAAAGCCTTTGGCGGCGGCGGGCATCAAAAAGCCGCCGGGTTCACGAGCCCGCGCGGCTCCTATCTCTGTGATGAGACCGGCTGCCAGGTGCTAGTCGATCGGGCTATGGCCATGCTATAGTGTCGTCTATCCTTCCTAGCAAATCCCCTATGAACCCAACCTCTTCCTCCATCCTCATCCCAACCGTGATTGAAAAAACGCACCTGGGAGAACGTGCGTACGATATCTACTCGCGCCTGCTCAAGGACCGCATTATTTTTCTCGGCACGGAAATCGATGACACGGTCGCCAACCTGGTCATCGCGCAGTTGCTCTTCCTGGAGAGCCAGGACAAGGCCAAGGACATTAAGCTGTACGTGAACTCTCCAGGCGGCTCGGTGACGGCAGGCCTCGCCATCTACGACGCCATGCAGTACGTGAAGCCGGACGTCTCGACCATCTGTGTAGGACTCGCCGCGTCCATGGGCGCCGTCCTGCTCGCCGCCGGCGCAAAAGGCAAACGCTTTGCGCTCCCCAACGCCGAGGTGATGATCCACCAGGTGCTGGGCGGCGTGCAAGGACAAGCCACGGACATTAAAATCCACGCCGAACGCATCTTAAAAATCAAAGACCGTTTGAACGACATCCTCGCCAAACACACAGGCAAAAAAAAGTCGCTGGTGGAACAGGACACGGAGCGCGACTATTTCCTGACCGCGCAAGAGGCCGTCAAATACGGACTCACCGACAAGGTCATCACCTAAGGATAACCCGTGGACAGACCGGGGATGGTTTACAAGAAATCTCCGGTTTTTCTAATAAAAAACAGCGCTCTTGCCAAGGCTGTCGCCATCAGCTAACATGAGACTGTAAAGATGCTTGACAACTCGTGTTTTCCAACGTAGACTTGGGCGTTACTCTCAAGTCGCTTCTTATTCTGTCCTCCATTTCAGGCAGTGATCTGCAGGCACGACAAGCATGGGATTTCACTGCGTGGATACATCAGGTTTTCGGACTCGATCTATCCCCGCATGAAATTTCTTGCCTGCAGGTCACTTTCTGGAATGAGCAAAATGATTCGCCACGCGCGGATCGTTTTTCTTTTTCAACACATCGATCTTACGCGTGACGCGCAGATGTGCGCAAGCAATTCTGTGGATAAAAAATTATTCTGTTGTCGGTTCGCTTTCGACGGTTGAAGATTCGCCCAGGTTGTCGCCTGGATCTACTGCTTCCTCCTCCACGCCCACCAGACAAATCTCCGGCAGCGGACGGTAGTGAGACGTGAACGTCGTCTCTTCAATCTGACCGTCGGCCTTCACGACCGTGTACACGAATGACGCGTCGGCTCCGACGTGAGCGGCCTGACATTTTTTCTCTCCTGGTTCCAGGTCGGTCGTCTCGATGAGAGACGTCTCCCCTACCGGAATCCAACGCTCGACCACGGGCGGCGAGTAGGAGCCCGCGCGGCCATCGCTGGTCCCCCAGAAGGTAAAGCGCAAATCCTGTGTGCTTGTGAGATTTTCCGCTTGAAAAAGAATGTAATTTCCCGTGTCATTCAAAAACTTAAAGTCCGGCGCCGGCTCGTAAATGGTCGCATCCGTGCCAGGGTTGCCGTTGCTGGGATCGTTGTAATAGGAAACGACCAACGAGTGGTTTTGCCGCTCGACAATCGGCAGTCCCGCGTTCATGGCGGCGCGAAACGTCGTGGTGCCGATCTGACACAAGCCGCCGCCGAGCTCTGGAGTGATCTTGTCGCCCTTGATGACGAGCTCGGGCAGGTAACCGTTGTCCGTGGTGAAGGGCGAGAGGGCGGAGAGGAGCGAGAAGGTCTCTCCGGGCGCGATTAAGATGCCGTTCAAGAGCCTCACACCATTTTGGATGTTGGCGCGCCGATTGGTTGGGCTCCCACGGTAGCTCGACATTCCCACGCCCAGGACTTCCGCAATGCCCAAGTCGTTCACCTCGCTGGTCTTCACCGCCGGCTCCTGCGTGTTCACGATGAGCTCAACGGGCTGCGTGTTTACGGAACGCACGCGCACGGTAAGCGCCAACATGAGCGCGTCCTCATCGACGGACTTCCCCGCACGGCTCTCCACGAACTCTGTCACGCGTCCATTCTCAACGACCAGCCGCGCGTCCTGCGTGGCTTGATTCACTTCACTCAGAAGCGAGCTCGCCCACTCCTCAAAGGCGGACTCCTTCAAGATAATCGCGCCGTCATTCCCTGGCGCAAGCATCCCCACAAGGTCTTGGGAGGTCATGCTCCACGTGCGATCCTCGTCTGAGAGCGTCGCTGAATACGGGGCGCCAAGAAGCGCCGCGCGCGCCTGCTCCGCCTGAGAGGCGGCAAGCTCCAAGGAAACCTCGGGTGTGGCATCCGCAAGCGACAGAGCAAGCCCCGAGCCGTCCAAGCGCGACAGGCGGGCATTCAGTTCAACCAGAAAAGGTTCCCAGACAAACTCACGGCCGGCACGTCCCTCCACGACATCGATGACCCAGTCCTCACCGCTGGGCGTGATCGCAAACGCGGCGTCCTGCGAGAGGATCTCTCTGTCTGGAAACAATTCCCGCGCGCGTTGTTTGATGCGCTCTTCCTCCAGAGTGAAAACCGTCTGCACGTCACTCCCCCATGCGGCACGCGAGAGCATACGAAGCGTATCAACAAGTGGATTCTCGTGATGGCTTGCCATGAGGGCCGTGAGGAGAGCCTCCACATCAAACTCAACGTCTTCAATGAGGTCGCCCGACACGAAGGTGGCAAGGGTCAGATTTTTTGTCTCGCCTTCGACTGTGAGAGGAATGCCGTCCACCAGGATCGCGTCTACGCGCTCCTGCAAGAGCGCACGAACCGTCTCGGGGTCTTGCCCTCCCACGGCACGTCCTGCCACGCTCATGCGCGGCGGGATTTTCCCGTCGTACGATTGCGCCCACACGTACGCGCCGGAGGAGACGGCCACCACGGCCACGAGCGCGGCGATGAGGATCCTCACAGGAGTCCAAAAACCTCCCGACGCAGGCGCCGAGAGGATGGACTCATGGTCAGGGGAAGGCAAAGTCATACATCGTCGAGTTCAAGGATGGGCACGTTGCGATCTATTTCAACCTTCTTCATGCGGATCGTCAAGATACCGCGCTTCAAGACGGCGTCGACACTCGCTGGGTCAATGCGCGTGGGCAAGATGATGGTGCGCGAGAACGATCCCCAGTGGCACTCCTGCACATGCACGTCGCCCTGCGTCTCTTCTTCACAGCCGTGCTCACGCGTGCCGCGGATGGTAAGCGTGTCCTCTGAGAGATTGATTTCCAGGTCCTCAGCGCGCACGCCGGCAATCGCCGAGCGCACCACAATTTCTTGCGCGTTCTCCAGAACATCAACCGAAAGCCGTCCCTCATTTAAGGAAAGCCAGTCGGACGCTTGGAACGTGGACTCACGAGGTTCCATACCTTTATCGAATCTTATACTGTCTGAGCCACTCATACATCGGCCCAATCGTGAAGCCCACGACCGCGGCCCAGACCAGTTCCTCCAGCGGGATGCCGCCGACCACAAACGAAGAGACAGCGTCCCACTGCCAGAAGGCCGCCGCGTCCGCGGGGAACAGGCGCACGAAGAAAAGCTGTTCCGTGATGAAGACCAGAGCCGCGGTAAACAAGCTGGACAAGACGGCATTCACAAGCAAGTCATGGCGATCGGCTATGATGTACATGCCAAGGAGCAAGCCTCCCGCGATGAGCGCGTCTATCGTCGAGAGTGCGAAGACGGAGATGAGCAACAGGGACGCGAAGGCCCATAGGCCCAAGACGAGGATGAGGCGTCCGACCCAGTGCGTGGGGTGCGAGGGATCGAACCGGCTCAGATGCAGCTTGTGCGCGTGGCGTCCGATCAGCGCCTGGTAGATCACCGCCGAGATCCCGAACAGTGAGAAGGCAAAAATCAAATCCTCAATACCGATGGCCGAAGCGCCACTCTCGGCCGCGCGGCGATAATCGCTTGCCACAAGCAGGAGGATGCCGGGCGAGAGCACGAGTCCCACGATGCTCATCACCACCTGTTCGCGCCGCGTCTCCTCCCAGAAGAGCATGGTCATGAGCCAGATCGCAAACAGGACCAACGAGACAAGAAGAAAGGATGACATACAGGAGTAGTGTAGCGGATTTTTCCCTTGACGCCCAGAGTCGTTTCGCGTATGCTTCCACACCGCCAGCATAGGAGCGTGCATCGTGCCGATCATCTACCACATGGAACCGACGAGACCTCCGATGAGTTGGGAGGCCTTCTGCCGGGAGACGCCCGAGCGGTCGATCGCGGTCGACGGGTTCGTGGACGGACCTCCGTCCTTCGACCTCGCGAGCCTGCACTTCAACTTCGACCACCACCGCGGCCCCACGCGCATCGCCATGCTGTGCTCGGCTGAGCAAGTCCGCGAGGCCATCCACGACGGTCTGCTGGAGCTGCTGGAGAGCGACGCACGGGATACCCACGTGTTCATGAACGACAACGATCCGGACGTAGCCCTGTCCAAGTTCGCCTTGGATCACCCGTGGATCGTCAAGCCCAAGCTCGGCTCGGCCGTGAACCGACTGTTCTGGCTGGTGGGAATGATGGACAAGCGCAGCGGCCTCATCGACCTGCCCGGCGAGATCGACATCATCGGCAAAGCCGCATGGATGTTCGAGGCCTACTGGGAATACCGGCTCACGGGGGCCATCGACCGCAAGGTCGCAAGCGAACACTTGCGCGTGCTCGCCGACGTGGAGGGCCGCATCGGCGACTTCGTGGCTGGCCGTGGCGAAAGTGCTCCCATTCAGGACGCTTACGAAACGCTGTATCGTGGTTCCGGCTACGAGATCGTCCGAGAGTACGGGCCCCACTGTCGCATGAAGATGGCGCGCCGCGGACTGCGCGCGTTCGTCTCGGCGCGGCAGACGCCCGAAGACCGGTGGGTGTATACGCTGTGTCGCTACTCGCCCTTCATCTACTGGTTCCCTGTCCCCGAAATTGCCGAGGCGCTGAATCAAGACGAAGATCCGGATGTGCTCTTCGGCGGCGGCGACACGGTCTACGGCAACGCCCGCGGCCGAGGATCGACTCGCGATCCGCGGGAAATCGCCCGCGCCATCGACGCCTACCTCGCGGACCATCACCTGTCCCCTCCCTGAACCCTGACCTTCGGAGAACGCATGTCTCACTCGTCCTTGCCTGAGATGCCCGAGCACCCCGACGTCCTGTTGACGATTTTCCACGCGGTGGAGGATCTCCGTCATACCCCCATGACCCGCGAGGAGGTCGTGAGTCTCACGAGGAAGTGCGACCCGAGCCTCGACGCAGAGCAGCTCTTCCGTCACTGGATGGAACTCGGTCACCTGCGCCAACGACGCGGCCGCTTCTACGTCCTGCGCGAGCTCGCCCATGAGATCGAGAGCCGGGGCATCACCCCGACGCTCGGACGCTTCGAGCGCGACGGCTGGATCTTGGAAAACATCTCCGTCGTCTGGTGACATCTCACGACCGTACAGCAACGCAAACGGCGACCCTCAGGGCCGCCGGTTTTCTTTTCGCCACTCCTCAATTTTTTTGTGATCGCCTGAGAGCAGGACGTCTGGCACCTTCCATTTTTTGTACACGGGAGGTTTGGTGTACTGCGGGTGCTCGAGGTAGCCTTCTTCGCCATGACTCTCGCGCACGAGAGATTCTTTTTCAATGACGCCGGGCACCAGCCGCGCAATGGCATCGAGCATCACAAGCGCCGGCAGCTCGCCGCCCGTGAGGACATAGTTGCCGATCGAGAACGTCTCGTCCGCGACGTGTTCCTCTACGCGATGATCGACCCCCTCATAGCGCCCGCACAGAAAAATGAGCTGATCATACTTGGCGAGACGCTTTGCATCTTTTTGAGTGAATGTCCTCCCTGAGGCGCTGGTAAGAATCACTCTGACCCTTCTCCCCTTTGCGCCCTTTGTCTTCCTTTGCGCCCTCACGCCCTCCACCGCCCTCTCAAACACGTCCACCTTCATCACCATCCCAGGGCCCCCGCCATACGGTGTGTCATCAACTTTGTGATGTTTGTCCGTCGCCCAGTCGCGCAGCTGATACGAACGGACGTCGATGAGCTTCGCCTTCTGCGCCCGACCCAAAATAGACGCCTGGACATACGGCTCGACGACTTCGGGGAAGATCGTAATCACGTCAAATTGTTTTTTCTTTCTTGTCATAACAAAACCAGCTACCACTAGGGTAACTGGTTTTTCTTTTTTGATCTAGATCCCCAGATCGTCTACAGACGTGTCGTCGGATCCGCGGAAGGTGTCGCGCGGTCCTCGGTCGTCGCGATCTTCGCGCGGCTCACGAGGCGGACGGCGGGAACCTTCTGGCTCATAGATCTTCAAGTTGACGCGCGCGTTCTCTTTGGCGCCAACAATCTTGAGCAGCGTGCGGACCGCACGGGCGGTCTGGCCCTGGCGACCGATGACGTAGCCCATGTCCTCTTGATTGATGTGAAGAGTGATGAGCACGCCGCGTTCGTCAACGATCCGCTCCGTGCGCACGTCATCTGGATGATTGACGATGGCGCGGACGACGTATTCGACGAACTCCTGGTCGAAAAGCTTGTCAGCCATATCAGTTGCTTCTTGTCTTACGATTTTCACCTGTCTTGACCCTTGTCTTTCCTGTCGACCTGCGGCATGAGCTGCGCGCCAGAGACGAGAATCACGAACGCCTCAATCATAGCCAAAATCGCCAGCTCCGTCAACGAATAGGGCTATCCACCGACTTTCCCCAACCACCCTTCAACTGGCCTTGACACGATTACGGGCTTTTCCTACAATGCGGCCGCAAGTTACAAATAGATGCCCCTCGCAAAGCTCTCGTGGGCTTCGGCTCAAGAGGGTTTTAAAATGTAGCTTCGCGCGATCCTTACAACTGAACCAAACCAAATCTACCAAATGAGTCACACAACTTATCTATTGTGTGATTGCAACGTACATTCCTTACAAATATCAGAGTCTAGACTCCTGTCTAGACATTCATTGAGAGTTTGATCCTGGCTCAGGATGAACGCTGGCGGCATGTCTAAGGCATGCAAGTCGAACGGTCCATACGCGATTACATCAAAGATGGATAGTGGCAAACGGGAGCGGAACACATTGGTAACGTACCTTCAGGTCGTGAACAACCATTGGAAACGATGGCTAATGCACGATATGGATGGGGGGACTTCGGTCATTCCCATTGAAAGGCTTGCCACCTGAAGAACGGCCTATGTCCTATCAGCTAGTTGGTGAGGTAATGGCCCACCAAGGCTACGACGGGTACCGGGCGTGAGAGCGTGGCCCGGCTCACTGGGACTGAGACACTGCCCAGACTCCTACGGGAGGCTGCAGTCAAGAATCTTCCGCAATGCACGAAAGTGTGACGGAGCAATGCCGCGTGATTGATGAAGGCCTTCGGGTCGTAAAGATCTTTTATCAGGGACGAACAAATGACGGTACCTGATGAATAAGAGGTTGCTAACTCTGTGCCAGCAGCAGCGGTAATACAGAGACCTCAAGCGTTATCCGGATTTATTGGGCGTAAAGGGTCCGTAGGTGGCTTTTTAAGTCATTCGTTAAATCTTCAGGCTTAACCTGAAGGCCGCGGGTGATACTGGAAGGCTCGAGGGTGGGAGAGGCAGATGGAATTGCTGGTGTAGCGGTAAAATGCGTTAATATCAGCAAGAACACCAAAGGCGAAAGCAATCTGCTGGAACACTCCTGACACTGAGGGACGAAAGCGTGGGTAGCGAATCGGATTAGATACCCGAGTAGTCCACGCCGTAAACGATGAGTGCTAGATTTTGGGAGTATCGACCCTCCCAGAGTCGACGAACCTAGTTAACACATTAAGCACTCCGCCTGGGTAGTACGAGCGCAAGCTTAAAACCTAAAGGAATAGACGGGGACCCGCACAAGCGGTGGAGCGTGCGGTTTAATTCGATGGTAAGCGAGGAACCTTACCTGGGCTTGAAAAACAGCTGCAAGCCACCCGAAAGGGAGGCCTCTTTCGAAGGTGCTGTTTAGGTGCTGCATGGTTGTCGTCAGCTCGTGGTGTGAACTGTTCCCTTAAGTGGGGTAACGAGCGCAACCCTCGTCCTGTGTTACACGTATCGCAGGATACTGCCCGGGCAACCGGGAGGAAGGTGAGGATGACGTCAAATCAGCATGGCCCTTACGTCCAGGGCGACACGCGCGCTACAATGGTAGGTACAATGGGCAGCCAAAGAGCAATCTGGAGCGAATCCCATCAAAGCCTATCTCAGTTCGGATTGAAGTCTGCAACTCGACTTCATGAAGTTGGAATCGCTAGTAACGGCCAATCAGCCACGTGGCCGTGAATACGTTCTCGGGTCTTGTACTCACCGCCCGTCACATCAAGGGAGTCGGTAACACCCGAACGTCGCCGTAGGGCGACGGAAGGTGGGATCGATAACAGGGATGAAGTCGTAACAAGGCACCCGTAGCGGAAGCTGTGGGTGGATCACCTCCTTT
>JACQSK010000016.1 GCA_016205975.1 Candidatus Uhrbacteria bacterium | reverse complement strand
TGGTGCTAAGCCCGAACTCAACCGTGTAGTTCCCCGGCAACAGACTGGTCCTGAGCGTTCCGGTCCCTTTCTGAACGAAGTGCCCATGGTCATCCCCGAGCCAAATCTCCGTCTCCGGGCAAGTCGCCATGATCACGAGCCACAGGTCGACCCAGACAAGCCCGACTCCTTGAGCGCCGCGGTCAGGTGCAGCGCCTAGTTCGGCGTTGGCGCTGTCCTCGACGGTTCTCCTTGGTCGCCAGAGGTAGATGCCGAGGGCGAGGATCAGCACGAACGGGATGTCTGTAAACCACTTGCTCCAGTAGCGGTCCATCATCATGCCTGCCTGCACGGCCATGAGCAGCCCATGGAAGAGGTTGGCCCACATCGTGAAATTGAGGAACGGCACGTACGCCAGCGGTCGGCGAGCGGCGAGGAAGAAGAACACTTCCCACACGAGGTAGATGATGAACAACATGGGGGGAACGTGACATGACTCGCCTCCGCATCTGATGCCGTTCCAGATGGTCCAGTTCAGGAGTCCTCCCTCCGCCAACAGGGGGGTTGGAAGGCGAACCCGACGAAGAGCGAGCCGAAGATAACGACTCGACCGGGCGGGCCATTCGCGTCCGCTTCTTCCGCAGCCATGGCGCTGCCGGATAGGGCGCCCATCGTTATCGGCTCGCGCTTACGGAGTGAGTCCTACAGACCGGAGACTTGCACTGATGCGTTCGAGCACCGCGGGATCCTTGTAGGGCTGCGTCTCGGCCCATCTGGAGACCGAGAAATCGGGTCGCAGCGCCGACACCTCGTGCGCCAACTCGCGCGCCGAGCCCTCGTTTCCGGTAGCCTGGCAGACCTCGATCAGCACCAGGCGCGCTTCGATGTCCTCCGGCCTCATGCGCAGTGCCTCCTTGGCCACCGCCGTTGCGTCGCCCCATCGCCGGATTTCCTTGCAGCTCGCGGCAAGAACCACCTTGAACCAGGGCGCGTGGACTGGCGTCAAGCGCATTGCCAGCCTCATGCGATCGGCCGCGTCGCCAGGCCGGCCGCAGTAGTAGAGAATGTTCCCCAGGTGGGGGTTGGCGTCCGCGCAGTTTGGGCGCAACGCGACCGCCTCCTCGGCCAACTTGAGCGCCATGTCATGCTCGCGCCTGAGCAGGTGGATATGCGCCATGACGGTGTGGGCCTGGCCGTCCCAGTCCTCCATCGCCAGCGCCCGTTCGGCCCACTGCGCGGCCAACTCCAACGAGCGCGCCGGTGACGTCGTCCAGCCTCGAAAAGCATCCCACCAGTGCGCGAAGGCAACCAGGGTCGGGCCGAGGAAGCTCTCGGGCGCGAGGCGCGCGACCTGCTCGAAGTTCGCTCGCGCCGCCGCATTCGCTTCCTTCTGCCTTTTCATGAACTCGTGGATGCCGCGATAAAAATACTCGCGTGCCTTCGGGTTCTTGAGGGTCTTGCGCCATACCTTTGCGGGCTCGCCGCTCAACAGCTTCACGTCGAGCGCGGTGACGACCTTCTCAGTGATCTCGTCCTGAACTTGGAGCGAGTCGTCCAGCACGCGGTCGTAATGCTCGGTCCAGATGACCCGTCCCGACGAGCCGTCGATGAGGGAAACCGTGATGCGAGCGCGGTCGCCCGACCTTTGGACAAAGCCTTCGAGCAGGTAGCGCAGCCCCAACTCAGCTGCGGCCTGTTGCGGCGTCACATCCCTGTTGCGATAGGTGTTCATCGTGCCGGATCCGATGACCATCAGGCCGGCGATCTTGACCAGCGCCCACTGGATGTCCATGCGCAGTCCGTCGGCGAGGATGACCTGCTCGGGGTCGGCGACTGGTGTCCTGAAGGGCAAAATCGCGATCGAGGGCAACGCATTCAAGTGCTCGGCGGCCCTGCGGTACGGCGGCACTGGGCCGGCGGCAATGGCGCGATACCAGCGAACCGGGTTCGGGATGTTCTTGACCGTCTGTTCCCCCTGGTCGACGAACAGGGCCGAAACGCGACCGCGGACCGCGCTGTGGACAGCGTCCGATACGGCTATTTCGCCGGGGTCCGCAAGCCCCTGCAGACGAGCCGCGACGTTCACCCCGTCGCCGTAGATCGAGCCATCGGCCTTCTCGAGCACGTCGCCGAGGTGCACACCGATCCGGAAGCGCAGGCGTCCCCCTGCCGGCGCCGCGCTGGACGCAGCATCGAGCTCGTGCTGGATCGCGAGGGCTGCCGACACCGCGCCCGTCGCGATCTCGAAGACGGCCAGGACCGAATCCCCTGCCATGTCGATGACCCGGCCCTGATTAGATTCGATTTGAACCCGGAAGACTGTCCGGGCTGCGTCGAGCGCGGCCACGGTCATTCTCTCATCCGCGGCCATCAAGCTGGAGTAGCCGGCTGCGTCTGCTGCCAGGATCGCCGCCAGCCGCTGTCTTACTTCAGTACCGCTCATTCAAACCAGCCCTCCCTCAGCTCCGCGGCGACGTTCAGCCTTCACCTCATCCCGCACCTGCTGGATCAGTTCTTCCACTTCCTAGTCGATCAGTCGTTGTGCGCATAACGGTCGCGGTGAGCGGCGGCGGCGAGCGAATGCGAGCCAGCCGCTCCACTGCGGGGTTAGAAAGCCCGTTGCCACAGACCATCATCGTACGACTCCATCTCGCGGCTGAGCCGAGCGTGGAGAGCGTCGAGCTCTTTCTGAATCTTCTTCTCCGCTGAGTGGTTCGCTTCCGCTGCCACAAACCCAAGCAACTCATCGAGATCGTCGAGCGTGTACCTGACGATGTGCCTCCCATCGATGAGCGGTGCCTTGCGGAGCGCCACGGTCAGCTCGGGGCCAGCAAACGTGTGGTCGAGCACGAGCGCCCGCTCACGCGGCTTGAAGCCTACCGCAACCTTCTGGCCCGGCTTGATCTTCTTCCGCATCACCGCAGCTTTCTAACGTCCGCGGTCACCGGCCGGGGCGAACGAAGCGAGCCCCGGTCTGCTGCAGCGTGCGGTTCGGCGATCGGTCGCCATTGGCTCAGGCGGCGTACAGGATGATCTCCAGTTCGATTCCCCGGTCCACGCGCTCCAAGATCTTGTCGACGCGGGCACAGCGTCCTCAATCAGATACTGTGGACAGCTCGCGCACTGGAATACGGGGAGACTTTTGAGGATCACAATGCCCGCGTCACGGACCTTGAACGGCAGGTCGGTCTTCGTCACCTTCAGCTCCGCTCCACAGACCTCACACCTCATCGCCTCGGCCTCCTAGTCTTCATGTCGTCCTGCCATTCGCCACGGTCTGGGCGGTTCGACGTGACGACCCGCACATTATCGCCCTCAACGTCCACCGCGAACAGCACGTGGAACGCCGCCGGCCCGTGCCCGGCGAGGATCAGGTAACTCGGAAGGTACTTGTCCTCAGGGTACGTCTCGACCAGCTGATAGGTGTCCACGGCGGCCAAGATCGTCGCGGGGAATGAACCGACCGGCGAGGCGCATATTCACGTGGTGCGTCCAAAAGAGTCTGCCGCGAGGAACGCAGTCCTGAATGAAGCCGACTGGATCGTCGGGAAGCCTCCGATCAGTGGCCAGTTCGCCGTCGCCGTCAAACCTCAGCGCAAATTCGCCGAACGCCTTGTTGGGCGTAGCTCCGCCGCCAGAGCGAAAGCGCCTACGGTAAGGGCCGCACACTTTGGCCTGGGCCAGAGCCTTCGTGCAGTAGGTCATCGAGGTACGACGCGACCTCATTTGGGGCGACCGATGAAGGAATTATGAGGTCGTTCATTAGGACGCGCTTTCCTAGGCCGATGCGATAGACGACCCAAGAGTCTTGCTCTCGCGTCACTTCCAACTGATACCGGCCATAGACATCGAACTTCATCGCTACGCCCAACGCTCGGCATCACCCGCGGCCGAAGGCCGGCAGGTGCATGCCGAAGTTAGATTGAGCCGGGCCCACGCTGTTGACCTCATGGGCGACCTTCGAGCGCCCGTCGGAGTTGGTCGACGTGGTTGTCATCGTGCGCGGCAAGGCTGGCGACCCAGTCGGCCAGGGTCAAGCGACCGCGGCTGAGATGGACTCCTCCGCGCTGCCACTCCGCCCGCGATAGGGAGCGCAGCAGTGTCAACACCTCGGCTCGGCGCCGCTGAAATGCGGCAAGAGCCTCACGGGTGTCGTTGCGGAGGTATTGGCGTTCCTCAGCCCATCGCACCGGATCGAGGGGTGCCCAATGGAGCCCCCGATTCTCCAAGCCGCGAGCTGTTCCGGGCTCGCACCCAACACAAGGATGTGAGGCTCGTCGAGTGCCACCACGGTGTGGAACCGGATCTGGAAGAGCTCCTCGACATCGCGGAGATGACAGACGATTTCCTTGGCCGACCAGTTGTGGACGTCTGGACGCCTCGCAAGCTCGGTATCCGTCTTGCCCGAGATCGCGCGCTCCAGGTCGCCGGGTGTTCGCTGGAGACGGTCGAGACAGGCGTCGACCGCGAGTACCCGGTACTCCTCAAACGTAGGCATCACGCCCTCGGCTTCCTCCGATCGAGGCCCCAGCTTCACCGCTGCAATCTAACGCCGCGCTTCAGCGGCCGGACCGAGCGCCAGCGAGGCCCGGTCCGCTGGAAGCGCTGGTTCGACGCCGCTACGCGTCGCCACCCCCGGACTCCTTGTAAGACCCGACCAGCAGCTTGCGCAGCACCTCGGCGTGCTTCTTGACCTCTCCCTTCTGGAGGCGAATCCGATAGCGTCCCCATTTGTTGTCGTAGTCCATCACATCGAGGCCGGCCGCTTCCACCGCGCCCTCGGTCGCCTCCGTCTTCTGAAGTCGAGGCTCAACCCGGATGGCATTCTTCTGTGGTCGGAAAATCACGAAGTTGTTGGGCTGGCCGTCCTTTGCTAAGCCGATATAGAACTTGTTGTACGTGAGCTCAAGATGAGGGTTGAGGGTGCGCACGACCTCAAGTAGCTCGTCAGCCATCCCAACGGTTGCCTTGCTGCCACGGTTTTCCCAGTACGTCCGGTCCGTTGCCTCATGGACTTCCTCGTCCTCGTCTACGAGCCCGAAACGCACTTGGTCCAGCACGGTGGTGAAGACCAAGGAGACTGCATCGCCAAGCTGAACCGCGCTCATCTGGACGGCCATGAGGGGGATCGTGCCATTGAACAGGCCGATGACATTGAGGAATCGGCTCGTGATTTCCTCGGCAATGATAACGGCGGTGTGGTCGTACTGCGGATATCTCTTCCGTTCGATGTCCCAGTACTCGATGGTCCGGATGATATGGGACTCGTCAGTCTTCCCCAGCTGTACCTCGACTTCGTAGCGTCTGTTGCCGTCTGCTTCCTGCAACAGGACTAGCCGACCACTCCCCGACTGGATTCTCTCTTTGTCTTTCAGGATGACGTCGCCCAATCCGAGGATGGAAGGGTCTTCGGCGATTCGCTCCTGAACCCATCGTTCGCTCAGCTCGGGGTGGTTGCGGATCGAGAGCTTGGTCAGCTTCTCGTACTTCACCTTGGCCCCCTTGCCCAGATCTGGCTCGCCCGTTGAGAAGGCGTCGAACGCCGCGTATTAGCCGCGGCGCGCCCTGCGCGCCGTCGGCTGCATGCGCTTGTTCGCCCGGTGGTCAACGCCGGACGGGCGTGAGACTAAACACACGGGCCAATCGGGATGCCGCTTCCAGGTCGCCTCGACGCAACGCTTCACGGACGTCGTCGAGCTTGCGGGCGTCGTCGAGTGAAAGATACGGCGACCAACCGTTGTCCTCCTCGATGAGCTCGACGTCCACCTCTGCTGCGTACGAGCCCTCACGAACGAACTTGGTATGACGCCTCGCGCTCATTGCCTCCTCCGCAGGAAATCCTCAGTCCAGCGAGCCGGATCGGGCCGATAGGCGGTCACCAACACCGCCGGCGATGTCTGCCCCCGCGGAATGCCCCAGACTACGTGGATCGGGCTCCCTCTTCTATCCCGCTGAAGGACAAGCACACAAGGTCCTTTGGGGTAGCTCGGATAGTCCTCAATCACGACCGCGGCCCCGATACCATCGATCACCTCACCGGCAAGGATACCGTCCTCGGCGATCTCGTCGTAGCCGTGCGCAGAGACCCGGACCTCGCCGGCTCGGATGAGATCGACGATCCGGACAAGCATCTCGCTCATCTTCTCGTCGCATCCGTCACGTCTGGCCTTTCAAGGGCGAACGCGCACGTTCACCAGCCGCGAGCGAGCAGCGCGAGCGAGCGGACTGCTCAAACGCGAAGTTAGCGTGATGGCCGTCACGCGTCGAGCTGCCAGCGCGTCAGGTCACGCGCCGTAGGGGCGTTGGTCGTCCGCCCGAGTGTCTGCCGTTCGACTCCGACGCCCGCCGGCCGTTCAGGCGATATCGACCGGCTCGACGGAGCGCAGGTCGTCGAGCCGAGCACAACCCGTGTAAGGTCCCTCCTCGGGACCGTTTCGTCGCAGACTTCGTGGATCAGCGCCTCGATCCTCGATCGCCGCGCGGGAGAAGCTCCTCGCTGTGCAGGGCCGAGCGCCGGACTCATTCGACGAGCTCGTCGGCCTGAAGCAGCAGCGACTGGGGAATCGTCACCCCGATCGCCTTCGCCGTCTTGAGGTTGATGGCGAATTGGAACTTCCGCGGCTGCGGTCGCCATACGGGTTGCTCGTGACTTGACAGAGGATCCAGTCACCGCGGCCGGCATCGGCCAAGACGATTGCCGGCCGTAGCTTCGCCTGAGAAAGATCTGAGAACGGGAACGGGACGAGAACTACCCCGCCGGCTGAAGGTGCGACCACGCGGCATCTTCCTCTGGCCGGCTCCAGTCAGCAAGGGCCCGCTCACTCAACAGCGCGGTCTCCTCGCTCCGTGGCGCATCGTCGAGGATCGTGAGGAGTGCGCGACGCGGCCCTGGCAGCTGGATGTCCTCCAGCAGGCGGACGTTGCCGTTCGGGTCGACCACTGCCTCGACTGTCCGGATCATCAGCACCCTCCACCCCTGGATAATACCGCAGCGCCGTCGTTCGCGTGGTGCGGCGAACGTGCGTTTCAGCCGCGAAGGCGCGCCCGACGCCCTGGTGTTCGCCGAGGCGAACGTCGCGCCTTCGTCGGCTGCAAACGCTTGTTCGGCTGCGCACGGCTCACCAGCGGATACCGCTCTGGATGATCCAGCGACTCGACGGCCAGGTCGACGTCCAAGTCTGGCCAGTACAGATGATGCGGACTCGGCAGTTCCACCTTCATCAGTTCCGCAATAGTCGCGTCACGAAACCAGGGGAAGTCCTTGAATAGGACGAAGTACTCGCGTTGCTCCACGAGCAGCCAGAAGCCATGAGGTGACACGTTGGTCACTTCAACCGCCGAAGTGCTTTGCCCATGCTGAGCGGATGTCATCTACATGCTCCTCGATAATCTTGCGAGCTGCGTTGATGCGAGTTGGCCCGAGTCCGTAATCAGCCGCCAGTTCCAACCTGCGGCTCCAGCCAGAACTTCGCCTCACCGCTGGCATGCTGCACATGTACGTGAGGGCGCGATTCTTCGCGCGAGAAGAAGTAGAACCGGTATCCGCGGATACGAAGAACGGTCGGGCTCACGTATCAAGGATATCCCATTCACTCGGGCGCTCGGCAAGCGGCCGAACTAGAATTCGGCCGAACAGCCGAGTTCTGCAAATGCTGACGGGCGCGGTCAGCGTATTCGGGAAACGTCCGAGTGTCGTCCGTGATGTACGTGGCTATCATTGCTCCGGTCCCTGGCCGCGGCGCTGTCGCGTAC
>JACQSK010000014.1 GCA_016205975.1 Candidatus Uhrbacteria bacterium | reverse complement strand
GTGGCGTGCCACGTGGACGACTGCGCAGCAGGCGTCTTTACGTGGCGTGCCACGTGGACGACTGCGCAGCAGGCGTCTTTACGTGGCGTGCCACACGCGATACATTCAAAGTTGTATGTTCTACGTCTACGTTCTTGAGAGCGAATCCTCTGGTCGATGGTACATGGGATACTCATCGGATCTACGAGCACGACTACAAAAACACAACCAACACGGCAACACGTCAACAGCTCACGACGGTCCATGGAAACTTATCTACTATGAGGCGTACATCAGAAAAGAGGACGCCCTAGGGAGAGAGCAGTTTCTGAAAAGTGGCTCGGGATGGAGATTCATCAAGAAGCAGCTACATTATTACCTTGAAGACAAAGTGGTCTGAGCTTGCCAAAAAACAAACCGACCGGCAATATAATCACAACCTAACTCCTCACACTTTCCTATGTCTCGTCTCCTCTCCGTCCTCATCGTGATCGCGTTCATCGTCCTGGGCTCTGCCTGGTGGTTCTCTCAACCGCGCATGGACTCGACGGGCAAGTATCATGTGGCTCTCTATGATGAGGCCGACGGCACCTGGGACGCCCAGATGCAAATCCTCCCAGCGCGCCCGCAAGATCGGCTTGGCCAGACGGTCGGATCCTCGACGATGCTGCGCATGGAGTGGCAGAAGCCTGAGCAAACGTACAACAACTTCCTTATCACCTACACGGACCCTGTCAGTGGCGCCACGATCAAGGAATCAGGCGAGCATGACCGCGTCAGCTTGGACCCGAGCGGGCTGGCGCCTGACACCGAGTACGTCTTCACAATCCAAGCCTGTTTTGATCCTCGTTGCACCTCGTGGCTTGTCGCTCAGGACGAATACCGAGGAAGAACCGCTCCCGAGTACTGGAGCGACGAGTCTGAACCTGTTCTGCTCAACCCGTAAACCAAATAGAGGCTCAGCCTCTTTTTTTGCATTTGCATTGACGTCCTGCCTCTTGTCTGCTAGAGTCAAACACGTCCTGGCTCAACGAGGGGAAGTCAGGATTCCCACCAACCTGTCCCAACAACCCTGCCCCTCATTCGTGGAGACCTGTATTGGGCCACTACATATTGCACTCTTGAGTTAATTTATTCGTTTGTGCGTATTTGCTCAGAAACTGTACAGGTGAAAGCAGTTCCAGTGAATGGTGAGGACGTTCGATGTTGTACCAACCAAGCCACTCATTGAGCTTGGCGTTGCATCTTGCGATATTGTGGAGGTGAAACGTATGGTTGATAAAAAATTCATCTTCGAGGGTTCTATTAAAACGTTCGCAGTGTGCATTCATCTTCGGGGTCTTCGGATACGTGTGCCAATGAACAAGGCAGATCTCACGCAAATATGTGTCGAAGTCTTTCATGAACTCACTACCGTTGTCCGTCAGGACATTCTCAACTGCGTAGGGAAACACTTGTAGACAACGGGTAAAAAATTCTTGTGCAGCCTTCGAAGCGTGTGATGTTGTCACATGCGCAAAGGCGTATCTTGAGAACAGATCGATCATCGTAATGACGTAGATGCGTCTGCCCCAGAAGTGAAACTCAATCGTATCCAATGAGATGCACTGTCCAGGACGCAGAGCAATGAATCCTTTTGGTTTACGGCTCTTTTTCGTTCGGTCCAGCCTTTTCATCTGACCGTTGTGTCCGACCTTCTGAGGGAACGTGCGCATCTTGTCCTTGGAGTCTGCGATGAGTCTGCCAATGGTGCGAACCTTTGGACACACAAGCTTCTTCTCTCGACAAAACGCCTGAAGATGCACAAAGACTTTTTCCTTTCCCAGATTAGGATGGTGTTCTCGCACACGTCGAATCTCCGACACAACAGCAGGAGACCAGACACGTCTGCGGCGTTGTTTGGGTGCACGGCTCTTGGGATTGAGCGACTCGACCAGGCCATCACTCTTTTTAAGCATGGCCTTCCAGTTCCACAGTGTACGCTCACTCACCTTAAAGGCTTCCCGTGTGGCTGTAAGTCCGTGCTTGTTTAAAAAGACCAGAATCTCATAACGTTTCTTTGCCTCGTCTGTAATCATACGGACCCACCGTATGGCGGAATCCGACATTCGTCGAAAGCCTCGAACGCCGTACCAAAGCCGGATGAATTGCATACTCTCTTGTGCTTAGAGAGTGCAATATGTATGTGGCCTTACGCACCGACTCCCGGGAAGAGCGCGAGAACGCCTGGAGGAGCCGCGAGAGCACGGTTCCCATGGCCGGACTCGGTCGCGCGGCCAAGGCCCTCGAGGACGCCGGCTTCAACTGGCGCGAACTCGACACCTGGGAGGACGTGCTCGCGGCGGCCGAGTCCATCGGTGCCTACGGAGCGACCCACTAGAGTTCCTCCATCTCCCAATCCTCTTCCGGCTCATCCCCGGTCCTGATCGTCTACCGATCAACGCCCACCAGCGCTCCCTGAGCCTGGTGGTTTTATCATCCAGTCGCGGACGTCTCGCATGTATCGTCGTAACAGGACGCCTCGGCTTCTTTCACGATCTTCGCCATGGTCTTCACTGCCTGCAACGGATACTTGCCGCTCGCGGTTTCGCCTGAGAGCATCACCGCGCTCGCGCAATCGAATACCGCGTTGGCGACGTCCGAAACTTCCGCGCGCGTGGGACGCGGATTTCGAATCATGGAATCCATCATCTGCGTCGCCACCACGGACGGCTTCCGTGCGCGCCGGCAGGCCTCGATGATTTCCTTTTGGCGCACAGGGACTTCCTCTGCGTTTATCTCCAGTCCCAAATCTCCGCGTGCAACCATGACGCCGTCTGCCGCTTGGATGATTTTTTCCAGGTGCTCAAACGCCTCGTGCTTCTCAATCTTCACCATGACGCGAGCCGTGGGCTTGCCCCTTGGCGTCTGTTGCTTGATGAGCCGCTTGAGCGCCAAGACCTGCGAGGCCTTCGTCACAAACGAAAGGGCAAACCAGTCTACGCGTTCACGGATCCCAAAAATCACATCGTCCTTATCCTTGGCTCCCATGGCAGGCACCTTCAACGTTGCGTCAGGAAAGTTGAGGCCCTTATGAGAGGTCGCAAGCCCGCCTTGCACGACCAGGATCTCAATCTCTCCAAGCTTCCCGCGCACGAACGTCGCCTCCATCAGCCCATCGTCCAGGTACACGCGGTCGCCTTTTTTCAAATCTTTGTACAGAGACGGATAGGTCACGGGCAGGGTGACGGTCTTCCCTTTCACGAGACGGATTCCGTTCTTCAGGACACCAAGACGAATCTTCGGGCCTTGCAAGTCAGCCAGAATCGGCACGGCTTTCTTTGCCGCCTTCCCCGCGGCGCGGATCGTGCGCATCAGCCGCGCGTGCTCCTCCTGCGTGCCGTGAGAAAAGTTGAGGCGCGCCACGTCCATGCCTGCCTTCACCATCGCCGTGAGGATTTTGAGCTCAGCGCTCGCGGGCCCCACGGTGCACACAATTTTTGTTCGTCTATTCTTCGTCATACTCTGCCAGGGTTACGTTGAACTCCATAGGCGCTCCCGCGCGCAGAACGGAAAAGATTACCACATCGCCTGGATGATACACTGAGACGAGCTCGGCGAGCGAGCGATCCTCGGCAAGAGCGATGCCGCCAACAGCGATCACGATGTCTTCCTCTTTCAATCCAGCCAGGTCTGCCGGCGAGCCTGGGAAAACGCCCGCCTCGCCCGGCTGGGAACCCGACACGATCATGGCGCCGACCTCATAGGCGATGTCCGCGGCGGCGTCAGGCTCCACCAAAACGTAACGCACGCCCAGCCACGGACGCACAATACGACCGAAAGCCTGGACGTCTTCAATCGCTCGTTTGGCTTCGTTGATGGGGATCGCAAACCCGATGCTCTCCCCCTCAAAACTGACGGCCGTGTTGATACCGATCACCTCGCCCAGCAAATTGATGAGCGGCCCGCCTGAGTTGCCGGGGTTGATCGCCGCGTCTGTCTGGATGGCGGCTTCGATCACTTCTGTCTCAGTGGCGTCCCCGGCGGTCACGCGGCGGTTGATGCCCGAGACGACGCCCTTGGTCACGGTGTTGCGAAACTCCGAGAGCGTATTTCCGATCGCAATGACCGTCTGGCCGATGCGGATCCCGTCCGAGTTCCCCAGGGTCACCGTGGGATACCCGCCGCCCTCCACGCGCAAAAGAGCAATGTCCTGGAACGGATCCGAGTCCACGAGCTCGGCGGGGAGCTCGACGCCATCATTGGTCACCACGATAAACGTCGCGCCTTCTTCATCAATGACATGACGGTTGGTGAGGATATATCCATCCGAGGTCACAAAGAATCCTGTTCCGCTGCTGACCTCGACGAGTTCCGCCGCGCTCTGTTCCGTGAGCGGCGTGGGGTAAAAAAATGGATTCATGAACAGCGCCGTCGAGTCCTGGTAGACGTCTCCCCGCTCTTTCTTGACGACAATGCTCACGACCGCAGGAGTGATCCGCTCGACCACCGCGATGGTCGCACTCTCCTCCTCGATAAGCTCCACGATCCTGGACTCGACTTCTCGTTCGGTAAGATCACCTCCCGCCGGACCCAAAATCGGGAGACCGAACGCACCGGCAAACAGGAGCGTCGCGGCCGCGCCGCCGACGGAACCCACGAGGGCCGCAATGGCCACGCCGATCACCACGAGCGTTTGAATAATGGATGTCTTTGTTTCTTTGTTTACCTCTTTCATACGTTATTTTTTCTTTTTTCCCGCCAGCTTTTTTAACTCCGACTGGAAAGACGCTACATCCTCAAACGATCGGTACACGGAAGCAAACCGGATGTACGCTACCTTATCAAACGTCTTCAAGTGCTTCATCACGATCTCGCCCAGCTCTTCACTCGTGAGCTGGCCCCGGCGTTTCTTTTGGATGTCGCGTTCAATCTTGTGCACGAGTTTCTGGAACTGTTGGTCGGTAAACGGTCGCTTCTCCAGCGACTTGCGCAATCCCCGCTCGAGCTTCTCACGCGAGTAGGCCTCCCGCCTCCCGTCGCGTTTGACCACGGTCAAATCCAACAGCTCAATTTCCTCCAGCGTGGAAAACCGAAAGCCGCACTTCTCGCACTCGCGACGGCGGCGGATGCTTGCCCCGTCCATGGCAATACGGGAGTCAACGACCTTGGTGTCCTTGTGGCTGCAAACGGCACAGTACATATATGAGATCAGTCGTGAGAAAAGATCGTTCGGTCTTATGAGCTTTTAAAAATTTTCTCATCGTTTCCCGAACCTGTTTTTCATGAACTTGTTAAATCTCGAATGGGACGCTTTTGAGTCATTCGACTGCGACCTTCATGATCAGACATATCGTAAATCTGTTCGTTCTGCTTTGAGTCTGTTTCTTTCTGTTTGTGAGAGGCCTTTAACATAAACCAACCCACCAACCTTTTCAGGCAAGGTAAGGCCCTTGGCAGAGGTGAGGCCGTCGAGGGAGAGGTCGCCACCGATTTCACGTGGCAAGGTGAGACCCTCAGCAGAGGTGAGGCCGTCGAGGGAGAGGTAGCCACGGATCTCACGGGGCAGGGTGAGACCCTGGGCAGAGGTGAGGCTGCTGAGGGAGAGGTAGCCGCGGATCTCACGGGGCAGGGTGAGACCCTCGGCAGAGGTGAGGCTGCTGAGGGAGAGGTAGCCGCGGATCTCACGGGGCAGGGTGAGACCCTGGGCAGAGG
>JACQSK010000013.1 GCA_016205975.1 Candidatus Uhrbacteria bacterium | reverse complement strand
TGAGTGGCGACGTATTTTCGTGCGCTCCTGGCCGATCGCCATCTCGATCATCTTCAACCTGCTCTACCTGAAGGGCGACATCCTCTTCCTCGCCTCCTTCCGCGACTCGTCCGAGGTCGGACTCTACGGCATGAGCTACCGTATCATCGAAGTCCTCACGGTCCTGCCGGTCATGTTCATGGGCCTCGTCTTGCCGAGCCTGGTCGCCTCCTGGTCCGCCGGACGCCACGAGGAGTTTCGCCTGCGCGTGGCGCGGACGTTTGATGTGTTCGCCATGGCCGTGATACCGCTCGTAATCGGCGCCCAGCTTACAGCCACGAAACTCACGGTCCTCATCGCCGGAGAAGATTTTGCCGCCGCCGGCCCGGTACTCACTCTGCTGATCCTCGCCCTGATCGGTGTCTTCGGGGGAGCGCTCTATGGCCACTTGATCGTCGCCATCAACCGCCAGCGCGTAATGATCTGGAGCTACTTGCTGGTGGCGGCCGTCTCCATCCTGGGTTACCTCTGGCTCATCCCCCCCTACGGCATGTGGGGCGCGGCGTGGGTGACCTTGTTTTCAGAAGCCGCGATCGCGCTTCTTACCTTTTGGGTCGTGTATCGCGTGACGGGTTCACTGCCGCGCCTGACGGTCACGTTCAAATCCCTAGCGGCGGGCGGCGTGATGTACTTGGCCCTGCGCGCGCTTCCTGAGAGCTTTGTCCTGGTGGACCTGCTTGTAGGCGCCTGCGTGTACGGTGCGATGCTGCTTGCCTTGGGCGCGGTGACCCTCAAAGAAGTGAAAGCGCTCCTGCCAGTACGTTGATATGCTTGCGACCTCTCTCATCCTTACGGCTATTTTTGCCTGGCTCGCTTGGCGAGATCTCCACGTGGGTTTTTTGCTGCTGGTCGCGCTCTTGCCAAGCTACCTGTTGCGCACCGAATTCTTCGGCGTTCCGACCACGTTTTTGGAGATGCTCCTCATCACCTTCGTCATCGTCTGGTGCATGAAACGCCGCCCGCACGTCTCCTGGATCCGTTCGTCTCTCGCGCCTCTTACGCTCCCGATCCTCCTGCTCGCGATCGCATCCATCCTCTCGCTTGCGATCACGCCTGACTTCCTCTCGGCCCTGGGTGTCTGGAAGGCATACTACCTGGAACCGATCCTGCTGTTTGTCATCATCCGCCATGAGCGACTAGACGCCGCGCGCATTTTCAAGGCTCTTGGCGTGTGCGCCATCATCCTCTCCCTCATCGCCATCGCGCAATGGCTCACGGGCAAAGGTATCCCGATTCCCTGGGACGTCGAGCGGCGCGTCACGAGCGTCTTTGATTATCCAAACGCGCTCGGTTTGTTCCTGGGACCCATCGCGGTCATCGGGGCGCTGTCTTGGCGGACGACAGCCAAGTGGTTCTGGATCCCCACCACCATCCTACCCTCCATGGCGATCGTTCTGGCCCAATCGGAAGCGGCGATTGTGGCCATTCTCACAACGCTTGCGCTCGCCGGACTCCTGAACAAGCAGACGAGGACGAAGACTATCCTAGCCATAACCATAGCGATCGTCGCAGTGGCTCTCTCGCCCTGGCGCGGGTTCGTGGCCCAGAAACTCACCCTGCAGGACTTCTCAGGCCAGGTGCGATTGACTCAGTGGAGCGAAACCGTCCAGATGCTCCAAGACCGTTGGCTCTTGGGCGCTGGGCTCTCTGGTTACCCAACGGTGTTCGCGCCCTACCACCAGGCCACGCACATCGAGATCTTCCAGTACCCGCATAACCTCGTGTTGAATGTTTGGGTCGAGTTGGGGCTCATGGGAGTCATCACGTTGGGAGTGTTGGCGTTCATGGTCGTCCGGAAAGTTACGTCCAGACTCTTCCATTCCTCTGCGGCCCTCATCGCCTTCTTCGCTGTGCTTGAAACTGCCATCCATGGCCTGGTCGACGTGCCCTATTTCAAAAACGACCTCGCGATCCTGACGTGGGTCCTGCTTGCCATCATCTATGCTTCTCACGAGACTCTTGCGAAAAAAGAATCCTAGCGCGCCGTCCCCTGCGCGTGCGCGTTGGGTGCTGTTTTTTGTCATCGCGATTTTAGCGAGTGCGATTGTCTTGAGGTTGGTGGACACGACCATCGACCCGCCGCGCTCGCTACTCGCGCCGGCTCCCGGTCTCGTCTATCTCTCGACCTTAGAGCAACTCGCGGCCACGACAACGATCACGCCGCCCGCACAGACCTTCGGCGCGGAGCTCTTCGCGATCGGCGTCTATGAAGAAATCAATGACGTATTCCCCACCGGTACGGCCTCGCTTGTTTACGTGAAAGATGGCTGGCGCGCGTTTGAGATTGATTACCTACCGGGCCGGAGACTGGATGAACAGATGGCACTGCTCTCCCTCTACACCCAAGAAGACATTGCGCTGAACGAAACGACTTCCGCAACACTCGTGACGCGAGACACCTCGCCGCGCTGTATCGACTTTGAAGACGCCCTCCCGAACAAATGTGAAATCACGTATCAGATCCTCTTCGAGCGGAGCGGCCTGCTCATCTCCCTCTCAAGCGACGGCGACCACGCAACCGTAGGCGAGCTCATAGAGATGGCTCGATCGATCCTTGCCTCGGCTCAAAATACCCAAGAATAAAAAATGAGCTATGCACCCTCTTGAACCCAATCCAAGTCCTTCCGCTCTCAGAAAAGCAGACGCGGCAAAACGATGGGGAGGATGGCTCCTCGTGGCGCTCGGCGTCACGCTACTTGCCTCCTTCGCCGCGCTCAACACGCGCTTCTTCAGCGCCACGATGAACCTCCTGGGCCTGCTTACCGGCGTCTGGTTTTCTGCCGAAGGACTCGAAGCGTTCTGGCGCAAGCGCATGCCCACGATCCTGGGAGAGATGACCGGCAAGGTCGCCCAAGGATACGGCGTCCTGGTCGTTCTCTTCGGCACAGCGATCGTCATCCTTGTCCTCTCCTCCCTCTTGCGATGAACGTGTTACGATTGCAGCAATTAGGGTTACCACATAGCCTCCGTCGAAGCGTACGATAGTGAAGGGCAATAAGCCTTTCATCTATGCGTACTCGTCGTGCGGACTCCAAGCGTGCGTCTTAAACAAACAGTCCTTGATGAGCATCTGGCGAGACGATTGAGCGTCGGTCAGGCCTCTGGGTTGCTCGGTATGCATCCAAAGGCCTTCCTACGGCTCAAGGGGCGCTATAAGGTATTTGGTCTTGCTGCTCTGTGGCCTAGAAAGCCAGCTACGCCACGAGCGACACCTCTTCACCTACGAGCACAACCAACAGATCCCCAAGACCACCAACTCACTGGAAGGTCATTTTCGTCATGTGAAGAAACTCATCCACATTCACCATGGAGCTAAGAGAACCAACGTCCAGAAAATCCTTCATTCTCTCTTCCTGGCTTCCACCACTGCTCCAAACAAAAAAAGACTTGATGAAGTCCTCTAACGACCGTTCAAATATCATGACGTTTATGTACCTTATTCCAGTTATCCCCATGTTCACACTGTCCCAAGGCACAAAAACAAAACCACCATCTCTGGCGGTTTTGTAATTGGGACACATCCCAATCGGTCGTCCCGCCCGCCTGAGGCAAGTGGGTCATCCGATAAGAAATTGTCCTGGCGGAGAGGGAGGGATTCGAACCCTCGACACCCTTGCGGGCATACAGGTTTTCGAGACCTGCGCCTTCAACCACTCGGCCACCTCTCCAAGTTATCGATGTTTCCTAAACCGCACATAGCGATTTAAGTGTTTTTGGTTGCTGGAACCTAGCACATTAAAATAGCGAGTTATCTCATGTTGTCGACGAAGAAACACGGCGTGCTGACTTGGACGGCAGGTAGGAGAGAACCCAAGATTACGAAGGAGTAACATGATTTGCTTTCGAAAATCTTGCGATGCGCTCGTAATAGTCCAACCAATATGTCTGTAGAGTTTATCCTTAATACGGTGTCTGTCAAGAAATAAACAACCATCCGTATCAAATAGCCCCCGCAAGAATGCTCTCTTATATGAATCGGAACCAAGCACCCATGTGGGAACCGACAGGCTATTGTTGATCTTCTTCCCTGTTGGTATCCCAAATTGATGAACACATTCAGCCATGCTCTTTGCAGAGAAGATCACTGTAACGGAGTTTTCGTCTTTTCTTTTATGGATCCTGGGACGAACTCCAAACAACTCTTCACCTAGTTTACCCACAAACCGCGCATGCTCTAAATCTGTCTTTGAGTTGGTTGTCATCAGAATTTGATACGGAGCAATGTGACCATCCCCAGCAATAACTCCAATAAACTCAGCAAGTTTTTTGGAATGTCTCGGTCTTCGGATTCTTTTAAGAACCCTGAATCCTTTGGGTTTTGATTTGACGCTCATAAGACCATGCTACATCTTCATTCACCTTAGTGAAACAATCCCGTGAACCATCTTCACACGCCACTGTTCGTTTTTTGTGGATCCCATCATCTAGGGTTTTTCCTTCTCTCAAGGTAAACTACTCACATCTATGAGCCACAAAACTCTCTACGCCGACGACGACAAGGAATCCGTGCGGCTCCTGTTGCGCCTGCGCCTCCCACCGCTTGTCGTGGGACTCGTGCTGGGCATCGGTGTCTCGGTTCTCACCTCGCGCTTTGAGGAGGCCTTGGCCGCAAATGTGAAGGCCGCCTTCTTTATTCCCTTTGTCGTCTACATCGCCGCTGCGGTCGGGGCGCAGACGCAAACCATCTATGGACGCGACTTGCGTTCCGGCCACACGAAATTCTTGACCTACCTTTTTAAGGAATCTGCCCTGGGTCTGCTCCTGGGTGTGCTCTTTGGCGCGATCTCCTGGGGCGTCACACGGCTTTGGCTCGCAGATCCGCTTCTTGCCATGAGCATCGGCATAGCCGTTGCCTGCGTGGTGGCTCTCGCTCCCCTCATCGCCCTCATCACCACAGAGCTGTTGAATGATTTCCATGAAGACCCGGCCGTGAGCTCCGGCCCCATCGCCACTGTCATCCAAGACGCCGTGAGTATCCTCATCTACGGAGCCGTCCTGAGCCTGATTCTGCTGTGAGTACGTCTCTCGCGATCGTAGTCGTCTTCTTTTTTCTGCTCATCCTCGCGATTGCCATCTCTGTCTCCAAAGATTAGAATGAAGGGGCTATGAAGATTCGAAAAGCGATTATTCCGGTCGCGGGAATGGGGACGCGATTTCTCCCTGCGTCCAAGGCACAACCAAAAGAAATGCTCGCGGTGGTGGACAAGCCTATCATCCAATACATCGTCGAGGAGGCGGTAGCCAGCGGGATTGAAGAAATCATTTTCGTGACCTCGATCGGAAAGCGCGCCATCGAGGACCACTTCGACCGCAACTTCGAGCTCGAGTATCGTCTCGAGCAGAAGAAAAAACTGAAAGAGCTCGAACAGATCAAGGCCGTCGGAAAACTCTCGAAGTTCGCCTTCGTGCGCCAGGCAAAACCACTGGGAGACGGACATGCGGTCCTCTCAGCGCTTCCGTTCATCGATGTCCATGAACCTGTTGCCGTCTTGTTCGGCGATGACATTATCGACGCAAAGGTTCCGGCGCTGCGGCAGCTCATGGACGTGTATGAAACCTACGGCGACCCCGTGGTCTCCCTCCACAAGGTTCCAAAAAAACTGGTCTCGAGCTTCGGGGTCGTGGATGGAAAGCGGCTCGACAAAAAGACCTGGGAGATCCGTCGCTTCGTCGAAAAGCCGTCCCCCTCACAAGCCCCCTCGGATCTCATCGTCATCGGACGCTACATCCTCACGCCAGAGGTCATGACGCTGCTGCAAAAAACCAAGCCCGGAGCCGACGGCGAAATCCGCCTGGCCGGCGCGTTCGATGCCTTGATCGCTCAAAAGAGAGCCCTCTACGGATGCGTCTTCGACGGCGTTTGGTACAACTGCGGAAATAAGCTCGGGTTCTTGAAAGCGCAAATCGAGCTGGGGCTCAAGCATCCGGAAATCGGCCGCGAGCTTCGTCGATATCTTTCCCAACTATGAAATCGTTTTGGAGGTCTCTCTTTCTTCCCTTGCTCCCACTCGTCATTTTGGGAGCCGGGTGCGGAGGTTCAAACGCCGCTGAAAAGCTTGCCAGCCAACCCGTGACCATCACCGTCTGGCGCGTCTTTGATGATGATGAAACGCTTCAGACGACCATGAGCGCCTACCAAGCCCTGCATCCGAATATCTCGTTCAACTACCGAGAGCTTCGATTTGAAGAATACGAAGACGAACTCTTGCGCGCGTTTGCCGAAGGCGAGGGTCCGGACGTATTCTCCATTCACAACACGTGGATCGGCGAGTACGAAAGTCTAATCCAGCCGCTGCCCGACTCGCTTTCGATCGCCTACGCACAAACGCGCGGCACGATCAAAAAAGAAACAGTCTATACCATCGAGGAAGAACCGTCGCTCTCGCAACGCGCGCTCAAGGCCGATTATGTGGACGTCGTCGCCCAAGACGTCGTGCGCTCGTACAAGGCCAATGCCAAGGCACAGGCCGAGGATCGTATTTTTGGCCTGCCGCTTTCTTTGGACACGCTCGCGCTCTACTACAACCGCGACCTGCTTGACCTCGCGGGGATCGCACAGCCGCCTGCGATGTGGGATCAATTCCAGGAGGCAGTCACGCTCCTGACCAAAATCGGCAGCAACAACCAAATCCTCCAATCCGGAGCGGCCATAGGCACCAGCCAAAACGTCGAACGCGCGTTTGATATCGTCTCCTTGCTCATGATGCAAAACGGCACGCAGATGACCGACTCGCGCGGACGGCCGACGTTCGCACAAGAAAGCGACGCCGGATTCTTGGGAGGCGAGGCCGTGCGCTTCTACACGGATTTTGGAAACCCCGCGAAGGCCGTTTACACATGGAACGAGGACCAGCCGGATTCGTTTGATGCGTTCGTAAATGGCGACACGGCTTTCTTCTTCGGCTATGCCTACCATGAGCCGCTCATCAGGACCGGCAACAGCAAGCTGGATTTCGGCATCGCCAGCGTCCCGCAAATTGACGGCGGCAAAACCGTGAACTACGCAAACTACTGGGTGGAAACCGTGGCCAAGTCTACGGACGCCGGGGACTGGGCCTGGGACTTCGTGCAGTTTGCCACGCGCGAGAGCCAGGTCGGTGACTATCTCTCCGCCTCGCATAAGCCCACGGCCCTGCGCGCGCTCATCGCCAGCCAACTCGATGATGAAGTCCTCTCGGTCTTTGCGGGTCAAGCCCTGACGGCGGATTCGTGGTACAAAGGAAGCGACGCACAGGTCGCCGAAGAAGCGTTCTTGGGGCTTGTGGATGCCGTCTTGGCCGGCGAAGAACAAGAAGCTGCGCTCAAAGAAGCGCAAAACAAGGTGAACCAATCGTTATGAAGCTCCTCCTTCTCACCCTCCTTGCCTTGCTCACTCTCTCCCCAACCCCTGTCTTCGCCTACTCTTCACAAATCTGCAAAGCCAGCGTCTGCACACAGGCAGAGGTCGGCGTGTTCATGGAGGGGATCACGGCGGCGTGTGGGAACAACGGCGACTGCACGCTGGATGACATCATGCTCCTGTTTGTGAACACTGGTAACTATGTGGTGGGCATCATCGGAGGCATTGTTTTACTCATGTACGTGGTGGGCGGCGTGTACTTTCTCACAGCGGCCGGCAGCACGGAGCGCGTGAACAAAGGAAAAAAATATCTAACGATTTCGACGATCGGGCTCCTCATCGTGATGTTCAGCGCGCTGGGGATTTTTGCCCTGCGCGGCGTCCTGCAATATGGAGCCGTAGCGATTGACGATGAAGGGTATGTCATCTGCTCGGGCTCTGAAACGAAAGGAGACTCTTGCGGCCTGAACATGACGTGCACGCAAGGCGGCTTCGTTTGCGAAAGTCAATGCTCACAGGATTTCCCTCCTATTGTGGACGCCAACGGCCTCACAACGCAGCAGAACGTTTGTATGGACATTCGTAAAATCGACGCGGCTAACGAAAGCGGGGGCGCGTGGTATACCTCAAGCTCGTGCGCGACGGACCTTTGTCCTGGCGACCAGTATACGCAGTGTTGCCAGCAGACGCGCATTGATACGGACTAACAAACCATTATGAAAAAAAAATCTTTCTTCCTCGCCGTCACCCTCCTCACGCTCGCCCCCGCGTTCGCGCGCGCAGCTGAGCTTACCAACCCCCTTGGCACCACCGATGTGCGCGTCATCATCGCCCGCATCATTCAGGCGATCTTGAGTATAACCGGCGCCGTCGCTCTGCTCATGTTCATCTGGGGAGGATTCCAGTGGCTCATCTCCGCTGGCGAACCGGAGAAAATAAAAAAGGGGAAAGAAACTTTCACCTGGGCCATCATCGGCTTGGCTGTCATCATCGGTGCCTACATGCTCGTCTCCACGATCGTCAGCGCCCTCGAGAGCGGAACAGTCGCCTAGGTCATGCCCCCTAGTCGAAGTGTGGATATCTTTACTTCGTAAAAAACCCTCAAAAGCATTAGAATACGCTCAATTGGAATTCATAATTATTAACTGTTCCTCTCAAAGGAGGTGAAGTCTATGCAAACAACCCTTTCTAAAAAACACGTAGGATACGCGCTCGGAGCCGTCTTGGCCCTGTCCTTTGGCGCGATCGCGCTCATGGGAGTCGCCGATGTCCATGCCCAGGCGCTCACAGCAGACGAACTCTTCGGCGGAGATCTCACGGGCTCTGAGTTTGCCAGCACGTCAGGACTTGGTGAAGCTGAGCTCGTGGATACGGTCTCACAAATTATCCGCATTGCCCTTGGTTTCCTTGGCGTGATCGCGGTGGTGATCATTCTCATCGGTGGATTCAAGTGGATGACCTCCGGCGGCAACGACGAAAAAGTCAAAGGTGCCAAGAAGCTCATCTTCTCAGGAATCATCGGCCTGGTCATTGTCGTGGCGGCCTATGCGATCGCAAGCTTCGTGATCGACGCGATCGTGAACGCAACCAGCGGCTCGTCCTCTTCCTCCTCCTCATAATTCCTTGTCCCCCATCGCTTCCGATGGGGGTTCGCGCGAGCGGATGCGGGAGCGACCACTCTCCTCTCGCGTGAGCCTACTCCTATGACGTTGACTTCCAAACGGATCATCAGCCTCGGCCTCGCTCTTTTCTTGCTCGCAGGGTTTGCCAGCCTCGGCCTCGCACAAGAATCATCCTCAAGCGCGACCGCAACCATCTCCCAAGGGCTCGAGAATACGGCAAGCGGCACTTACTCCTCCAGCTTGACGCTCACAGCCTTTATTGGCAACCTGATCCAAGCCCTCTTAACCGCCACAGGCATTGTCTTCCTGGTCATCACCG
Organism: Candidatus Uhrbacteria bacterium; assembly: GCA_016205975.1. Taxonomy (GTDB): domain Bacteria; phylum Patescibacteriota; class Patescibacteriia; order UBA9934; family GWF2-40-263; genus JACRJW01. The sequence continues at coordinate 4,520 of JACQSK010000013.1, read as the reverse complement.
TGTTGGGAGGCATCTCTTACATGATCGCCAATGGCGATGATACGAAAATCAAAAAAGCCAAAGGCATGATCGTCAACGCTCTGGTTGGCCTCGTCATCATCGTGGGTGCTTACGCCCTTACGAGCTACGTGGTAAGCGCGCTCTCAGAAGCATCTACTGCTTCTTCAACGACAACCTCCTAAGTATCAAACCTAACCCACTCCTATGAAACATCTTTGGACAACCTTCGGCGCCTGGGTCTCAACGCTCCCTATCCTTCTCTTGCCAGCCGCGGCGATGGCGCAGCTTGCAGACGCGGAATCAGAGCTCACCTCTGTTGGCACCGCGATCGGCACGGACGCCAGCAATGACCTGCCGACCATCATTGGAAACTTGATCAACGTACTCTTGTCGGTTCTGGGTATCCTGTTCGTCGTGTTGGTCGTCTACGCCGGTTTCCTTTACCTGACGGCTGGCGGTGAAGACGAGAAGGTCAAAAAAGCCAAAAAGCTCTTGGGTCAATCGGTCACGGGACTTGTCATCATCATCGCGGCCTACGCGATCGCCTCCTACGTCATCGAAGCTCTCTCAGACGTTGGAAGCACCTCATAAAGGACGACAGAAAACTCGGTCCACTGGGCCGAGTTTTGGTTTGCGTGAATAAAAAACGCCCTCACGCGCGTCCGAGTTGTTCACTCGAATACGCATGAGGGTCGTCGTTGCGGGTGGCTTACCACACGCGCGAGAGCATCGAGGCCTGGATCTGACGATGGCCGCCCGCGCTTTCCAGCGAATCCATGTCGCAGGCGACCACGCCGGTGGTGGAATTGTCCCGCCGGGTGGGCGCGCGCCACAGGGTCATGAGCGGCAGTCCTGCGACTGCGACCACGTCATCTGCCTCACGCAGGTAGGTGACCCGCAGGTCGTCCCCGCTTCTGGCGGTGACGTAGAACGCGCTATGGCGAGCCGGATCGAGCACCTTGCGGGCCACGGGCGGCCCGTCGTCGCCTACCACGTAGACCTCGGTGAAGCCCGACGGAGCGCCTGGCGGAGCCCACACCGGCACCGGAATCCCGTAGTTGGTCACGAGCACTCGCGCCTTGGCAATCCCGCCGCAGCGCGTGTAGGCGCTGCGCTCGCCCAGGTTCACGACGTGCAGCGTGTGCGCTTCCACGTCCTCGAGCGCCTGGTAGATCGAGACGAGGCTCGGCCGCGCCAGGGTCTGGTAGGGTACCCCGCCGACCGCGTTGTAGCCGGTCGTCGCTTGTGGGACGGGAGCGGCGGGAACGGATGGGCCGACAGCCTCGCGCGTGAGCTTGGCAACCGAGTCGCTGAGCTCGCTCACGCGCTCGAGGATCTCACGATCCGCCTGCGCGTCCTGTGCGAGCCGATCCTCGATCGTGGCCTGCGCGGCCTCGATCGCCTGGAACCGAGGCTCGGCCACGCAAGCCGCGACCGCCGCCTCTGACTCGTAGCGATCCATGCAGAACGTTACGGTGTCCTGTGCCCAGCCTGCAAAGGCGAGGCTCTGAAGAAGAAAGAGCATGGGAACTCCTTGTGGCCACGCTCGCGCACAGCCGACTGAGAGGGTGTCTGAATCCGCTACTTCTTTTTCGGCATCCTCGCCAAGACGTCCGAGAGGATCTCGTTGTTGCAGGCCGACTGCTCGGCCGCAGTCGCGGGATCGCGCCCTCTGGGGCACTTCGCGATCGACGACCATGGGAGTGCGTCGGCCACGGGAGCGCCCAGGGGCGGCAGTGAGCTCCCGACTCCCGTGGGCATGTACCAGCCACCGGGCGTGGACACGACGTCCGCGCTCACATAGCCCGGCAGGCCCGGACCGATGGCGTAGCCAGGGCTGGCCGCGAACCCGACGAAGCCTTTGCTCTTCACGAGCGAGACCGGATACCCCTTATCCAAGGCGCTCTGCGCCAAGGAGTAGGGACGACCGTCCTGCGCCTCGATGATCCCCACAGCCCCCCGAGCAGGACCCAGGTAGGTGACAACCGCGGGCTCTGACCCCACGGGCGGATGAATCACGGCGCACCCGAAAGCCGCCAGCATGAAAAAGGACATGTTCTTCTCCTTTGTAAGAACGAACAAAAATATCATGAAATGGCTGTTTTGTCAATCAAATACGCAAAAAATACGCAAAACCTATAGACAAATAGAAAAGCGGCTCATCTTTCAATGAACCGCCGTGTCCGTGAGGACTACTTCGCGCACCCGAGCATCTTCTTGTACTCTCGGGGCTTGTCCGGGTCCGCACAGATCTCGTCCACGTCGAGCGCGAACTCCTCTGCCTGTACGGGCGCCGCGGGCGCGTCCGGCACAGGTGAGGCCTGAGAGGTCACGACCTCCGTAGGCGTCACGGGGACTGACGCGGTCGAGGTCTCCCGGCAAGCACCTGGGAAGAAAATCCCAGCCGCGACCGTGAGCACGATGAACGTGAGCAGCGGCCCAGCTCCTGCCACCCGCAAACCAGCACGCGTCCCGTTGGGTACCTTGCGGTACTTGAACCAGGACAGGCCCACACTCACCAGAAGCGCCACGCCCAGCACAGCCGCCAACTGGAACCATTTGGAGTTCACGAGGAGGCCCGTGACCCAGTGGCTGAAGGACTCGGACTTCTCCGTATGGGCAGAAATCCAGCCATCCAAGAAGACGAACAGGACCAGGTGAGCACTCCCGATGAAGATGAGGGCCTTGGCGCTGGTGACAGCGGCAAGCTCAGCTTCGTAGCGGCGGTTCGCTTCCACGAACAGGAACCCGGCGGCCACGGGCATGAGGAGAACGAGCGGGATCCACTGACGTGAGTCCGGCGCGATCCCCATGGTGATCGCCAACCCCGTGATGTCGCACAGGACGATGACGAACGCCGCGATGCGACGCCCGTAGGACTTCAACCAGTCTTTGTCGTGACCGGCGATGCGGGTCAGCCATCCCGTGAACGCTTGCGCGACTGGGAAGGTACAGGTCACGAGGAACACGATGATGGCCGCCCAGCAGACGTTGGTAGCCGCTTCATTCGCGTCGACTCCGTACAACCCGTGAATGTACATCCGAGCGGCCTTGACGCTCAGTGCCACGAACAGGGCAGCCGGCAACCAGATGATCCAGCTTGCGGCTGCGACCAGGAGTGCCACGTGCCATCCACTCACTCCACGGTTGACCGCAGAACGATGGATACGCCGCAGGGCGCGCACGACCTTGGTGTAGCCAGGCTGATCGCTAGGCGTCCACTTGTCCATGCCCTGCTGATGAAGTTCCTCTGCCACATCGAAGGAAAACTCGCCCGCAGGCGCGCCGTCCGTACCGATGCGATCAAGGAATGCGACGCCGATGAGTTCATGGGCATCGCTCACCGTGAGCGTCCCATCCCTCCTTGCCTTCATGAAGGTCGTCGAGAGCCCCTCATTTTCCGCATGGTCGAGCCAGTCGTACCGGCCCTCACGCTGGAAACGAGCACATGACCTCATGTCGGCTCGAATGACAGCCAAGGTCGCCGGCGTCCACTGGCCACCCGACGGAGCGGGGGCGAGAAGCTTCATGAGAGCGTCCACATCCCCCTTCATGAGTCGATCCGGGTCAACGCAGGCGAGGGCCTCGAGAAGTGACATGGGGCCCAGTTGCGGCCAAGGCACGGCAGGCACGGAAACCGACTTCCGGTTCTTTCCAGAACCTTCTTGACGGGTCTTTGCCTTGTTCGCCTCGTTGTTTTCCCACTGAGCCCTGCTGTGGATCGCGGCGCGATCCAAGAAGATGCACCTACCGTCTGGTCCCAGACGCGTCGTGCCGTCCGCATTTCGTGCCGGAATGAGAATCCGGTCAGGCAGTTCAGGCGAGATGTAAACTTCGGCGTGTTGGGTGATCGTACGGGTGACCGCCGTAGTAATCTGGCCATCAAGCAGCACATCGCTCACGGCTTCGCCGGTTCCGATCAGGGCAGGCGCCATGGCCTTCATGAGAAACCGCACAGCACGCACGAGCGGCCGATTATCCCCCGCGAAGAAGCTGTCGGCACTGCGATCCAGCACCTCCGCCACAGCCACGAAGCCAAGGTGGGGAGCGAAGCTGGCACCAGGAATGGCGTTGTACGCGCGCGCCAAGTCCGAGTTGGGATCCCTGAATGCCCGGACGATGCGCTGAAGAATGGTGTTCTCGTTCTCGCCTGCTGCGATTCCGTTCTCCAGAGCCTGCTTGGCCATCCTCTCGACAATGGTCTCCGTCGTCTCGAATCCGAGACGATTAATGAGTTCCGCTGCCATTGGTTTCTCCTGTGCGGCTTAGCCGCGTTTGAATGGAAGGTACGAAAAGACCTTCTCAAGTTTGGCACACGCCGCACAAAAGAAGGAATCTTTTTACCTCATTTTTGAGGTTTTGTCAACCTTTCTGTCGTCGGTGTCAACGGGAAGTGATTTTTTCCTCTTGTCAGGGAAGTGAATATTTCCGGTTGGTTATTTTAGCCAGCCACGAGAGTAGGGACAGGCCTCTTCATAGAGAAACGTCCAAGCCGTGTCTGTTTAGCGATGGGAGCGGTG
>JACQSK010000015.1 GCA_016205975.1 Candidatus Uhrbacteria bacterium | reverse complement strand
TGGAGTGGACCTGGGAGGCTTGTCTCCCAGCGATCTCATGGCTGCTTCCGCTTCAGGACCACAAATCTTCCCGACCATCTCGGCGTCGTCACGACTGCGGGGAGTCTTGGGTTCTGGGGTGAATGGGTTTTCGAGGGAGGGGTGCATAGAGACTTACAACATGGTTTCTTGAGAGCTCTGCAAAAGATCTCAGGCCCCTAAAGGGGCTTTGAATTCAGTTCGATTCAAAGGGCCTTTCAAAGACCAGCCATAGCTTCAGCGACGGCTGGCAGGCCCGTTCTTAATGAGAGAGCGAGTTTTGCAGAGGTCTTTCTCGTTTTCCAACCGATTCATTGTATCAAAAACGACCGGAACGCCCCAGTCGTTTGTTTATCTCTCTACATCATCTTCTTGCGGATGAACGCCGGAATCTCAATCTCTTCTTCATCCTTTTGCATGGCTGGCGCTGGCGCCACTTTGACAGGCGACTCTCGGCGCACAACCGGAGACGGGCTTCCCTGGCGCTCGATCGGAGCGGCCGGTTGATAGTTCACCTTTGGGCGCTGGCGTGGCGCTTCTTCTTCGCGCACGCGCAGGAGCGGGCTTGGCGCCCAGGTGCCCTGCGCCTGTACTTCGACGGTGCCTGGTGCTTTGGTGCGGCGCTCGCGGGAATCAAATCCGGTTGCCACTACGGTAATGCGCACCTCATCGGTCATACCGTCATCGACGTTCGCGCCGAAAATTACCTTCGCATCCTCATCGGCCGAGCTCGTAATAACCTTTGCGGCCTCGGCAACTTCATGCATACCCAGATCGCTGCCGCCTGAGATCGTGAAAAGGATACCCTTGGCGCCATCGATAGAGAGCTCGAGCAAGGGACTCGCGATCGCCTGCTTGGCCGCCTCCACCGCACGGTTTTCACCGCTGGCGCGGCCAATACCCATGAGCGCGGAACCCGAGTTTTCCATAATGGCCTTCACGTCCGCATAGTCCACGTTGATGAGACCCGGGATAGTAATAAGCTCAGCGATCCCCTGCACGCCTTGGCGCAGCACATCGTCCACGACGATGAAGGCGTCCATGAGCGAGGTCTTCTTGTCGATGATTTGCAAGACGCGGTCGTTGGGAATCGTGATGATGGCGTCCACGTGCTGCAAGAGTCTCTCAAACCCGTCGTCGGCAATCCGGCGGCGCTGTGCGCCCTCAAAGGTGAACGGCTTGGTCACCACGGCGACGGTGAGCGCGCCGATATCTTTGGCGAGCCTGGCGACCTCTGGGATGGCGCCAGTTCCCGTGCCGCCTCCTAAGCCGCAGGTGAGGAACACCATGTCGGAACCGGAGAGCGCTTCGCGGATTTCATTTTGATTTTCCTCTGCGGCGCGCGCGCCGATGTCCGGGTTCATCCCGGCTCCCAGTCCACGCGTGATCGTCTTTCCGATAACGATTTTTCGCGGCGCGAGACTTTGATTGAGCGCCTGCACGTCCGTATTGATCACCATGAACTCCACCCCCTTTATGTTATCGCTAATCATGCGATGCACAGCCGCGCTGCCGCCTCCTCCGATTCCGACGACCTTAATCTTCGCAAACGTCTCGATCTCTGGTTTTACTTGTGCCATAGATTTATTCAAGTGAATTCGTCTTGAACACATACGGTGTTCATTAGTAGCTCTGTTGAGCACAAAAATCAAAGACACTGTAACACTGCCTCCTTGAGTGTCAAGAAAAGAAAAAAGAAGATGTGTATATCTTCTTTTGACATGTATTTTCTGTGTAGCCTCTACGGCTTGAGTGCCTTAAACAACTTTTTCAGCCCGCTCCCAATTTTTTCCATGTCGCCAAACGATGAGAGGAGCCCGCCTAGACCATGACGCCCTCCCATGCCGCGAATATGACGCCCCCACAAGACGAGTCCCATCGCGGTGCTCATGCTTGGATCGTTGATGCGATCGATCACGGAGGACACGCCGATGGGCGTCCCTAAGGAGACCGGAAGCCTGAGCGATGCCTTGGCCGCATCCAGCATGCCAACGAGTTTGGCTCCGCCTCCCGTGAGTACGACGCCGGAGGGCAGCATGCCGGAGCGGTCGATTTTCTTGAGCTCACGATCGATGTGTTCAAAAATTTCCTGCACGCGCGCCTCGGTAATGTCGGCCACAAACCGCCTGCCGACGACTTCGTCTTCAGGGGCGCCGAGCTCTGCCAGGTTGATTTCTTCTTTTTTGGTCACGTCCTCAGGCTGGCACGTCGCATGGCGAAGCTTCACTTGCTCGGCGACCTCTATGGAGGTGCGCAAGCCGATCGCGATATCCGAGGTGATATGGTCCGACCCCATGGGCAGTACGGCCGTATGCAGGACGTCCCCTTCCTCGTACACCACCAGACTCGTCGTAGCCGCGCCGATATTTACCACGCACACGCCCAGATCCTTCTGCCGCTCGCTCACGACCGCCTCGGCGGTTGCCAGAATGGAAAACACCAAGTCTTCAATATCCATGCCGGTCCGGTACACGGCTTTGGTCAGATTCTTGATCTGCGAGCCTAGCCCTTGGATGATGAGCGCGTCCACTTCAAGCCGAATCCCGTTCATGCCCACCGGATCCTTGATGCCGCGCTGGCCGTCAACGGTAAAACACTTCGGGATCACGTGGATGATCTCGTAGTTGGTCGGCGTGGCTACTGTGCGTGCGGCTTCGATCGAACGCTCGACGTCCTCCTCGCGGATCTCGCCGTCGCTGCGGCCCACGCCCACTACGCCGCGAGACTCTTGCGAGATGATGTGGCTGCCGTTGATTCCCACCCAGGCCTTATTGAGCGGCACGCCGGTAATACGCTCCGCCTGTTCCAACGCGCGAGAAATCGAAGACACGGCGTCTTCCAGATTGGTGATCGTGCCCTTGCTCACTCCAGCGGAGGGAACCTCGACCGCACCGATGATATGAATTTGTTCGCCACCTTCCGGCGAGGGAACAAGTTTGCCAACAGCCACACGGATGGCATACGTCCCCACGTCCAGACCTGCGTAGATCTCTTCTGTCATAGTCGCTCATCAGTATAACCTCACCAAGACTGAACAAGCAAGGCAATCGGCGGGTAAAAAATCGTGACGCCCACCAGAAGCGCAATCAGGGAGGCGATCAGGACCGCCGCGGCCATGATGTCCTTCACGTCCTTCACAACCGGATGGATTCTTGGCTTGAACGTGTCCACGATCCGCTCAAGGATGGAGTTCACGAGTTCAAGCACTAAAACCGCGCCTGTGAGGAACAGCAAGATGATCCACTCCTCGTACCGGACGCGGAACCACAGAGCCAGCGCAAACGCCGCGAGCGCCGCCGCGACTTGAATACGAAAGTTTTGCTCTGAACGAAAAACGACCGCAACGCCATGCACGGCATGCTTGAAACTTTTTGCCAGACGTCGGACGTGAATCATAGTCGTGGGTCAATACCTAAGCGCGTGAGAATCTTCGCCTGGAGCGGGAACATGCGCTTGGCGTCCTTGCTGCGCTCATGGTCATAGCCAAACAGATGCAGGATGCCATGCACCAGAAGGAACAGCACCTCCTCTCTTGCCCCAGCCCCTCGCTCTCGAGCCTGTCGGCGCGCTTGGTCATAAGAAATGAGGACCTCTCCGAACGTTTGTTCACCCGCAAGCTCAAACGACAAGACGTCCGTCACGCGATCTTTCCCTCGCCAGGCGCGATTGAGCTTTCGCATCTGCGCCGGGGAGACAAAGGCAACCGAGAAGGCGACGTCTTTTTTCAGACGGAGCTCTCGCTCCACTTCGCGCAGCGTCCGCGCCACCAAACGCGCCGGGAGGCGCTGGCCGCCCCTGAGTTGTGACTGGTTCAGTTCGGCACGGATCATAGCGGCTCGTCCGACCCGTTCACCACCCTCACGCTGTTCAACATCATCTGCATGGTCTGCAAATAATCCACGCGCGCCTTGACCCCCGTGTCGTATTTCACGATCATCACGGCCAAACCGAGATCCACATACGCCTCAAGCTGGTTACTCGATTGCAACAGCTGGAGTCCGTTCTTCGTCGTGCCAAAAATGGAATCCTCGAGCACTACGTTCTCACTGGCCCAGGCGGCAAGGCTTACTTGCTTTTCGACAAACGAGATGCGGAACCCCTCGCCGATCTGCGCGTCCAACACGAGCTCCCCGTCCAGGAACTCCATCTCCCAAACGGTCGGATAATCAAACGCGTATTCCACTCTCTGGACTCCCGCCTCGCCCTCAGGCGTCTGTGCTTGCCACGTCGTCACGACTCCAGCGGCAAGGAGCGTTCCCAGCGCCGCGGGATTATACCGATGGAACACTTCGTTGCCGTCCAGGAATCCGTCCGTGTCTGAGTCAGGCAAACGCACGTCCGTGCCATAGATGGTTCTCTCCTCCGTGTCAGAGAGTCCGTCGGAGTCCGAGTCTGTACCGGGCAGGACCTCAACGGGAAACACCTCCGGCTCCGGCTCGGGTTCCCCTGCAGGTTCAGGCTCGGGTTCAGGCTCGGGCGTCGGTTGAGGTTCTGGTCTCACGACGGGGGCCGTGACGATCTCCTCCTGCCCCTGTTCCTCAACGCTTGAAACCAAAATGGTTCCACCCACGCCAAGCGCCAACAAGACGACCGCGCCCAGGAGGAGAATCTTTTTTGTGCTCGATATTTTTTTCTGACGCGCAGGTGGCCTCGGCGGCAAGGCGGGCGCGGAGGGAACCGACGGCGTTTTAATCTCCACGGGCGCTCTTGGCCCTTTCGTCTCAGGCTCGTGCACCTTCCCTTCCGCGCCATGACGGTACCGCTCGGGCATCGTAAACACGCGCGCCTCGATCCCTGCAGGCTTCTGCGATTGTTCAGCGGGCTGTTGAAGCTGTGGAGTCGTGTCGCTCATAGGGCTAATCAGATTCTGTCGGCGCTTCACGCAGCGCGCCCTCACCGTTTGGATTATACCCGCCGCTCACTTCCTCCCCATCCAAATAGCCGTCGCCGTCCGTGTCGGGATTCAACGGATTCGTCTCCCATGTCCTGACTTCCTCCAGATCAAACAAACCGTCGCCGTCCGTGTCGGCCGCACGCGGGCTGGTACCAAGCGCTTCTTCCTCGTCGTTGGTCAGGCCGTCTTTATCCGTGTCAGCCGAGGATGGTTTTTTTTCTTCTTCAGCCCCTTGGTCAGAGAGGTCGGATGGGACGGATGTTTCCTCTTCCTCCGCACCCGAGTTGGAGACAGGGGCGGCCGCGGATTCGTCCTGCGCTGGCGGCTCCGGAGTTACGGGCGTCTTGGAACGCAAAATCTGAACCGAGAGATAAAACGCGGCGCCGACCACGACCACAATGGCGACAACCAGTAAAGCCGGTTTCCAGGGGAACGACCGGCGCGCGGGCGCGGGACGCTGTGCCATGGGACTCATGACGGGAGCGGGCCCTGGGGGCGGCTCGGTCGGAGGAACCACTTGCGGAGCCGACGCGTCGGACTCGGAAAAAATGTCTTCAGGTTCTTTTTTAACATCTTCAAACATAGAGAAAGATTAAAGACGGCCGGGGCCGTTAGGATTATATCCAGCATCGATTTCCGCGCCGTCCAGGTAGCCGTCGTCGTCGGTATCAGGACTCTGCGGGTCGGTTCCGTAGCGCGCCTCTTCTTCGTTGGTCAGTCCGTCTTCGTCATCATCCTCTGTCAGCACGTCCAAGCGATCCTCGACGGCTTCCTCGCAGGATTCTCGCCGACCCTCCTCAACGATCTCGCGGCATAAAAGCGCGTCGAGCGTGGCTACAGCTTCTTCGTAAAGACGAATGTCGTCGCACGCCTCGGTTGCGCGCTCAAGACAATTTTCGCTGGTCACGGGCTCCGAGAGGAGCGCTATGCACCGAGCCTCGCGCTCGCCGTCTTGAATCGCCTCGCACGCGCTCACGTCGAGATTTGCGATTGCCAACGCCTCGACAATACCATCGGCACAACGCATGGCCGCGGCTGGATCCGTCAGCGCGCCACACAGGGACGCATCAGAAAGACTGCGCGCAACGCCCCAAGCACAATTATCCCTCGCTTGCTCGCTTTCAAGCAACTCACAGGCCTCGAGGGAGCCATGGTCCGCGGCAAAATCCGCCACGAGCGCGGGCGTTGCGAGCTCTTCAGCCTCTTGCAAGAGCGAGCGCGTGGCCTCGTCCCCGCGCAGGAGGCGCGCCGCCAGGATGACCACAAGCACTGCCACAAGCAACCCGCCCGCGGCGATCGCCACTGGCTTCCAGGGAATGGAGCGCGCTGTTGTTATCGGTTGGTCTTGGAAGTCCATAAGGTTACTGGTAGGGGCAGTAGGTAAGCTCCAGGTCAGAGAACTGCATCGTCCCTTCACCATAGAAGCTGTTGCGCAACGGGATGGTCTGCTCACTGGAGTCACAGATAAAACCATCAGGGAACGGAAGAGTCACGTCCGTGCCAGCCTCGACGCCTCCAGTTGTCGTGTAGGTCGTGCCGCTCTCGTCGGTGGTCGTGAAGGTTACGCTGGTGCCCAGGATCGCATCCACGATCGCGTCGTACATCTCTTCGATGCCTTCTTCATCCTCGGCCGCGAAGGCGTAGTTGCCTGAACAGTCGTCTGTGGAGCTGATGCCTTCCTCATCCTCATCCCAGGCGCATGTGTTGCTCGACATGTGCGCCGTATAGCCTTGCCGCCTGCTGCTGGTGGTGACAGCGGCTGTATAGAAAAGGATATCCGAATCCTCGATCAGATCGTCGGCGATGTCGGCGATGCAGGCCTCGGAGCCCTCATACTCTTGGCCCTGATAGGATTTGCTCTCGAAGGCGCAATCATCGGCGTCTCCCGTCTGCTGGAACGACTCATTCCAATCCACGTCGCCGTCGGTCAACAGAACCACAATCTTCACGTCCGCCTCGGAGTCCTCGAGCGCACTGATGGCTTTTTGTACTCCGCGGTAGGTGGGCGTGGAGCCAGAGCTCGACCCATCTGAGAGGCATGTTTCGCAAACGCAGTCCGCATAGGAGCTGAGATCATCCAAGATCGCGGACTCACCGTCCTCTTGATTCACGAGCTGCTGGTCTTGCCAGGCACCGTCCGGGCTCACACCGATGCTGGTCGAGTTACAGAAATTGTAAGCCGCATCGCCGAACGAGTAATCATCCCGATACTTCGATGTATAGGACACGAGCCCGATCTGGAGCGTCGAGTTTTCGTAGCTGTCGTAGGCGTCAAACAGTTCCTCCACGGCGTCCTTCGCGGCGTCAATCACATAATCGATCTTGCGCTCGCCCGGGTCGGCTTCTGAACTGCCTCCGGGAGCGTAGGACATAGAGCTCGTCAAGTCCGTCACAAACACAATGTCCACGTCCGGCGGAACCACCTCGTCGTTGTCCACGTCCGCGGTGATTTTCGTGGCGGCCGTACAGGCGGGCACGTACACGACCGCGTTGTCCGGAGAGTTGCCGTCGGCGTTTTGATAGCTGTAGAGCGCCACCGTGTCTGTCTGCGACGCGCCGGAAAGCTCGCTCTGGACCAACAGGCCCGTCGTCTCATAAGAGAACGGACACGATGAACCGCAATTGGCTGCGCATACAGGCGGCACACACTCGCCGTCGTCCGTATCGTCATTGACGTCGCCTCTGCAGGTGTTCACGTTACCCGCGCGCGACGCGGCGAGCTGTTCCACGGAACCGGAAGAGGCGTAGGTCGAGTAATCAAGCGTGCAGACGTCGCCCTGTTCGGCCCCGCCGTTACAGACGCCCAGCCAGCGGCAGGTATAACTGTACGTTTCCCCGCCTGACTCGACTTCCTCATCATCCTCGTAGGTCTCACAGCTCCCCTGCGTGTCCCCCGTGGCGCTATCAAACCATATGAAGGCCGTCGAGTACGTCCCGTCGCAGACCTCATCGCCGTTCACGACCTCGTCTCCGCAGTAGCCGCCGGAGCGCGTCTTGTACTGGCACTGCGCGTTGCAGTAATTGCACGTATCCTCATAGCCGGCCTCGCACACCTCGCCGTTGTCGTCGCCGTCGTCGCAGGACTCCACGCCCGACTCGACGTAATCGTCTCCGCAGACATTCTCCGTGCAGGTGTTCAGACACGCGTCGTTGTTGGATGAGTTTCCGTCGTCGCAGGCCTCGGCTCCCTCTACGGTTCCGTTGCCGCAAATCTGCTCGCCGCCCACGGGCCCGGTCCATGTCGATGGCCAGGTGCAGTCGCTCTCGCACGTTCGGTAGCGGTAGAGGCTGTAGTTGAAGTCTGGGCAGGACTCGGATTCGCAATCGCTGTCAGCCATGCACACATCACCGGCGTCCGAGGCGCTCCCGCACACGCCCCCGTCGCAGGATCCTGAATCGCACTGGCTGTTCTGCGTGCATGTTTCCCCTGCATCCTCCCAATCCGTGCACACGTCGCCGGTCCCGCTCACGGCCCCGCCGTCCCCGCACGCGCCCGCATCGCAATCAGAGTCGCTGGTGCATTCGGTCACGCCGTCGGAACACAACGCGCCTTCCCATTCTTCGTAGTCGCCGTCGCAGGCCTCCGCACCGTTCACGACCCCGTCGCCGCAGGCAAGTCCTGGCTGCGTGCAGTTATACGCGCAACTCACGCCGATGGCGCTCGAGTACTGGCCATTGGAAACATCGCAGGTTGAGAGATACGCATAGGAACCTGTGTCATCGGCGGTGGCATCCGTGTAGTCGTAGAGTCCGGTGATGCCGCAGTCGCACTGCTCCGTGCCCGCCAAATAGCCATCGCCGCAATAGAAGTCATAGCCGGTGCAATCGTCGCCGCAATAGCCATAGGTGCCGTTCAAGCTTCCGTCGTCGCACGTCTCGCCTGAGTCCACCACGCCGTTGCCGCACTCGTAGGGCACGCACTCGGCGCCCGCGGTCTCGGCTTGCGTCTGTGTCTGATAGTCGGAGCAGTCGCTCACGCACGCGGAAGAAATCCAGCCGGCCTCGCCGGAGGAGTCCGTGCACGGACTCGCTTTCGTGTCCCCGATCTCACACGCCTCGCTCACACCTTGCGTGCCGTCTCCGCAGATCTCCGAATCTCCCCATGTGCCTCCGTCGCAGAACTGCGCCGTGGCGGTAAAGCCGTCTTGGAGCGTGGAGGAAGGTGCCGCGCCCGACGGATACTCGACAACCAAGGTAACCTCGTCTGTCGAGTCGGCATCTATATCGTAAGGCCAAGCGGCGTTTGCCGACGTTTCCATTTGCGCGTAGAGCGTATAGGCGATGCCGCCCGAGCTCTGGTAGCCGTACACGTGCGAGTTGTCCGGACAGATGAATGTCCCAGCCTCGCCGTTCCAGCAGGAGGCTGCGTCATAGCCGTCCTCGTCGCACGCATAAAAGGCGTTCGTGGGATCCGTTGGCGGCGTGGTGGCGAGCGCGTTGGCGAATGCCGAGTTCCAGGAGCCCCAGGCGCTGTTGGTGAGCGCGGGGACGAACGTGCCGGACTGCACGTCTGGGAAGCCAAGCAGACAGTCCTCGGTTCCCGGGCACTCGGCGTCTGAATCGCAGGACTGGTCGGTGGTAACCGCGCAGTGGGCGTTCTGTTCGCCGTAGCTCTGAAGCGTCGCGGTCAGGTCGGTCAGATCCGTGAGGCGGCGCATGTCGCGCGTCAGTTTTGCTTTCTCTGCGTCGCACACGCCCGCGCCGGAGGCAAGCTCGCAGTCCGCATCCGTCGAACAGGCCTCACCGGTGAGCGAGCACACGCTGTCCTCGCATGTCTCCGCGCAATCGCCGTCCCAGTCGCATGAGAGGTACTCGCCGTCATCGGTGGTCACATAGTCTGTCCCATCGGAGCAAAAGTTTACGTCCGTGACGTCGTCGTCGTTGGCGTTAAACTTCCAATTTTCCAAAATCTCGGAAAAAATATCTTTCGCATCCTCGCCGGCATTGTCGTTATAGGAGACGACATAGATGTTGGGATAGATGGTCGTGCCGCTCTGGTTGGCCGCAGCGGCGTACAGAGTTGTGCCGCTCTCCACGGCCGCATAGCCGTCCAGCTCGGTCTCCCCAAACGTGCCGGTGAACTCGGCCGCCTCCACCCAAGCGCCGGGCGAGAGGTAGTCTTCGTTGGGAATGACGCGCACGCCGATCGCGTCAGAGGTATCTTCCACCTGGAAAATCAATTCTTGAATGATGTCCGAGGAGGCAAGCGAGGTCACGTCGATGGGATCCTCCAAGGCGGGCAGATCATCATCGGTGCCATCTTCGCCTGCGTCGCGGCAATAGAAAAACGAAAAGTAACTCGGCGTGACGTCTTCCACGTACGGGAAGCCCAGGCTCGAGTCGAGCGCCGGCCAGGGGTTCTCGCACACCAAGGCGGCGACCGCGAGCGTGCCGGTGGTTGTATCTCCCACGGTGGAAGTCGTGCTCCACTCGTCCACCGTGACGGTCGCGGTCGCGATCACGGTTTCCTCGCCGTCGTTGCCTGCGGCCGTGTAGAGCGTTTGCGTGTCATCGGCTGCGTCGCCGCTTGAGATTCCAACGATGTCGTCTTCGCTCTCATCGTCCACGGAAGACGTCCAGGACCAGCTCCATTCGTACACGCCGGCGATGGGCGAGATCTCCTCGGCCGTCGCGCTGCGTTGCGTCAAGGGCGTGGCCGCGAAGGAATGTTCCTCATCCGTGGCGCTGAAGTACTCCTCGCTTGCAGACTCAAACTCAGCCGCGTTCACGTCGCCCTCATCTTCCACGCTCACAGAATCCAGGTCGCAGACTTCCGAGCCCACGTAGAACGACTGCGCGTAGGTGTCCGAAGAACAATCCGTGCCAAGGCACAGCGCAGCTGCGTCCTGACTCAAGACGCCGTCAAAGGTCGTGTCCGTCGAGGTGTCGTCCCCGACGACCACCAGACGATAGATGCCGTCCTCCTCAAGCAAGGAGCTGTAGCGCAGGTACACGGTGTCGCTGGTTCCACTCTCATCGGTCACCGTCTCATAGCTCACGGGCAGGAAACAATCAAAGGTCGTGGAGGCGCTCGCATCCAGGCCGAACACGCCAAGCACCGCGCCTTTCAGCCATTGCCATGCGCGAGCAAGCGGTGAAGAGGCTCGCACGGTGGTCGAGCTCGTCGTATAGCCCTCGGGACAGGCGTCTGCGTCGCCCACGGTGACCCCATCGATAGATTCCAAATCCAGATACAGGTTGCCGTCAAACGTTGCCTCGTCCATGAGTCCCGTGAAGACCGCGTAGATCGCGCTGTTGCGACAATAGCCGTCGCCAGGACTCGCGGTGTTGTCGGCCGGGTAGGCCTCGCTCACCCCGGGACGCGTAAAACAGCAGTTGCTCTCTCCGCACCCCAGCGTCGCGACCTCCCCGCAGGAGGCATCGGTCGTACAGGAGCACTCAAGCTGGAGCGTGGCCGTGTCGCTCTCCCCTTCCACGCTTGCACTCACGCGGGAAATCGCATAACCGCTTGTCGCGTCCACTTCCGTCGGCGCGCCCGTGGCGATCTGGCCTACGGAATAATCACCAACGGTCAAGGTGGATGAGGAAGAAGCCTCGCACTCCTCGCCGTCTCCTGTGTCGCCGTCGCCGCAGAAAGACGGCGTCGCGTAGGCGTACGAGGAACCTTCAAACAAACAGGTGGAGGAACAGCCGTCCTCGCCTGCTGGACCTCCGTCGCAGTCCTCGCCGGTCTCCAGCGTGCCGTTTCCGCAGCAGTCGCTTGCGGTGGATGTGGCGCAGACGCTCGTGCCTTCGTTCAAACAGGCAGAGGAACAGCCGTCGCCCGAGGTCGCGTTGCCGTCATCGCAGTCTTCTCCCGGCTCCACGCAAGACCCAAGATCGCTGCATGTTTCGTCCTCGCCGCAGTTCGCATCAACCGTACACGCCTTGCCGTTGCCGCAGATGGCATAGACGTCGTCAGCCGCCTGAGAGCCTTCTTTCAAACAGTTGCTGGAACAGCCGTCGCCGCTCACCCCGTTGTCGTCATCGCAGTCCTCGCCGCCGGTTTCCGTGACCCAGTCGCGTGTGGCGTCCCCGCAGGTCGCACCCACGGCGCGCGCGCCTTCGTTTAAGCAGGAGGTAGAACAGCCGTCGCCCGAGGTCGCGTTGCCGTCATCGCAATCTTCTCCGCCCGCGCTGGACGTCCAGTCGCGGCTGCCATCCCCGCAGCAGCCGTTCACAACCGTTGCCGTGCACGCGCTCGTGCCTTCGTTCAAACAGGAGCTGGAACAGCCGTCGCCGTCATCTGTATTGCCGTCGTCGCACTCCTCATACGTCTCCTCGCTGCCGTTGCCGCACACGCCGTCACTGGTGGTCACGCTCGCACCCACGTTCAAACAGGACCCCGAGCAGTACGCTGGCAGGTCGTTGGTCATCGCAATCTCGCCGTCCAAAATCATGTACGCCACGATGTCATCTTGGTCGCTGGAGGAACCGGTCGAGTCACCCAAGGCGTTGGGCGTGTCCTCTGCCCCCCACGCGCTCCAGGTGAACGAGTCTGACTGCAAGGCCTCGCCTTGAGTGGAACACTCGTCCGGCTCGCCGTACGCGGTCGCGTCAAACTCGGCGCGGTCGCCCACGGCGGTGAGCGTGGTCGTGGGCGGCGAAACCACGACCGAATCCACGCCGCAGCTCACGTCGGAATCTTTTGTCTTGAACACCCACGAGAAGTCATCTTCAAAATACCGGTTGGCATCAGATCCATAGTTAGAGCCTGACTCGGAAAGCACGTTGCCGTTGGCAGCCGTGATCGCGTCGCCATCCAAGACGACTCTGTACCAGGCGCTCTCGTTCATGGTGGAGCCCGATGTGAAAACAATTTCTGCACGTTGCGTGGAGTCATCGTAGTCGATGGAGGAAACGAAGCTAACCTCCGTGAGCTCGGAGGCCGCGCACAAAGAATCCTCACAGGCCCAGAGCGTCACCGAGGCAGTCGTGAGCGTGCTCTCCCTCATGTCGGTGTTAAACTCGGCCCACGGCTTGGCGTTCACGCAGGCTGAGGCGCAGTCGGGAAAATAGTCGTCGACCTCAGGATCGGTAAAGTTGATGGTGAGCTCGCCCTCGCCCGATGGATCGCCCTGGGCATCGGTCACCGTGGCGGTGATGATCGCTGGGTCGCCAGCGTCCGTCTCGCTCTGCGCGTCCACGGTGTTGGTACAAATCCCTTCGCCGGGGCGCGACGTGTCAATAACCGCGCCGTCGAAATCCGACGCCCAATCAACCGTGTAGCCGCTGCAGGAGAGTGTCACGCACTGGTCGTCCGCGGCGGTGAGCGTGGCCAGATAGCTCACGTCCCCTGTCTCTGCCACCGATTCGGTGAGCGGGCTCACGTTGGCGCCGCCTACCTCGCAGGCGTCCGTGCTGCTGCTGGTGGTAAACTCCCAGGCCTCGTCACCGTCGAGGAACCCGCCGCCCGCGCTTTCGTCCGCTTGGATCGCTCCCTCCTCACCGCTCCCGTTCAAGGTCACACGGTGGCGCGTGTCCGCATCAAAATCCGAAACCGGCGTCCAGGTGAACCCGGTCGTACTGGTCTCGATGTCGGAGGCGCTCACCGCCTCCCAAGTTTCACACGCGCCATCTTCATCCTCGGCCGTACATTTTTCTACCGTGATGTTCGCGGCCGTCAGCGTGCTCACGTCCATGTCCATGTCAAAATCAACGTGCACGGTTGCATTCACACAGACGGTTTCCGGTTCACTCCAGCCTTCCCAAGGAGACGGCGAGGCAATGCTATCATCGCATTCCACGACGACCTCGGGCGTGTTGGGCGTGATGCCCGTTGAGACCTTGAAGGCGTAGTGGGCCTCGACGTCTTCGTCCTCTTCGCAGGAAGTGGAACAGGAGCCGTCCGAGCAACAGGATTCGCCTTCCTCGCACAGGCTCGAATCCTCGTTGCAGTCTCCCACTTCAAAATTAGCCGAGTTGGACGGGTACCCGTTCACGGATTCGATGACGTACACGGGGCCCGTGGCGGCGCCCTCCGGCACAACGGCCGCGCTGACCTGATCGTTTTCCCACAGCGTGTAGGAGGACGAAAGCTCCGAATAAAACTCCACCTCGCCCTCGGCGCTGCCGAAGTTTTCGCCGTAGACCGTCACCTCGGTCCCTACCGGTCCGGCGCTTGGATCCAGGTCGCAGATGGCTGGGCCAGGCGTGTCGTCCAAGATGACCATGTCCGTCGCGTCAGACTCGCCGCCGTCGGCGCGTTCAATGGAGAGCGCGTGCGTGCCCGTTTCTATGTCCACGTCGTTCTGATACGTCTCGGGGACTTTGATGGTGATCTGCGTATCATGCCAAAAATCTTCCCCGCAGGCATCGGGAAAGTCGGAGTCACCCAGAGCGGTGTATCCCAACGATTCGTTTTCTATAAAAACGGAGCCCGTGGACGTTCCAAAGTTGGTTCCGTAAATGGTGATGTACTGGCCGCTGGGCGCCCAGGTGGCCTGATCCTCGCACGCGCCGCTGTCGCAGTCGCTGTCCTCGCTGCATCGCTCGCCCTCATCGCTACCTCCCGAGCACGCGCTCCAGCCGGAATCGATGGAGGAAATGACCGGCGTGGTTTCCGAGGACGTCTCATCGACCGTGAACGCCAGCTTGTTGCCGCCCACGCGGATGGACGCGCACTCACCGCCGTCCTCGCCGCAGTCGTCGTCGAATTCACAATACCCAAGCGTCTGCGAGCACCAGCTCTGTGCGCAGCTCTCCCCCGCGTCTGCATCGCAATCGTCGTCGCTCGAACAGGTAGAGCCGGTCGCGTTCAAGAGCGTGTCCACGCAGACATAGTCGCCGGTGAAGACTTGCGCGCGATAGGCGCCGGCATTCACGTTGGGCACGCCCACGGTGAGCGCGTCGGACTCCCAGGAGACATACGATGAAGCTTCCGTGTTCGTGAAATAGAAGGCGGCGGTCCCCTGCGCGTCGCCGAAATTATTTCCGTAGACGTCCACGGAGGTTGCGCTCGCGCCGGAATCCGGATCAAGCGAACACAACCCCGGGCGCTCGATCAGGTTCACATCGAAGTCCGCAATGGACGGACCGTAGTCGTCGTCGGTTCGGTCCGGGTCTTGAGTCGCGTCCGCGGTCGTAACTGCGATGGGTCCGTCCACGGCCCCGCTTGGCACCTGCACGACGATCTCCCCGTCTGACCATTGCGTCTCACTGTTGCACGCGTAGGCAGAGGCCGTCACCTCGTCGTCCGACTCGGTTCCCAAAAACGTCACGGTTCCTGCGGAGTCGCCGAAGCCTTCCCCGGCTATGGTGATGAGGTTGCCCACGGCGCCGTCGCCGGCGGTGACTGACTCGATCTTGGGCGTCTCCACGCACACTCCCTCCACGCACTGGCCGCTCCCGCAGTCCGCGTTTTCCGTACACGCGTCCCCGGTGCACGCGCCGCAGTAATACGCGCTCGTGTCATCGCCGCCGCAGTCCACGTCCTCCTCGCCCAGGTCTTCGTCTTGCACTTCGTTGTTACAACTGCTTGCGCGCAGCATGATGTCCACCGCGCTCGCCGTGTCGTCGTTGCCCGCGCAATCAGACCCCGTGGCCCAGACCGAGTACGTCTCGTTGGTGGTATAGCCGCTCGTGTTCCACTCCTCGTTCGTGTCCGTAGTGAAGACGTTTTCCGCGTTGCCGCCCGTGAGCTCGCCCAAGGTCGAAAGGTCCACGCCCGAGGAGTAAATCGCCTCGTCGTCATCGATCACGTAAAAGTCAACGGTCGAGACGCCCGTGTCGTCCGTGGTGGCGGCGCTCAAAAGCTCGATGGAACCGGCGTACAAACTCTCGCCGTCCTCGGGCGCGTCCATAGAGACGCTCGGGCCCGCGAGGTCTACGCCTGTGCCCGTGGTGAAATCAAACGAACACGGATAGGACGTGCTGCAGGTGAGCGAGGAGCCGGTGGAAGATTCCAGGACGGTGGAGTCGAGCTCGATCGCGTAGTCGGTTGTCGCATCAAAACACGCGGAGGATTCGTAAGGAGCGTTGCAGGCTTGGGCGGGCGTGAAGGTGACGGTCTTGCCCGACACCTCAAAGGTGCCCTCCACAGCCGAGCTCGCGCCAGCTTTCGTAATCGTGATGCCCTCGGCGACCGTGTCCTCGTCTATTTTTTTGGAGAAGACAAATTGCAGTTCGAGGTTTTGCAGGGCGGACGCACAGTCTGTATTCACGGAGCGCAGATAGAACGACGAGGACGAACCCTCGCCGCTAAACGAGCTTCCGGATCCGTCCTCGCTCGTCACGCTGGCGCCCGTAGCCTCGGTAAGCGCGTTTAAAATAAACTGTACGATCGCAAAAGACGAGAACACGAGGACGATTCCAATGAACGCGTTCACTAAAATCTTCTTCGCGCTCTTCGCGCGCTCGGCATTGCCACCGGCGGTCATGTACATGAAGCCGCCATAGACGACGAAGACCACGGCCACGACGCCCACAAACGAGATCGCCGTCCTCACGAGCCGTGCGATGATGACCGTGATGTCGGCCGTAGTCGAAAACCCGGCTTGCTCGGCAAAACTTTCCAGGTCCACGTCCTGGGCCAGAACCGGAACAGCGACAAACAGACCGACACTGATGAGGAGTGCCAAGAGGGAGCCCAAGAAGCGTGATCGATGTGGAAGGTTCATGGGGCTCAGTCCGAATTATCCGGCAAGGCTTCTCCCGAGTCCGTCGTGCACGCGCTCGCGGAAGGTGTTCCTTCGCAACAATAAGGATAGAGAGAGGAGCGGGACTCGGTGCAGGAGTCCGGCCCGATCGCCGGGTACATGCAGATCTGGTAGGTGCTCTTCACGTCTTGGGTGAGAACCGGCCAGTAGTCCCAACCGCCGTCCGCTGTGCTCACAAACGTCGGGTGCTCGATCGCCACCTGCGTGGCGCCCCCGGTGCTGCTCTTGCGCACGGCAAACCACATCTCGTACCACGGGTCAGGCCACAACGAGACGCTGCTCGAGTCCACGGTGGAAGATTTGAGATAGGTGTTGAATGTAACCGTGAGGTCGTTGGTCTGGCTGATCTCGTCCTCCCCCAGGCCAGGGTTCACGCTCTCAACCTGCGGAACGGTATCTTCGATCTCGTCAGTGGTCGTGAAGCTCCAGTCGTAATCGTCGTCCTCATCGCCGTCCGCGCAATCAACCGTGTCCGAACTCGACCCGCACGCATCGCCATCGCCGTCACCGTCCAACGAATTGCTGGCCGCGTCCACAAGACCGTCGAAGGTAACGCCCGTAGGTTCGCCCTGGGGGACTTCGTCTTCATTAAGCGTGGCGGCCTTGGCGGTCACGGAGATCGTCTCATTGCCAGGCAGACAGTAGATGGTGTCGCCGCAGGGATCCTCGCTGCAGGCGTCCGTGGTCGTGAAGTCGATCGTGCGATAGGCGTTCCCGATCTCCCATGTCCCCTCGATGTTGGCGCCCGCTTCATCGAAGGCGGACAGATTCGTAAACAGCTCTCCCAGCACTGCATCGTACGCGCCTGTTCCCGCGACCGGATCCATGGCCTCGCTGAAGTTGACTTCGATCGTGACATTGCGCGGCTCATCCGCATCCTGGATCGGCACCACGGAGGTCACGGTTGGCGGTGTGAGGTCGATCTCGGTGGACACTTCAAACGTCCAGGCATAGCCGTCCGCATACGATCCGGAGAAGGCCGCGCTGCCGTCGGCTTTTTCGATATCGGTCGTGAGGACCACGGTGTAGTTGGTGTCCTCCTCAGCCGAGCCCAAATACTCGACCGGATCGAAAACGAAAATCTCAAACGCATCGTCGTACGTCACGACGACCTCGTCTTGGGCGAGTGCGGAACCGGATCCCTCCGCCGTGGGATAGATGAGGACGGATTGGATGTCGAGGTCCGTCGAGGTCGTGTCGTCCACGTAGCCTTCGATCAGGCTCGCGGGATTCATGGCTTCCTTGAACGAAACGAAGATACGCGTGTTGCGCGGGATGTCCGTGGCGTTGCGCTCGGGATAATGGTCGTCCAAAATGCCTCCGCCCAAGGAGCCGGAGAGCGGTTCAGAGTACGCATCGGCCGTCGCCGAGGTCGAGCCCGAGAACGCCGCATCGAGCAGACGGTCCAGGATGAACGTGGCGATTCCGTAGGCGGAAAAAATAATCACGAGGCCGATGATGGACTGCTGGAAAATCTTTTTTGCTTTTTTGACGGGGTCCGGTTCTCCGCGCGCCGTCAGGTACAAAAACCCCGCGTACACGATGAGCACAGTGAACAGAATGCCGATGACCATCAAAAACTGCCGGATGATTCTGGCGATGATGATGGCGATGTTGTCCGTGGGCAACCCTGAAACAGACCCAACGGTTTCCAGCGCGCTCGTTTGCGCCAAGGCCGGCAGCGCGACCGCCCAGAGCGCCAAAACAGAAAACGCCACCACGGCAAACACAACCGCGTGCACGAAACCGGAAGCGAGTCTCTGTGTGCTCTTCTCTGTCATGAGGATACGCCTGTGCGCGTGCAGCTATTGTAGCGCATTTGGAAAAAAGCGCGCAGAAAAAACTGTGGATAGAGAGACCTCTGCAAAACTCACGACCTTGCGACTTGCGGGGCCCCGCGTAGAGCGGCGTGGCCGCCACGCGGCTTTACGCCGCCGCCGCCTCAGTCTTCGACTGTGCTCAGACTGACCCTGAGTACATCGAAGGGTCAACGTAGCTGTCGCTACGTCTCGGCGGCTTCAGCCAAAGGCTAATCCGCCTTTGGCGGAGGCTTTCCCCGCGCATCGCAATCTCATCGAGTTTTGCAGAGGTCTCAATAGCAAAAACGAGCTGCGAGAGCTCGTCTTATTTTTTCTCTATTAGAGCTGCTGGAGGATGATCGTCGAAATGGCGAAAAGTCCTGCCACGATGATCGTGGCAAAAAATCCTTGTGCCATCTTTCCCCAGGCCTCCGTATGGAGCTCGTCACGCGAGGAAGCCGTCATATACCCAAACCCCCCGGTCAGCATGAGCGTAATAGCTGGAATGCCCAGCCAGAGGATCAGCACGCGGAACAGGCGCAGGGCCATCTCGATGGTGGAGGCGTCCAGGCCGAAATCTTCTGCGACAAGAGGAATGGCCGCGAGCGCTGGCTGATAGGCCGTGGAGGTTCCAACCAGGACGAGGACAACGGCAGGCAAAAGCTGCATCACGATCCCCTTCACGCGTGCGCCGTCGGCCTGACCCTGAGCGGCCTTGAGCGTAGCGCCCATCACGCGGCCCATGTCCGCCTGGCTCGCGGCTCCGGTCTCCGCAATCGTTTTTTGCACGAGCGCCCTCAGATCCTCCTCGCTCATCTGTACAGGCAGGTACTTCTCAAGCACCGCAATCTCCGCGCGCGCGCTCTGCGCCATGTCCGCGCGTCCGCCGGCGTCAAACGAGACGATGGAGTCCTTGAGCTGCTTCACTTGCGTCTTCACCACGTCCTGCACTTCTGCGTCAGACAACTCGTGCAGGAGTTCGATTTTTTTATTCTTGCAAGCAGAAAGCAACAAACGCAACGTGGAAAGCGTTGCGCTGTCTTTGGCTTTCATGGAAGCCTTCATGTCTTCTGTCATGGCTTCAAGAAGAGACATAGGCTGAAAACAGTTTACCGCTTCTGCGGGAAGCGCTCCTCAATGAGCTGGCCCGTGCGCAGGAGGTACTCCCGCTTCACGCGGCTGGAGAGGCGGCGCAGGGCGCTGGCGCGCTGTTTGCTCTTGGAAAGCTCGGGCTTGTGAAAACGGTTTTTCTTGGACTCAAGAACCGAACCGCTCTGCTGCACGCGGCGGCCGAACCGTCGATACAAACTTTCAAAGCTTTCACCTTTTTTTCGTTTAACAAGAATCACATTCGTTCGTTTACTCTTTATTAGCAGGCCTAGTGTGCTAAAGATCAGCTGGTTTGTCAAGGACAACCGGCTGCAGCTTCCGGGCGACGAGCGCCACGGCTTTTTTCACGTCCACGATTTCTTGCGCGCCGGACTCCATGTCGCGGATAATGATCGTTCCGTCCAGGACTTCTTTCTGTCCCAAGATGAGCGTGAGGGGCACGTTGAGTCTGTTGGCCGCTTCCAGCTGTGCCTTGAGCGCGTTCTTACCGAACGCCTCGGCCACAGGAATACCGGACCGGCGGAACTCCTCATAGAGCTTGAGCCCCACGCGCCGCGCTGCGTCTCCCAACTGCGCAAAGAACACGAGCGGTGCCGGGTGCTCTGGCGGATTGATTCCCTTGGCCTCAAGCGCACGCACGATGCGCTCGAGCCCAAGGGCAAACCCGCACGCCGGCGTCGGGCGTCCTCCCAAAACCTCCACGAGCCCGTCGTAGCGCCCACCGCCTCCCAAGGCGCTCTGGGCGACTTCCCCTTGATCTTCTGCCAGCACGAACTCAAACACGGTGTGCGTGTAGTAATCCAGCCCGCGCACAAGATAGGGGTTGAGCGAATAGGGAATATCCATTTCCTCGACGAACTCCAGGACCTTCATGAAGTGCTCCTTGGACTTCTCATCCAGCCAGTTCAAAATCTGCGGCGCGCCTTCCAGGAGCTCGCGCGTGGCTTCCTCTTTACTGTCCAGGATGCGCAGCGGATTTTTTTGCAAACGGCGCTTGTCGTCCTCGGAAAGCTTCGCGCGGTGCGTGCGGAAGTAGGCGACCAGCTCGGCCAAGTAGGCCTTGCGGCACTCGGCGGTGCCGATCGAGTTGATCTCGACCTTCACGTCGAGGCCCAGATCTTTAAAAATCTGCATGCCGATCACGACCAGCTGCGCGTCCACGATCGGTTCCTCGGCGCCGAAGGATTCAAAACCGGCTTGATAGAACTGGCGGTAGCGGCCCGCCTGTGGACGGTCGTGGCGGAACATGGGACCCAGGTACCACAGCTTCACCGGCTGAGGACGGTCGAGCATGCCGTGGTTGATGTAGGCGCGCGCGGCCGAAGCCGTGGCCTCGGGGCGCAGAGCCACCGAACGGTTGGAAGGGTCGGTAAAAATGTACATCTCTTTTTCCACAACGTCGGTGCCTTTCCCCAGCGTGCGCAAAAATAAATCCGCGCGTTCGAGAATCGGCAGGTCGATGCGGTCAAAGCTATACGCCTCCGCGAGCTTGCGCACGGTGTCGCGCACCAAGTTCCACCTCCCCTGCTCCTCAGGCATGATGTCGCGGAACCCGCGCAAGAGCTCGGGGTTTTTGGAGTTACCTCCTTCTTCTTCTGTTGGCGCGGCCGCGACGGGCGCTGATTCCTTTTCTGGAACGGAAACTTTTTTCGGCGCGGCAGATTTTTTTCTAAAAGGCATAGCCGTACACGTTAAAGATTGTAAACCGGTAGATCAAAGGTCGACAGGCGCGAGAGCGGCAAGCCGCGCACCCAGACGCGGCCGATCAGGTTGTCGCGATCCAGCGTGCCGAAGCTACGAGAGTCGAGGCTGGAGTCGCGATTGTCTCCCAGGACGAAATACTCATCGCCTCCCAGCGTCACGCGTTCTTTTCCGTTGGTCCTCTCCCCGTCCAAGTACGGCTCCTCCAAGCGCAGGCCGTTTGGATGTTCGTCATTATAGATGAACACATGCCCATCGGTGATCTCCACCGTCTCGCCCGGGAGCGCCACCACGCGCTTGATGAAAAACTGGCTGGGGTCGCGCGGGTAGCGGAATACGACGATCTCGCCGCGCATGGGATCGCGGAAGCGATACGAGAGTTCGTCGATGATGAGATACTCATGATCGTAGAAGTTGGGCTCCATGCTCGCCCCTTTCACATAGAACGGCTGGATCAAAAAATAACGAATGGGGATGATGATGGCGCTTGAGATCACCACGATCTGCACCACCTCAAGCAGAAAAGCGAGAATCGCTCCGCCCGTGGGCCCGAAACGCGTGTAGAGTTTGTCTTCCAAGCCTGAAAAGCGGCTATGCATAAAAATCGTTTCCAGCGTATCAGGTTTTTCTGGCAAGAGCAACTCTCCAAACAAAAAAGATCCTCACGAAAATAGGATCTTTTTTGGTGGGCGTGAGAGGACTCGAACCTCTGACATCTGTCGTGTGAGGACAGCGCTCTAACCAGCTGAGCTACACGCCCGCAATTTTTGCTCCTTTAACACGGTCGAAAATACCACGAACCTTTTCTCCAGACAAGAGGTTGCCCGTTCTCTGCGTTCCCGCTACAATGAAGACACGAATTATGGAGCGCGCCAAGATTGACTTGCTGAAACAAAAATATCACCTACGCGTGCCAAGGCGAGCGCCGGGCTCGCCCGCCTCGCCCATAGGACGGCTACGACCGAGGGTTCTTTTTTTTGGCCGCCACCTCACGCTCGCGGTCGTGATCGCCGCCACCGCCGGCATGATCTTCTCCTACCAAGTCACCACCACCTCCGAATCCAACGCGCCCACGGACTTCTCGCTCATGGCCACCATCAAGCAACTCGTAACCTCCGGTGGGCGTGAGCTCGCGGGCGAGGACGACGATCGTGTGAATGTGTTGCTCATGGGCATCGGCGGAGAAGGCCATGACGGCCCGCAGCTCACCGATACGATTGTGTTTGCGAGCTTTCAGCCGTCCACTGGCGCGATCGGCATGATGTCCTTGCCCCGCGACATGAGCGTGCCCATCCCCGGCTACGGCTACAGCAAGGTGAACCACGCCAACGCCTATGGGGAGATGGACGAGCCTGGTTCCGGGCCCGCCCTTGCCTCTCAAGTGATTGGAGACGTGCTGGACGAAGACATCCACTACTACCTGCGCGTGGACTTCGACGGCTTCGCAGAGTTTATCGACGCCATCGGTGGAGTCGACGTCTATGTCGAGAACAGCTTCACGGATCCAGAGTACCCAACGCTCGGACGAGAGTACGACGGCTGCGGGTTTGAAGGAGAGGGTGAGGAGGAAAGTACCGTCGAAGAATCCGGTGAGCTCGCACAAATTCTCGAGATCGATCCGGACGTCCCATCCGACCCATCCGTCCCATCCGACCTCCCGCTCAACACGGTCGAAGTCGTCCCTGACTACTCCTGCCGCTTTGAGTCCATCACCTTCTCCGAGGGCTGGACGCACATGGAAGGCGAAACCGCGCTCAAGTTTGCGCGCTCGCGCCATGGCAATAACGGCGAGGGCTCGGACTTCGCGCGCTCCAAGCGCCAGCAAAAAATTATCTTAGCGGTCAAAGACAAGGTGCTTTCCGCCTCGACCTTCTTGAACCCCAGCCGCATCACCAAGATGATGAACGCGCTGGAGGAAAACATCTCCACCAACTTGAACGCCTGGGAAATCGTCCGCTTGGCCAAAGAGCTCAAGAGTCTCGACACGCAAAGCATCACCAACCATGTGATCGATGCCTCCGAGTCTTCTCCGCTGTACGCAACCGTCTTGAACGGCGCCTACCTGCTCCTGCCCAAAAACGACGACTGGTTGCCGCTCCAGCGCATCGCGGACAATATTTTCGTCGCCGATGATGAGCTAAACGCCACCTTCGCGGCCGCGCCAGAGGAAAAACCAAAGTTCGTCCGCATCGAAATCCAAAACGGCACCAACATCACCGGCCTCGCCTTCCGCGCATCGCAACTCTTGGACGGCCAGGGGTTTGATGTTGCCCGCGTCGGGAATGCCGCTTCTCGTGACTACGAACACACAGTCATCTACGACCTCACCAACGGCCAGCGCGCAGAAGAACTCAAAGCCCTTCGCGATTACCTGAAGGCGGACGTCACGCTGTCAGCCACCGGCTGGCTCTACAGCGGCGAGATCGTTCCCAAAGAGATTGCTCTCACCAGCGAAGACTATGAGATGCTCGTAATCGAGCAAGACGTGGACTTTTTGGTGATTTTGGGAGAGAGCGCAAGCTTGCTTGCGAGGTACTAAACTTGAAGTTGTTATTTGTGACCTCAAATTCAACCGCCTCAATCTCATCAAGAGGCGGTTTTGTGATAGACTGGTGGCGATATGAATAATCTCCCAGTCGTGGCCCTCGTCGGCCGCACGAATGTCGGAAAATCCACGCTGTTCAACCGCCTTCTTGAAACCCAGAAGGCGCTTGTTTCTCCGACCGCTGGGACCACCCGCGACCGCAACGAGGGCGACTGCCTGTGGCGCGGCACGGTGATTCGGTTGATCGATACGGGCGGCTTGGACGTGAACCAGAAAGACGAGATCGAACGCAACATTGTGAAGCAGGCGGACATCGCGATGAAAACGGCAGACCTCCTTTTGTTCGTGCTGGACATGAAGGCCGGGACGATTCCGGAGGAGCGCGCACTCGCGGATCGGTTTCGCAAATCGGGCAAGCCGGTGATCGTCGTGGGCAACAAGGCGGAGAAAACAAGTGAACGACTGAGCGTGTCGGATTCCATGTGGCGCTTCCCCGGGCTCCCTGAGCCGCTCCCGATCTCGGCCACGCGTGGAACCGGCGTGGGCGATCTGCTGGACGTGATCTACGAGAAGCTCGCGGACATCGGCCGGCCGCCGGTGGACCCGCTCAAGATGGAAGGCATCAAAGTCGCTGTCATCGGCAAACCCAACGTGGGCAAGTCAACGCTCCTGAACGCGCTCATCGGCGAGGAGCGGTTCATCACGAGCCCCATCGAGCACACCACGCGCGAGCCCAACGACACGCTCTTCCAGCGCGGAGAAAAAAAATACATCTTCATCGACACGGCCGGCATGCGCAAGCACGCGAAGGTTCGCAAGGCTGGCGGGCTGGAACACGAGGCCGTGAAACGCAACGAGCTGGTGGTGAAGCTGGCCGACGTTACACTGCTCGTGTTGGACGCCACGCAAAAAATCGGCACGCAGGAAAAAGTTCTCGCCGGGTTTTTGAAACACTCTGGCTCGGCGGTTCTCATCGTCGTCAACAAATGGGATCTCATCGCAGACAAGGAGACGAATACGATGAACCAGTACCGCGAATACATCGCCGCGTCGCTCCCCTTCCTGGCCTGGGCGCCGGTGCACTTCGTCTCGGCCCTCTCCACGCAACGCGTGCAGAGCTTGTTTGACGCCATCGACCTCGTGAATAAAAATAGAAGCATCGATATCGATCAGGAGAAGCTGAAAAAGTTTCTGGACGTTGCGGTCCGGCAATTCGCTCCGGTGGTCGGCCACGGCCCCTGGGCGCCAAAAGTCCTGGGCATGAAGCAAACGCGCCACGCGCCGCCGTCGTTTGATCTCATTATCAAAGCGAAGCGCACGGACACTCTCAACGCCAGCTACATCCGTTATCTTGAAAACCGCTTGCGCGAACATTTCAAACTCGAAGGTACACCCTTGACGATTGATATCCGATTGGCGAGTGCGGTGTCAGATTAAAATCGTTCACATGGAAAACCATCCAGCAACGATCGCCTACATTGATGCTGCGAACCTCCACAAAGGAGTCGCTGGTCTGGGTTGGAAATTGGACTATCGAAAATTTCGTTCTTGGATCCGCCAAAAGTATACCGTCGATGAAGCCTGCATCTTTATTGGTCTCATGCCAAAATACGCTGCCCTGTACACATCTCTCCAAAACTCTGGATATAAACTGATCTTCAAAGAAGTGGTATACGATGGTACGGGAAAGGCGAAAGGAAACTGTGACGCTGATTTGGTGCTTCAGGCTGTCAGAAACCATTTCGAGATGGGCATCACAAAAGCCGTCCTCGTATCAAGCGACGGCGACTACGCACCTCTGGTAAATTTCTGGTTAGAAAAATCCATTTCGTGTATCGTCGTTTCTCCTGCGCCATTAAAGAAGTGCTCAATCCTCCTCAAAAAGACCGGCGTCCCGATCCTCTGTTTGAATGATGTGAAGCATAAACTTTCATATCGCCCAAAATAAAAGAGCCCCCGGTACGGACGTATCCGTACAAGGGTCTCTTTCGTGGTGATACGTAAAAGATAAATCACCTTGATAAAAAAGTCAAGGTAGATCTATGAAAACCCTCATCGGCCTCGGCAATCCAGGCAAAGAATACGAGCACACGCGACATAACATCGGGTTTCTTGTTGTAGACGCGCTCGCCAAACAACTGGACGCTCGGTTCACGCCCAAGCGCGCGATCGCCTCTGAAATCGCGCAGGCACAGTGGCACGGCGAGCGTCTCCTGATCGTGAAGCCGCAGACCTTTATGAACGCGAGCGGGAAAAGCGTGGCGGCTCTCTTGAACAAGTTCCCCGTGAAGCCAGCGGAGCTTCTGGTCATCTACGACGACGCGGACCTCCCATTCGGCGACGTGCGCCTGAAAACGAACGGCTCCTCTGCCGGACACCGCGGGATGGAATCGATCCTGACCCAACTTCCCAAGAAGACGGCCGTGGCGCGGCTGCGCATCGGGATTGGACGTCCGCAACATAAAGACGTGCCGCTGGAGACGTTCGTGCTGCAGCCCTGGAGGACCCAGGAAACGGACGCGCTCCCGTCCGTGATCGCGCTCGCCCTGGAAAAAATCGAAACCTTTCTGTGAGCATCGCGCCTGAGGACAGAGCGTACTGGGTTGCGCTTGTGCAATTTCGTTCGTTCGGCGCGGTGCGCATGGAGCGGCTCATGCGCCATTTTCCGACGATGAAGCGCGCGTTTGAGGCCTCCGCGGGCGAGCTGGTCGAAGCGGGCATCGAACCCAAAATCGCCAGCCACTTCCTGGGCGAACGCATTCATATCGATCCGGAGGCGCTCATGCGCGAGCTGGAGATCCATGGCGTCCAGGCGGTCACGCTCAAGGACGACATCTATCCGCCTCTGCTGAAAGAAATCTACGACCCGCCGGCTGTTTTATTTGTGCGTGGCGCTCTGCCGGATCCTGCGCGTCGCCATCTGGCCGTGGTGGGTTCGCGCAAAGCGAGCGACTACGGCACGCGCGTGACCCAAGACCTTGTGAAACCCTTGGCACAAGCCGGCGTGGTGGTGGTCTCGGGACTCGCCTATGGCATCGACGCGATCGCTCATGACACCGCGCTCGCCGCCGACGGGACCACTCTGGCCGTGCTGGGATCGGGCGTGGACGAACAGAGTATTTATCCATCGGCTAACCGCGCGCTCGCTTCCAGAATCTTGTCGCAAGGCGGCGCACTCATCTCGGAGTTCCCACTGGGGACCTTGCCGCTCAAGTCTCACTTTCCATTCCGCAATCGGATCATTGCGGGGCTGTGCCATGGCACGCTGGTGGTGGAAGCCGCGCTCAAGTCTGGATCCCTCATCACCGCTCGCTGCGCGCTGGAGAGCGGCCGAGAGGTGTATGCCGTCCCTGGCTCCATCTACTCGCAAACCTCGGAGGGTCCGCACAACCTCATCAAGCTGGGCGCCACGCCCGCGAGCTGCGCCCAAGACATTTTTGGCCTGGAAGCCGTGCCACAACCTGTGGAAAACGCCTACCAGCCGCGAGGCGAAGAAGAAACACTCGTCTGGGAACGCCTTGGCAGCATGCCCATTCATTTGGACGAGCTCATCCGCGCCACGCAGATGCCAGCGCAAAAGACGACCAGCGTGCTCACGCTCATGGAAATCAAAGGCGCGGTGCGCCACCACGGAGGAAATTTTTTTGCGCGCGCTTGACGAGAACATCCTTAAACTTGTAGCTTGTAGACCACATGCCTTCCAAACTTCTCATCGTCGAGTCACCGACGAAAGCAAAAACGATCTCGAAATATCTCGGCGGCGAGTACCGCGTGCTTTCTTCGTTTGGCCACATTCGGGATTTGCCCAAGAGCAAACTGGGGGTGGACGTGGAGCATGACTTTGAACCGACCTACACGATCCCTCCCAAGAGCAAACCGCACGTGACAGAATTGAAAGCGGCGGTGAAGACGGCCGATGAGGTGTACCTGGCAACGGACGAAGACCGAGAGGGGGAAGCGATCGCGTGGCATTTGGCCAAGGCTCTGGGGCTGGATGAGGACACGGCCAAGCGCATCACGTTCCACGAAATTACCAAAAGCGCGATTGATGAAGCGGTCGCGCATCCGCGCGTGATTGATGCGCACCTCGTGGACGCGCAGCAGGCGCGCCGCATCCTCGACCGCCTCGTGGGCTACGAGCTCTCGCCGTTTTTGTGGCAGAAGGTGCGTCGCGGACTCTCGGCCGGGCGCGTGCAGTCCGTGGCAATGCGGCTCGTAGTCGAACGCGAACGAGAACGTCGCGCGTTTACGGTTGAAGAGTTCTGGACGATCGACGCTACGCTCGCCAAGGACGATATGGACTTTCCGGCGAAACTGGAAACGCGCGACGGAAAAAAACTCGACAAGATGGCGATCACGACGCGCGAGCAGGCGCAGGTCCTGGTGGACGACCTCGCGGGTGTACCCATGACGGTCGCAGCCGTTGAAAAGAAACGCGTGAAGAAAGCGCCACCCACGCCCTTCACTACATCCACTTTGCAAATCGACGCCAACACGAAGCTGGGCATGAGCGCCAAGGCGACGATGCGGCTCGCCCAGCAGCTCTACGAGACCGGCCGCATCACCTACATGCGTACCGACTCCCTGAACCTCGCGGAAAAATTTCTGGAGGAAACGCAGCACTACGTCCAGGCGACCTTCGGCGCGCCGTACGCCCGTGGCGCCCAGCGCTACAAGACCAACAAAAAAGGCGCGCAGGAAGCGCACGAAGCCATCCGTCCCACAAGCGTGGAGGGTGCGCCCGACTCTGTGCGCGGGGAGCTTGAGCCACGCGCATGGAAACTCTATGACCTCATCTGGCGCCGCACACTCGCGTCCCAGCTCCCCGCGGCTGAATTGAATCGAACCGCCGTGGACCTTACCGCCAAATCCTACGGCCTGCGCGCAAACGGCAGCTCGGTCGCCTTCGACGGGTTCATGAAGGTCTATCAGTCAACGAAAGAAAAAATCCTGCCGGATCTCGCGCAAGGCGACAAGGTGGAGACCAAAACGATCGTCCCCACGCAGCACTTCACCGAGCCACCGGCGCGCTACTCGGACGCGACGCTCGTGAAAGCGCTGGAGGAGTTCGGGATCGGACGACCATCCACCTACGCGCCTACCATCACCACGATCATCGATCGCGGCTACGTGGAGCGCGATGAAAACAAAAAACTCGCGCCCACCGACATCGCCATGATCGTGAGCGATCTGCTGGTCAACCACTTCCCTTCCATCATCGACTACGCCTTCACAGCCAAGATGGAAGCGACCTTGGACGAGATCGCGGAAGGCACCGTCGAGCTGGTACCGACACTCGAGGCGTTCTACAAGCCGTTCCATAAAACGCTGGAGGAAAAAACAAAAGAGCTGAAACGCGAGGACATCATGCCAGACAAGGTGCTGGGAACGGATCCCGCAAGCGGGCTGCCCGTCATTGCCAAGACGGGACGCTTCGGCGGCTTCGTCCAGCTGGGGACGTTCACCAAGGCCGACAAGGACGCGGGGAAAGAAAAACCCAAGAGCGCGAGCCTCATGAAGGACATGAACATCGAATCGGTCACGCTTGAGCAAGCTCTGAGTTGTCTCTCCCTTCCAAAAACCCTCGGGACAACCGAGGAGGGCGAAACGATTACCGTCGCGGTCGGACGCTTCGGTCCGTACGCGAAAGCCGGCGAGGTGTACGCCTCGATCAAAGAGCCGCTCTCCCCGCTCACTGTCACGCTTGAGCAAGCCCGCGCACTCCTGAAAGAATCCCGCGAGCTGAAACAGAAAATGAAAACGCCGATCGCCGAGTTCGGCGAGGACCCAGCCTCCAACGGCGTGATCCTCTTGAAGCACGGACGCTTCGGTCCTTACCTCACCGACGGCACAACCAATGCTTCTCTCGGAAAAAAATACAGCCCAGAAGGTCTCACGCGCGAGGACGCCATCGACCTCTTGGCAAAAAAGCGCGCGCGCGGACCATCAAAGTTCACCAGAGGGAAAAAGCAAAAACGGGCATAAGCCCGTTTTTTATTCCTCCTTCTCTTTCTTCTCTTCTTCCCCGTTCTCCTCTTCGTCGCTCTCCGTGGCTTCCTCAATCGCCTCCGCCGCCTTCTCTCCAAAGATCTTCTTCAGCTTTCGTTTCTTCTCCTCCTTCCCCTTTTTCTTTTTTGCGGCCGCGTCTTGTTTCTTTTCCATCTTCTCCCGTTCCTTGCGCAAGTCCTCCAGCACTTTCTTCCTGGCTTTCAATTTTTCTTTACGTTCTTTGTCTATCAGCTCGGCCAACGATTTTTCACTCACAAAGAGACCCACGAGCCAATCAAGACCGCCGCCAAGGGACTTGGCAAACGGCACGCCGGAGCTTTGCAGGAGCTTGTCTCCCCAGCC
Organism: Candidatus Uhrbacteria bacterium; assembly: GCA_016205975.1. Taxonomy (GTDB): domain Bacteria; phylum Patescibacteriota; class Patescibacteriia; order UBA9934; family GWF2-40-263; genus JACRJW01. Next base: position 83,429 of record JACQSK010000015.1, on the reverse strand, counting down.
GCTCAACTTGAGTGCGAGGCGGTCTGTAAGCGACAGAGTCTGCCGATGATACCAACGAGCTTCCTTCATGACTCCTGCCATGACCGCCGCCTCGTCAAGACGTCCACCGTACCAAAGGACCTTCGGCAAAAAACCCTTCGGCGATTTTGCTCTGGGAATGACATTCCCCTCCTCGTCATACTCCGGCAGATCATCGACGTCCTCCATCTCCTCACCTTCCAGATAATCTTCAAAATTCAGTTCCGCCAACGCGGCTGCCCGCTCCTGTGCCCTCGCTTGCGCGGCCTTCACTGATGGGTCTTCAACCACAGCGCCTGGGTCGCCCTCCGTGGCCGCTCGTGGTTCGCCTCTGCCAGGCGGCATCACAAACACAGGCTCCGCGGCCTTCGATTCCTGACTGTTTATTCCTTCTGTTTCTGTCATAAAGGATAGCTAAACTGTCCTCAACCTATCAGAAAAAAACGCGCGCGTCAACCACAAACGTCTTTTGACACTTGGGCATCAGCCGCAGTATCGTACGGTGCATGAGTGAAATCGTCCGCACCTACGAAGAGCTCGAACAGCTCGTCCAAAAAACCTACAAGGCCCCGGACCTCGCCACGCTACGCCGCGCCTACCTGGTCGCAAAGAACGCGCACGAAGGCGAGAAGCGCCTCACGGGGCATGATTTTATTTCCCATCCCGTGGCCGTTGCCTACAAGCTCGCGGAAATGGGACTACACTTGAACGTCATCGCCGCGGCCCTCATGCATGACGTCGCGGAGGATTCAGACGTTCAAATCGAAACCATCCGCACGCAGTTCGGCGACGACATTGCCTCGCTGGTCGAGAGCGTCACCAAGCTCAAGCACAGCATCCGGTACCGCGGGGCTGAGCGGTATGCGGAGAACATGCGCAGGATGTTTTTGGCGATGGCCAGCGACGTGCGCGTCGTCTTCATGAAGTTCGCCGACCGGCTCCACAATCTGGAAACGCTCTACGGACAGCCCAAGCACAAACAGCAGCGCATCGCCCACGAGTCCCTGGAGATCTTCGCGCCCATCGCCGGACGCTTGGGCATGAGCGAGATCAAGGGCGAGCTGGAAGACGCATCGTTTGCCTACCTGTTCCCCAAGGAGTACGAGCGCATGAAAAACATCATGGACATCAAGGTGCGCGAGAAGGGTGCGTATGTGAGCCGCATCATCGACCAGGTGGAAAAACTGCTCTCGCATACGGGCGTGGAGGACTTCCAGGTGCACGGCCGCGTGAAACGTCTCTATAGCCTCTACAAAAAATTGAATCGCTACCAAGGGGACCTGAGTAAAATCTACGACTTGATTGCGATCCGTATTCTGGTGAGCGACGTAGAGGAATGCTACACGGTTCTGGGGCTCATGCATCAGCAGTGGCGGCCTGTGCCCGGGCGCATCAAAGACTACATCGCGCAACCCAAACCCAACGGTTACCAGTCGCTGCACACAACCGTGTTCACAGAGAACGGCGAGATCGTCGAGTTCCAAATCCGCACCGAGGAGATGCACGAGCTGGCCGAGTACGGTATCGCCGCACACTGGCGATACAAGGAAGGCTCGCACAAGCCTGTGAAGCACACGCACTGGATGGACGAGCTGGCCCAAATCCAAAAAGAGCTCCAGAACAAAAAAGACTTCATGGAGCAGCTCGAGATCATGAAGATCGACGTGTTCAAAGACCGCATCTTTGTCTTCACGCCCCAGGGCGACGTCATCGACCTGCCGGAGGGCGCCACGCCCATTGACTTCGCCTACGCCATTCACTCCGAGGTCGGCAACAAGTGCACGGCCGTACGCGTGAACGAGGTCATGCGCAACCTCGATACGTCCCTCACCTCAGGCGACATCGTGGACATCCTTACAGACAAAAATCGCCGAGGACCGAACCCGGACTGGCTCAAATTTGTGAAGACCCGCCATGCGCGCAACAAAATCAAAGACGCAACCGCGCGCTCCGTCTCTGGATGGCTCGCGGGCGTACTGGGACGAAAAAAATAAACAGGGAGCTACTCCCTGTTTATTTTTAAAATCCAGATAACTGATCCAAGAGCCCAAGCAGTTCCTCTCGCGAGTAAAACGCGATCGTGATCGCCCCCTTCCCGCCTGATTCCTTGATCTCAACCTTGGTGCCCAGCACCTCTCTCAGATGCTTCTCGTGTGAGAGGAGATTTGGATCCTTCTTCGCCGCGGCCTTGGCCTTGAACCGATGCGACGGCGCCACGCGGGCTTCGGCCTCACGCACGCTCACGCCGCCTTGGAGCATCTGTTTAAACAAGAGCTCGCGCTTGGCTTCGTCCGGTTCGGCCAAGAGTGTGCGGCCATGAGACTTCGTGAGCCGGCCGTCGCGCAAAGCGGCAAGCATGTCCGGCGAGAGGTCCAAAAGACGCAAGATGTTGGCCACGTTGGAGCGGCTCTTGCCCACGCGCTTGGCGACCATCTCTTGGGTGAGATTAAACTCGTCGGTCAGCGCGCGGTATGCGAGTGCCTCTTCCACGGCGTTCAAGTCCTGGCGCTGGATATTTTCAATGAGCGCAAGTTCCAGCTTTTGCTGATCGGTGGCGCGGCGCACGATGACCGGGACGGTTTTCAATCCCAGCGTGCGCGCAGCGCGCAGTCGGCGTTCGCCCGCGATCAATTCAAACGTGCCGGAATCGCGAGTCACTACCAAAGGCTGCATGATGCCGTGCTCTTTGATGGAGCCGATCAGATCTTCCAGATCCGCGGGAGAAAAATGCTGCCGCGGCTGGCGCGGATTCTCATGGATGTCGCCGACCGGTACCTCGAGCACCTCCGTGCGCGCCGACGGGATCACTTGTTCGGTAATGGTTTGCTTGTGCGGAATCAAGGAACCAAGTCCTCGACCTAATGCGGACTGTGCACTCATAGTCTTCCCTCCTCGCGGAGAATAAATTCCTTCGCCAACCGCTCGTAGGCTTTTGCCGCTTTGGAGGAAGGATCGTAATGAAAAATAGATTTGCCGAAGGAAGGCGCCTCGGCCAAGCGCACCGAGCGCGGGATTACGGAACGGAAAATCTTGTCCGGGAAATAGCGATAGAGCTCCTCCAGGACCTCTTTGGAAAGCCTCGTGCGTCCGTCATACATGGTAATGACCGCTCCCATCATCTCGAGCGTCGGTTTCAGATTCTCGCGCACGAGGTTGACGGTATTGAGGAGTTGGCTCAAGCCTTCCAGCGCAAAATATTCCGCCTGCACGGGAATCAACACGGAGTCGGCGGCGACGAGTCCGTTGATGGTAAGCATGCCCAACGACGGCGGGTTGTCGATGAAGATGTAGTCGTAGTCGTTCCTGACCTCCAAAAGCGCCTTGCGCAAAAAATGCTCGCGCTCTTGTGCGTTCACCAATTCCACCGAGGCGCCGGCCAGCGCTTGCGTGGCGGGAAGGATGCGAAGTCCCTCATGGCTTGTCTTGTAGATCAGATCCCGGATCGCATGGCTGCCCACGAGCCCCTCATACACGCCGGCCGGGAGTGTTTTGTGATCCAGCCCAAGCCCCGAGGTCGCATTGGCCTGAGGATCCAAGTCCACGAGCAGCACGAACTTCCCCAGCTCCGATAAATACGCGGCCAAATTCAAAGCCGTGGTCGTTTTCCCCACGCCTCCTTTTTGATTCACGACCGAAATGATGTGCGCCATACTTCGCTGAGTCATTATACCCGAGATCCCCAGCGGACAGAAGCGCGCGATTGTTTGACAGTCCCCTCACGATCCATTATAACTATGCCGCGGGGTAGAGCAGCCTGGCAGCTCGCTTGGCTCATAACCAAGAGGTCGCCGGTTCAAATCCGGCCCCCGCAACAAACACCCTGTCGCTTTGCGACGGGATTTTTGTTTTGACACGGCACGCATTAACAATCCGCTCCTCCTGCACTACTCTTATGAACCTCCACCCAAGATCAAGGAGACTGTCATGCGTTTGTTCCTGGTGGGAGCAGGATTGATCGTCGCTATCATCCCCGTGGGGATGATCCTCTTGCTGCTGGACGTTCAGCCAGGTGTGACCAGCTTCATGATCATCGTGATCGCCGGGATCGCGTTCTTCCTCCAGATGTACGGCGTCTTCGGCATGAAGATCGCCAACGACCGAGCTCTCGAACAGATGCGGGCACGGCACCAGGCCAAGTTCGCGCAAGCCTCCCGCCTTCCGGCCACAGAAGCCATCGCGCTTCTCCTGAAACAAAACGACGACTAGCTCCTCGCGCCCTCCCGCGCGAGTTTTCTTTTTCGCGCGGCTCCTCTTGCCAGACTTAAAAAGATTCGTTATATTTTCCCTGCCTCAACGTATGGCTGGGTAGCTCAGTTGGTTAGAGCGTGGGACTCATAAGCCCGAGGTCGAGGGTTCGACTCCCTCCCCAGCTACCAAAATATCTTTAAAAAACCGATCTGCTCGTGCTTCGGAGAAAAAAGACCTCACCGTAGGATTGACCTACGACTCGGCCTTTTTTCTCCTCCAGCACTTCGCATCTCAATTTTTTTAAAGATATTTTGTAACGCATACGCCGCGGTGGCGGAATTGGTAGACGCGCAGGACTCAAAATCCTGTATGGGCAACCATGTGAGGGTTCGATTCCCTCCCGCGGCACCAAAAAAAGACTCCGATGTGTCGGGGTCTTTTTTGTTAGCTCTGAATAACAGAACAAAAATCTCGTCCAGAAAAAAACGAGTGTCTTTCTTGCTTGGCGTTCCCTCTGCTAAGCAAAGCGCCGTTTCCCGTCTCGGGTTGTTGTTGCCACCAGGACAACATACGCCCACGCTCTCAGGGAAGCAACAACGTCCTTTTTTCCTTAACGCTTTTGTGCTATCCTGAGGCCAATCCATTATGACGCTAACGACCCATGCAACGCTCGGGGCTGTGATTGGACACGCCACAGGAAACCCGGCCCTCGCCTTCGTCTTCGGCTTTCTCTCGCACTTTCTCATCGACATGGTCCCCCACGGCGACACGGGCCTGGCGGACAATTTCCGCATCCACAAGCGCCGGCGGCGGCAGGCCGTGGCCTATGTGATGGTCGACGCCGTTTTTGCGCTGTTCTTCGTCCTGCTCATCGCCAACACGCGCGACATCTATTCTCTGCGCACCTTCAGCTGGGGCATCGTCGGCGGCGTCTTGCCGGACCTGCTCGTGGGTCTCTATGACCTCACCAAGTCGCCGATGCTGCGAGGGTTCAACCGCATGCATTTTTACTTCCATGATTTTTTTGTGAAACGTAAGGGCGATGTGCCGCTCTACTACGCCCTGCTCGCCCAGATCGTGTTGATTGCCTACCTCCAAACAAAATTCTAATCCACTTCATTTTTCCTATGCTCAAACGCAATCTCGATGTGACGGATCGCGTGCTGCGATTCGCGCTCGCCTTCTGGTGGCTCGGTCCCTGGGCCCCGACGTTCACCGCTGACTGGGCGAACGTTGTCGTCCTGGTCATCGCCTGGATCTCGCTGGTCGAAAGCTTCCTGGGCTGGTGCTGGATCCACCGCGCTCTGGGGCTGGATAAAAAATAGCGGCAAGAAAAAACGGGGTCCTCACGGCCTCGTTTTTATTTGTGCTGCTTCCTCTATCACCTTCAACGTCTCTTTCGCCTCGCGCTCCCAGCTAAACTGGGCCGCGCGCTTGAGGCCCATCTCCTTGAGCTCCCGCACGCCCTCGGGGACGAGCAAGCACTGCGAGAGCGCGAACGACATCGCCTCGGTGTCCTCAGGATCCACGTACATCGCCGCGTCGCCGCCCACCTCCGGCAACGCTCCGCGAGTGGATGCGATCACAGGAGTACCAACGGCCATGGCCTCCAACACCGGCAGGCCGAAGCCTTCGTCATAGGAGGGATACAAGAGGCAGGAAGCGCGCGCCAGCAGGTTCCATTTCTCCTCCTCGGTCACGGGCCCCAAAAATTGAATGACACCGTTGGGCTCTGCTTCCCGCCAGGCGCGGTTCACTCGGATGAGTTCATTTTCGATCTCGCCCATGCGCCAGCCCTTCTTCCCTGCCACCACCAGCCGCACGCACGAGGCTTGTTCGGGATGGCTCTGCAAAAACTGATCGAACGCAAGAAACGCATTCACGAGATTTTTGCGCGGTTCAAGCGTGCCCAAAAAAAGCACCAGGTCGCGATCGAACGGGAAGCGCCGGCTCCCCTCGTCGGTCTGCTTGAGGGCCTCGTAGGCCTCTCCCAGACTCACCCCCTCAGGCACCACGCGCGTCTTGCTCGCGGTTGTTGGGAACAACTGATGAAGTTTCTCCTGAGTGGCGAGGCTCACAGCGATCACGCGGGTCGCGCGCTCGAGGCTCCTGGGCACCAACGTGCGCACGGAAACATCCTGCCCCTCGGGAAACCACTCGGGATGCTCATAGATGGCGAGATCATGCACAGTCACCACGCTCTTGCCGCGCCACAGAAGCGGGATCTGTCCCATGGGCGAGAACAACACGTCGCACTGGGAGAGCCAAAATCGCAGAGGCAACAGCGCGTGGCGAGAAACAAACGACAGCTTGGGACCGAATGACGGCAAGAGGGTCACGCGCGGACTGAACCCTTGCAGCGCGCGGCGGTGGACGCGGGAGAGCGCTGGCGGCGTGGCGAGAAAAAACTCGTGCGGGCCGCCTGCCTGCAGGAGGGCTCTCACGATGGACCAGGTGTAATGCTCAATCCCCGCTCCGCGGGAACCGTCTGGCGCGCACAGCGTTGTTCCGTCTATGGCGATCCTCATAGGACATTTAAGCCGACAAACACACCCTGCGTCACGGCAAGGATCGCGAGCGTGCCCACGATGGCGCCGCACACGATCGAGAGCGCCGAGAGCCGCAGGTCAATGTGGAACAGCACGGCCAAGGCGCTCGCGGTCCACACGCCCGTGCCCGGACCCGGCGTCACCACCAACAGAAACAAAAAGAACGCGCCCCACTTCGAGTAGCTCTCGCCGAATTTTTTTTCTTGCGTGGCACGCCAGCGGAGAAACCAGTCGTCCAGACGAGGGAAGCGGACGTGGATAAGGCGCAAGGCCGGCGTGAGGAGCGCAAAAATGAACGGCACCGGTAACAGGTTTCCGATGAGTGTTGCTAAGAAGGCGCTCCAGGGAGCCAGGTGCAAAGCGAAGATTGCGAAAGGCAGCGCGAGCCGCGTCTCGGTGATAGGGAGACTCGCCAGCAAGGCCGCGGCAAGCTCTGCGGGAAGCCCCGAGGCCCAGGCAAAAATCGTCTCGATCATAGCGACGACCAGGTAAAGGTTTGATACGCCCAGACGGCAAGCGACTTCACATCCTGAAAGCGTCCTTCTTTCGATTCGGACCCGAGCACCACGACGATCACGTCCCCTTCTCCCTCGCGGGAAAAAATCGAGCCGAGCGTGTACCCTGCCTCGGGAAGGAATCCCGTCTTGCCACCGACGATTTTGTAGGGTGCCTGGTTCACGAAGGACGTCAAAAGTTCGTCCGTACTTTCGATGGTGTAGGTCCGGCCAGAAGAACCGGTCATGGTGACCGAAGACCGCTGAGTGATGTCCCTGATCGTTTCGTTTTCAAGCACGACGTCGAACATGCGGGCCAGGTCCGTCACCACCGACACGTTGTCGGAGGAGAGCCCCGTGGGGTCCGCGAACGTTGTCTCTTGCATCCCCATGAACGCCGCTTCCTCGTTCATGCGCGCGACGAAATCTCCCAGCGAGAGGCCCGAGAGCCGCGCGATCGCCATCGTCGCCGTGTTGTCCGATCCCACGAGGCTCGCCTCCAGCAGATTCTTCACGGTAACCGTTTCACCCACGGACACATGCAGCGCGGCGCCCAGCCGTACATCTGCCGCGGTGATGGTCGCGGGGGCGTTCACATCCGGACGGCCCTGCAAAAAAACGTACGCGGTCATGAGCTTGGTGATCGAGCCGATCGCGCGCGGCACCTGAATATTTTTTTCATACAGCACTTCCCTGGAACGGCGATCCATGACGATGGCGCTCTCGGCGCTTGTCACCACGCCCATGCTCGCCGTCACGATTTTCGTGGGAGACAGCGCGCGATCCGCGGACGCGGGAAGGCGCGAGAGCGTTCGTCCGCTTGAAAGCACGTCAAAGGTGCGGCGCTCGGGTGCGTCGGACGCCGCACGACGCTCCAGCTCCCCCACGTCCGCGGGGAAAAACTGAAACAGCGTACTGGCTAAGACGAGTTGGACAAACAATCGTGCGATCATACGGCGGGTGGCTCCTCTTTCTGACGGCTCAAGAGCTCCGTAATTTTTTCGTTTCCTTGGAACGCCTCATACTCGGGCAGCTCACGCAGCTTGTGAATACCCAGCGCCTGCAAAAATTCGTGCGCGAGCGTGTAGACCGGTTGGAGTTTTACCTTGTCCATCTCTTCGAGAATGTACCCGCGGATCAGCAGATTCCTGATGATGAGCGAGCAGTTCACGCCACGGATCATCTCAATCTCGGGTTTGGTGATGGGCCCGCGGTAGGCAATGATGGTGAGCGTCTCGAGACTCGGGCGCGTGAGCGGGCCTGATGCCTCCACGCGCAAAAACTTCGCCACGGCCTCCCCGAGGTCGGCGTTGGTGACGAGTTGTACGGCGCCGTCGTGCTCGATCAGATGAATCCCAGAGCCGCTGGTGTTCAGACGGCTCGCGAGGGCATCGAGCGCCTCACGAACCACTTCCCTGGAGAGCCCCAGGTGCTTCTCAAGTTCTGCCAGCTTGATGGGTTTGGCGGCAGCAAAGAGGACGGCCTCAATCATGGTCATCACCATACGCTAGTCAACGCGTTTAATTTCAATGTCCTGGAACGGATCCGCTTGTACGACGCGCACGACTCGCTGTTTCACGAGTTCCAACAGCGCCAGAAAACTGACCACCACATCCACGCGCGAACGGCCGTGGCCGGCGAAGTGCGCAAAGGTCAGTTTCGCTTTGCTCAAAATGGCCTCATGGATCTCCCGCAGACGCTCCTGCACGGAGACCACGCGCTCGATCGCCGCTTCCTGCAAACGGAAAAACGGTTCGAGTCTGCGCAGAAGTCCGGCGAACGCCTCGCGCAAGGCGGCCGCATGCACGCCTGGGGGAATCTCCATGTGAGAGGGTTTCACCACGTCACAGCGCGCTCGTTCAAACGATCGCTGCGCGCGATCGAACAGCGTCTCCAAATGTTTGGACGCCTCCACGAACTCTTGGTACAGACGCAGCTGGAGCGCGAGCGTGGTGGCGTCTTCCTGTTCGTCGTCCAGGGGGCCGGGAAGAATCGCTTGAGACTTGATGAGCAAGAGACGCGTGGCGATCACGAGAAAGTCCGCAAGCTCGGAAGCGGGCACATCATGCGCGTCGATGTAACGCAAGTAGTCGTCCGTAACTTTCGAAAGCGAGACTTCGGTGATGGGGAGCTTGGACGTTTGGATCAATTCCAACAGCACGTGCAGCGGCCCATCGAACGTCTCAAGCCTCACCTCAAAAGACATACGCGTCAGCTTTTTTTCTCTGTGGTTTTAATCGAGAGTTCCAGCAACGTTTCGACGTCCAGGGACGTTGGCGCCTCCATCACCGATGTCGTGCCTGAGGCCGTCATCGGGAACGCGACCACTTCGCGCAGCGCGGACTCGCCCGTGAGGTTCATGAGGTTGCGCTCCACGCCCAGAGCGATCCCGCCATGCGGTGGCGCACCGTAGCGGAACGCCTCCAGCATGTGTCCGACAGACGCCGTAAGCTCATCCTTGCTGTAACCCATAACCCGATACGTCGCCTCCAGCACTTCCGCCTCGTGCGCGCGAATACTGCCGCCGCCTGACTCATAGCCGTTGCACACCAGGTCGTACTGCGAGGTCAAGATGTTCTCGATGTTGCGGCCGGCCAAGAGGTCGTCGCGGAACTCCGGCAGAGGATTGGAGAAGGGGTTGTGTGTGAACGTCCATCGGCCGCTCTTCGTATCGCGCTCAAAAAATGGAAAGTCAACTACCCAAGCGTACGCCAACACTCCCGCCGCCTTCTCTTCATCCGTACGCATATCAAACTTGTCCGCGCCGTACTTCGCCATCGCGTCCTTGTAGCTGATGCGCGGGAATGGCTTCTCGCGAATCGTGAAACCGAGTTTCTCCGCAGCCGAGATCACCATGCCCTCAACCATCTGCATGACGTCCTCGCGCTCGACAAAACTCATCTCAAGGTCCACTTGCGTGTGCTCGAACCCGCGGTCGGCGCGCGGGTCTTCATCGCGCAAGGCGCGCGCGGTCTGGAAGTACCGCTCGAAGGCCGAGCACATGAGGAGCTGCTTGTACTGCTGCGGGCTCTGCGGGAGCGCAAAAAATTTTCCCGGCTGCAGACGCGAAGGCACGACAAAGTCGCGCGAGCCTTCCGGCGTGGCTTTGGTGAGCAGCGGCGTTTCGATTTCAACGAAACGATTCTGGAACAAATACTCTCGGCACGCCTGCACCCACCGGCTGCGCAAGCGCAGATGATGCTGGAGGCGCTCCGTGCGTAAATCCAAGTACCGATACTTCATGCGCACGTGCTCGGCGACGTTCGCGGAATCTTGATCGATCGGAAACGGCGGTGTGAGCGCCGCATTCAAAATGTTGACCGTCTTGGCGCCAATCTCAATCGTCCCCGTGAGCATCTCAGGATTCACCTGCTTGGCTCCTCGATCATTCACAACGCCTTCAACCTCGATGACGAACTCGGGCTTTAATTCATCCACAGCCGTACACGTTGCCTCGTCCAAATCTGGCTTATAAAACACCACCTGCGCCAAGCCCGATCCATCGCGCAAGTCAATAAATACGAGCTTATCGCCCATTTTTCGCAGCCGATGCACCCAGCCCTTGAGCACCACCGTCTCGCCTACTTTTTGTGTCGTTTCATCGATCCATGTTCTTGTCATAGTGAGCATTAGTCTATCATACCTGGAAATCATTGTCGGACGGTTTTCAAGGCATGTTCCCTGTAATGACGCGCAATTGCGAGCTGAAGAAGTCGATCGATAAGCTCAGAATAACTCACACCACTCACCTCCCACAGTTTTGGATACATACTGATCTTGGTAAAACCTGGGATGGTATTCACTTCGTTCAGGATGAACACACCTTTAGGCGTCAAAAATCCATCAACACGCGCCATGCCTTCAAGCTCGAGAACCTGAAACGCCTCTAACACAATTCGATGAATTTTTTTTACAACAGTCGTTGGCAATGGAGCAGGAATTTCAAAATGCGCGCCATCCTCATCAAGATACTTTGCCTCGTAAGAATAAAAACCGTGGGTGGGAATCACCGCACCTGGAAGAGAGACAATCGGGTGCTCGTTACCTAAAACAGAGCACTCGATTTCTTTACCGACAATCATTCGTTCAATCAATACTTTGTGACTGTACGAGAACGAATCGCGCAGAGCCGCTGTAAACTGTTTCGCACTCGTCACTTTATGAACGCCGACAGACGAGCCTGCGACGGCAGGCTTTATAAAAAATGGCAGACCGAGTTTGCGCACAATCGAACGAAACTGAATCTTCCTCAGATCAGATTTTCGAAAAACAATAAAGTCAGCCATCGGCAAACCTGCGTCACGCCACAACCGTTTAGCAACATCCTTATCCATGCCAACGGCTGAGCCCAAAACTCCTGAACCAACAAACGGAATGTTGGCGAGACTCAGAAGTCCCTGCATCGTTCCATCTTCGCCATACGTTCCGTGCAAAACGGGAAAAACAACGTCGAGTTTTTTTTTCGTACCGCCTCCTTTCAGTGAAACAATGCGGCCTTCCTCACCAAACTCAAATGTCACAGGAACACCACGAGCTGCTAGACGAACTTTTTTTGCATCACCAGAATGGAGGATAAAATCGCCTTTTGAAAAATACACATACGAACCGTCCTTGCGCACACCGATCGGGACGATGTTATATTTCTTTTTTGGGATCGCAGCGATGATGTTGTAGGCCGACAGCAAGGAAATTTCATGCTCTGCCGACCTGCCACCAAATATGACCCCAACGTTTATTTTTTGCATAGATCACTTTTTCCCTTTCAATGAATTGATCCGGTTTACCAATCTCAGAAACGGAATCGTTTCGCGGATATGATGTAGTCACAAAACTTCACTTCATTTATTGATTCAACTTTGCTGTTTCCATGAATAATCCCAAAATCTCATCAACTGTTTCATTCAGATATGAGCCACTAAATCTATAGGCATCTCCAGGTTCATCGGCCTGAACAACAAGAAAAAAAGTTTCGCCTGACATGTCACCAGTGACTATTTGAATCGCACGCTTACCATCTACTGCGTATTCTTTGGTTTCTAAAGAATACTCTTCGTAGTTTTTCAATAAATCGTCGATCGTCTCGAAGGACGAATCTTCGCTTTCGCCCAGCGATACCATGTAGCTTAATCTAAGATGTGTGGGAATGTAGATTTTTTGAGTTTCATCATACACGAGAAAACTAATACTCTGAGAATCCGAACGACCACCCATAGGCTTTTCAAATAGAAGCTCTACATTGTGAGGGTACTCAAATGATAGAAACGTATCTTCATATATTTTTTCTTTCTCCTCTGCTCTGGGTTCAATCCTTGGCTCCTCAACGACCTCAACAGGCACGGTCGCATCCTCAACGGTTGTACCCCAATAGAGCACGGCCACGCCGCCGATGAGAACGATCACGATGAGGAAAAGAAGGGTTTGGAATGGTTTCATAAAAAAGATACTCTTGATTCCATCTCAAGTTAAAGGAGTTAGAATAAATCTTGAACGGAAACGCATGTAACAGTACCTGAGGCTCGGCGTTGAATTTCTTTGTCGAGTGTCACGAGGGGAAGATTGAACTCTTTTGCTGTTCCCACAACAATGGCATCCATGCCAGCCAGCTTCAACTCTGCCGTAAGATCGAGATACTGAAGCGTTCGAAAAATACTGAGGTCAATGAAACTTAAAGAAGAAAAAGAAACAAGACGTGCGCCCACCCGTCTTGCTAATTCCACGTCAGACGTTCTACGCGCGATCGCCGCAACGACTTCCAATAACACACTCACAGGAATGATGGCTGTCAGCTTTCCCTGTTCCAACTGAGTCAGAAGACGGAAACAGACAGCTGAATCTTTTTCCTGCTCACGAAACGCCGCAACAAAAACTGAACTATCTATGACCAACTGCATATCACCTATGTACTGCGTTTGCGCTGTCGACGAATCTCTTGAGTCGCTGAGACACCTTTCCAAGCTTTTGAAACCGCACGGCGAAGCGTTTGCAAACTCACAAAAGGAGCTCGGAGCGAATCCTGCTGACGGGGGAGAACAACGTACGATGAAGTTTGATGATTCATTGGCATATCACAGAGATATCTTACAAGAACGTCTTTCGAAAAACAAGACGAAAACGCTTTGTTGTGATAGATTGTTTTATCAATACGAAAAGGGATCCGAACGGTTAACTACCTAAGGAGCCCTTTTCTTTTTGTGTCTTTGCCTATTTACGGATGGATCCGATTGACCAATCTCGGAAACGGAATCGTCTCGCGGACATGGTGCAAGCCGCAGGTCCAGGCGACGATGCGCTCAAGGCCGTAGCCGAAACCGGAATGTGGAACCGAACCATAGCGGCGCAGGTCGAGGTACCAGTCGAAGGGTTCTGGGTCAAGACCGTGGTCGCGGATGCGTTTCAGAAGTGTTTCATAATCGTCCTCACGCTGTGAGCCGCCGATGATTTCACCGTAGCCTTCTGGCGCCAAGAGGTCGTTGTTGAGCACGCGTGTGTCGTCGTCGGGATCACGCTTCATGTAGAACGCCTTCACCTCGGCCGGATACTTCTCGATGAAGATCGGACGGTCATAGTGTTGTGTCAGCAGCGTCTCGTCGTCGGCTCCCAAGTCAGCGCGCTCGCCGATGTCGCTCCCGAGCTCGCGAAGTTTCTTGGTCGCCTCCTCGTGGGTCAGGTGTACGAACGGCGCCTGGACTTTTTTGAGCGGTTCGAGATCGCGCTCGAGTACCTTCAACTCATAGGCACAGTGCTTGAGAACATCCTCGACGATTCGGCAGATAAGCGCCTCCTGGATCGCCATATTCCCTTCGTGCTCCACGAACGCGGCCTCGGCATCCATCATCCAAAACTCGGTGAGATGACGACGCGTCTTGGACTTCTCCGCGCGGAACACCGGACCAAAATCAAACGCCCGCCCAAGGCTCATGATGCCCGCCTCGAGGTACAGCTGGCCGGACTGCGCGAGGTAGGCCTTGCCTCCCGCTGATGCGGCATCTTCCCCTGGTTCTCCTTTCCCCAACCGCCCTTTGCCGTCCTCTGCCGACCTTTGTCCCCCTTTGTCCTCCTCCGAAAAATACTCCATCTCAAACAATTCCGTCGTCCCCTCGCACGACGTCGGTGTCAGAATCGGCGTGTCGAACTTGATAAAGCCGTTTTCGTGAAACCACTCGTACGTAGAGGTGATGATGCGATCACGCACGCGCTGCACCGCCCACTGACTCTCGGCACGCAGCCACAGGTGACGGTTGTCCAGAAGGAACTCGGGGCCGTGTTCTTTTTTGCCGATGGGGTAGCCTTCGTGGGCGAGATGAACAACCTGAACCGACAGACCGGCGAGTTCAAACCCCGACGGCGCGCGCGGCTCGGTTTTCACAACACCCGTGACTACCACAGAAGACTCAAGTCGCAATGCGTCCAATAGGTCCCATTGGCCTGATGGCAATTCTGCCTTCGAGTACACCACTTGCACGCGGCCGGTGCCGTCGCGGAGCTGCAAGAAAAAAATCTTTCCGCTGGAACGGAAGTTGTAGCACCAGCCTTTAAGCTCGACGGTTTCGCCAAGGTGTTCGTGGATATGAGAGACGGTTGTCAGCATACGTCTGGATGAACGCCCCTAAAGGGGCTTTGAATTGAGAATGAAATTCTTAGGGCCTTTAGGCCCGTTCGTGAAACTCTATCACACCGCGCACGCCGCCCTCAACGACGACGCGGGGATCGTCGGAAAGTGCGAGATCATCAGCGATTCCAGGGCCTCGTGGAAACCGGCGAGATCCACTCCGAGCAGGTGAGGCCGCAGGTGGACCACGAACGGTTCCTCCAGCCCCAACCGCAGGAGCTTAAGCGTGCCGTCCCCCATGGCTCTGGCGGCAAACCACTGTTCCTGATCTCGCGCAACACACGCCTGACACACGACGCCGCCCTTAAGCGCGTGCCAGCGATACTGCGCCTCCACGATTACCGCGCGGCACGAAAGGCACAGGGCAAGCTCCGGCCGGTACCCGATGAGCGCCATGAGCTTCAGGGCAAATGCGCCCAGCAGGAACCCGGCACGCTCGGTCGTCATGGACGCTTGGTCGTTGAGAAAGGAAAGCCAGCTTACGAGCAGCTCGAATAGGTGCGGATCCGCCTCCTGCTCGCGCGTGCCGATATCCACCAGGTGCAACCCATTTTGCGCGAGCGTCAGTTTTTGCAAGTCGTCGTAGATGCGAGCAAACGCCCGCCGCCGCTCCACGCCCGCTACAATCTGATACGCGCGTCCGTGCACGAGCATGAGCTCAACCACCGCGACCATCTCCAAGTGCGGCGTGAGCTTCGCCAGCGGCTTGTGCCCCCCGCGCGCGAGGAACTCCACCTTACCGCGGTCAGGCGTGAAAACCGAATACCACCGGTCCGCTTCCCGGTGGTCTCTGTGGGAAAGAACGATACCGGTGGTCTGCGAGAGGACGGTGCTCATGGGACGATTGCTCCTCCTTGGTCATCGTAGAGTTCGGGATCGATGGTGCGTGAGAAACAGGTCATGCCCATGCCGTGCGCCCACACGTCGAAAGAAGAATCGCGATAGCTGTAATACATCGTGGGCTTGGCTCCCGTGCCCTGTACGTCCGATGCCACTTCCGTCTCAAATACGGCGCAGACTTCAAACTCAAGGTCTCCTTTTACGGTGTAGACATACGGCTCCCCGGTCAAAGGATCGGTCGGCGCGTCATAGCCGCTGAAAGGATCTTTCAAATCTTGCAGCGTTGCGGGCAGTGCCTCTTTCTGGATCCAGTAGCTCAGCGTCTCGTTTTGGATCGACTGCAAGTCCCAGACGCGCTGCTCGTCCATGCGCACGGCGCGCTGCTTGGCAGGGCTCCCCACGATGATAAAGCTCGCCACGATCGCGCCTGCGATCACCACCGACGTGGCCACCGCGGCGTGTAGGGGAAGTTTTGTGCGGACGCTTGGATCGCGCCGAAGCTCCCAGAGGTAATAGGCAAACACGGCGACGGCCACCACCAGCACGACCAGGACCTTCAAGATAAAACGCGTGGTAATCTCTCCGCTCAAAAACGTATTCACGAGCGTGATAAGATCAATGATGACGGTGAGCGAGGCCACGAACAGCGTGAGGTACAACAGCCACTTGCGCACCCAGAGCCCTTGCTTGGTTTGGTCGGCTCGTAGGTCCTTACCGATAAACCAAGACATGAGCACGTACACCGGCCACACGATGAGGAGGGCCGAGATCGCGCGGCGCATAATCTCGCCGGCACTGAACATCATCCAGGAGTCGAGCGCGTCGGGAAAACTCACGTTCACGTACTGGAACAGGAGCGTAATAAAACTCACCACGCCCACATAGAGCATGATGATCATGAGCAGATACGAAAAGACGTCCCGAGCGGTGCTTTTCGATGAGAGGGGTGTTGTCATATACTAGGAGTATAACGTGAACGGCGTATTTTATCGAGCGGCTTATGACGGCTTCTTCCCTGTTCTTTACGATGGCGGCAATCGGCATTGCCGAAACGGCCTATCTCATTGGCGAGCGCTATGCTAGCCGAAAACCGATCTGTCCTATTGGTGGAGGGTGTGCACAAGTCCTCGAAAGCAAGTACAACAAGCTCCTGGGCGTCTACAACGACGTGCTCGGTTTGGTCTTCTACCTGGGCGTGAGCACCCTCTCGGCGATCATCGTCGTGGGCATCGGTCCCCTGCCGCTCTTGAACCAGATTGTGAGCGCGGCGACCTTGGTCGCGCTCCTTCTCTCCGTGCGATTTTTCTATTTGCAGTGGCGCGTCATCCGCGCCTGGTGTTTCTGGTGCTTGCTCTCAAGCCTCACCATCCTCATCATGTCCATCATCTTGCTCACTCACGCCTTCATCCTCACTCCCTATGCAAACTAATCAAGCCATGCACCTCGTGCGCGTAGGCGTTGGCATCACGTTCCTGTGGATCGGTGTCCTCATCTTCCGCGACCCAGAAGCCTGGGGCGGTCTGCTGCAGCCCTGGGCCGTCGATCTCCTCCCCTTATCGCAGACTGCGGCCATGGTCGGCACGGCCGTCTTGGATGTCCTGGTAGGTCTCTTTCTCCTCGTAGATCTTTTTACCTGGATCGCTGCCTTGATCGCCAGTATCCACTTGGTGCTGGTGCTCACGCTTGTGGGCATTGACGCGACGACTGTGCGCGACATCGGGCTCCTCGCCGCCAGCCTCGCACTCGTGTGGGCGAATAAACCTCACCGCCGACCTAGGACTTCTTGAGCGCCTGAGCGATCACGAGAATCACGACCACGTCAAAGGCGACGCCCCAGAGGAATAGGTTCCCAGAGAATCCCCAATAAGAAAGTCCGGCAACCCAAGAATAAAAACAGATAACGGCGTCGATTGCGACGAGTGCCTGGATGAGCCGCAGAATCTCTCTCTTGCCGATGGCGGGGAGAGATTTTAGATTCCACCAGGCGAGCACCACCGCGCCCGCGACCGCGACGGCCGAGAGCCAAGGGGCGATTTCGATGCCGCCGATTACGGCATCGGCTCCGGTGAGAAGCCTCACGACATGGAGCACGGCCACAGTGATAAACACCGCGGCGTTTACGATATTGACGTTGATCATATGACTTCAGTATAGCGCACGGCGACTCGTGCAGCCACACGCAAACTTATAAAAAGGCTAGAAGCTCGGCAACGAGCGTTGGGTCACGGTCGGTCATGTCCGTGCCGTGGCCCAGGCCATGGCGCTCTATCAAAACGGTAGACGGGTTAAGACGATGCAGTTCATGCACGCTGTCCCAGGACGGGCGGTCATCATCATCGCTGGCAACAAGCACGACTTTTTGATTGGACCCCAGGGTCTGGATCGCCTCGTTGGTTTTAACCCCGCGGTAATCGAGGCCGGGCGAGAGGGCGATCGCGAGCGGCAAGCCGCGGTGCTGCGCGAGCGCGCGGATCGCGAGGTTCGCGCCGATCGAGGCGCCGATGAGGATCGTGCGCGCTTCGTCGAATCCCTGTTCGCGCGCCCAGGCAAGCGCGGCCTCCAGATCGAGACGCTTATGCTGTTGCTGCTCGGGCGTGAATGTTTTGTAATCGAGCGTGCCGCCCATCGTGCTTCCCCCGTGCCCGCGCTGATCAAACGCGAGTGACGCAACCCCGCGCTCGAGCAACGCCTCCGCGATCGCGTCCCAGCTTTCCTTGGTCGAGGGCATCATGTGCAACAAGATGGCGATCCTGTCTTGGCCCGTATGCCGATAGATCGCCGCCAGTTCGATTCGGTCGGAGGTTGTGAGGGTGATGCTTTCTTTCATAAGAGATCTCTAGAAAAGTCGATGCGTTGCGGTCCATGGGCTGTCAAACCAACAGCAACCGCACGGCGACGGCGAGCAGGAATACGGCCACGACGGTGCGGAATTGTTTTTGCGGGATCCGAGCCACCAGACGCCTCCCCAAGAACGCGCCCAAGAATGAGGCAGGAATAAAAAGCCCCAAGCCAAACAGGAGCGTCGAGGGGAGCACAAAGCCTCCTTGCACATAGGCACCCAGCCGCACCGAGTCGACGATGAGTCCGACCGCGCCTCCCGTCGCCAAATAGACGGCCTTGGGTAAATCAAACGCGCTCAAGAACGCGCCGCGAATCGCGCCGCCGATACCCAAGAGGCCGGCTGCAAATCCCGAAAGCGCTCCACCGACGGCGGCCACGGCAGGGCGCGGACGGATCTTGAAGGACGGATGGAGGAACAGAAAGAAGACGTAGGCGATAAGAAACCAGGCAAGCCATGGGAGCATCTGCTCGCCAGAGGAAGCCAGAACGATGCGCGCACCCAAAAGGGTAAACACGCTACCGGGAACGCTAAACAGCAGTAGCAACTTCCATCGCACGCCCTCGCGGAACAACACCAGTTTCCAGACGTCCTCAAACCAGTGGATGACTCCCACAAGCAGCAGCGTGGTCGGGAGAGGAAAAAAAAGAAGGAGCACAGGAACCATAACCATCGAGACGCCAAATCCCGTGACGGTCCCGATCATAGAGGCCAGGAGGGCCAAGAGAGCCAGGAGAAAAAGCGTCATAGCTGTGGTTACAAAGCAATCGTGCCAAACGAGAAAGAAAAATTAACAGCGTAGGAGAGAACAAACAGGGCGATGCCCAAGCTCCCTGCGATAAAGAAAAGCTGATCGGCAAAGCCGTGAACGGGCGTGCGGAATAATTTTGGAATGAGGTTGTACCTCTCGCGTTTGGGAAACAGATAGCGCACGCCCACCGTGTTAAAGCCGTCGATGATCGGATGACTCGCGTAGCCGAGCGCGAGGATCGCAGGAAGGAACGGGTGATAAGCGCGCAGAAACCAGAAACTCAAGAGGAATACGGTCGCCACGGCCAGGAGCGAGTGAAAAAATCCGCGATGTTGGAACACGCCCTTGAACATGCCGAACGTCCCTTCTGCGACGTAGTGGATTTTTGCCCCGCGCGCGCTCGCGTCAATATCGGGCAAAAGACCCGCAAACGCGCCCGCCACCAGGAGCCCGAACGCGGTTGCGTCCACGGACGAAAAAAACGCAGTGATCCAAACGGCATTGGCGCCAACGACGGCATGGGTTCGCCAGGTCATAGAGATTCAGCAGGCTAGGAAATGGTCACTTTCAATTTGACATCAAGAGCATCGGCAACCTTATACAGAAAACCAACCGTGGGATTATATTTTCCAGACTCGAAACGAGAAATGGCCGCCTGCTTTGTTCCGATCATCTCAGCCAGCTGTCCTTGTGTCACGCCTCTGTGCAATCGTCTTTGGATAAGTTTCTCAATAATGACAAACTCCGGACCAAGTTCGTCGTAGGCTTTTCGTACTTCCCTATCAGCCAAAAAGCTCTCTCTGAGGACGCGGTAAGATTTCATACAAAAAAAATATAACACATCTGTTATACTAGGTCAACGAAATTTTCCTCTGTTGTGCGAGCTTTCTCTCCTTCAGTGCAAGTTTTTGAGATTTTTTCACAAAACCATGCAAGACGATCACGATCTCTCCTTTTCGAAACGTATACAAAAATCGAACCTCTTGGACACCACGAATCCGCAACTCAAAAAGACTCGTGTCAATCTTTTTAGAATGAGGCATGCCGAGTCGGTATCCAAACGTCTCCAACAAATCGAACGTCCGCAAGACTTTTGCAATCGTTGACTTTTCGAGTGTGGCGATAAACTGTTCGATCTCTGTATGAAAGAAACGGATTTCCATATCCTCTCGTCTTCACACCGATGGAGTCTCCGGAGGAACGGCCTGCTTCAACGACTCCCTCCCAGCCTTGCTCACGCGCAGCGTCGGATACTCGCCCGCGACTTTCTCCAGTTCGCCGGTGCGCACAAGGGAGGAGATGTGACCGCGCAGGTCTGCTTCGGGGACGCTGCGCAACAGACCGTGGACGGAAAGGCGGTCGTGTTTATTTTCAAGCACGCGCTTTTTGCGGGAGCCGCGCAACACGTCACAAATGTATCCCATGCCGAATCGTTCGCCTGTGCGCAGAACGGCACTCAAGATTTTTTGCGTCATGGTGACATCGCGAGGTTGACTGTCCGTGGGTTTCACGCAGTTGTCGCACGCGTCACAGGAGGGTTGCGCGTATGCCTCTCCAAAATACCCAAGTACAAAACGCCGGCGGCAGGACGAGCCCTCACAATACTCCAGCATCTGCCTGAGCTTGTGCCGCGCCCGCGCGCGTTCTGGTTCGTCTGGAATCTGATTGATGAAGTACTCCTGCTTGCGCCGATCCGCCACCGAATAAAACAACACGCAGTCACTCTGCAACCCGTCACGGCCAGCGCGGCCGGTCTCCTGATAGTACGACTCCATAGCCTTTGGCAAGTCCATGTGCACCACCAGACGCACATCCGGCTTGTCGATCCCCATCCCAAAGGCAATGGTCGCCACAATAATTTTCACCTCATCGCGGATGAATTGCTCTTGCGTGTGCGCGCGCACCTCTCGCGGCAGGCCCGCGTGATACGGGAGCGCCGTAAATCCGGCGCGGGAAAGATCCCATGCAAGCTCTTCCGTGTCCTTGCGTGAGAAGCAGTAGATGATAACGGATTGGTGCTTGTGCTGTGCAAGGAGGACGGACAGCGCGGCAAAGGTGTTGTACTTTGGCTGCACGCGATAGTGGAGATTGGGACGGTTGAAGCTGGAGACAAACGTCTTCACGTCGCGCAACCCAAGCGAGGCTACGATATCCTCCCGCACCTGCGGCGTGGCTGTGGCGGTCAGGGCGATGAGAGGCACCTCTGGAAACAGGGCGCGCACGTCGCGCAGGTTGCCATACTCTGGCCTGAAGTCATGCCCCCATTGTGAGATGCAATGGGCCTCGTCAATCGCCACCAGGCTCACGTTCAAACGCTTAAAAAACGGCCGAAAACTGAAGCTCGCAAGCCGCTCAGGCGCCACATACAAAAGTTTCACCTTCCCCGCAAGCGCGTCTTCTTGCACGCCCGCGGCGTCCTTCGCACAGAGGGAGCTGTTGAGATACGCCGCCGGTACGCCGCTCCCGTTGAGCGCATCCACCTGATCCTTCATGAGCGCGATGAGCGGAGACACGACCAGCGTGACCCCATCCAACAACAACGCCGGCAATTGATAACACATCGACTTCCCGCCCCCTGTAGGCATCAGCACGAGCGTGTCCTGGCGCGCCAGAACCGTGGTCACGATTTCCTCCTGCAGTGGCCGGAACGCATCGAATCCAAAATGGGTCTTAAGATGATCCAGCATAAAAAAATTCAGCCCATGGCTGAGTGCTTCTCGTTCGCTTATAAGAAGAGCGTACAAGATTTTTTTGCGGTTGTCAAATAACTCTGTGTCAAATATGATACTGTCACTTTCTTTCCCCGCGTCATTAGCACCTTGTAAATGTTCCGCACGAACTGGTTCATCTTTTCTGGATCGTCTTTGAGGCCTTTCTTTCCGCTTGCGTCTTTGTACTCGCTCCAGTTCGTGAAGTACTTCATTGTCTCAGGATTGAACGAAGGTCGGGGCCGACAATGACGCCGACGTAGTCGAACTCTAGCCCCTGTGAGGTGTGGATGCAACCGACCTGATCGACACCTGATGGGTCGATGGCCCAGGTAGTTCCAACACGTCGCGAATTCCATGGCATCCGAAAATCGTACTCGGCAATCTCGACGTCCGTTGCTTGAGCGTCTGCATTTCCATCTTTGGCACTTGTCCGGTTCCATGCGTAACCAGCAAGGATGCGCGCCTTCTGCCCTTCCTCATGCTTCTTTTTTATGGCCTCTCGTAATTTGTTAGGATCATTGAAAATCTTGAAATCAAATGCTCCCTTATCCCATCCGTCAAAGTTGGCTGTCTGCTTGATGTGCAACACGTCGTTGAGCCAGTTGATATATCCTTCTGCTCCGGTAACTGGAACTCTGCAACAGTATAATCCTTGTACAAAAACATAATACCTAGTACTCCGTATACTTCTTATTATTCCCCTTCGCCTTCTCAACCGGATACTTCGCCGCAGACTTCTCGAGCTTGCGCAGGAAGGCGGATTTGATGTCGATGTTGAAGTCGTGCGCCATGGCGAGGACCCAGAAGAGGACGTCGGAGAATTCGTCGGCGAGTTCCTCTTGTTTGTCGCCGGTCTTCATCGCCTCCATCTGCTCGTCGGTTTTCCATTGGAAGAGCTCGGCCACTTCTGCGGCTTCAAGCGTGAGCGAGATCGCGCAGTCTTTGGGCTTGTGAAACTGTTTCCAGTCGCGCTCCTCAATAAACTGCTGGATCGCTTGTGTGAGTTGTTCAAAGTCGGTCATAGGCGATTTTCCATTCTCCTTTTTCCATGAATGCAGAAATGGTTTGTCGATGGGCTTTGTTAATGAGGTTCGAGTGCGACTCCTTGCGCTCCTTCGCGTATTGGATCAATGGGACAATGCGTTTGCCTTCCAGGTACGCGAGGCGCTTATGATAACTCATGGTCAGTGCTCGTCCGACCAGCTCCTCCATAATGGCTGTCTTGTTTGTTGTCTCAAACTCTCTGAACGCGTCGTAATATCTGGAACGGTTGATGAACGCGATGTTGATCGGGACATAGCCTTCACGGATAAGCGCGTAATTATTCAGCACGCGGCCAATACGTCCATTCCCATCACAAAATGGATGGATATTCTCGAAGGTCAGATGCAGGCGTGCAATACGCTTTACAATATGTTCGCTCGCGCTTGCGTGGTATTGCGTGAGCATGTCGGTGAGTAATGACTCGACCTGTTTGGGGTCCGCACCTAAATGCGTACCTACACGCACCCACTCATCGTCCTTTCTAAAACGACCGGCGATCTCATCGCGAATATTGGCAATGAGCATCTTGTGAAGCAGGAGCATCAGGGGAAGCGAAATCTCGGCCTCTTTTGCCTTGGCTTCTATGTACTGCGCGACACGCGCAAGATTCTTGGCTTCAAAAATTTCTCGCTCACTGACAAAACGATCAAGATCCATCTGAAGAAGAATTTTTTCTGTCTCCTGAAGGGTCAACGTGCTGTTCTCAATGGCGTTGGAGTTATAAACCTGCTCAGGAATCTCTGCCTCGGTAATAAGCTTAACTAAAGCCTCCTTACCGGGGAGGGCTTGGTAATAGCGATCGCGAAGCGACTGGATGACGGAGAATGTCTGTGGAATGCGTGCCATATCGTTAGTTTCCACATTATACGCCAATTTTCACGTTTATGTCAACCATAATCGTGAAAAAGTCTGTTAAATCATCAATTTTCACGATTATGCAAGAACCTCATCCAGCAACTCCGGAAACGCATCCGTCCTCATGGAGTCCATGGTGAAGTGGCCGCGACCGTGGAGTTCGATGAGCTTACCGCCCAGGGCGTTGTGAAAAATCTCGACGCTTTTCTTCCCGTCCTCTTCTTCATCGTCGGCAATGAACATCACAATACGACCGACGCGCTCCTTGATCGTCTCGTCGATGGGGTACTCGTAGTAGGCATCGCGTCCCACCTTGTCGGGATCGGGGATCTTCCATGGTGCGACGAGGATGAGCGTGTCGATTTTTTGTTTCGTGTCGCCGAGCCATCGCACCAGGAACGCTCCACCACAAGAATGACCGATCAAGATCGTCGACTCGTTTACGGGATACTTCTCAAACTCGGCCTTAAAGTTCTCATACACCGGCGCCCACGGTTCCGGGAGAAGCGGCACTTGTGTGGGAATCCCTCGCGCGTTCAACTCGCGTCGGATCCAGGGGATCCAGTGCTTCGTGTACGTCCGCTCACTTAAATCCATGCGAGACTCTGCGCTCTCAGGACAGCCATGTATCACGAGACAATTCCTTTACGGCGTGTTCATACTCCTGTTCTATGCTTGCAGTGCGAGTAGCATGATAAGCGCGGCGGCGAGAGCCAGATTTTTTTGGAAATTCACGCGGTTCGACATTTTCATGTTCGGGTCTTGGTCAGCCCAGTACCGATGCATAGTAAAGGCGGCCAGGACGAGAAACGCGACGAGAAATCCGTAGGCCCAGACGAGTTGATACTGGAACAGCACGCCCACGCCGCCCAACAGCAGCATGAGCCCTGTCACGCCCACGGCGAGCTTGGGCGCTGGCACGTTTTTCGATGCTGCGTAGCCGCTCAGCATGTCGAGCTTGGTGAGATGTGTAAGGCCGGCTTGGATGAAGTAGACGCCAAGCACGACCTGGCCGATGAGAAAGAGTGTCTGCATAGGATGAGACTAAGATAGGTTAGACTTTACCGTACGTTATTTAATGAGATGAATTATGACTCCAGTGTCCTAAGTATACACCTAAAAAACGCAAGTCAAGGGGACAAAACCCAGCGTTCTCTACTCCGGTTCATTCCGATACAAGGCAAACAACCCCTCCGCTTTGACCAGCCCGACTTCCGTCTCAAAACTCTTGGACGCGGTCTTCGTGTCCGTCACCTCGCCGCCTGGCAAATCGTCGATGAATGTGATGCCGTCCACGTCCATCGTCCAGACGGTGTCCACAAACCCCGCACCATAGACATCCATGGTCGAACGTACCGCCGCGGTGTCGTGCTCCATGTCGCCGTCCGTTCTACAGGAGAAACGCACGCGCTCCATCGGCAGATCGTCGCCGTTCCAGACCGGCTTGAGCGTCAGCACGCCATTTGTCACCTCGGCTGTGCCGGCGATGGTGCCGGGGTCCGCATTCACATAGCTGCAGGTGTTCAGGGGACAGATACGGCCGGAAGGCTGCGCTTCGTCGCAGCGCATTTCGTCCTCAACGTAAGTCACGTCGCCGAAAATCTCGTACTGGTCGCCCGTGATGCGTGTGAACTTCAGGACCACGAGCGCCACGCCGCTTGCGCCATCGTGCAAACGCTCTTCTTGAGAATCGAACCTCCAGGAACCAGAACCCCAAAACTCATCGGGCATGGGATGGGTGGCAATGGACGAGACACATCCAGCACCCAAGAGGGGCAGGAGGGCAAACGCGGCTAAGGGAGAGATACGCATAGGTTATTCAAATCGAATAGGAACCTCCACGGCATCATCGTTCTCGGGAAGCCCCGATGGATTATCGCGCTGCAAAATCAAGGCGCCGGTCGTGCCGTAGTCGGGCTTCGTAAACTCAAGCGTCGCTACAAACGGGACGAGGATCTCTGTCATCCAGTCCGCTTGAGCTTCCGCGTGTCCCTGCGCAATGATGCGTCCATCCCAGTCCACAAGCACGATAGGAAAGCTCGCCTCAAAGTACCATGTGCCCGGCGCTTCTCCTGTGAGCATGAGAGGCGAGATCACGAGCGCCTCTTTCAGAGGCGAAGTGACACGCAGGATCACGCCACCCTCTGAAACAAACTCCGTCGACGGCGCTTCGACGGGCTCCTCCGCATCCTGCCATAACCAATACACGCCAACCAGGACCAAAAGAACGAAGAACACACGTGTAAGATGATTCATAGATGTTCTAAGTACGCTTGAACGATAAGCATAGCCGAGAGCGCATCCTCATACGCCTGCGCACCCTCCTCGCGTTGCAACCGGATGCTCTCCGCGCTCGTATAGGACTCGTCTTCCTCTACGACCGGCACGGCCACAGCACCCTGGAGCGCTTGGATGAATGCGCGAGTCTTCTCGAGCTGGACGGATGAATGATGCGCGCCCGTGGACAACGGCACGCCCACCACGATCAGATCAATGTCTTCTGCCGAGACCTTTTTGGCAAAGACCTGCAGCGTCTCCGCGCCCAAATTGGGAACAACGTCCAACGGCACAGCCACATGCGCAACAGAGTCCCCGAATGCGAGCCCGATTTTTTTGTCGCCGTAATCGACGCCGAGGATTCTCATACCGGCAGAGGCGTCAAAATCTCCGTGCCTTTTTTTGTTACGGCGATCGTGACTTCAAAATGCCCGCCGAGTGAGCCGTCGGCCATCACGATGCTCCATCCGTCTTTCGCTGTCTCGACATGATAGTCGCCTCCCATGCCCAGCATCGGCTCAAGGGCCAAGCACATCCCCTCTTCGATCACGACCTTCGGGTAGCGGTCAGACACGTAGTTGGGCACGTGCGGGTCTTCGTGGACGGCGTGGCCAACGCCATGGCCCACCAGGGCGCGGACAATGCCGTAGCCGTAGGGCTTCACGTACGCCTCAACAGCCGTGCTGATGTCTTTAATCTCTCCCCCGATTCTTGCGGCGCGCACGCCCGCCATGAGGGAGTCCTTTGTGACCTGGATCAACTTCTTGGCGTCATCGCTCACCTCCCCGACCGGGACGGTGACGGCCATGTCCGTGCACAGCCCCTCAAACCAGCACCCGATGTCGAGTCCCACGATATCGCCTTTCTTCAATGGGCGTTCACGATTCCCAAGCCCATGGACGATCTCTTCATTCACAGAAACACACAACGTACTGGGAAACGGCACGTCAGAGGGTTTTGAACGATATCCTTTGAACGATGGTTCGCCGCCGCCCTCGACAATGACACGCTCGGCAATCGTGTCCAGCTCACGCAAGCTCACGCCTGGAGCGACCGCATCGACGGCGGCCTTCAGGGCGCGAGAAAGCAGGTGTCCCCCTCGGCGCATCTTCTCGATCTCCTCTTGTGATTTGGTAAGGGCCATACGTTACAAGACGGCTTTTATTCGCTCCGCCACCTCTTCCACCGATCCGACGCCATCCACGTGAACAACCAGCGCCTCGTACTTTTGGATGACCGGCTGCGTGTCGTTTTCATAAATCTCGAGCCGGCGCGCGATAGCCGCGGGCGTGTCGTCCGTGCGCTGGTACCACTCTCCCCCGCACGCACATCGGTCGCCAGGCTTGATTCCGTCGTCCATGGAACCAACCTTGTTGCAGGCTCGGCACGTGAGACGTCCTCCCAAGCGCTTCAGCGATTCATCGCGCGGCACGTCGATCACGAGGACGTGCGTGGGCGTGTCAAAATCAAACGCGGCGTACTGGGAGAGGTTGCGTGGATAGCCGTCGAGGATATAGCCGTTCTGGGTGTCGGGTTTTAAGAGGCGGCGCTTGAGCATCTCTGCCGCATCCCTGTCGCTGACCAGATCGCCTCGCTTCAAAATCACATCAAACTTCTCCCCCAGTTCCGACCCGCTGGCGATCTCATCGCGCAGAAGCTGTCCCATGCCAAAGGCGGGGACCCCCAAATGTGCGGCGAGCTTCTCGGCCTGCGTGCCTTTCCCGCTCCCTTGGGGTCCCATGAGCAATATCTTGTATGTCATACCATGCCAGTATATCAAAAAAGAGGCACCCGACTAGGGCGACCTCTTTTGGTTGAGATCCTGATTAGATTTCGTACTCGCGCATCGTCAGCTGCGCCTGGATCTGTTTCACGCTCTCGACGATCACGGCAACCGTGATCAAGATGGAGGTTCCCCCAAGCGAGAGGGCAGCGTTGCCCGTCAGACTCTGGACCACTAGCGGCAAGACGGCGATCACGGCAAGGAAGGTGGCACCTACCAGGAGGATGCGGTTCACGATCCACCCAAGATACTCGGCCGTTTGTTTGCCGGGACGGATGCCAGGAATGAACCCGCCTTGCTTTTGGATGTTCTCGGCCACACGGTCGGGATGGAAAATGACGGCGGTATAGAAATAGGAGAAGAAAAACACGAGCACGAAGTAGATCACCCCATAGACGATCTGGTTTTGGAAGACCTGCAAAACCCAGTTGGCCGCCGCGCGCAGGACTTCCGTCTTTGCGTTCAAGAAAAACTGCGCGAGCACGGTGGGGAACAGGACGATAGAGATCGCGAAGATGATGGGGATCACGCCGCTCATGTTCAGGCGCAGCGGGATGTGCGAGCTCACGGCTCCGGAGAGCCGTGCGCCGTGCACCTGGCGCGCATACTGCACCGGGATGTTCCTCTGCGCTTCGTGCATCACCACGATCGCGACCACGGTCACGACGGTCGCCGCCACAAACAAGATAAGCGTCACCAGCTGGCTGCGGTCAAACACGGAGAGCGACTGGCTGAGCGTCGTAGGCAATCCAGCCAAAATGCCCGCCAAGATCACGATCGAAATACCGTTACCGATGTTTTTCTCTGTAATCAATTCTCCCAGCCACATGAGGAACATCGTCCCGGCGGTCATGCTCAAAATGGCAAACGCCATGGTTTGGAAGCCGGCCGTGGTAAAAAACTGCCCTTGCTGGGAGAGGAGCAAAATCAGTCCATACCCCTGGACAATCGCCAGCGGCACTGTGGCCAGGCGCGTCCACTGATTGAGCCGCTGCCGTCCTTGCTCTTCCTTCTGCATCTCCTCCACGGATGGCAAGATCATGCCCAAGAGCTGGAAGATGATGGAGGAGGTGATGTAGGGCATGACCCCCATGGCCACAACGGAAAAGTTCTCAAGCGTGCCCCCTGAGAAAATATTCAGGAGTCCAAAAAATTGGTTGCCGGAAAAAATAGAGCCGAGCACGGAGGTATCGACGCCGGGGACCGGAATGTGCGCCGTCAGACGGAAGACCACGAGCATGGCTCCAATGAACAGGAGACTGTTGCGGATGTCTTTGGTTTTCCAAATGCGAAGGAGCGTATTCATATCACTCCATTATACTCGGTCAACGATCGTGCCTCCAGCGGCCTCGATCTTCTGCTTGGCCGACGCCGACACGCGGCAGCCGGAAAGGGTGATGGCGATCGCGATCGCGCCGCCGCCCAGAACTTTCACGGGCGAGGTGGCGCGACCGATGAGACCCGCCTTCTCAAGCATCTTGGGCGTGACCTTTGTGCCTGGCTTAAACGTCTTTGACAAGTCGTCGACGTTCACAGCCTGTGCGCGCTCATAGCCGCTGGTAAACCCGCGCGACTTTGGCGTGGCAAGCATAATCTGGCGCAGACCTTGGAGCTTGAGGCCGGAGACACCGGAGCGGGCGCTCTGACCCTTCACGCCTCGTCCTGAATAGGTTCCCGTCGAACCTAATCCGCGTCCAACGCGCTTCTTGGACTTCGCGGAACCTTTTTGCGGTCGCAGGGTGTGCAGAGAGAGGGTCATAGACGGACAGGCGCTTTGGCGTGTTGCAGACGTCGGATGGCTTCCAGCGTCGCCTTAGCAATGTTAATTTTGTTGCTTGAGTTTACGATCTTGGAAACGGCATTCGGGACGCCGGCAAATTCAAGAACCATACGCATGGCTCCGCCGCTCTTGAGCCCTGTTCCCAATGGAGCCGGTTTCAAGATGATCATCGCGGAACCGAACTTCACCTGAATGGGATGCGGAAGCGTCTGGTTGACAATGGGGACGACCAGCACGTCTTTCTTGGCTTGCTTGTACGCCTTCTCAATGGCAATCTGCACGTCTGCCCCTTTGGCAATCCCAAGACCCACGCGTCCTTTTTTGTCTCCGATGATGAGCGCGCAGCGGAACGTCATGCGCTTCCCTCCCGCCGTCACGCGCGTCACGCGCGCGAGATCCAAAATCTTCTGCTCGAACTCGCGAGGAGCTCGTTCATCGTTTTTGCGTCCACGCCCGCGTCCGCGACCGCGCTTGTCGTCTTCCCCGCCGCGGCGTCCTCCTCCCCGAGCCGGTTTTGATGGATATTTTGGGTCTGGCATATTAGATGGTGAGTCCTCCCTCACGCGCGCCATCGGCAATCGCGGCCACGCGGCCGTGATAACGATAGCTCCCGCGATCAAACACAGCTTGAGTCATTCCGGCCGCAACGGCCTTTTCTGCGAGCCTTTTCCCTACGGCATGGGCAACCTCAACCGGACGGCCTTTGGCTTCTACGGCTGTGTCTGAGGCGCTGACAAGCGTCACGCCGCGCGCGTCATCGATGAGCTGTGCGTAGATATGCTTCAGGCTGCGCTTCACGCTCAGGCGCGGACACGCCGCCGTTCCGCGAATCCGGGAACGCGTGCGGTGTGCGCGCAGGGCAGCGTGCTGTCGTTTTTGTTTGGTGGCTCCACTCATAGGTTATGCTCCTGCCTTCTGAGTCTTGCCTGCCTTGCGACGGACAACCTCATCGGCATACTTAATGCCTTTTCCTTTATACGGTTCGGGTTTGCGGATGGCTCGCAGCTGCGCGGCAAGCTCGCCTACGGCCTGCGTATCAGCGCCCGTGAGGGTAATGACGTTCCCCTCCACGCTCGCTTCGATGCCTTTCGGGATGGCGACCTTCACCTCGTGGGAGAAGCCGACGTTTAAAACCAGGCCAGCGGCGGACGCGCTCACGCGATAGCCCACGCCGTTCACTTCCAGTTTTTTCGTGAATCCTGTCGTCACGCCTTTCACCAGATTGGCGACGTTTGCGCGCGCGGTCCCCCACTGCGCGCGTGTGTTGGTATCTGAAGCCATGGCCTCGTCCACGAGGAAAACGACTTCACGGCCGTCTTGGCCTTGAACGATATCCGCGCGCACGGCGTGATTGATCTGCGTGGCGAGCGTGGCCTTCGGGCCTTTCACCGTAACGGTCTGACCCTCCACGAGGACCTCCACGCCGGCGGGAATGAGAATAGGTTTTTTTCCAACGCGAGACATATTAGGAAATTTCGCAAATCACTTCTCCACCCAAGTGACGCGCTCGGGCTTCTTTATTCGTCATCATGCCGTTCGGCGTCGAGATGATCGCGATACCGAAATCGGAAAGCACGCGTGGCAGGTCGCTGGACTTGGCATAGACCCGGCGGCTCGGTCGGCTGACGCGCGCGATCATCTGAATCTTCGGCCGGCCCGCGTCATACATCAACTCCATTTTAAGGGTGGGCCGCTTCTGCTCTTGTGTCTGTTGCACCTGGCCGACGTAGCCTTCCTTCTCAAGGATCTTCGCAATCGCGAACTTGATCTTAGAGTATGGCAAAACGATCTCAGGCAGGTGAACCAGCTGAGCGTTACGAATGCGTGTAAGCATGTCCGAGATAGGATCCGTAATCATAGGAAGCGTGGGGTCGTTCTACCAACTTGATTTTTTAACGCCTGGGATCTCTCCGCGGTTGGCGAGCTCTCGAAAACAGATACGGCACAGGCCAAACACGCGCATATACCCGCGCGCGCGTCCGCACCGCCAGCAACGGTGGACGATCCGCGTCGAAAACTTGGCGCGTTTTTTTGATTTGGCAATTTGATTGGACGTGGCCATATTAGTTCTCGGTCTTGAGAGGCATTCCCAGATGTTTAAGCAGAGAGCGGGCTTGGGCATCATTTCCAGCATTGGTCGCGATGGTGACCTGAAGGCCGTGGATCAATTCGATCTCGTCGCTGCGGATTTCTGGAAAAGCCATGTGCTCTTTAAACCCGATGGAGTAGTTGCCCTGTCCGTCAAAGGCGTCCGGCGACAGGCCTCGGAAGTCCCGCACGCGCGGCAGAGAAACGCGGATGAGCTTCTCCAGGAAGTTCCACATCCGCTTCCCGCGCAACGTGACCTTCATTCCCACCACCATCCCCTCACGAATCTTGAAGCCGGCAATGGACTTGCGAGACTTGGTCATGACGGGTTTTTGTCCCGAGATGCGCGTAAGCGTTTTCTCGGCGGTTTCCAAAAACTTGGCGTCCTTGAGTCCCGAACCCAGACCCACATTCAACGTCACGGCCTTGACGGTCGGAACCGCGTGGATATTTTTGTACCCAAACTCAGCTTGCAATTTGGGAACAACGTCTTTGCGATAGGTGTCTTGAAATGCCATAGGATTACTCGATGTCCTCGACCACGCCCTTTTTACGAATCACGCGAATGCGTTTCTTCTTCCCTTCTTGTTCGATGCTCTTGTAGGCCACGCGTCCCGTCTTCCCGCTCTTGGGCGAGACGAGCGCGACGTTGGAAACATGCAGCGGAGAAGAAAACTCAATTTTCTGTCCGGCGCGTTGTCCGGTTTTGCGCAAGTGCTTGGTCATCTTGTTCACCCCTTCCACGACGACACGCTGAAGACCAGGGAACACCTGGAGGACGGCTCCTTCCTTGCCTTTGTCTTTTCCCGTGAGGACACGGACTTTGTCACCTGTCTTAATCTTCATAGCGTCTAGAGGACCTCGGGGGCCAATGAAATAATTTTTCCAAAACCCAGGGCGCGCAGTTCACGAGCCACGGGCCCGAAGATACGCGTGCCTTTTGGTTCTTTGGTCTTGGCATCGATGATCACGGCCGCGTTCTCGTCAAAACGGATGTAGGTGCCGTCCTTGCGTCGAATCTCCTTGCGGGCGCGAACCATCACCGCGGTGACAACATCGCTTTTCTTCACGGTGCCATGCGGCACGGCTTCTTTCACCGCCGCCGTCACAATGTCGCCGATGAAGGCATAGCGCTGCTGATAGCCGCCAATCACACGAATGACCTGCAGTTTGCGGGCTCCGGTGTTGTCTGCCACTTTGACCATGGATCGAAGTTGAACCATATTACTTCTGTGACGGCTGGGTTAACACCCTCCAACACTTCGTCTTGGAAATCGGACGGCACGCCCGGAAGGTGACCGTGTCCCCCGCCTTGTGAGCCTGTGCTTCGTCATGAACATGAAACTTCTTGCTTTGCACATAGCGTTTCCCGTACTTGGGATGCACGACCGTGCGCTCGACGCGTACCACAAGCGTCTTCGCCATCTTGGCGGCGACGACGACTCCGGTAAACGTGCGTTGAATGGTTTTCTTGTTCATAGCTTATGGGGTTGAGACGTTTCGCTTTTCGCGCAGCACCGTCTGCAGGCGCGCGACCAAACGCTTGGTCTTGCGGCTCTCACGGACGTTCTTTAACTGGTTGGCCGCAAGCTTAAAGTCCAGAGACTTCAGGTGCGTCTGCGCTTGCGCGAGTTCTTGTGCGAGAACCTCTTGAGATTTTGATCGGATCGACTTGATATCCATAGGGTTACACGACTTCGCGCGTCACGATTTTGGTGGTGACCGGCAGCTTGTGGGAAGCGAGCGTCAAGGCAGAACGCGCGAGCGCCTCGTCGATGCCGCCCATCTCAAACATGATGGTGCCGGGCCGCACGATCGCCACATAATGATCCACCGCGCCTTTTCCTTTTCCCATCGGCATCTCCGACCCCTTGGTCGTGACAGGCTTATCGGGAAAAATGCGAATCCAAATTTTCCCTCCGCGGGCCACGGCGCGCGTCATGGCGCGGCGGGCGGCCTCAATCTGCCGAGAGGTGACCCAGGACTCGCTGGTCGCTTTCAAACCAAACGATCCAAACGCGAGCATCGTCTTGGTGGTGGCAATGCGGCGGCCGAGACGGCGGCCCTTGTGCCACTTGCGATGTTTGACCTTCTTGGGCATCAACATACTATGGCTCGAAAACCTCTCCGCGATTAATCCACACCTTCACGCCGATCGATCCCCAGATCGTCTGTGCCTTCACGGACGCAAAGTCGATATCGGAACGCAGGTTGTGCAGAGGGATTTTTCCGTCAGCGATCGTCTCTTTGCGGGCAATGTCTGAACCGTTCAAGCGCCCGCCAATCGTCACTTTCACGCCCAGCGCGCCCGCTTTCTTTGCGCGCTCAATCGCCATTTTCATCACGCGTCGGAACGGCATACGCTTTTCAATGTCGGCCGCAATCTGCTGGCCGATGACCTGAGAGCTCAAAGACGGTTTCTGAATTTCTTTGACGTTCACGCTCATCTTCACGCGCCGTCCGGGAAAAAACTTCGTGCGCAATTTTTTCGTAAGATCCTCAATGCCCGCGCCGCCGCGGCCGATGATGATGCCGGGCTTGGCCGAGTAGATCGTGAGACGGATCTCCCCCCGCGCGCGCTCAATTTCAATCCGATCCACCAACGCCTCTTTGAGCATTTTCTTGAGCTCGTCCCGAATCGCGACGTCTTCTTTGAGGAACGTCTTAAACTGCTGGCGATTGGCAAACCAAACCCCGTCCCATCCTCGGATGACGCCAATGCGGAATGCATTTGGATGTACCTTGTTTCCCATAGGATTGATTATGCTGGTTGCGTGCTAAGCGTCTGTTGTTTCTTTTGAGCTTTTGCCTTTGTGCGATTCTTCACCTCGTCCAGGACAATCGAGATGTGCGTGCTGCGCTTTCGGATCGGAGCCGCTCGTCCCATGGCGCGCGCGCGGAAGCGTCCAAGCATCGGTCCCCCATCTGCGACGATCGACTTAATGTAGAGCCCGTCCTTGTCCATCTGGAAATTGTGCGTCGCGTTGGCGATCGCCGAGTTCAAGAGTTTGAGGACCGGCTCGGCCGCGGCCTTTTTCATGAAAGCAAGCTGAGCCTGGGCCTCGCGCACCTTCATCCCGCGGACAATATCAATCACCAGCCGAACTTTGGTCGGAGACATGCGCAGGTAGCGTGCTTTCGCTTGGACTTCCATACATCTTATTTTTTAGCGGCCGGAGCGGGAGAAGAAGCAGGAGTTCCGCCTTCCTCTGGCTTCTGGGTGGTCCCACCGTGTTTCACAAATTTCCGCGTCGGAGAAAACTCTCCGAGTTTGTGACCGACCATGTTTTCCACCACGCGCACTTGGAGAAAATCGCGACCGTTATGGACAGCGAAGATGAATCCAACCATTTCCGGAGTGATCGTGGAGGAACGCGCCCAGGTCTTGATCGGGCCCCCGACGCCTGGTTTGCGCGTCGCGAGTTTCTTCAAGAGTTTCGGGTGGACGTAGGATCCTTTTTTAATGCTTCGTGACATAAGATTACGAGCTACCGACGAACCGTCCGCGCTTACGGCGCGTAACAATCAGCGCGTCTGACGCCTGGCGCTTGCGTGTCTTCACGCCCAGGGCAGGTTTGCCTGTCGGGGTCTTCGGACGCTTGAGTCCGATCGGGTTTCTCCCCTCTCCACCGCCGTGGGGGTGGTCAACGGGATTCATCACTTTTCCACGAACCGTGGGACGGATGCCGCGATGACGCGTGCGTCCTGCCTTGCCCCATCGGATGAGGCGCCGATCCGGATTGGATGACTGTCCCAGCGTCGCCTGGCATTCTTTGGCGACCATGCGCACTTCCCCCGAAGGCAAACGCAGCGTGGCGTAGGCGCCTTCCACGGCCATGAGCTGAGCTGTCGTGCCGGCGCCGCGGACCATCTGTCCGCCTTTGCCGGGCTTCAGCTCAATGTCATACACCTGCATGCCCACGGGAATGTGCTGCAACTGAAAACGGTTGCCTGTTTGAATCTCGCCCTTTTGCATGGATGAGATGATGGATGCCCCTACCCCAAGACCCAGAGGTGCGATGATGTATCGCTTCTCGCCATCGGCATACTGCAGGAGCGCCAGGCGCGCGCCGCGGTTTGGATCATACTCGATCGCCACCACGCGGGCGGGGATGTCGAACTTCTCTCGGCGGGAATCGATGATGCGAATGCGCTGTTTGGCGCCGCCGCCCTGATGGCGGACGGTGATCTTGCCCTTCGTGCGGCCGGCAAACTTTTTCTTCTTGAGCGTAAGTTTCTTTTCTGGCGAATGTTTCGTGACATCAGAAAAATCGTCCACGCTTGAGAGGCGCCGTGCATTGGTCGTCGGTCTGTAGTGTTTCACTCCCATACTTAGACTCCTTCGTGGACGTTAATCGTCTTGCCTGCAGGCAGCGTCACCAAAGCCTTTTTCCAGTCTGACCGTTTGCCTTGTGAGCGTCCAAAACGTACCCACTTGCCTGGCACGTTTTGGATGTTCACGCGCACCGGGGTGATGCCGTACATCTCTTTGATGGCCGAGCGCACCTGGATGCGGTTGGCATCCTTGCGCACCACAAAGACATATGTGTTGCCGCTTGAAAGAATGGCGGCCTTTTCGGTGACCAGAGGACGCACAATGACGTCGGAGGTCGCGCGCTTTTGGATCGTGACCGAACCCTGAGCCGTGGGGATCACCACCGTCGCCTTCTCTTGAGCCGCCTCCGGCTCGTGCTTGGTTTTCTTGAATCGGTTAAAAATCCCCATATCAGATACGCTTAAAGAGATGGGTCATGACCGCAACCGCCGGCACGGTGACGACGATTTGATCTACGCGCAGAAGATCCACGACGTTCAGAGCATTGGCCGGGATCGTCTCGACGCCGCGCAGATTGCGCGCCGCGCGTGCCACGCTCTTGTTGTCGGGTTCGGAAACCACAAGCGTCTTGCGTCCGGTCAGTGGCAGCTTCTTCAAGAGGCTCATGAGGGACTTTGTCTTTCCTTCCGTCAGTGTCAGCTGCTCAATGGCCACAACCCTGCCATTGGCGACCTTGTCACTCAGCACCATCGCGAGCGCCTTCTGGCGCGCGCGCTTGTTCATCTTCAAACTGAAGTTCCGTTCGGAGCGCGGACCGAAGGTGATGCCTCCGCCGATCCAAATCGGCGAGCGGCGGGATCCATGTCGGGCGCGTCCTGTTCCCTTCTGCTTCCAAGGCTTCTTGGTCGTGCCCTGCACTTCGCCTCGCGTCTTCGTGTGCGCAATGGACGCGCGACCGTTCGCGGCTTGGGTGACGACGGCCTGGTGGACCAGCGCCGGAGTGACGGTCACGCCAAACAGACGATCGTCCAATGCGAGCGTGCCCTTTGCCTCCCCTTGTTCGGAGTAGAGTTCTACACTTGCCATACCGTGTTGCCTGTTCTGGTTTTAATCATCACCAGTCCCCCGCGCGCTCCTGGAATGGCGCCTTTTAGCGCGATGACGTTCGTTTGGGGATCGACAGAAATGACTTCCAAGTTTTTAACCGTGACGCGATCGGTGCCCATGTGTCCTGACATGCGCTGGCCCTTGATCACTTTCCCCTGACGCTGTGAGGCGATAGACCCTGGCATGCGTTCCTGGTCTTTGGTTCCGTGCGTGGCTTTCTTTCCATGGAAGTGGTGTCGCTTCATGACGCCCGCATAGCCGCGTCCTTTGGAGATTCCCACCACATCGACGTGCACTCCGGGAGCAAACGCCTCAACCGTGATCGCGTCTCCGCGCTTGAGCTCGCCCGGGCTCGCACGAAACTCGCGCAAGAGGGAAACCAGAGGGATATCCTTCAGATGTCCTGTCCGAGGTTTGGAGAGCGCATCGCGAACCTCTGTACCGATTTGCACGGCCTTATAGCCGTCGGCTTCCTCGCTCTTCACCTGCGTCACTACGTTTGGTTCAGCCAGAATCAACGTCACAGGAACCACGGTTCCATCGTCCTTGAACTTCTGCGTCATTTCAATTTTGCGTCCGATGATGAATGCCATAATGTCTATCCAACCTCCAATCTCTAACTTCCAACTGTAAAAGCTAGAAGTCAGAACAGAATCCTTGATTCTTTTCTGGCTTCTAGCCTCATGATCGAAAACGGCGTTGGCCGTTGGTTCCAAGCGTGAGGAATGTGAGTTGTGAGGATACGCGTCTCCCGAGAGCGGCGTTCAAAGCACGAGGAAGGTTTTCTCCAAGATCTGACTGTTGCCCGAGATCTTTCTTCCTTGTTCAAACGTCGCTAGGTTTTAATCTCAACGTCTACTCCTGCCGGAAGATTGAGACTCATGAGTGAGTCGATCGTCTTCTCGGTAGGATCCGTGATGTCGATGATGCGCTTGTGGACGCGCATCTCATACTGGTCCCGTGAGTCCTTATGGACGAACGTGGAACGGTTCACGGTGTACTTCCGCTTCTCGGTGGGAAGAGGAACCGGGCCGATCACCACCGCCCCTGACCGCTCAGCCGTCTTCATGATGGTCTGAGTAGCGGAGTCGATGACCTTGTGATCGTAGGCACGAATCTTGATGCGGATGCGCGCTTTCTCGTCTGGTTGTTTGTTCTGATCAGTCACAAGCTTCAAAAAAGAACGAATAAGGAGCCCCGACGCAACGCGCCGGAGCTCCTCATGGGTTAATTGATAATCTTTGTTACCACACCAGCGCCAACCGTGTGACCTCCTTCGCGGATCGCGAAAGACATCTTCTCTTCAAGAGCCACAGGCTGGATGAGCTTGATGGTCAGGTTCACGGTATCGCCCGGCATGACCATCTCTGTTCCCTCAGGCAGTGTCACCTCGCCCGTCACGTCCGTGGTGCGAATGTAAAACTGTGGCTTGTAGCCTTTGAAGAATGGCTTATGGCGGCCGCCTTCCTCTTTGGTGAGTGCATACGTCTCGGCCTCAAACTCGGTGTGAGGGGTGATGGAACCAGGAGCGGCCAAAACCATGCCGCGCTCGACTTCCTCTTTCTTCGTTCCGCGCAAGAGCAAACCTGCGTTGTCGCCAGCGCGCCCTTCAGAAAGCTGCTTGTTGAACATTTCAATACCGGTCACGACCGTCTTCATGGCCTCTGGACGCATACCGACGATCTGGAGCTCCTCGTTGATCTTGACCATGCCGCGCTCGATGCGACCTGTCACCACGGTTCCTCGACCCTCGATCGAAAACACGTCTTCGATTGGCATCAAGAAGGGTTTGTCGGTCTGACGCACGGGCTCTGGGATGTAGGTGTCCAAGGCGTTCACGAGATCCATGATGCACTTGGTCGCCGCATCGTCTGTCGGGTTCTCAAGCGCCTTGAGCGCTGAGCCACGGATCACGGGCACTTCATCGCCTGGGAACTCATACTTCTTCAACAGGTCGCGGACTTCTTCCTCAACCAAATCAATCAGCTCTGGGTCATCCA
Source organism: Candidatus Uhrbacteria bacterium (assembly GCA_016205975.1). Classification (GTDB taxonomy): domain Bacteria; phylum Patescibacteriota; class Patescibacteriia; order UBA9934; family GWF2-40-263; genus JACRJW01. The sequence goes on along the minus strand of JACQSK010000015.1, from coordinate 44,220 downwards.
CTTGATCGACTTTGTTCAAAAACACGACAACGGCTGGAACGCCAACCTGACGAGCGAGCAGAATGTGCTCACGAGTCTGAGGCATGGGACCATCAGCGGCCGACACGACCAAAATGGCTCCGTCCATCTGGGCGGCACCGGTGATCATGTTCTTAATGTAGTCGGCGTGACCTGGGCAGTCGACGTGCGCATAATGACGCTTGTCGGACTCATACTCACAGTGAGCCGTGGCGATCGTGATTCCACGCGCCTTGGACTCAGGAGCCTTATCCAAATCATCCACGCCCTTTTTCTGGGCAGTCATGCCCTTCGCGTTCAAAACGGCGAGCAGGGCGGCCGTGGTCGTGGTCTTGCCATGGTCAACGTGACCAATGGTACCGACGTTCACGTGCGGCTTAGTGCGCTGAAAGACTTCAGCCATACGATTGAAAGTAAGGGCAATTTTTACCCAAAATTATTTATGATTTTTGATCCGTGCCTCCTTTTTTGAAGACGTGCGAAAGTATAACAAAGGGCCTGAAATCGCGCAAGTCTCTGGGTTCCCCTCTTAGTCCACAGGTTCAAGATAGAACTCTTCTTCGCCAAAGTCCTCGTCTTTTTTGGTTTCTGGCGGCTTTGGAGGCTCAACCGGTGTTGGCCCAGTCTGTGTCTCTTGTATCGCCACCTTCACGTTTCTCTTGGCAAACTGCTCGTATTGCTTCTCCAACTCGGCCATCTCTGCCTCGGATAGACTGTCTGGATCCCATGTTTCCCCTTGTTCCTTAGCCTCCGGCATCACGTCCCAGATGTTGGGAGTCGAGGATTCTGGACGAGTGGGTGAAATGATCTGAGAATCTAGGAGAACCTCATACTGATCCAAGTCCATGACGACAAATCCCTGATCTTGATCCTTTTCAACGACAACCATGGTGTTTCCCGTTCGGCGGACGAGGTCGAGGATACGCTGTAAGTGGTTGCTCATAGTGAGCGCATTTTAGCCGATGAGAGGGCTGTGTCAAGAAATGAGTAATCAGCTGCTTTTACAGGGAAAAGCCCACGATCGTTTGACAGAAACCTGACCTTCTGGTAGCCTGTCCTCTTGTGCAGTATCGTGTCTCGCCAATACCACTGAGGTCTCGGTGGGCAAGAACCCCGTCCTGGCTTGTCCTTCGACGGAAATCATCTGGGAATTGACCGCACAGGAAAAGAGGTAGATGAACTGGAATAAGTCACACGGCAAGCCAGAAACAGCACTTCCACCCCAGATATAAAAGCACCCGAGTCTATGACCCGAGTGTTTTTTCTTTCCTGCAACAACCGAGCATTTCGGCGCGTGACCAGCATGAGCAGGATAGCCACAGGATGGACAGAAGGAAGCTCTGTCTTCTGGAGGCATAGGTTATTTGTTCCTAATCGTAGATGGAATGATCACCGATCGCATGAAGGACAAACACTGATTTGTCCTCGATGCTAAAGATCGCACGAATCTTGTGGTCGATGGAAAACGACCAGTGTCCGCGCAGCTTCCCGTCTAACTTGTGAGTCTTGAGTAAGGGATCGAACGGATCTGTTTTGAAACGCTTGAGCCGATCCTCAATAAGTTTGCGCAGAGAAACCGGCAAGCGTTTTGCGTCACGCTTGAAATGCGGCGTGTAGAGAACTTCCGCCATAACACTACTTCCAAAGATCTTTTACGTTCGACAAAACTTTGGCTTTCCCCTGGGCGTACTCACGACGACTCTGAGCCAAGTCCAAAACCAAGTGTCCTGTGAGCCACTCTCGGACCAGATGCCGAAAAAATTCACTCTTGGAAGCAAAATGGAATTCTTTGACTCCACGTTCGACTTCTTTTGTAAGACTGCCTGGTAGGGAAATGTTGACGATGTTGCGCATAGATAAACTGTAACAATTTTTGTTACTCTATCATCCTCAAGACGAGTGGTCAAATGCTCCATAAAAAACACCCGAGTCATTGACCCGAGTGTTTTTTGTTTGTCTAGCGAAGCACGCCGCCCCATTCAAGCACATCGAACCCTTCGCGGTTGGCGCGAGGCAGACGTGCCGGTGGCTTGGACGGCTCGGGAGTTTGAAGCTCGGAGTAATCCATCAGGATGCGGAAGACGTGATCAGGTGCGACCGAGAAGCTGAGTGGAGCAAGTGCATCCATCACCCGCGTGTCGTGGAAACCGATCTTGTAGTACGACGCCTCTTGCATGCGCGGCAGCCAGAACTCGATGAAGTCGTCCGTTTCGTTTCCGCTCAGATTCATTTTTGTGAGCGTGGCTCTCAAGAATGATTCAACATCCGACCGAGCCATGACCCAATACGAACTCGGCGGCGCATACAGTCCACCACGACCTTCCCAGAACAGGTACGGATAGCCGATGCCGTCCGCTCGGTTCACAAGGTGGCCGTCGGGATAGGCCGTCACGTCCCACCCATCGCCGTACTCAGGCTCGGTAGAGGAGAACCCGCCGCGCGGATGCACGAAGACCTCCAGGTCCGTTTCCTGCTCAGGATAGAGATAGACCACCGGCTTGCCACATTCCACCGGTGGGATCAGCTCGTTGCTCATGAACTCGATCCATCGGCCAAAAGAATCCTGGAAGTAAAAATAGGGATGAGAGTAATCGTCGTACGTCTTGGGCTCTGTGCCCTCGCCCCCAAAGGTCACGGCGTTGAACGCGTCTTCGTAATACGCGTTCTCGTAGCTCTCGGGCTCGTACACGGGGTATTCCGTTCCCCTTCCTGGCATGACACCTACGCCGGCATACTGCAAATCGAGAGACGTGACAACCGCAGGAGAGATGACATGCGTCACGGTCGTGAACCCGCATCCACCCACGTCCCCTTTCAGATACGTTGCGTCGTTGGTCGATCCATCTTTCCACTCCACGTTGGGAATGCCTATGGCCTGGTTTGTATATCCTTCCTGATCGACCTCGTTAGCAAAAAACGGAACGATGAGATCATAGAACAGCACCCGACCATCTTCATCGACCAGGTAAAACAAGTTCTTACCGACCCCTGTCTGACCTTCCAGGATCATTCCATCGGCGTCCACTTTCGGCTCCCAGAGATACAAAGTCCTCCCATCTGAAAGCGTCGTCGACGCGGTTGCCCCTGTGAGCGAAATCGCCTCGTCAGAATACAAACGCCTCCAAGAGCCGACAAAAGCAAATTCGTTCCCGGGTGGTGGTTCCACCAGCGCCCTGTCGATCGCAAGCTCGGGAATCAGCGCTTCGGTGTCGATCACATAGCCTGAAAGTTTTGCAAGACGAGTCTCGCCGATCAGCTCCGTAGCGGTGATCGCGTTCCCGTCGCCAAGAGTCCACCCTTCCCCTCGTGTCTGGGAATCAATAATCACCGGCGCCTGTTCTCTCGCAGGATCATAGAGAAGATAGAACGTCTCGTAATAAACTCCCATGCCGGACATCGGCACGCTTGTCATGACCACATCTCGTCCGTCATAGGCGCCGCCCTCCACGGTTCCAAGTTTGTAGGACCAACGAGGCCCTCCGTCGGGGTCTTCGGCACAGCTATTGCCCATCTCTCCATCGTACACGTCGTAGCACATCGCTCGATCGAACACGCCATCGTCCGGATAACTCGGCTGCTCGTCAGGAGCGATCCAATCGATCGTGAGCGTCCCGGTGGCGGTGTACTTGACGGGTTCTCCTTCCTCGTCCTGAGTGAATCCTGGAGCTCCCTCCTCCTCGAGGGCTTCTTCGTCGACAATCGGGTACACATCGCCAGCACGCCTCTCCATCACATCAGAGAAAAAAACGCCCGTCGCAAACGCGACGACGATAAGAGCTCCGCCGATCAAATAGAGAAGCCATGGTCGCACAGATCGAGACTCATTGTCCTCAGGATGAAGGTTCATCATAAAAAATGGTTAGAGAGTTTGCTGAAATGTTTCGATCAAGAAGCAGCTGTGCGGCTTCCTCGTCTGACATGGGCGTTGGCTGTCCGTCCAGGGTCGAGATCGGTGACAGGTAAAGTGTAGCACTTCTATCGTCCAGAATCACACCAAGCGTCAGGCCACGCGCGGTCTCATCAAAGCCTTGATCGAAGACAAAGTTCCCGAGCGAGTAAACGACAGGGACGTTGTCAATGACTTCGATCCCCTGGACGACGTGGGGGTGCGCGCCGACGATGAAGTCCGCGCCAGCCGCGATCATCGCCGTCGCCAGCTCGCGCTGGCTCTCCTGTGGCTCCGTGACATATTCCTCGCCCCAGTGCGGCACGACGATGACAAACCGCCCAGCCTGATCCTCAGCCTCAATAATGGGGGTCAGGTCGGGAATCGGGAATCCGAACTGATTGAAGCCGATCAGACTGATCCCAAGAGAGCACCCCGATTGGTCACAGAGGTCGTATCGGTAAATATCATCAGAACGTGAGGAGCCTCCGAACCAATCGATCCCGAGATCGATGGCGAGGCGATCCCGCGTCTCCTGTTCACCTTCTGCGCCAAAGTCGTCTGAGTGATTATTTGCAAGACTCACCGCGTCGATGAACGGCTTCATCGCCTCTATGAACTCCGGCGCAAAGGTGAAGGTGAACGGCGACTCGTAGGTCATGGGGATCTCCTTCTCACTCACCGTCCCTTCAAGATTGGCAATGCGCAGATGCGATCCTTGCAGGAAACGCTGGACGTTCTCCCATGGATAAGCCGCTCCGTGTTCTTCCATCTTGATACGAACGCCGCGATCGAGCATGACGTCGCCGACAAACTGCAAACTCACGAACGGATCCGGCACGGGTTCGCCATCCATAAAATATCCAAGGATGTGACTGGTATTCTCTCGCCAGTCGTCCGTTGCCTCCATCGCGAGCGAGCTTCCGTGATGCGTCTGTACCCACTGCTGGTCCCCGCGCAGACGATTCACTTCAAACAGTGTCTGCAACACATCATTGGCATCGATCTCGAGATCGAAGTCCGCCGCGCCCTGCGCGATCGATCGCATCGTCACCGCATCGTGATACTCTTGAATGTGCTCGGGAAGATAATGCGACATGTCGATCGAGGCAATCACGAGAGCGTCGGGAAGTTCGTCTTCAATCGCTCGAGCGAGCGCCGCGACTTCTTCATCGGTTGCCTTGTCATGAATCACAAGCGGCACGAGCTTAGATTCGGGAAACCACGTTTTCACAAATGGCGTGAGCGAAGCCACGCCGTGTTCCTCTTTGAACGTCCCAGGCTCGAGGGACAGCTCCGGCACGGCCGCCAGGAGCGCGCCGACACTCTCACGATCAACCTCCACCTCCCCAAACGGCGTTGTCCAGGATCCTGTCGTCGTCTGCAGGGCAGAACGTCCAGCAAAAAAATGATTCGGCGAAAGAATTACGACCGTCTTCTCCTTCCCGTCTCCCAGCGCAGCAAACACTTGCGCGATCTTGTCTGCGACGAGAAGATGATGTGCCACAATCGCCGAGTGCGCTCTCGTTCTCCCGATCGCCTCTGCCGTCCCGTTGGCTCTCTCATAAAACGACGCGGCGGCGTAACCATACGAAAAAACCGGACCACTTACCAGCTCGGTTTGAGAGGCTCCCTTTTCTTGCGTTGAACCACCGATCACTATGCCCAACAAAAAAATCAGCACCAACAGAGTGCAGAATAGATAAAGACGATGATCTGTACCGCGAGAGAAGATGCTCATATCACATCGCACCGCATTTGCAGAGTTGTGTTTGGAGACTCATCCTAATCATAAACACGATGATCACCTATCGCGTCGAGTCGTGCTTGTTTAGGATCTGTAGGGAGATAATTAAAAACGATTCGAATTTTGTAGTTCACGGAAAAACTGTAACGACCTTTCAAGCGACCACTGAGCTTGTGAACTTTCAGTTGTTTGTGGTTCGTCGGATCTCGAAACAATGCTATTTTCTCTAACGCTTCATCAATCAGTACGTCTGGGAGCGATTTCAACATGCGAATAAAGGACGGCGTGTAGGAAACGTCCATAAGTCTACGTCACCTGTTTTATGAGGTCACGTAAATCGCCGCGCAAAACTTTTCCATCTCGCGCTTCTTGTTCAGAACGAAGAACCGCCTCAACCGCCTGATCCTCTGCAAAACGAACAAGCGCCTGTCGGACAACTTCGGCTTTATTAGGCGCAGCCCCCCGACGAATCATGTCATCGATAAACTGCTCGAGAGGTCCTGTAAGCGGCACGGAGATGGTGGACATAGGGTAGTGATGATTAAGTATGAAATTATCATACGATATCTTTCACCTACCGTCAACATTAACCGCACGTGTAGATATTCATCTTACCGTGGGCTGTACTTCCACGATCTTCTTGATCTGCGGAAGCTTCTTTTGATAATCCTTAAACTCTGCGATTTGGCCGCGGGCTCGTGCGAGATTATGAGAAGCTCGAGACGGATAACGAGAGGCATCCCAACCGAAGTAGTTGTCGGTAAAGTAATCGGTAAGGAAGCGTGCAGCGAGCTCAAGCGTAATCGTACCGATCGCGCGGGGCACGAGCTGACGCTCGCGTCGGGTCAGAAATCCCTGTGCGCCAGCCTCATAGCCCTTCCACGCAGCGCGGAATCGTGAAAGCGAGAACGTATTGCTCGGATCGTCCTCTCGCCCACCGCACCACGAACGGAACGCGTCCCCAAGTTCTACAAGGAGCGGACGACGATTGCAGGTATCAAGATCAATAATGGCCTTGGCCCTGCCGTGGCGGTCAAACAAAATATTGGAAATCTTTGGATCACCATGGATGACGCGCAGCGGGAGATCCGCAGGTAGGAAAAACTCCGGCAGATTCCGACGGATGAACGCAACCTCCTGTGCGACCTCAGCTCCCTTTGCGCCCTCTGCCCCCTTTGTCGCCTTCCCTAGTGCCTCGTACACCTTCTCCGTCTCGTGCAAAATCTTCTTTGACTTAAACCGATAGTCCATCTTGTCCATGACTTTGTGGAACCTGGCATAGATCTGCCCAGCCTCTCGAGCCATGATAAGACTCTCGATTACGTGAATCGTCCGTCCAGGCAACAGCGTCTGCATCCGCCAGACGTCTGTCTGGTCCACGGAAAGCACCTCTCCCTTTTTTGTGCGGACGCACACAGGCGACAAGAATTTCTGCGATCGCAAAAACTCGGTCACGGCGAAGAAGTCCTCTCCGATCGCTTTGCTCGCGAGCACTGGATGGAGTTTTTGGATGATGTAGCGTCCCTGATCGGTCTTGACCGCGAACGTCTCGTGGACCAGCCCTGCCGTCACCTGCGTGATCGACTGGACGGCCCCAATCGCGTAGGCGCCAAGGACGCTTTTCGGAACAGTTTTCATAGACGGGTAGATTTTAGCACAACCAAAAACAGAGCCGAAGCTCTGTTTTGTATTTTACGCTCGCGTGGGTCCGCTTCCGCGTTTCTCAACGATCTCTTTCGCGACGTTCCCAGGCACCACATCGTAATGATCAAACTCCATCGAATAGCTGGCACGGCCCTGCGTCATCGAGCGCAAGCTCGTCGCATAGCCGAACATCTCAGCCAGTGGCACGAACGCGGTGATGATCTTGGCGCCGCTGCGGTCCGACATCTCTTGAATCTGTCCGCGCTTGGCATTCAAATCTCCCACGACCGATCCCATGAAGTCCTCTGGCGTGGACACTTCCGCTTTCATCATCGGCTCCAAGAGATCCACGCCGGCTTTCTTTGCCGCGTCCTGGAACGCCATGGACCCGGCGATCTTGAAGGCCGCTTCTGAGGAGTCAACCTCGTGGTAGGACCCGTCGGTGAGCGTCACTTTCAAATCCAGCAGAGGATACCCGGCCATGACCCCGCGATCAGCCGCCTCGCGAATGCCTTTCTCGATCGGGTTGAAGTACTCGCGAGGAATCGTGCCGCCCTTGACCTCCTCTTCAAACTGGACGCCGGAACCAGGCGGCAGCTTTTCAATACGCACCAAACAGTGGCCATACTGTCCTCGCCCGCCGGTCTGACGGATGTACTTGCCTTCCCCTTCCGCGCTTCCTTTCACGGTCTCACGGTAGCTGACCTGCGGCTGGCCGACGTTGCACTCGACCGAAAACTCGCGCTTCATGCGATCGACGATAATATCCAAGTGCAGCTCGCCCATGCCCGAGATGATGACCTGGTTGGTCTCCTCATCCGTCCGCACGCGGAACGTCGGATCTTCCTCAGACAACTTCTGCAGGGCGATGGCCATCTTTTCCTGGTCGGCTTTGGTCTTGGGTTCAATCGCAATGGAAATAACCGGCTCGGGAAAGCTGATCGCCTCCAGCACGATTGGGTGATCTGGATCGCACAGCGTGTGACCGGTGAAGGTTTCCTTCAAGCCCACCATGGCGGCGATCTCCCCGGCATAGACCTCTCCCACTTCCTCGCGCGTGTTGGCGTGCAGGCGCACGATGCGGCCGACGCGTTCCTTGTTTCCCGTGGAGGAGTTCAAAATATACGAACCCGCCTTGACCATGCCGGAGTACACGCGAAAGAACGCGAGCTTACCTACGAACGGGTCTGCCGCGATCTTGAAGGCGAGCGCCGAAAACGGCTCTTCGTCAGAGGCATGGCGCACGAGTTCTTTCTCCATGTCGTCTGGATCATGTCCGATCACAGGAGGCACCTCCAGCGGATTGGGCAGATAGTCCACGACGGCATCGAGCAAGAGCTGCACGCCTTTGTTCTTCAAAGCCGAACCGCACATGACCGGCACGAATGTGTTGGCAATGGTTGCCTTGCGGATCACCGGCTTCATCTCTTCAATGCTGATCTCCTCGCCACCCACATACTTGTTCATGAGCGCCTCGTCGTTCTCGGCAACGGCCTCCACGAGCTTGGCGCGATATTCCTTGGCGCGGTCCAGGTACTCGGCGGGAATCTCCCCGACCTCCACGTCTTTCCCCAAATCATCTTTGTAGATGTGCGCCTTCATGTGCAGCAAGTCAATCACGCCGGCAAAGTTTGCTTCTGTGCCTATGGGAAGCTGGATCGGATGCGCATTTTTGGTCAGTCGGCGGTGGATGGAGTCGAGGTCCTTATAAAAATCTGCGCCCGTGCGGTCGAGCTTGTTCACAAAGGCAATGCGCGGGACCTTGAAGTCGTCCGCGTAGCGCCAGTTGGTTTCCGACTGCGGTTCCACGCCCGCGACGCCGTCGAACACAGCCACGCCGCCATCCAGCACGCGCATGGAGCGCTTCACCTCAACGGTAAAGTCAATGTGCCCAGGCGTATCGATCAGGTTCAAGCGATGGTCTTTCCAAAAGCAGGTCGTCGCCGCCGCGGTGATGGTGATGCCGCGCTCGCGCTCCTGTTCCATCCAGTCCATGGTGGCGGCGCCTTCGTGTACCTCGCCGATCTTGTGCTTTTTTCCCGTGTAAAAAAGAATGCGCTCAGACACGGTCGTCTTCCCCGCGTCGATATGCGCGAAGATTCCAAAGTTCCTTGTGGCGGCAAGCGGATATTCTCGTGGCATAGGCTAGCGCTTAGCAAAATGAGCAAACGCGCGGTTGGCTTCTGCCATGCGCTGCACGTCGAGTTTCTTTTTCACCGCATCGCCTTCGTTATTGGAAGCGGCGACGAGTTCATCGGACAGGCGTTCCGCCATCCCACGGCCTTTCTTGGAACGCGCGGCGGTGATGATCCAACGGAACGACAACAGATACCGGCGCTCGCCGCGCACGGACATTGGCACCTGGTAGTTGGCTCCGCCCACGCGGCGGCTCTTCACTTCCAAGCTGGGCATGACGTTCTTGATGGCGCGCTCGAAGACCTCGAGCGGTTCGAGTTTCGTCTTCTCGGCCATCAGATCAAAGGCGTCGTAGACAACCGAACGCGCGACGGATTTCTTTCCGTCGTGCATGATGCTGTTAATCAATTTGGCGACATGAATGTTTCCGAACTTCGGGTCGGGATCGATCTCCCGCTTTGGCGCTTGCTTACCTCGCATAATTTTGACGTTATCTCATCGGTTGGCTTCCCCCATGCGTGAGGTACTCCGACGGTTGATGTTAATAAATAAGGTCGTCGGTAGTTAGTAGCGTGTAGCAAGTATACTTGCTTCCAACTACTAGCTACTTGCTACTGAGATCTCTGCTATTTTTTCTTCTCCTTCGGCTTCTTCATGCCATACTTCGACCGACCGCGACGGCGGCCGTCCACGCCTTGGGTGTCGAACACGCCGCGCACGATGTGATAGCGCACGCCAGGCAAATCTTTCACGCGCCCGCCGCGGAGCATCACGATGGAGTGCTCTTGGAGGTTATGTCCCTCACCGGGAATGTACGCGTTAACTTCCGTGCCGTTGGAAAGGCGCACGCGCGCGATTTTGCGGATGGCGGAGTTCGGTTTCTTTGGCGTCATGGTCGTCACCTTCACGCACACGCCGCGCTTGAAAGAGCTGCCATGGGCAAGCGGGGTGCGCTTGCGATGCAAAGAGTCGAGCGTATATTGCAGCGCTGGCGACTTACTCTTGTACGACTTAGGGTGTCGTCCTTTTCGGATGAGTTGGTTTACGGTTGGCATAAATAGTGGTTGTTGGAGGTTGGAAATAAGGAGTCGAAAAGAAAAGCGCCTGGAGATTATCACGGAGAGTCAAAAAAGGTCAAGAATGGTGGAATGGAAGTGAGGATAACACTGAGTGGTGATCTTGACGTCTTTCGAGGTTTTGGCTACCCTGACCTCGACTTGGCCTTATCCTGAGGCGTGTCATTCAACTGGAACTTCCACAGGAGCCAGCCCATGCTGAGTCTCATTTCCCCTGCCCTGCTCGCGCACTCCGGCCTCACCGATCCCAGCGACCCGGTCCTGACCGTGCGTCTGCAGATCAAGGACGGTGAAGACCCGCAGCTCTTCCTCGTGCCCAGCGACGGCAACGACGGCCCGCTCACCGCGGTTCTGCGCGAGCGCCTGAAAGAAAACCCGGCGCCCAAGGTGCCCGGCTCCTACATCTGGAAGGTGCACCAGTTCGGCGACCTGGTGACGCTCGCACAGGACAAGGATGCCGCGCGATTCCTCTTCAGCCTGATGCGCCGCGACCTGGGCGTCGTGTTCGAAGAGCTCGAGGATCTGCTACGCGCGCTGCCCACCCGGGCACAACTCCAGGACGCCGTCGACCGCGGCGTGCACGCGAAGCTGCTCAGGATGGTGCACGACGGCCAGACGATCGACCCGCGCGAGTTGCGCTTGGTGGTGCGCTGTCCCAGGCACGTCCAGATGCCGTCCTCGATGCAAGCGCCTGGAGCCAAGGAAGGTCTCGCGACGGCACTCGATCGCGCGATCCAAGAGCTCAAGGCTCATGGCTGTGCACTGCGCGATGACGAGAGCACGAAGCTGCATGCCGAGATCCTCTCCCTGATCAACGCCCCGCCGCTGCGCGCGAACGAGTTCCTCCTGAGCGCGGGGATCACCCACGCCCACCCGTTCTTCGACCTGTGCGTGCAGCTCATGGAGGAGGCCGGCAATGACCTCCTGCGCGAGCGCGCTCCCGTGATCGCCGAGGCGTTCATCCAGCGCGCGGACAGCGTCACGGCGAACCTGCGCTCCTGGCTCGCGCCCCGCTAGCGTCCACGGACGCCCTCATGCCCTTCGACAGAGTCGAGGGCTTTTTCTTTTCGCATGAATGGATACCATTTATTTTTTCTGAAAATCAAGCGCGAGGGAATTGATGCAGTACCGCTTGCCTGTGGGCGCGAGGCCGTCGTCGAACACATGACCCATGTGCGCGCCGCACGTGGCGCACTGGACTTCGGTGCGACGCATCCCGAGAGTGGAGTCCTCGACGAGCTTCACGTTCCCCTTCTGCACAACGTCAGTAAAACTCGGCCAGCCCGTGCCGGAATCAAATTTTGCCTCCGACGAAAACAGCGGCGTGCCACAGGCAACGCAGACGTACATCCCGTCCTCATGGAAATCGTCATACTTGCCCGAGAACGGCGGCTCGGTTCCCTTGAGGAAACAGATGTTGTATTGCGCAGGGGTGAGGTTGTGTTTTGGGTCGTCGGAGTTCACAGGAACGGGCCTAAAGGCCCTTTGAATTGAGGCTGAACTGAAGCTGAGTCCAAAGCCCCTTTAGGGGCGTTAGAGTAAGGAAAAAATCGACGAAAAGTAGCCGCCGCAGCTTTGGCCAAGCAGCGCGTTGCAGGTCACGAATGCCGGGCCGCTCACAAAAAAGAAGACGTTGAGCGAGGTGAAGGCGGAGAGGAGAACCGCGATCATGAGCACGCGCGGGCCCTGCTGGGCAACAGCCGCGCGCAGGGCGGCATGCTTTGGCTGATCAAACAGCGCGAAAAAAAGTTTGGAACCATCCAGCGGGTGCACGGGAATCACATTGAAGAACAGAAGGAACAGATTGAGGAGAATCGTCAGGAACAAAAAAACCGCGAGCAGATTTAAGCTCTCGATTGCGCCGCCGCCAACCAACAGACGGAACATCACGCCCGCCACCACCGCAACCGCGAGATTCGAGAGCGGACCCGCCAGCGCAATCTTTACCGAGTCCCACTTCGGGTCCTTGAGGTTGTAGGGGTTGTACGGCACGGGCTTGGCCCAGCCGAACCCAAACAACAAGAGCAAGATGAATCCCATGGGATCAATGTGCGCGACAGGATTGAGCGTGAGCCGCCCTTCCCGCTCGGCCGTCTTGTCTCCGACGAGCTTGCCTACGGCCGCGTGGGAAAACTCATGAATCGTCAGCGACAAGAGAATGGCCACAAGCCACGCAAGTCCGACCGCCGGCGCGCCGAAAAAAAGGTTGAGAAACATAGTGTGATGACTATAGTTTAGCATGAAACAAAAAAACCGCGCAGCCTCAGGCTACGCGGCGCCGTCGAGAAGTTCTTCCTCCGTATTGAGTACATAGACGTCCGGGTCCGACCCTGCGTCCGGGCAACACTCCGGACAGCCGTCCGCATAGAAGAAGACGACTCCAGTCCGTCGCACCGTGAGTCCGGCGCGCAGAAACAATTCCTGTGCCTGCCCGAGCGACAAGTCCAAACGCCCATGGCAAGCGGCGCAGTAGGTCCGCACCCGATCCGGATGCGCACAATCCACGCACAACAGGATCGGCTCCTGCTTCCCTCGCGCATCGCACACCGAGCACAGCGGAGGAGCCTGCGCTCGCCGCCCTGAGCGGATCATTCGTCCCATGTCGACCTCCACGGCAATGACGCGAGACCATAATTGAATCGAAGACCTTTGTCAATGGCTCCTACCAAAAAAAGCGCTAAGCGCTTTTTTGAATTTCTGCATCCCGAAGTCTCTGCGCCACCTCAGGGCCGTAGATCTGGTAGACCGCGTCGAGGAATCCTTTTTCATCTTCACTGGGATCAGGAATGGCCTGGACGATCACGTCCGCTTTGTGAGTTTCTTTGCCAGGATTCATCGTGACGTCCAGCGTCACGGCATGGCGTCTCCCCCTTTGCGTCACGAGCTCGATCCAAGCGTCCACGCCGTGAAACACGTCCAGCGGCGTTCCGACGGCTGAATAAAACTTCACGCGATCCGTGTCCGCATCCTCTTCAAAACCGAGTTCATCCAAAACGGCCAAGCGCAGCTCTCGGGCAAACGGCTTTTTGGGATTGAGAGGATCCTCTGAGCTGTACCGGCGCACCAGCTCCATGGCTCTGTCGTAGGTCACATACCCTCGCTCGTTCGCCGCTTCACGGAAAGCCGCCCCATACTCAGACGTGCCCCTAAACTCTCCCAAGACGTCCCGTTCGTTCAAGCGCCCAGAATAAAAATCATGAGTCCCTCTTGTATCGCCTTTTGCCATAAAAATAAGGTTAGTGCTGTTACTCTACCACGCGTTCAATCCTCGCGCCAACGCCTTTCAATTTCTCCTCCAGCCGCTCGTACCCGCGTTCGAGATGATGAATACCGGTAAGGGTGGACGTCCCTTCTGCGACGAGCGCCGCGACCACAAAGGCGAGGCCGGCACGGATGTCGGGGACTTCGACTTCGGCCGCGCGAAGTTTGGCCGGTCCCGTAATCACGGCCGAGTGTTTATAATTTTGCCCGCGGAAGCGGCAAGCCATCTCGCCCAGGCAGTTGCTGAAGAGGGTGATATCTGCGCCCATGTTTTTGAGGGCGCTCGTGTAGCCGAAGCGTTCCTCATAGACCGTCTCGTGCACGACGCTCGTGCCGCGCGCTTGAGTCAGGCACACCACAAACGGCTGTTGCCAGTCGGTCATAAATCCCGGATGCGTGTCTGTCTCCAGCTCGATGCCTTTCAACGATTCTGCTCCGCGAAACACAATGCCGTCCGTCTGCACTTCGTAGCTGCCGCCAATTTTTCGCACGGCATTCAAAAACGTGATCATGTGCTCGTGCTCTGCCCCGCGCACAAAAATCTCGCCGCGCGTGCCCACGGCCATCGCGCCGTAGGAAGCCGCCTCGATGCGGTCGGGCATGATGCGCGCGCTGGTGCCATGCAATTTTTCCACGCCGATGATTTCAATCAAGCGCCCAGAGTTGATCTGGATGATCGCGCCCATGTTCTGCAGCATCATGATGAGCGCCTTCACCTCCGGCTCGCCCGCGGCGTTGCGAATGACGGTGCGGCCTTCAGCCAGTACGCCCCCGAGAATCGCGGTCTCGGTCGCCATCACCGACGGATACGGAAACTCGATCAGCCCGCCCCTGAGCCTCCCCTTCGAGGTGGCGCGGTAACCGTCAGGCGTTTCTTCGATCACGGCGCCCAGAGTCTGGAGCGCCTGGATGTGAAAGTTGACTGGTCGCGCGCCGATCTTGTCGCCGCCCAAGAGCGGCACGAACGCCTCGCCCGTGCGATGCAAGAGAGGCGCGATCGCCAGCACGCTGATCCTGTTCTTGCGGCTGAGCTCGGCCACGTGATTGGACGCGATCGACGACGTGCGCACAACCAGCGTATGTTCGTCCTGCCAGTGCCCCTTGGCGCCGACGGTTGAAATGATCTCATGGGTGATCTCCGTCTCCTGCTGGCGCGGAACGTTCGTGAGCACGACAGGCTCGTCGGTGAGGAGCGAAGCGATCATCATTTTAGACGCCGCGTTCTTCGCGCCCGAAACCGCCATCTCTCCCTTGAGCGGCGCGCCGCCCGTAATTTTGAAAACGTCGGACATATCGTGTGACACTCTATCCTTCCCGAGCGCATCGGGCAAGACCGATGCTGTCATAAAAAAGCAACCAGTGCGTGGTTGCTCGTTTGAACTCGCGGGTCAGGATCCGAGGGGAGAATGGGCCGCCGCCTGCGCGTCCAGCTTCGCGAGTTTCTTTTCGAGAGACTTGACCCGGGCTCGCATCTGGGCTTGCGTGCGAGGCTCACCCTCGTAGAACCCGATGATCTCCCGGCACGACGCGATCTGCGCCACCAGTCGCGCGCGCGTCCTCCAAGCACGGACGGCTTTCATCGAATCGAACGGAGCGTCCGGCAACTCCCCGTAGCCCATCCCGCTGGCGATCCCGCTGCTTGACTGCAGAGCGGCTTCCCAGGTGCACCTACGGAACCTGTTGTCCGCATACGTGCAACGGTAGTAGGTTCGCTCCTTGAGCGGAGTGCCCTTCGCATACTGCGCTACGAGAACGAACTTCGCATCGGCCGAAACACGGACGACGTAGAACGGTTTGGTCAGTACCTCTTCCATCTCGACTCCTTGAGAAACGAGGGGCCAGGCTATCACGTTCTGCCGCGCACGTCAAACAATCTTCCAAAAGGCCATTGACAATTTTCCAAAAAACGAGCATGATGTCGGCGCCGAAATCAACGGCTGGGAGATCCCATGGTCTTGGCCCTCGTTGCATTCATGTTCGTGCTCAACTTCGCCATCTCCTGGTTCAACGCCTGGAGCTGCGGCCGCGCCTGGAACGAAACCAGGGCGGTCGGAGGGTTCGCCCACTTCATGAACTGGATGGGCGCCATCATGTCGGCATCGGGGTTCACCTGGTGCTACCTGATCGTGCTCGTCGTAGGGGGAACCTTCATCCCCATCACCGACGGGGAAGGGGTGCAAGCCGTCACGGCCCCGCTCGTGAGCGAGGCGATGGCCAAGGCGTCCTTGGAGCTCGGATACCTCGTGGTCTACTTCCCGATCGTCGGTTCGGGCCTCGCGATCACGCTCCAGAGCTGGGCGCACTTCTACCGGGAGCGCTCGCTCAAGAACGGCGCCATCGCCGGGTGGAACACCTTCGCCCAGATCTACAACATCGGCTCGGGCCTGCGCAACGTACCCAGCGCCTTCTCGGGCGTGTCGTCCTTCTTCAAGGGCGACGACAAGGGCAAGCTCCTCGTGATCCTGCTCGTGATCGGCGCGGTCATCGGAGGGATCGCAACCACCGCGCTCATCATCCGTTCCACCGCCCGCCGCGTGGCTCGTGATGCCGAGCTGGACTACCACCGCGCCCGCGCCGCCTGACACGACAACACACCACCCTTCGACTCGGTCCCTGAACCGAGCTCGCTCAGGGTGGTTTTCAAATGGCGATCTGCTTTTCGCGTAGGTCTCAAATGACTTCGATTTGACAGGACGCGTCCCCCACGCCCATGATGAACCTCGCGGCCCTCTCCTTCCTCGGCCCTTGTTCGAAATTGAACTTCTTTAGGAGTCTCCTATGCGCCTCGTCCAAATCGGCATCGGCAACGTGAACCCAACGGTCGGCGCGTTCAGGAAGAACGTCGACGCCATCCTCGGACAGGCACACGATATGGCCCAAACGGGCTGTCAGATTGCGGCCTTCGGCGAGCTGTCGGTTTCAGGATATCCCTGCGAGGACCTTGTGCAGTGGTCGAGCTTCGTTGACCAGCAAGGCGTCGAGCTCGAGCGGCTTGCCCGCACGCTGGGAGAGAGTGTTACGAAAGACATGGCCGTAGTGGTCGGCCTCACGGTTCCCCTGGACGGCCATCTCTACAACGTCGCCGCGCTCTTGGCTGACGGACGCGTGGTAGGACTGGTCCCCAAGGAGAACCTCCCCGACTACAACGTCTTCTACGAAGGACGCACGGTCACGTCCGGCTCGATCGGTATGCGTGAAAGCGTAGGCGCGATCCCTATCGGCGACATGATCTTCGAGCTGGGGTTTGGCAAGCTCGCGCTGGAAGTCTGCGAAGACCTCTGGCGCCCAGATGGCCCTATGGTGCGTCGCGCGTTTTCCGGCGCGGAGGTCGTCGTCAACATCAGTGCCTCGCCGTTTCATATCGGCATCACGAACACGCGCCGCGAGATGATCGCCACGCGCGCCAGCGACAACTGTGCGACGGTCGTCTACGCCAACCTCGTGGGCGCGCAGGACAGCCTCGTCTTCGACGGCGGCGGCTGTGTGAACCAGTGCGGCCGACTGTGCATGGACGCCACGCGCGGCCGCGTGGGCTGGGAAGCGTGCGTGGTCGACCTCGACCGCGTACGACGCATGAGAAACGAGAACACAACCTGGCGGCGCAGCGCCCAGCAATACTTGGCGCTCCACAAGCGCACCGCTCTCATCACCGATGACGCCCTCAAGGCCGTGGCCGTTCCCGACTCGAGTCTCCCCTACCCCGCCCCCGCACACAAGAGCTTCTTCCTTCCGGAATCAGAGAAGCCCACAAGCGCGCGCGATCGCTACTTCGAGGACCTCGCTCTCGTCATCCCCCTAGCCGCCTGGGACTACTTTGAAAAGTCCGGCGCGTTCAAGCGGTTCCTCATCGCCCTCTCGGGCGGGAAGGATTCCTGCCTGACGCTCCTGCTTGTCCATCGAGCCGTAGAGCAAGAGGCGGCGCGGCGCGGACTTGTGGGTGAAGAGCGCTCTGCATTCCTGCGCGAGATGATTTGGTGCGTGGACATGCCAAGCGTCCACAACTCGCAGGAAACACGCTCAATCTCGCGCCGGGTCTGCGACGACCTGGGCGTAACGCTCCTCGTCTCCCCCATCCACGAAGCCGTGCAGCAAGAACGCGCAGCCCTCATGGCGACTCTCAACACACAAACGCTCAGCCCCCAGGTGGAACAGAACATCCAAGCGCGCGTGCGCGGCGAGCGGATGTGGAACCTAGCCAACGAGTGCCAGGGTCTGTGGCTGCAGACGTCCAATATGAGCGAGAAGGCTGTCGGCTATACGACCATCGGCGGGGACATGATGGGTGCCTACGGTCTCATCGCGAACCTGCCCAAGACGGTCGTGATCGAATTCCTCCGCTGGTGGTATGAGAAGACAGGCCTGTGGATCCTCTCGGTTCTGGACACGAGCACGGCATCGGCCGAACTGCAGGACGGCCAGTCGGATGAAAACGACCTCATGCCCTTCCCGATCCTCGATGCCTGCTTCGCCCTGTTCGTGGGCGAGAAAATGACCATCGAGGAGGTCAAGGTCGTGCTCCAACAGATGTGGAGCGATGAACCCCGGATCCCCGAGTGGGTCGACCGCTTCGCACGGCTGTTCCTGAACTCCATTTTCAAGTGGGTGCAGACGCCGCTGTGCGCCCACCTGGGCAGCCTCGACCTGGACCGCGAACGCGCCTTGCAACTGCCGGTCGTGCAAGACCGGTCGTGGATGCGGTCATAGCGTAGTCACCTTCGACCGCTCACATCCCGTGGGCGGTTTTTTGCGATAAGAAAAAAGGCTGTATCAGCCTTTCGTGGTGAACTGTTTTAATTGAGAACAAGCCCCATGCGCGGCCGAGGTCGATGCGTTCGCCCGCCGCACGCGGCCAGGGTACCGATGCGGCGTGGGGTCTTGGGTTCTGGGGTGAATGGGTTTTCAAGAAAGGGGCGCATAGGAGACATGGTGGGCTATGGTTCATTGTCCGTTATCTCGTAGGGAGTGAGGGATCGCGTTGTGGATCGCACGCTCGGAAATGGGATCCTTACTTTTCGAGGACTCGTCGTTAGGATGACGGAAAGCGTTGGCGCAGTCTAGGATGAGGCCTTTGGGTCTACCCGAGAGACGAAGTACGCGCTCACCTCAGGAACGCCCCTGCCAGCCATCGCTGAAGCTATGGCTAGTCTTTGAAAGGTCCTTTGAATCGATGGCTCATTGGAATTGATGGCTCATTACGTCACAGATTGCCTGAAATGAGAGCGATTGAAAAGACGCCTCACACAAAACCACTCTCCGAATGGTTCGAAGAGTGGTTTCATTTTTGGCGCCCTACGGAAAAATGGGTGGCCCAGATAAGGTTGGTGCAGAGTGCGGTTGCGACGGATAACCCTCTTAGCCGTTTCCTCGGGTTCCGTATCAGTCCTGTTGTTGCGCGATGATGGCAGCTTGTCGTATCCACCATGTCGACGTCAACAGTGGGTTCAAACCGTAAGGTCCTATTGCCCTGCCGAAGCTTGGCATTCCCGGACCGTGGGTAAGGTTTGTTCATGGGACACACCCATCTGACCGTAAGGCAATCTAAATGTACCATGCTCTCAAAATGCCGCAAGCCGCGCAAGGGTACGTTATCCCTCGTTCATCCAGAAGTTTTACACAGTTAGACGCCTTCTCCAAAAATATAGCGATCCGTGATTTTCTCGTAGGAAAAGAGCTCGTCGTCCTTGAAGAATCGTTTGATCTCCGTCTCGGCCGACTCGGGAGAGTCGGATGCGTGAATCAGGTTGGAAGGCATGTTCATGGAGAAGTCCGCGCGGATCGTACCGGCGTCGGCCGCGCGGGGGTTTGTTGAGCCGACGACTTTACGGATTTCGGCAACCGCGTCATAACCTTCCAAGACAAGGCCCACCACGGGCGTCTGCATCATGAACTGTTTCAAGCTCGCAAAAAACGGCTTGTCGGCAAGGTGTGCATAATGCTCCTCCAGGAGTGCCTCAGTCAGACGCACGAACTTGAGACCAACGATTTTGAGTCCCTTCATTTCAAAGCGGCGAATAATCTCACCCAAGAGATCGCGCTGGAGCGCATCGGGTTTGAGTAAGACGAGTGTCTGTTGTTTGTCTGGCATAGATTTGTTGCACAAAAACTATCACGACTCCACTAGAACGGCAAGGTGCGAGCGTCAACGCTGGGCTCGCCGCCAAAGGATGTCAGCAAGATGTCGCCGTCCATGTCCGTTCGGAAAATCTGCGCGCCGAACCTCTCAAGGCGATCAAGCACGACGGGATGAGGATGGCCATAGGCATTATCCTTCCCCGCCGAGATGAGCGCGATCTCCGGCTGCGTGAGTTCGAGGAGCTTCCAGCTTGTAGAGGTGAGACTGCCGTGATGGCCGACCTTCAAGACGTCGATGTCCTTTGCGCGCGGAGCCACGAAAGCCTCGACGTCCTGCTCGGCGTCGCCTGTGAAGAGCATGGACGTGTCGCCGTACTCGAGCAGGAAGTTCACCGAGAGGTTATTGCGCGTTTCCGGGTAGCGCCCCTCCTGCGTTTCCTCCGGCCACAACACCGTGAGTGTCACCTCGCCCACCGCAATGACGTCGCCCAAGGCGATCTGCTCGAGCCTCCCCGCGCCTTCTTTGCGCGCCTCGTACGCAGCCCCAAACGGCGTGTGCGCCCCCACGCCACTCTCGTAAACCGTGCCCACACGGTAGCGGTCGAGAACGGCGATGATGCCCGTCACATGATCGGCATCCGGGTGCGTGAGGACGACGGCGTTGAGCGTGCGATCCCAGGGCGCAAGCACGCTTCCGAGGCGCTCGAGCACGGCGTTGTCGGGTCCGCCGTCCACGAGCATCTGCTCGCCCGTGGGAAACTCGATGAAGAGCGCATCGCCTTGGCCCACGTCCAACATCCAAACTTTGAGCGGCCACTCTTGCCAGGGAAACGGCTGCGCGCTGTGCACGATCCAGAGGCCAAAAGAAAACAACAGCGTGGCGCTGACGAGCAGCACGCCGTGCACGCTGCGCGCGTCGATGAGGGGGTGATGCGGCTTAACGCGAGGCATAGCGATGACGGAGAAAAAATGCGACGAGCACCGCGGCCACGAAAGCCGCGAGGATCTGTGCATAGGCAGGTTCCACAAGGGCAAACGGAAGCGCGCCGAAGGCGGAGATGACAAAGAGCATGAAGGAGGACAGGGCCCATGCAGGGATGAACACAGCCTGAACTAGCGTTCCAAAAACAGTCACAGCTCCCAGTGCGAGCAGGGTCAGCCACATTGCATAGGGAACCAGCGGAAGGACGAGGAGATTCACGAATGGTGCCACCAAGGATACGGTGCCGAACTGCCAGAGCACGATTGGAAGCGTAACGAGGATGGCACACAGCGACGCGGCAAAGGATGTGCGTAGCGCGAACAGGTCTGGAATAAACGAGAGGCGCTCGCTCACGCGGTCGGTCAGGGCGATGATCCCCGCGGTCGCCGCAAACGAAAGCTGGAACCCGACGTCGCTCAGGACGAGCGGGTCTATGAGGAGCATCACGCTCGCGGTCGCGAGCAAGACGTTCACGAGGTACGCTTTGCGCGAAATCCACTTGGACACGATCACCACGCCGCCCATGATCCCGGCACGCACCACCGCGGGCGTCGCCCCGGCCATGAGGACATAGCTCACGATCAGAAAGGTCGCCAAGAGCAGTCCGCGCCGGCGGCCGATGCGGGTGGTGAGGATCCACGAAAGGAACGTGAGCGAGAACAGAGAGACGTTGAACCCGGACGCGGCGAGGATGTGCGAGGTCCCCGTCGCGGCAAAGTCGTCTTTCAGCTCACGCGAGAGCGACGAGCTCCCTCCCAACAAGAGACCCGTCAGAAACGAAGCGTGCGGTTCGGGCACCGACTGTTCTAGGCGATGCACGGCAGCGTCTCTCACCATGAGCAGCGCGCCCACGACAGAAAACGACTCCGAGGGGATCACGTCGATATACTCGGGCCGCAGACACACGGCCAAAATCCCTTGGCTCTCCAGATACCGGTCATAGGCAAATCCTTCGATCGGCTCGGGCGGAGCGATGCGGCAGTTGAACACCAGGCGCGCGCCAAAAGGAATCTCCGGATACAGCGGCGCCCACACGAGCAGTTTGCCCGCACGCGCATCACGACCGACCACGACTTGTTCGAGCACGACCCGAGTCGTGTTCGCGCGTCGCTCGACCTGTCCCGCGACAACGCCTTCCACGCGTGCGGCTGCGCTCGGGACATCGGCGAGCGAGAGGACCATGGACGGTGTCATGGCGGAGGTGAAGCGGAACAGGGCGAAGAAAAAAATCGCGGCGAGCGCGAAGAGGAACCGGAGCTCGCGGCGTCTCACGATCAGACACAGCGCACACAGCACAACCGCCAAGAGAAAGAACGCCTGCCACCAGGAGACGGGAACCGCGCGGGCGAGCAGGATGCCAAAACAAAACACCGCCAACGAAATGGCGAGTGTCTTAGAGGGAGAGCTGAGCACCTCATGCAGACGCATAGCTCCCCAAGCCCACGCCGCGATAGATAAATCCTTGGTTCTCCAGATGCAGGTCCGCAAGATGGTTGCGGCCGTCAAAAATCCTGGGTTCGAGCATGCGGTCGTGCAGCGTGGAAAAAGACACTTCGCGGAACTCCGGCCACTCGGTGAGGACCACCAGCGCGTCCGCGCCCTCTGCGGCGTCCATGGCCGTGGGCGCGAACTCAACGTGCGGCGACAGGACCGCGCGCGCGTTGTTCATCGCTTGCGGGTCATAGACGCACAGCTCCGCTCCCGTGGCGTGCAGCCGCTGGGCGATCTCAATTCCCGCCGACTCGCGAATATCGTCCGTCTGCGCTTTGAAGGCCAACCCCCATACGGCCACGCGCCGCCCTCTCACGCCACCAAGCTCTTCCACCAGGCGCTTAAAAAACATCTCGCGCTGGCGATTATTCACTTCGATCACTGCGGAGAGCAGCTTGAAGGCATACCCATGAGCGCCGGAGATTTGCTCGAGCGCGGAAACGTCTTTGGGAAAACACGACCCGCCGTATCCCACGCCCGCTTTCAAAAAATGCGGACCGATGCGGTGGTCATGCCCGAGACCCTCGGCGACGTGGCGCACATCCGCGCCCACGCGGTCGGCGAGGTTGGCGATTTCATTGATGAAGGAAATCTTGGTGGCGAGAAACGCGTTGGCCGCGTACTTGATGAGCTCCGCAGATTCAAGCGAGGTCATCACCCTGGGCGCGATGATGTCACGATGCAAGCGCTCGGTGATCTGTGCCGCGACGCGATCGTCCGAGCCGATCACCAGGCGGTCCGGCTGCAGAAAATCTTCAAACGCCGAGCCCTCGCGCAGGAACTCGGGAATGGACACGATGTTGATAAGACTCGTAAGCTCCTCGCGTCCGGCCGCGCGCATCGCTTCGCGCACACGCGCAAGGACGATCCGGTTGGTGCCCACGGGCACGGTGCTCTTGGTCGCGATGACGGCCTCATGATCCAACACGCTCCCGATCTGGTCTGCCACGGCAAATAGCGCGGTCAAATCCGCCTCGCCCGAACTCTTGGGCGGCGTGCCCACCGCGATCATCACGACCTCGGCGCCGCCGATGACGCTTTTCAAATCAGACGTAAATAAGATGCGTCCTTTTTCCTGGACGTGTTTCAGAGCCTCCTGAAGGCCCGGCTCATAAAAGGGGACCTCCCCGCGATCCAGCCGCGCGACTTTCCCCGCATCAATATCCACGCAGGCCACCTGGTGCCCAAGCGTGGCAAACCCAACGCCGGTGGTAAGCCCCACATAGCCGGTTCCTATCATGACGAGATTCATAGTGGGGAGAGCTTAACAAAGTCGAAAAGAAAACTCCAGAAAGAAAACTCCAGAAACACCAAACCGTCCGCGTGAGACGGATTTGGTGTGGACCCGGATCATGGTGGACCCGACCGGATTCGAACCGGCAACTTCTGTTGTCAAAGCAGGTGAGGTTACCATTACCTCCACGAGCCCGTGTTGATCCGGGATAAATAAAAACCCCCAACGCCAAAGACCAAGCGGCCTTTTAGTTGGAGGAATTTATTTGACAACAGAATGAAGGGAAACCCTCACCTGCCTAGACCTATTCCATCACAAAACGAATTGAGCGTCAAGGCGATTCTGTGAATAATTTTCGCCGCAACGCCTCCCGACTCGGGGCGTGATACTTGGCGCGGACGAGCTCGGTGCGGAACGGTTCGAGAAAGTACGTGAGCTCCCCCGAGTCAGCGAGATCGAGAAATGCATCGAACGTCACCCACCGCACAGAAATCTTTTCCCCCGCGTCCAGATGCGGTTCTTGCACCTGACGCGCTTCTTGGGCGATGAACAGATAAACCGTCCAGTCGATTTTTACCAAGGGCATCACGGCCTGATGCAATGTCCATGCATCTGAAACAAAACCCGTCTCCTCCAGGAGTTCCCGCTTGGCGGCCGCAAGCGGCTCTTCCCTGTCCTCGACTCTCCCGCCGGGAAACGTGAGGAACGGCGCGCGATCCGGCTGCTCTTCCGCCTGAATCAAGATGCGATCACCCTGGGTGACGATCATCTCTGCCGTGTCCTGACGTTTGAGCCGCTCGAACGTCTGCTCAGTCCCGTCGAACATTTTCTGAGGCCACTGGTAGACGTCGAAGATCACGCCGTCAAAAACTTTTTTAGCCTTGATCGGCACTTTGCTCATACTCTTTCGTTAAGCGTTGTTTCGCTTCGTCACTCCCAGCCACCCCATCGAGCCGCAACAAAATCTGTTCTCTTGTGACCCCACGATCGCGAAGCTCTTCTGCAAGGGCGATGATCTCACCAAACGCCGTTCCCGCTTTCAACCCGAGTCCTAATAGATCTCGACCCTGAAGGACGGGCGCCGGCTTTGTCCGGTCTACGCCAAACGCTCGAGCTTGCTCTCGCGTCCACGCGCCCGCTTGGTCTGGGAACGGCAGCAGAAGTTGGTCTGGCAAATCTGGATGAAGAAACGGGCCGCGTCCTCCGGCGTCCGCCTCCATGACGTACGTCAGATCTTCAATGGTGGCGGGAGCAAGACGCTTGGCAAGACGATGGAAAGCGCCTTCGGTCACCTTTTCCCCTTTCTGGAACGCGCGGTAGGTCACTCCCGGCCAGAGATGTTCTTTCACCAAACCAACGATCCCATCGATCTCTTCTTTTTTCACTCCCAACCGCGCCAATAGCGTTCGGGTCGGCTCCTCCCCGGCAGGCTCGTGCGCCTTGGAACGCAATCGTCCGTCTTCAAACTTCGTCGTGAGAGGTTTGCCGAGATCGTGGCAGAGCGCGGCGTACATGAGATGGCGATGACGAACCCCTTAAGTCTCTCCTTCGGGCGGCTTCCAGGATACTCATGTCTGGATCCATGTTCACGTCAAAACCCTTATGACCTTCCGCCACTTTAGAATCACGACGGGGAATGGAGAAGTCCAAATCTAACCCATCCGTTGAAACCAACTTGAGGATCCCGAACGCCCGGCCCACAGAATCCACGCGGCCACATCGCGCCAAAAGCAACTCAAGCTTGGACGGCTCGATCCCGTAGACTTCGATGTCGAAATCTTTTGAAGGCATCCCGAGCACCTCGTCGCGAACAGACCCACCGACAAGCAGCGCCCGCCCACCGGCTCCTTGAATGCTACGAGCCACGGAGAGAACTTGTTGAAAGGCCTCAACCGCCCCTTCTCCCTGCACGCGCTCAAGATGCGCGATATACGCCTCAGGAGGATGCGCCTGAAAGACCTTCATTCCATCCGACTCCTCGCGGACCGGTTGGCGCTCCGGCAATGGAAGCTCGGGCGCGGCAAACCGCTTCGTATGGTATTCCTGAAACGAGCGTGGCTGCTCAGACATATCACTTGATGACGATGTTCAAAATCCGACCTGGCACGTAGATGATCTGCACGATCTCCCTGCCTTCCAGGTGCTTCTGGACTTTCTCTTGTGCGAGCGCGAGTTGTTTGGCCGCGGCTTCGTCAGCGTTGGGTGAGATTTGAATCGTTGCGCGCGCTTTGCCGTTCACCTGCACCGCTATTTCGATTTCGTCTTGAACCAAAAGGCGCGCGTCGAACTCTGGCCAGGCCTGTTCCTCGACGAGTCCGCCCTCGCCTATTTTCTCCCAGCACTCGTTGGCGAGGTGCGGAGCGAACGGTCCAAGCACGACGAGAATCTTTTTGAGCTGCTCGCGCGTGATGTGACTCACGGCGATCGCATTGAAGAGCGACATGAAGGCGGACACGGCTGTGTTGAACTTAAAACTTTCGATGTCGTCGGAGATTTTCTTAAGACTGCGCTCTAAGAGACCTGCGCCAGATAGGCCATCATGGTCCGATGGGACCCATGCTTGTACATACCGCTCAACCTTATCCAAAAATCGGCGCACGCCGATAAGCCCGTTCAAACTCCACGGCACCGGCTCCTCAAACGGACCCATGAAAAGGATATACATGCGCAGGGCGTCGGCGCCATACTGGGTGATGATCTCATCTGGATCCACACCGTTTCCTTTGGACTTGCTCATCTTGATCCCGTCGCTTGCAAGCACGAGTCCGTGGCTGTGGCGGCGCGCATACGGCTCACTGGTTGGGACGTGGCCTTGGTCGAATAAAAACTTGTTCCAGAATCGGGAGTACAGCAGGTGAAGTGTCGTGTGCTCATTGCCGCCGTTGTAGAGATCCACCGGCATCCAATACTTGAGCTTGTCCCGCGACGCGAACGCCTGATCGTTGTGTGCATCGATGTAGCGCAAAAAGTACCAACTCGAACCAGCCCAGTTAGGCATCGTGTCCGTCTCTCGACGGGCTGGCCCGCCACACGTCGGACAGGTCGTGTTGACCCAGTCGGTCATCGCGGCAAGCGGTGACTCTCCCGTATCGGTCGGTTCGTACTTCTCGACCTCTGGCAGGACAACAGGAAGTTGCTCATCGGGTACCGCGACCCACTGATGTTTCTCACACCACACAAGCGGGATCGGTTCACCCCAGTAGCGCTGTCGCGAAAACACCCAGTCGCGGAGTTTGTACTTCACGGTTTTTTTTCCACCGACTTTCTCCACGACTTCATCAACAGCCGCAAGCGGCTCGTCCGCGATCGGTAAACGGAACTGCTCGGCAAACGCTCGGTCACGCTCGTCGTGCTGAGGGACAGCCATGATCGCCCCTGTCCCGTAACTCCCTAAGACGTAATCGGCGACCCACACGGGGATTGCTTTTCCGTTGGCAGGATGGATCGCGACGATTTGAGTGTCCACGCCTGTCTTCTCTTTGCCTTCGGCTGCACGTTCCATCTCGGCGCGAGAGAGCGCCTCCTGCACATACTCACGCACGGACGCTGGCGCCACCCAACCGACATCGATCCACTGCTTGGCGACCTCCGGCGAGATCACCAAGAACGTCGCGCCAAAAATAGTGTCCGCGCGCGTGGTAAAGACGGTCACCTTCTGTTTGCCTGATTCTTGCCCTGGGACATTGAGCACAAAATCAATCTCCGCGCCTTCGCTCTTTCCAATCCAGTTGCGCTGCTGCGTTTTGATCTTCTCGAGATAGTCAACCCCGTCGAGATCTTCAAGGAGTCGCTCCGCATACTTCGTAATCGCGATCATCCACTGCTCCTTGTCGCGCTTCTCCGTCTCTCCCCCGCAGCGCTCGCACTTCCCGTTTACGACTTCCTCGTTCGCGAGTCCGATCTTGCACGACAGGCACCAGTTGATCGGCTGTTTGGACTTGTACGCAAGTCCGGCCTTGAAAAACTGAAGGAACATCCACTGCGTCCACTTGTAATAGCTGGGATCCGTCGTGTTCACTTCGCGTGACCAGTCAAAAGAAAACCCGAGCGACTGGAGCTGGCGCCTGAACGTTGCGACGTTCTCGAGCGTCACCTCCTGCGGCTTGCGTTTGTGCTTGATCGCGTAATTTTCGGTCGGGAGTCCAAACGCATCCCAACCGATCGGGTACAAGACGTTATACCCCTGATGACGCCTCTTGCGCGCAACGACATCGAGCGCCGTGTAACTGCGCGGATGCCCGATGTGCAGGCCGGCACCAGACGGATAGGGAAACTCGATCAAACAGTAAAACTTCTGTTTCTCGCCTCCGTCATGCGCATGAAAAATCCCGCTCGCTTCCCAGCGATCCTGCCATTTCTTTTCAATCTCTTGATGGTTGTAGGGCATAACGGATCAATTAAACCATAGCCGACTCGATCCGCTCAAGGGCAACCACGAACGCGGCGCGGCGCAGATCACTCTGGAGCGACTGCGCGCGAACAAAAATGCCGTCGGCCTCGCGCACCATGATCGCCTTTAACTTCTCAAAAACATCTGCCTCGCTCCAGTGCTCGCCCTTGAGATTCTGTTCCCACTCAAACGTCGAGACGGTCACGCCGCCGGAGTTGGCCAGAATGTCGGGCACCACGGGAACACCGCGCGCGAAAAGCGCGTCGTCTGCCTCCGGAGTCGTGGGACCATTGGCAAGTTCAAGGATCGCTTTGGCTTGGATACGCGCAACGTTGTCCGCGCGGATTTGATTTTCTAGAGCGGCTGGAATCAAGAGGTCGCATGGGACGTACAAGACCTCTTCCGGAGCGAGCGTCGTGGCGCCGACAAACCCGCCGACAGATCCTGTTGCTTTTTTATGCCGAGCAAGTGCGACGACATCCAAACCATCATCGTTACGCACGCACGCCTTCGAGTCCGACACGGCCACGACCTTGCGCCCGGCCTTGCTCCAAATGTCAGCCGCGTGCTCTCCCGCGTTGCCGAATCCATGAATCGCCACGCGACACGACGCCGGAAGGCCGAGCCTCTCCCTCAGAGCTTCAAACACATAGAACCCTCCTTGCGCGGTCGCGGTCCCACGGCCTTCTGACCCTCCAGCCTCCAACGGTTTCCCCGTGATGACCGCGCCGCTTGTATCCCCTGTTGCCTTGCCAAACTCGTCGGCCATCCACGCCATGATCTCAGGCGTCGTGTTCACGTCGGGCGCGGGGACATCTTTTTGCGGTCCCACGACGTCCACGAGCGCGCGCATCCACCCTCGCGACAGTGCCTCGAGCTCGCGCTTGGAGAGCCCCTTGGGATCTACATTCACGCCGCCCTTGCCTCCACCCATCGGAATATTCACGACCGCGCACTTGAGCGCCATCCAAAACGCGAGCGCCTTCACTTCCTCGATGTCGGTCTCTTGATGATAGCGGATGCCGCCCTTGTAGGGCCCGCGCGCATTGTTGAACTGCACGCGATACCCCTCATAGACCTTCAGGCTTCCGTCGTCCATCTTCACCGGAATCGAAACACGGATCTGACGGTTGGGGTGCGCGACGCGTTCAAGAAAATCTTGAGAGAAGGAAGCGAGCGACGCGGCGCGTGCGAGCTGATGCATGGCGTGTTCAAATGGCGTTGGCATAGTGCTCATAGGATAGGGCTTCCGTTTCCATTTTGCAAAAAAATCCTGCTCGGTCTAGAGCAGGAAGCCTCGCAGGGATGGGTGACCAGGGACGTAGGTCGTGCCGGCCATGCCCCAAAGAGCGTAGAGGCTGACGAGTGTATACATGACGGGCTGGTACCAGAGCCATCGGGGTGCGGGACCATGGGTGTTCACGTGCACGCTCTGGCTGAACAGCACCTGGCTCACGACGAGCAGGGCGCTCGCCCAGATGAGAGGGAACACGAGCGATCCCAGGACGACGATCGCGGCTCCTAGGGCCATGAACAGAAACGAGACAGGAGCCATGGGGTGGGACACATGGCGAGCTTGCACGTGCACGGTGAACTGCACGAGCTCGACGCCCAGGAGCAGAGGCGCCAAGCGCGGGGTCCAAGCAAGGAGTGACACGATCGCGATGTAGGGACCCATCCAGAGGATAGGGTGTCCCCACCGATCGAGCCACGTGTCTGGTGACACACGGTCGTCTTGTGAAGACACGGTTGACCTCGGAAGGAAATGGTGGAACAGAGAGGATGACTCTGTGAGCCTGTGATACACCTCATCTGAAAAAAAAGCAAGAGACGCACGCGTGGCCAAAAAATCTCCCGCTTTCAGTTGATCCTGTCGTCTTTCGTCCGCTACTTCTTTCGATAAATCGAATGGTCGCCAACGCGCAGGAGTTCAACTTCACCCTGACCTCGAAAATGAAAAATCACGCGACAGCGATAATCCAAAGAAAATGACCAGAGGTCACGGAGTTTCCCTGAAAGTTTGTGCGTGCGCAGGAGTGGATGAAATGGCTCGATCTCAAAAACGCGTCCTTTTTTCTTAAGCAACTCTTGCAACGCTCCTGAAAGTTTTTTGTAATCACGTTTAAACTCCGGCGTGTATAGAATGACGACCGGCATAGCTTAGTCGTCAAGATCGCCCCAGGAGGTCAGTTTTTTGGATTTGCCTCCGCGCGATGATTTGTTTGCCTGCGCTACTTGTTTGAGAACAAAAGATTCGTCCCACGCATAGTCGTCCTGGACAAGCTGGTTGTACGTTTCTACATCCAGCAAGACCGCCTCGGGTGTGCTGTTGTTGATGAGCACGACGGCCTCTTTTGTCTGCTTGGCTGAATCAATAATGGAACGATACTGTCTCTGGAGGTCCCTGGTCGAAAAGGTGCGTGGAATAGGATACATATGCTGACATATTATTTGACGTTCAATTCTATGTCAACTTACGAACGCTCTTTTCTGCCTGAATAGCATCACGAGCGGAATGACCAACAGGACGGAGAAGACGATTCCCAACACGAGAAACCCGTGCGCGGCAGGGGCAGGAGTCGTGATGAAGCCAAACAGCGCGATCGTAAAAACCGAGACGAGGCTGCGAAAAAAATTATTCATCGAGAGCAGCGTGGCGCGCGAAGACGTTTCTGTGGAACGATTGATGTAGTCGTTGACGGCTATTTCCAATCCAACCCACGCGAGGGAACCGATGAGGAGCGGTGCTTGGATGAGCCACGGATCCTCAATGAGGCCGACTCCGACGTAATGGACAACCATGATCATGGCGCTCACCAAAAGAAATAGGGGAGGACGCATAAACCTCATGAGCTGATGCGTCGAACCTTGAACGAGGACAGAGAGGCCGCGCTTGATGGCATAGACGACTCCGATCAAGGAAGCAGAGAGACCGACGTCGCTCATTACCGCTTGTTGAAAATCTCCCACGGCAAAGAGCGGACCCATGATGAGCGCGCTTGCCACGATCATCCAAAATAATTCTGGCCGCTTCCACACCTCATGAAACGCCGATGAAAAGTGCCTGAGGATTGTCGTCTGCTTCGCCTCCTTTTTTTGAACCGAGATCTCGTCGTGCGTGTTCCCCATGGAGGAAATCACCCATGCCGCAACGAGAAATTGCAGAATGCCGATCACAAATGGGAGCTCCCAAGCGATCTCATAAAAAACGCCGGCCAAGAGCATGGAGAGAATGCTCACGCCCGTGGCGAACCCTTTCCCCGCGCCGTAGAGCTTGGCGTGCTGATCGGTGAGGTCAAGCTGTTTTACGCGTTCATAGAAAAAGGCCTCGGCTGTGCCGGTCATGAGCGTGCTGAACCCGAAGTAGGTTGTGGTCCCAAGGAGGATCCACCAAAATGAGCCGCCCAGATACAGAAACATCGAGAGCGCCTGGCCGAACATGGACAGGACGAGCGCCCGTCTGTGGCCAAAGCGATCCGCGAGCGCGCCGCTGGGAACCTCCAGCACAAACGAAAGAACGGACCCGACCGCGGCGATGAGCGACAGTTCGCTCAGCGTGAGTCCGCGATCCAGTCCGTACAGGACAAGAATAGGGAGAATGAAACGCTTCAAGAGCGCACGGAAGACATAATACTTTTTCACGTCCGGGTGCAGAGCCATATCACTCCCGCGCGGCGAGCCACTTCTCGGCGTCCAGAGCTGCCATGCAGCCGGTGCCTGCGGCCGTAACGGCTTGGCGATAGCGGTAGTCGGCGACGTCGCCGCCGGCGAACACGCCTTCGACGCTCGTGGCACTCGTGCCAGGTTTCGTCACCACATAGCCCTTCGCGTCCAGCTCGATCTGACCCTTAAAAATCTCTGAGTTCGGCTTATGACCGATCGCGACAAACAGACCGTCGGCCGTCATCTCGCCTTCTTCGTTCGTCTTGTTGTTGAGCACGCGCACGCCGGTCATCTTTTTTCCGTCCCCCAAGACTTCTTTCACTTCCGTGTTCCACGCAAAAGAAATCTTCGGGTCTTTCTGCGCGCGCTCTTGCATGATCTTGGAAGCGCGCAGCGAGTCCTTGCGTACCAAGACGGTGACTCGGCTCGCAAACTTCGTCAGAAACGTCGCCTCCTCCATGGCCGCGTCTCCCCCGCCCACGACCAGCACGTGCTTATCCTTAAAAAAGAACCCGTCGCAAGTCGCGCACGCACTGACGCCATGGCCTTGATAGGTTTGCTCACCCGGGACGCCAAGCCAGAGGGCGCCGGCGCCCGTGGCAATGATGACGGCATGAGCCGCATAGGCCCCGCTGGCCGTCTGAACGCTGAGGGGCGTCTTTGAAAAATCCACGCGGGTTACATCCTCGGAAACAATCCGCGTGCCAAATCGCTCGGCTTGCTTCTTAAACTTCTCCATCATCTCAGGCCCAAGCAAGCCGTCTGGAAATCCAGGAAAATTTTCAACGTCCGTGGTGAGCATGAGCTGGCCCCCGGGATTGCCTCCCAGACGCTCGCCCTCAAACAACAGCGGCTTCAACTCCGCTCGCGCCGCATAAATCGCCGCCGTGTAGCCCGCCGGGCCCGAGCCGATGATAATGAGGTTTTCTGTGTTCACAAATACTTCTCAACTTTCGCGCGCAGCTGGTCATGGCTCATGGAGCCGGAAAACTGTTCCACGACCTGGCCGCCTTTGAAGATCATAAACGTCGGGATGGAAAGGATGTTGTACTTCTGCGCGATCTCGCTATTTTCGTCCACGTTCACCTTGCCCACGACGATCTCTTCGACGTCGCGAGCCAGTGCTTCGACCACTGGGCCCATGACCTTGCACGGTCCGCACCAGGGTGCCCAAAAATCGACTAGCACAGGCTTGTGCGCCTGAAGAACGGCGGCTTCAAAATTATCATTGGTCAGAGTGAGCTCGCTCATAGGTTATCGCAAATGGACGCCTTCAATTTTGAATGATTGTATTTTACGCTCTTCGCTGTACGCCTCCAAGATGTCTCCTTCCTCCGGTTTGATCTTGCCGTCATAGAGCATCCCGCATTCCTGTCCCGGCTGTGCGTCTTTCATCTCGGCCTTCCCAAGCTGTAGCGATTTCACGACTCCCTCGCCGATATACTCGCCGCCACGCGACAAGCGAAGTTTCGCCCCCGGCAAAATCTTCTCACCCTTCACGCGCCCGCCGATGATCCATCCGTGATCGCTCTTGCGGAAGTTCTTCATGACCACGAAGTGCCCCTGCTCATGGATGACCGTCTCGGAGGGCACGCGCTTCTTGAGCTCCTCCACGACGTCCTCAAACAGTTTATAGATAATTTTGTACTCGCGCACGTCCACGCCCTTGTCGCGCGCCAAGTCCTGCGCGCCGCCGCTGGGCTTCACATTGAAGCCCATCAGAATCGCCTGACTCGCTTCAGCCGTATTCACGTCTGCGTCCGTGATGTTCCCCAAGCCTTTCTGGATCACACGCACCCCCACGGCCTCGTGATGAATCTTGTCGAGCATGCCCAAGATGGCCTCCAAGGATCCCAGCACGTCCGCGCGGATAATCAAATTCACAATTTCCTTTCCTCCCTCTGCGCCCTCTGCGCCTTCTGCGCTCTTTGTTACCTTTATAGACGCCACTTCCTCCGTCGCCTTCAAGGACGAATCGGTCGACTTGATTTTTTTCAAGTCCTTCACGGACGCAGGTACTTCCATGATGTCACCCACCGCGGGCGCCAGTTTCCAGCCGATAATTTTGGCCGGCGTGGACGGCGTGGCAGAGGTGAGCGCATCGCCCTTCCAGTTCTGCATGGCGCGCACGCGGCCGAAATGCAGCCCGCGCACGCCCAGGTCGTCGCCCACATGAAGCGTTCCGCTTTGCACGAGTACGGTGGCAACTGGCCCGGCCCCGGGATTCACCCGTGATTCGATGACGGTGCCGATCGCATGCTCATGCGGGTTGGCGACGATGTGCTCGGCGGCCATCTCTTCAATGAGAAGCAGCATGTCCAGAAGCGTCTCGATATTTTTTCCTTCTTTGGCCGAGAGCGGAACCATAATGGTCTTGCCGCCCCAGTCCTCTGGGATAAGCCCCGCCTCGGAGAGCTGCGTTTTCACGCGTTCGATGTTGGCTTCCGCTCGATCGATCTTATTGATCGCAACCACAAAGGGCAGGTCGGCCGACTTGATGATGTCGATCGCCTCTTTGGTCTGCGGCTGCACGCCGTCGTCGGCGGCAACCACCAGGATCGCAATGTCCGCAACCTTGGCGCCGCGGGAGCGCATCACCGTGAAGGCCTCGTGTCCCGGCGTGTCAATGAAGGTGAGCGACTTGCCTTTGCGTTCCACTTGGTAGGCACCGATGTGCTGGGTAATGCCGCCGGCTTCCGTATCCATGACGTTCGTTTTGCGGATCGCGTCCAGCAAGCGCGTCTTGCCATGGTCCACGTGGCCCATGACCACGATGACCGGCGGACGGCGCGAAAGATTTTCGTGCGCCTGACCCTCCACGCGGTCACGAATCTTCTCGATGCCGACGATGTCCTCGCCGGCCGCGCCGCCTTCCTCGCGCGTGGGCTTAAACCCAAGATCCTCGGCGATGATGGAAGCCGTGTCGAAGTCAATACGTTCGTTGATGCTCGCCAGGATGCCATTTCGCATGAGCTCTTGCATGAGGCGCGGAACCGGCAACTCCATGAGGGAAGCAAAATCGCGCACGGTCGTGACCGCGGGAATGGTGAGAGGCTTCTTTTCAGCATCAGGAATATCTTTGCCGCGTCCCAGGCTCTTTTGCATCTCTACCTTTTGCGCGAGGCGTTCCTTGCGTTTCATCTCGCCCCAGGCCTCCATGATTTTCTGCGCCTGACGGTTGTCGACTTTAAGCGCCTTCCCTCCAACGGCAAAGCCAAGCTCGGGCAGTTTCCGACGCAGTTCCTCAGGATGGGCGCGCAGGCGACGGGCGAGTTCGGTAATATTCATAAGACGCTCGGAAGTTTAGCGAAGAATCCATCGGAGGTCAATCGAGACTGATTGTGTTAGGATACCCGGCATGTATGGAAGGCTTCCTTTTTATCGACAAACCAGCGGGCATGACCAGCCATGACGTGGTTGATCGTGTGCGGCGACTCACGGGTGAACGACGCGTTGGCCATGCGGGAACGCTCGATCCGTTTGCCACAGGCCTCCTGATCGTGGGCGTTGGACGCGCGGCTACGCGGGAGATGCAAAAACTTGTCGGACTCGACAAAACGTATGAGGCCGTGTTCGTGCTGGGTGCCTCGTCGGACACGGATGACCGGACGGGAAAGATCACTTCAGCACCGCTGCATAACCACCCCTTCCCCCTCCTTCAAAAGGAGGGGGAAATCGAGAAAGTTCTCAGACAATTTCTCGGGGAGATCGAACAAATCCCACCAACCTACTCTGCGATCAAGGTGGGTGGGAAGAAAATGTACGAGGCCGCGCGGGCGGGAAAACCGATTAAAGGGACGCCTAGAAAGGTGCGCATCCACGCGTTCGACATAGGACCTATAGGTCCTATAGGTCCTATAACGAAACTTCAAGCAAACATTTCGTGTTCAAGCGGCACCTACATCCGCAGCCTCGCCCGCGACCTGGGCGCGGCGCTCTGCGGCGGCGGGTACGTTGAAGCGTTACGTCGCACCTCGACCGGACCGTTCTCCCTTTCCGAGGCTCACACCCTTGAAGACCTCCCAGTCATCCTTCCCACGGCCCTCATCCCTATTCCTCAGCTTCTCTGCCGTCTTTTGACAACACCCGCCTCGAGTGATATTCTTCATAGCGTGTAATTCATCAACAGAAACCTGGACGAAGCTCACATCGGCATCGCGCGCAAGAGGATCCTTATGCAACATTTCGCTTTCTCTCAGCTTGCATATCAACCTGTTCGTCTGCTCTACGCAGGCTTGTTGACGTAAACCTCCTCGCACATCCCGACGTTTTCTTTCAGCTTCTCCAGTAGCGAGAAGCTTTATGTTCACAACGATTACCAGTGCGGTCATCGCGCTCATCTTGGGAGCGCTCATGGGCTACGTCCTGCGCAAAACGCAAGCCAAGCACATGGCCGACGACGCAGAGTCGAAGGTCGAAAAAATGCTCACGGACGCCAAGAGCAAGCAGCAAGAACTCTTGCAGGCGGCAAAAAACCAAGAGCAAGAAGTCCTGATCCACGCAAAAGAAAAGGCTCTTAAAATAATCGAAGAGGCCAAACAAGAAGAACAGTCGCGCCACCGCGACCTGCAAGACCAGCAACGCCGTTTGGAAAAGCGCGAGACCCTTTTTGACCAGAAGCTTCTCGAGATTGAGGAGAAAAAAACCAAACTCGAAGATCGCACGCGCGAAATCGAAGCCGTGAAGGCGCAGATCCAAGAGCTCAAAGAATCCCAGGTCTTGAAATTGCAAGAGGTCGCGGGTCTCACGCGCGAACAAGCCGAAGGGAAACTGCTCAAGGAAATCGAGACAGAGGCACAAGACGCGCTCATGAGCCGTCTGCGAAAACTCGAGCAAGTCACCGAAGAAGAACTTGAGGTCAAGGGAAGAAAGATCTTGTCCCTCGCCATGACGCGCTTCGCCTCCACCGTGTGCACGGACACCACTACTTCCTCGGTGGAGCTTCCCAACGACGAAATGAAAGGCCGTATCATCGGCAAGGAGGGACGCAACATCAAGGCGATCGAACTGCAAACCGGAACCGAGATCATCGTGGACGACACGCCCAACATGATTACCATCTCCGGCTTCTCCCCCATCCGCCGCCAGGTGGCTAAACGCGCCTTGGAGGAGCTCATCAAAGACGGACGCATCCAGCCGGCGAGAATCGAAGAGGCGATCGGCAACGCGAAAAAGACGATTGCCGCTGACCTGCGCAAGGCTGGCGAGGACGCGCTCTACCAGTTGGGCATCCCCGTTTCCTCCGTGGACCCCAAACTCATTTCGATTCTGGGCCGCATGAAGTACCGTACGAGCTATGGCCAGAACGCGCTCCAGCACTCCATCGAGGTAGGGACGATCGCGGGCATGATCGCCGAGGAACTCAAGGCAGACGTGTTCGTCTGTAAAAAAGGCGGGCTCTTCCATGACATCGGCAAGGCCGTGGACCACGACATGCAGGGCGCGCACCCGGAGATCGGCTACAACATCATGAAAAAATTCGGCTTCCCCGAGGAGCTCTGCTACCAATCGATCGCGCACCATGAGGACCGGCCGCGCACCATCGAAGGCGCGATCGTGAAAGCCGCCGATGCGATCAGCGGCGCCAGACCCGGCGCGCGCAAGCAGAGCCTGGAACAATTCATCCAGCGCATGGAGGAGCTCGAACGCACGGCCGGCTCCTTCGACGGCGTCGAGAAAGTCTACGCGATCCAAGCGGGCCGCGAAGTGCGCGTGTTCGTCCAGCCGGAAAAAATCGACGACCTCACCGCCTACCGTTTGGCCAAAGACGTCGCCAACAAAATCGAAGCCGAGCTCTCGTACCCGGGTGAAGTAAAGGTAACGGTCATCCGCGAAACCCGCGTGATCGAGTATGCCAAATAAGGTTGACGCATAGGCTCTGATTCTGGTATCTTCCTTCTATCAATTCCCCCTATGAACAAAGCCGACCTCGCCCAGCGCATTGCCGAAAAAACCGACGTCTCAAAAAAACTCGGCGAAGATTTTGTCGCCGCGTTTGAAGAGATCGTCACCCGCGCTCTCTCGAACGGTGAGGAAGTCACCATCGCGGGCTTCGGGACCTTCAGCGCCCGCACCCGCAAAGGCCGCATCGGCGTGAACCCCCAGAAGCCGACAGAAAAAATCGAAATCCCCTCCGTGACCGTCCCAAAGTTCAAAGCCGGCAAGGCGCTGAAAGATACGCTCAAGGGGAAACGTACAATCTAAACCAAAAATGCAGGCTCCGGCCTGTGTTTTCTTTTTGACGACGTTTTCGACGTCAGGCTCCTAGACATGGCTCCCTGTCTGCGGCATGCTTAAGCCGCAGCCTGGAGATTCCATGTCTGAGCCTGAACGTCCCGAACCGACCGAAGAGGAATTCATCGCCCTCCAGATGAGCTTCGCACGCGCCCGGGCGAAAGTCGACTACGACATGCGCTACGGCCATCCGCGCCGGGCGCGGGAGACGGCTGGAGCCTGGTTGGGCACCATCCAGCTCTCGACCATGGGAGGCAAGGACGGCTACACGAGCGGCACCTTCGGCCGACCCTACGAACCGCCCAAGACCGCTGTCGCCCCCGCGGCTCCCGAGCTCCAAATGAAGGCTGGACATTTCCATGTCTCCTTGGTGAAGGCCGGAGAAGACTTCCACGTCCTGGACGAGCACCTGGGATTCGTCCAAGGCATGGTGGGCGAGGCCACGTTCAAGGCCGACCCGCGCCAGCGCCGCACGCAGATCGCGACCTTCGCCGAGGACTTCGTGTGCGTCACCTGGCACGCGATGGGTCGGCTCATCCCCGAGCCTTCCGACCCCGTCCCCACGAACTTCCGCCTGTGGAAGCCGACAGACCGGCGCGAGCACGAGATCGTGTGCCTCACGGGATCTCTGCTGTGCCTCCACGAGACGGAAGCCGCGGCCAAGCAGTGGACCGCGCGCCGCGCAGGCGAACTTCAAGCCCAGCACGACCGCAACCACGCGCGGCAGTGCCGCGACAAGGCTTGCGCCCGCCGCGGCCACGCATGGCAACTTCGCCACGACGAGGACTAGCTCACGCCCCACCGATCACGTCGGTGGGGTTTTCTTTTGGGTCCTCCGGCCCACAAAAAAACAACCCTTCCTCGCAAGAGGTCGGGTTGTTTGCGTCAGCCCTCGCGGGACCTCGTGAACCACAGCAGAGCAGCGCCCAAGAGCAGCGCTCCCGCACAGGCGATCCAGACCAGACGGATCGTCGCGGGCGTGTCGGGCTTACCCGAGATGAACAGCCACACGACGAACGGCACCACGGCAAACCCGATTCGTCCCAAGAAGGACTGGAGTGAGCCGAACGTGGCGCGATAGCTCGTGTGCACGCGGTGCTGGACGAAGCTGTCCGTGAGCGGTTGGAAGAACCCGCGGCCGATCTCGTGCACGACCAGAGCCGGCATCATGAGCCAGAACCCAGGCGCGATCGCCACGCCCAACAGTCCCGCTCCCGAGAGCACGACCGAGAGGACGATCATGCGGCTCTCGCTCCCCAAGGGGATCGTGAGGCGGCGGATGCATTGCGAGGCGCCGATGAGTCCGAGGTACATGACCGGCCAGATGAACGCGAGACCCAGCTGTCCAACCTCGGGCAGGAAGAACAGCGCCCAGTAATGGTTGAACGAGACGACTGCGCCGAACACGATGAGCGAGGCCACCACCCACATGAGTGCGCGGCTACGGCAAAGGTGCGCGAGCGCGCGGCGGAAGGCTTCCCGTTCGCTCACATACTCAAGCGGCTCGCCCTGACCGTTCATGAACCAGTGCGCGACGAAGCTGGCGGCCAGTGCGGTAATGATGAACGGCACCCAGATCAAGCGCGGCTCCCACAACGCGATCCCGGCGCCAAGGAAGCCGCCCATCAACATGATCGTAGAGCGGATGAGGGACTCGGTTGCGTACACCTGGCGCAACTCATGTGAACGGCCTTCGCGCGTCAACGCATCCGCGATCCAAGCCGTGCCCGCCCCAGAGATGAACGCGCTGCCGATGCCGGTGAGCGCCTCAGCGAACACCGCGGTCCAGAAGCTGTGCGCGAACAGATACGCGAATGCTCCCAAGGCATAGAACACGCCGCCGAGCTTGAGCGAGAACGCGCGCGAACGTCCGTCGGCAAGCATACCGGTGGGAAGCTCTGCGGCGATGATCACCGTCCAGAAGATGGCGTTGACGAGAGCGATCTGTCCCAGCGTGAGACCGATCCCCTGAAGGAACGGCGTGTAGGCCGTCACCGTTGAGGCCATTCCAATGTGAATGAAAGCCAAGAACAGGTAGTACGTGCGTGCCGCGGACATAGATCCTCCAAGTTAAAACTTAAACCACCCAGTTTCCCGGGTGGTTCTCGTCTGATCTTCAATGCATCAGAATAGGGCTACCCGGGAAACAAAAGACAGTCGGAGTAATCGCCTCCGAGCGTCTGGATCATTTCCTTGCGGGTGCCATTGGCTTGCATACGTTTTTAGAATAGCTGATTTGAAGGATTGGGTCAATGTCAGGGACAGCAAAAATCTAGAAAAAAGAAAAACCGGCCCCGTATGAGTGGAACCGGCACGTGCGTTGTTGAGCGGTGATTCTTGCTCTGCTGATCACCGCTTCTCGTCTCACCGCTTTGAAGTGCGGACCGTAATCCTACTGCTGGAAGTCTGGCCGAAAAACCCACCCTCTTGCTGGTTCAGCACGAACTCGACGCAGTCCCGATCTGCAGAGGCCATAGCCTGAATGAGCGTAGGAAGTCCGCCCACCGCGGCAACGAGAACGTGCTCCGGCGTGAGACGTGCGGAGCCCCGTACGATCTGGGGGCTATCATCAGGAACAAGATCGTAGACGGGCTGTCGGTAACGCATGATGGAGTCCATCAGATCACCTTCACCGCGTGCGAGTTCATGGTCACGATCTCCTTCTTGAGTTCACGGTCGTAGTAGTGGATTTCCACACCCACCATAACTCCCGCACGATCATTCCCATCCAGTGCCCGAGCCTCTGACTTGATGTGGGGCGGAGGAGCAGGCAGACTTTCCAGATAGCGCTGATGCGCGTCCGCTCCGGCGGCAGCGACCGCCACACAGACGACGATGAAGCCAGCACCAAACAGAATCAATGTCATTGAAACCTCCTGTGAGGATGAACGTGAAGCGCTTGTTCGCGTCTACATTAAAAGAAGTGAGTCACGGGGACAAATGAAAAAGTCGTCAGTTGTTGCTAAACATTCACAAACGAATAAAAAGCTGTCAAAATAATCAACACTATGGATCGTTACCTCATCCAAACGCTTCTCAATATCGGATTCAACGAGAAAGAATCACGCGTGCTTATTGCATCGTTTCGACTGGGCAAGGCCACGGCTGGCGAGGTGGCGCAGGAAGCTGAACTCAAACGAGCCATCGTATATGTCATTTTGGAAGATCTAGCAAAACGCGGGTTGATGAGTGAACGCCCTGGGCGTTCTGTCCGTCTCTATCAAGCCATCCAACCGGAGAAACTCCTACAGTTACGCCAACAGCAAGTGGAGAACTTTCGGTTCATGCTTCCACTCATTTCCCGTCGTCAAGGCCAGACCTCCAACATCGAAATTTACGATACGCTCGATGGCATCCTGAGTGTGAGTCATACGTTTGGGAGAGCCAACCAAGCCCGATACCTGACCGACTATTCCGCGATCAGACGTGCGTATGGGGAAGCGGTTATGAAAAAATGGGCAGCCTCCACCCATGACCACCGCCAAAAAACTCGAGTCAAACAACTCATCGTGGACGAACCGGTGGGAAGAGAGTTCGCTTCTCTGACAAAAGGGAGTCCGACATGGGAGATCCGATTTCTCCCTCCCAAAATTCATTTCACTATTAACTTCGATATCGTCGACGATACGGTCGCCGTAACTTCCTTTGAGCCGCTTTCAATGGTGGTCATCCATTCCAAAGAAGTTACGCGAACGTTTGAATACCTCTTCGACCAAACATGGAAACAGTGTCAGGTCGTGCCGAGCAAGAAAAAACGGACTTTGTAAGTCCGTTTTTCATTATCCATGCGACGTGAGCCGCTCCGGCGCGGCGAGCCATTCTTTTGTTTCCTGGAGAACGTCCTCGAGCTTCACCAGCCGCGCCTCGGTCTCGTGACGCTCTTTCCACTCCGCCGCGCCTTCCGAGAGCGTCTTCTCGCTCACGACCAAGCGCAGCGGGATGCCGATCAAATCCGCGTCCGCAAACTTTTCTCCCGCGCGCACGTCTTCGCGGTCGTCCCATACGACTTCTACGCCAGCAGCCTCGAGTGCATCGTGCAACTCTTGTGCAGCTTCATCGATCTGATTCTTCACGCTTTCATCTTTGTGACTGAGTGAAACCAGATGCACATGATACGGCGCCACGCTCTTGGGCCACCTCATCCCTGCATCGTCATGATGTACTTCGATAATGGATCCCATCACGCGGCTGGGACCGAACCCGTAGCAACCCATCCACACCTTGCCCGCGCTGCCGTCCTCGAGCGCCACATGGAACCCGAAGTCGTCGGCAAAACGCGTCGAGAGCTTGAAGATGTTGCCTACCTCGATCGCTTTGACTTCCCTGACCACTCCCTTCCCGCACCTGTGGCATGCGTCGCCGTCCTTGACCTCCGCGATCTCGCGATTCACGGCCCAGCGACACTGGCCGCATTGATAGATGATGTCTTCGCCTGACGTCGTCGCCACTTGATACTCATGGCTATACTTTGAGAACACGCCACCAGAAGCTTCGGTCACAATCGCATCAAGCCCGCAGCGCGCAAACGCGCTCAGATACTGTTGCTTCACGCGGTCGTAATACTGCTCCAAGTCCGCCAGCGACGCATGAAAGCTATACATATCCTTCATCGCAAACTCGCGCCCGCGCAGGAGCCCGGACTTCGCGCGTGGCTCATTGCGAAACTTATCCTGAATCTGGTACACGCTCACGGGCAGGTCTTTGTACGACTTCACATACTGCTGGACCAACGGCGTCACGACTTCCTCGTGTGTGGGTCCAAGCGCGAAGTCTTTGTCCCCGGCGCCTTTCAACTTGAACAAGACGTCAATCGCGTCCCAGCGCTTGGTCGCCTCCCACGGCGCTTTGGGAATGAGCGCGGGCATTAGGATCTCTTGCCCGCCCACCGCCTGCATCTCCTCGCGGATGATCGTCTTGATCTTGGTCAGCACGCGCAGCCCCAGTGGCAAATAGGTATAAATGCCCGCAGCGAGCTGATTGATAAAACCGGCCTGCACGAGCAGCCGCGCATTCACCGAGTCCGCGTCATGAGGCGCTTCTTTCATCGTACGTCCGAACAGTTTTGAATACCGCATAGTGAACAAATCCTATCAGATCGCCGCACGTTTGGCCAAGACCGCCTTGCGCGCTTCATCAAGCTATGGCACACTCTTACCAGTATGCATTTCTCACTCATGCAGACAAACGATACGAAGATCCTCCCCAAGGGAGTGTCTCTTTGATGCGTGAATGAAAATTCGTGCTGAAGAAAGACACCTCTCGTAACACGGAGGTGCTTTTCTTTCGTAAACCC
Source organism: Candidatus Uhrbacteria bacterium (assembly GCA_016205975.1). Classification (GTDB taxonomy): domain Bacteria; phylum Patescibacteriota; class Patescibacteriia; order UBA9934; family GWF2-40-263; genus JACRJW01. The sequence continues at coordinate 1,093 of JACQSK010000015.1, read as the reverse complement.
GTCACCCCAGGAGCAAAGACCATGGATCTTGTCGCAAGCCCGCCTCTCGTCCCGCCGACCCCGCGTCATCCCTCCCAGAGCGCGTTCTCCATCACGCCCAACATCATCTACCACTCCAACCGCGCGCTCACGCATCTGCCCGAGTCGTGGCTCGATGACCTCGTGCGCCTCATCGCGCAGGAGCCGCACCTGCTCCCCAGGACGCGCGAGGTGTTCGAGTCCGCGACGCGCCACGGCCGCTTGATCGTCGCCGTGGACGCGAGGGAGCACAACCGCGCGGTGGGATGCGTCGCGTTGTGGGAGCTCGCGCGCGACGGCCTCGACACGCCGTGGTACGAACTGGGAACGTTCGTGGTAGACCCCGAGTACCGCTACCGGGCGCAGGGCGAGAAGGCCATGCCAATGGGCGACATGCTCTACCGGCTCATGCTGGAGCGCCACCGGAGGCTCAACATCCTGGCAACGGCGACCAACCCCTCGGAGATCAAGACGGGCATGCGCCATGAGATGAAGATGCTCCGGTTCCAGATGCTCCCCATCAAGGTCCACCGCGCCTCGTGCGTGTGCCCCAAGGACAGGACGCAGGTCGACAACAACATGATCTGTCCTCTGCGCAACAAGGCCTGCCGCGTGCGCGTGACCAAGGAGACTTGGGCACGCATGGGCTATCCCTCCACGCTGTCCTATCCGTAAGGGACAACCGCCCACGCAAGCGAGCCAACGCAAGGCTCGCTTTTTTGTTATCGCGAACGTCACGGATCTTTTCAATCACGCTCATTTCAGGCAAGCTGTGAGGCATAGACTTCAAGGAGTTCTCAATTCAAAGGACCTTTCAAAGACCAGTCATAGCTTCAGCGACGGCTGACAGGCCCGTTCCTAAGGTGAGGCAGACCCAGGCTTCTCCTCCGAAGGCGGATCCGCCTCTCTCGGAAGTCTGGGCCGTATCAACGCTCTCCGTCATCCTGACGACGAGTCCTCGAGGAGGAAGGATCCCATTTCCTCCGAGCGAATGCTCTACAACGGAACCCCTCAACTCCGTACGGAATGAACAACGCACCCTAACCGTCTAACCCTCCCTATGTACCCCTCCCTC
>JACQSK010000012.1 GCA_016205975.1 Candidatus Uhrbacteria bacterium | reverse complement strand
GTCCATGACACCTTCATCTTCCACTCTGACGGTTCTGTTGAAACTGAAGGAAACCTCGATTTCCATGACAAACCCCCTGTCCGTCTCCCAGACTCTCTTGTGAGAGTAGGCGGCAACCTCTACCTCAACGGCCTCACCTCTGCCGAGGGTCTCACCCTGCCCCGTGAGATCCGCGGCTACCTCTCCCTCAACGGCCTCACCTCTGCCGAGGGTCTCGTCTTGCCACGTGAGATTCATGGTCGCCTCTTCCTCAACGGGCTCACTTCTGCCCAGGGCCTTGTCTTGCCTGAGAAGGTTGGTTGGGAGGTCTGGCTCAACAGACTCCCCCAGACCGAGATGGAAAAAATCAAGAGTCAACGGTCAGACTTAAGGTTTATGTTATAACAGCCCGTGTTCTCATACTTCCTTATTCACATCATTCCCTCACACAAGCAAACTTATGCATCTCAATAAAATCGACCCAGAAGTCTCGCAGGCACTCAACCGCGAACTTGCACGTGAGCAAGAGGGATTGGAAATGATCCCAAGCGAGAACTTTGTTTCAGAAGCCGTGCTTGAAGCGCTCGGAAGCATTGGAACGAACAAATACTCGGAAGGATATCCAGGGGCTCGCTACTACGGCGGGTGCGAGTGGGTGGATGTGATTGAGAATCTTGCGCGCGACCGCGCGAAGGCGTTGTTCGGCGTCAACCACGCGAACGTTCAGCCTGCGTCGGGCTGCGCGGCCAACATCGCTACGATGTTCGCGCTTCTTGAGCCTGGAGATACCCTCATGGGGATGAACTTATTCTTCGGTGGTCACATGACCCACGGCCTCCCCGTCAATTTTTCCGGCCGCTATTACAAATCCGTCCAGTACACCTCGGCGCCTGACGGGACGATGGACTTCGAGGCCATGCTTTCGCTCGCGCTCGAGCACAAGCCCAAGCTCGTGATCGTGGGCGCCACGGCATACCCGCGCATCATCGATTGGCAGAAGGCACGCGGGGTCGCGGATGCGGTGGGTGCGTTCCTGCTGGCGGACGTTTCTCACGTCGCCGGTCTCATCGTCTCGGGCGACCATCCCTCGCCCGCGGGCATCGCTGACGTCATCACGACCACCACGCACAAGACGCTACGGGGGCCACGCGGGGCCATGATCCTGTGCAACGGAAATCCGTCCACGCCGCTCAAGAAGGTCGACGTGTCGCGTGAGAACATCCCGACCTTGATCGATCGCGCGATCATCCCAGGACTGCAGGGCGGCCCGCACAATCATCAAACCGCCGCTATCGCGGTCGCGCTCAAGGAAGCGGCACAGCCAGACTTCAAGGAGTACGGACACCAGATCGTAAAAAATGCCAAGGCGCTCGCGAGCGTGCTCGTGCGGCAAGGATTCGAGCTAGTCACCGGTGGCACGGACAACCACCTCATGGTCGTAAACCTGACGAACAAAAACGTATCCGGAAAACAGGCGGAACGCGCGCTGAGCTTGGCCGGCATCACGGTCAACAAAAACACGGTTCCCTTTGAACCGCGCACGCCGTTTGATCCCTCCGGCATCCGCCTTGGCACACCGGCGCTCACCACGCGCGGGATGCACGAAGCGGAGATGGAGACGATCGGCTCATGGATCGACGAGGCCATCACGCACGCGAGTGATGAAACCAAACTCGCATCCATCAAAATGTCCGTCAAGGAGATGACGGACCGATTCCCTCTTTATCCGAACCTGACCTACTAACGGAGGCCAGATAAGGCTGGTAACTTTTTTTCGTATATACGAAAAGTTGTTACCCCTATGAATGGACGACCCTCTGGGAGGAAAGAAACGTTTTCAGTTTTTGGAACGCTTGGCCGCGGTGGCTCATGGCGTTCTTTTCTTCGTCGGACATTTCGGCGAACGTGCGGTCGCTGCCGGACGGCTGGAAAATCAAATCGTATGGCAGCTTCGGGCGCGGCGTTCCTCGAGGAAGAACCGTGATGCGGCCGGAGAGGACGCCCTCGAACGCCCATGCCTCTCCCCCAGGCGACACGAGCGCGACCACCGAGTGAAACGACGCACCTCGCCGACGTTCTTCGACACCCTTGAGTTCCTCGAGCGCATGCCTTATGAGTCCTTCGTCGCCCGCGTTTTCCCCTGCCCATCGCGCCGTGTGCACACCAGGACGGCCGTCGAGGGCATCAATCATAATCCCCGAATCGTCCGCCACGGCCCACTCTCCCGTTTGTTCAACAATGAACCTAGCCTTCTTGAGAGCGTTCTCCTCGAACGTGGCACCGTCCTCTGTAGGGTCTTCGTGGACGCCCGCCTCGTCCGCACTCAAAATCTCCAACCCGAGGCGCTCCATGAGCGCCCGCATCTCCTTCACCTTCCCTTGGTTGTGCGTTGCAAAAATAAGTCGGTGCATAGATGAGGGCGTTGAGTGAATCTTGGGTGCATGATATGATCTCGCGGTCATTATGGCAACGATCCTGGACGGAAAGAAACTCGCTGAGGCGATTCGCGAGAAAGTCAAAACGCGTGTTGCGGCGCTCCCGACGCCTCCGGGCCTCGCGGTGATTTTGGTAGGCGACGATCCCGCCAGCCACACGTATGTCGCGCTCAAGGCACGCGCCTGTGCGCAGGCGGGCATTCGATTTGAACAGTGGTCATACGCCGCCGACGAGTCGGAAGAGGCTCTCATCAAAAAAATCCGCGAACTGAACGCACGCGAAGAGATCCATGGCATCCTCGTCCAGCTCCCATTGCCCGCGCAGGACGCCGACCACGTGATCGCCGCGATCGATCCGATGAAAGACGTCGACGGTTTTCATCCAATGAATCTTGAACGGCTGGAGAGCGGGAAACCCGCCATTGCCTCGGCCGTAGCCTTGGGCATCATGAAACTGATTAGTGAGGCGCCGCACAGAACCGGTTCAACCGCCACCATCGTCTCCTCTCCTCTGTTTGCCAAACCGCTCAAAATCCTCCTGCGCGAACAAGGAATCTCGGCCGTTGTCCTCGCCCCTGACGTTCCCGATCTCTCTGCGCAGACGCGTACCGCCGACGTCTTGATCGTCGCGGTTGGGCAGCCAGGACTCATCACGCGCGATGGAGTCAAGCCCGGCGCGGTCGTCATCGATGTCGGCACGACGCGCACGGACGCCGGGCTCAAGGGCGACGTAGACTTCAATGCGGTCGCTCCAATCGCCGGCGCGATCACTCCGGTTCCAGGCGGCGTGGGCCCCATGACGGTCGCCTTGTTGCTTGTGAACATTCTCAAGGCGTATGATTTACAGCGGAGAGGAGATGGCGAACCGCGCTCGAGAAATTGACAACTCCGATTTTTCCTGTATCCTGTTCGCGTCGTGATTCCAGACGGGTCTGAGAATCGCGATGCGATCTGCCACAGGAGGTCCCATGCTCAAGCTCGACTCGTTCAGGGCGCGGCACTTCGAGGCCAACGTATTCGTGGAAGACGGCGAGCGCGCCGTGTGCATCGTGCTCTACGACGGAAACAGGAAGGCGTTCGACGCCCTGCGGGTGGAAAACCACGATCTTGAAAACGCCCTTCTCGAGGTGCGCCACTGGATCCGTTCCAGAAACCTGGAACGCGACAGCCTGGACGAGCTCCTCGCCTGGTTCAAAGAGGAACACGATGCCTGGATGCAATTCCTGGCCGGCCACCACGACATCGCCAGCACCTGGCTTGGCTCGCGCTCCGCACGCACCATTCCCGAGCTCAGCGCCTAGCGATCTCTCCCCACCGTCACGGTGGGTTTTATCTTTGAAGACCTCTGCTCAGATCTCACGGCGGCCAGCGCCCCGACCACGATCGCCACGACATTGATCCAGTTGGCGTTCACGACGTCCCAGTTAGCGATGCTCGTCCAGCCCAGGCCGTACACGGGCCTCACCAACAAGATCGCCAGCGTAAACATGAGGACCATCCATCCCAGCGCAGTCGCGAGGCGCGCGGTCCAATTGTTCTCTGCCTTACGAAAATACAGATAGCTCATGAAGAGCGTCCACAGCGGAGTAAAAATATTTGCGGCGATGTAGAGCACCGGCTGTCCGGTCACCTGGTAGGCACTCACGATCGCAAAGGAGACCGGATACCAGACGACAAAATAGAGCAGGAAGAACGCGAACCAGCGCTGGGTGAAGTGAAAGGATGGCATAGAATAAGCGAGACAATAACGAGGAATAGGCGGGAGCCACTGCTCCCGCAGAACCCTAAGCCGAAATAAATTAAAGCGTTAAGGTAAACGTCTGAACGATCTCCAAAAGCATCCCGATGGCGAAAATACCTACAAGCACCCAGGTCAACGGCGCGGGGAAGTTCACGCAGTGGTGCGTGCGGCACCAGGGACTCAACCGCATCTTCCAATACGTAAGCGCGACCAGGATGCTCACGAACCCTCCGAACACGCCGCCCACGAACCCCACGATGGTGATGAACTCGCGCAGACCCAAAGCGAACAAGAGGACGGGAACGGCCGTCGTGAGGAGCCAGGCCTGCGGGTGCGGAAGGCGGAAATCAAATTTTAGAATGTTCAGGAGCTCGACGCCCAGGACCAGATAAATGGAAAAAATCGTCAGGGCTCCCAAGAGGGCCGCCACCAGGACAAAGCCATCACCCAAGACGAGCGCGAGGCCGTCGAAGGACATCGACGTCGTGGCCGCTCCTGTCGCGCCTACAACCGCGAAACTAAACAGCGTATAGAGCGCGACGATGACCGCGACAGCCAAGAGGATGGCGCTCACGAGCGAGCGCTTATGCCCAGTACCCAGTACGGCTTTCATCTCAGGCACGATGCCGGATCCTGAGAGCGCGAAGAGGATCACGCCATAAGGGATGAACGCTTTGCCGATGTCCAAGGTCAGTAGGTTGGCGACCGACAGATGCGGCACGCTTGCGAAAATAACGAACGCGAACAGGAAGAGCAGGAACAGGACGACCAGGATTTCCACGCGCGCGGCAAACCGCAGTCCGCCCCAAATGAACCCCGCGGCCACAATGCCCACCACAAACGAGAGCGCCGTGCGCGTCTCAGGCGCGCTCACGGAAAACAACAGGGACAGGAACGTCCCGCCCACGATCATGTAGGCCAGCATCGCGCCCCAGATCGCGCAGGCCATGGCTGTGAGCGCGGCGTATTTCCACCGGCCTCCAAGGTAGTGCGCCACATAGCCGACGAGCCGATGGGAGCCATGCGTCTGCGTGACGACCTCCGCGAACATCAGGTTCAGCACCAAAACCAACCCGCCGATCGCAAAGAGCTCCAGAAGCCCCAGCGCCAACCCGCTTTGCGCGAACGCATACGGCAAACCAAAAACCCCCACGCCCACGATCGCGCCGATCATGAGTCCCACTGAGCGCAAAAACGGAATGTTAGGATGGACCATATTCATCCACATCTTTCGCTCAGATTATAACACAACCGCACCTTGCTTCTCATCTCGCGCGTGATAAGATGCGTCGCGACTATGGCTAAGGATCGTATTCCTCCTCAAAACCTGGAAGCGGAACAGTCCCTGCTGGGATGCCTGCTCATCGACAAAGACGCCGTCATTAAAGTGGCGGACAGTCTGCACGCCGATGATTTTTATCGTGAGGCGCACCAAAAGATTTACGACGCCATGCTCCAGCTCTTCGAGCACCATGATCCCATCGACATCCTCTCGGTGGGCAACCGACTGGAGGAGGCGGATCTGCTCACGCGCGTGGGAGGCCGCGCGTATCTGGTCGAACTCGCCAATACGGTTCCTACCGCAGGCCACGTCGTGCACTACGGCGAGATCGTCCAAAAAAAGGCCACGCTGCGCCGCTTGCTCTCGGCGGCTTCCGAGATCACGCAGATCGGATTTGAAGAGAACGAGGACGTAGAGATGTCCCTAGACGCGGCCGAGCGCGCGCTGTTCAACGTCTCGGAAAAATTCAACAAGAACACGTTCGTCTCCATCCGCAGCGTCCTGCACGATGCGTTCGACCGCATTGACGAGCTGCATCGCGATCGCGGAAAACTGCGCGGTCTGACGACGGGCTTCCGGGAACTCGACAGCTTGCTCGCGGGCCTACAAAAGTCCGACCTGGTCATTTTGGCCGCGCGTCCTTCCGTGGGAAAGACGTCGCTCGCGCTGGATATGGCGCGCCAGATCGGCGTGGAAGCAAAAATCCCGGTTGGATTCTTTTCGCTGGAAATGTCCAAGGAACAACTGGTCGACCGCATGATCTGCGCGCAGGCCAACGTCGACTTGTGGAAACTGCGTACGGGGCGCCTCTCGGACCAAGACGACGACTTCCCGCGCATCGGCCGCGCGCTGGGAGAGCTGTCGGAGGCTCCAATCTTCATCGACGACAGCGCGGCGCTCAACGTCATGCAGCTGCGCACCAAGGCGCGGCGCCTGAAGACCGAACACGGCCTGGGCATCATCATCGTCGATTATCTCCAGCTCATGGAGGGTCGCTCCTCAAAGGGTTCGGACAACCGCGTGCAGGAGGTCTCGGAGATTTCTCGCGGACTGAAGCAGATCGCCAAGGAACTGAACGTTCCCGTGCTCGCGCTCGCACAGCTGTCGCGCGCGGTAGAACTCAACAAGCCGGCCATTCCGCGTCTATCGCACTTGCGCGACTCCGGCTCCATCGAACAGGACGCGGACGTGGTCCTGTTCATCTATCGCAAGGCGGCGGACAGAGGCTTCCGCACCGAAGACATCCCGCCAGAGGAAGTCAACATCGCCGAGGTCCATATCGCCAAGCACCGCAACGGCCCCACGGGCATGGTCCGACTCTTCTTTGAAAAAAAGCGCGCCTCGTTCATGAACCTCGAAACGCGCCATGGCGCGCCGCCTCCCTCTGCGGCCAAGGAGTCGGAAGCCGCCAGCTTCGCACCGTTTGCCACAGCCGCGCGCAACGAGTTTACCCCGCCGCCGGTGGATCCTAACCCAGGCTTTCCTTCATCCTAAAACTATGTTCAGCAAACTCAAACACATCAGAGCCATGAAGAAGCAGGGCCGCGACATGCAGAACGAACTCGCGACGATTGAGAACGAAGGAACCGCCGCGTGGGGAAAAGTGAAGATGCTCGTGAACGGAAACCGCGAGCTCATGGCCGTGAGCATTGACGAGACGATGCTGGGCGACCGCGCCAAGCTCGAGGAGGCGATCAAGGAAGCATTCAAGGACGCCACGGGCATGAAGTTCCAAATGAAGCTTGCCAAGAAGATGCAGGAGATGGGCGGCCTCGATGTCCTCAAAAATTTCGGACAATAGGTCCTATTGGTCCCAGAGGTCCTATGCGACGTTTTCCTGAACCCATTGCGAATCTCGTCGCGGCGTTTGCGCGGCTGCCAGGCGTGGGGCCCAAGACGGCCCTGCGGTATGTATTTTATCTTCTCCGGCAGCCGAAAGCGGACTTGGAGGTAATGGCCCGCGCGCTGATGGAACTGGGAGAACGCATCCGGTCTTGCCCGCGCTGCTTCACCTACACGCAGGCGCAGATATGCGAGATCTGCTTGGACCCGAAGCGCGATACGCGTGCCCTGTGCGTTGTGGAAGAGGCACGCGACATCTCGACGATCGAAGCCACAGGATCATACACGGGGCTCTATCATGTGCTGGGCGGCTCACTCAATCCGATCGAGGGCATCACTCCGGAGGTCATCCGATTCCGCGAGCTGCGCGCGCGGCTTGAAGCGGAGCCTCACATCGGGGAAGTGATCCTCGCGCTCTCACCCACCACGCAGGGAGAAACGACCATCCTCTTTTTGCAAAAACAGCTCGCCCCCCTTGGCCGCACCCTCACCCGCCTCGCCCGCGGCCTGCCCCTGGGCGCCACGCTCGAGTTTGCCGATGAGGTGACACTGGGAGATGCATTCAAAGGGAGACGGAGGCTTTGATAGCCACAACAAAAATAGGCCGTGCACTAGCAACAGGCCTATTTTTTTATTCACTTGTTGAACCCTCCTGCTTGGATCTCCCAAAGTTTCTTGTACATGCCGCCACTCTTTTTGAGGAGCTCGGCGTGCGTGCCCGTATCGACGACCTTTCCTTTTTGGATAACCGCGATGCGGTCCATTTTCATGATCGTCGAAAGGCGGTGCGCAATGACGATCGTCGTTTTGTTGCGCATGAGCTCCTCGAGCGCTTCCTGGATGAGCGACTCGGATTCCGAATCCAGACTCGACGTCGCCTCGTCGAGCACGAGGATCGGCGCGTCCTTAAGGATGGCGCGCGCGATCGCCACGCGCTGGCGCTCGCCGCCGGAGAGCTTCACGCCGCGCTCGCCCACGAACGTCTCGTATTGCTGCGGGAGCTCGAGGATGAACTCGTGCGCGTGGGCTTTCCTGGCCGCCTCGAACACCTCCTCGTCTGTCGCGTCGCGCCGACCGTACCGAATGTTGTCCAAGATGGATCGATGGAACAGGATCGGCTCCTGGGGTACCAGGGCGATGGCCGCGCGCAGGCTCTCTTGCGTGACCTTCGCGATGTCCTGGCCGTCCACGAGAATCGCTCCGTCCTCCAGGTCGAAGAACCGGAATAACAGTTTCGTCACTGTGGACTTCCCTGCCCCGGACGGACCCACAAGCGCTACCTTTTCCTTGGGACGAATCACGAGCTGCAGGCGATTCAGGACGCGGCGCGTCTTGTTGAAACTGAACGTCACGTCCCTGAACTCAATGCGCGCCTGAGAAACGCGCAGCTCCTTCGCGCGCCGCGTGTCCATGACCTCCAGCGGCAACTTTAAAATCTTCACCATTTCATCTGCGTCCGCCAGGGCCGTGAATAGGTGCCGGATGGCGCGGCCGAAGTCCCAAATCTTAAAAAATATCCCTAAGAGCGCTCCCTGAATCAATGCGAAGTCGCCGATCGTGAGAAGTCCTTGCTGCCAAAGCTTGACCGCCACGTACATGAGCACGAACTCGATGACGAACATGAAGGCCGACTGGAACGCGTCCATGTACTCTCCCAGCCGCCAGGTCAGCATTTGCGCCTTGCGCATGACCTCGGTCACCGCACTGAAGAGATCCATCTCAAACAGGCGGCCCGTGAACAGTTTGACCGTTACGGCATTGGTGATGGAATCGGACAAGGCACCGGTCGTCTCAGAATCGGCGACGGCGCTCTTGAAATCGTAGGTGAGTTTCCAGCGCGCATACAACAGGTTCACGAACAGGAACAAGACGATCCACACGAACAGGATGCCCGAGAGCGCGAGGCTTCTGGTGGCAAGCACGGTCAGGCTTCCAATCAAGGTAAACGTGAGCGGGACAAAGTGAAATTGAATCTGATCGGCAAAATCCTCGAAGGCGCGCGCCAGCCGCGTGACCTTGCGCACAAGCGCTCCGGCAAAATTGTTCGTGAAGAAACGATACGAATGCTCATGCAGATAGGCCAAGGAGGTCCGTTCCAAGTCAACCATCACTCGCGGCTGGAACCAGGCGGTCAGAAGCGATGCGATTCTCCAGGCCACCCACTCCAAACCGTGGGCTATGGCGACGAGCACGATGGTTCCCAGCAAGAGCTCGCCGATGGCCTGCGCGCCTGAGGACACGTCGCCGGAGAGCAGATCAAAAAACCGTTTGTACAGGAGCGGCACGAATACCTCGACGGCATTGGCAAACGCAATCAACGCGAGCATGAGGAACATCCGGCCCTTATAGCGCGCCGCGTGCGACCAGAACACCTGGAGGACGTCGCGCGTATGAATGTGTTCGACCTGTTGCTTCTTCATAAAAAATACCGCCTAGATTAGGCGGTGATCTTTTCGATCTTGATTTTGGTGAAGGGCTGTCGGTGCCCGACGTTGCGTCGGTAACGAACCTTGGACTTGTACTTGATGACGGAGACTTTCTCCGCGCGTCCCTGCTCCTGCACCTTGGCCGACACCCGAGCGCCGCCGACGCTTGGTGTCCCGACTTGTGTCTTTCCCCCGTCCTCATCGGCAATCAAGAGCACGTCAAACGTGACGTCGGCTCCCGGTTCCGTTTCGAGTTTCTCAATGCGAAGCTCTTGTCCTTCGCGGACGAGATACTGTTTTCCTCCTGTCTGAATGACGGCCAATAAGCTCATACTATCATGACGCGGCTCCTTCCGCCTAACCGACGCAGTGTGCCAGCAATCGTTAAGATTACAGGCGGCATATTACTCATCCGGAAGAACAACGTCAAGCACATCCCCAATCGCCACCGCGTTTTGTGCCACAAATCCAGCGGAAACCTCCAGCACGCGATCCACAGGCACGGGAGAATAATAGATCGTCTTGGCCGGATTTTCCGGCGGCGCGTTCTCTTGGAACCCGACAATGGTCGCGCCGTCCAACCAAATAATGTCCAACGGGAAGAGCATGTCCTTCATCCAATACCCTTGAATCGTTTTCGCCTCATGCAAGAACAACATCCCTTCCTCCTCACCAAGCGGCGCGTGGCCTGAGAGGCCTTGTACGCGCTCTGCTTGCGTGTCGGCTACCTCGACTCTCACGCGCGCGCCGTTCACAAACGTGACGTTGGACGCGAAGGGAACCTCAGGAAACAAAATCAGAACGAGCGCAAGGGCACTCAAAACAACGACCGTCAAAATCCAATCACGTGCGTGCGTTTGCATGCCGTTCTTTTTGCACAAAAAATAATGCGGTCAACACCATCACCAAAGAGAGCACGATGAGCGCGACCAGTTTCTGTCGGCTCTGCAAAAAGAGCGCCGTGAGTCCAAACGCCAGGGCGACCGCGACGTAGAGGATGACGATCCGCGTCTGTCCCCATCCCAGCGCGAGCAGGCGGTGATGCAAATGTTTTTTGTCGCCGACGAAGACGCGCGCAAGGCCGCCCTCACGCATCCGGCGCGCCACTACCCACACGACATCCAACAGCGGGATGCCCAAGACCAGAAGCGCCGTCGCGACCTTGCCGCCGGAGATGACGGCGAGGATCCCTAAGAGGAACCCCACCAGCGTGCTGCCTCCCTCGCCCAAAAAAATGGATGCGGGATGCACATTCCAAAACAGGAACCCCAAGAGCGCTCCGACGCTCACAGAAGAGAGCAAGGCCACGTCCGGCTGAAAGTAAACGGTCGTGAGGGCCAGAAGCAGGATCATGAACGTTCCCACGCCCGTGACCGAAGTCGCCAACCCGTCCAAGCCGTCCAGAAACTTCGTCGTGTACATGACGATCATGAGCCAGGCAAATACCAAAACATCCGACTGCCACGGGGCGAGCAGGAGCACACCGCCCAACGGGTTGGTCAGCTTGTCCACCTCGATCCCGAACCCGATGGCGACCAGGGCCGCTAGGATCGGAGCGATGATCGTGGTGTGCGGCGGCAAGTTATATCGGTCGTCCAACGCGCCGCCGATCATCAGCACGCTCCCGCCTAACAAGACGCCGATGTAATGCAGGCGCGTGATTTCTCCTGAGGTGAGAGCGTCGCTGGTGGCGAGGATGCCAATGACCACGGCGGCGAGTGAAAGAAAAATCGCCAGCCCGCCCAGGCGCGCCACGGGACGCGTGTGAATCTTTCGCACCGAAGACGGCCTGTCCACCGCGCCCGAGGCAAGCGCCAGCCGGCGGACGAACACGGTCAGTAAAAAGGAGAGGACGAAGGCAAGGAGCCCCCACGCGATGAGAAGCATCATAGGGCTTGGGAGGCGTCAATGCGGATGGTGCCACCCTTCAGAAGCACAATCGTGTCACGCCGCTTGACCTTCCCTTGCAGGAGCGCATCGGCGATCGCGTTATCGACTTCCTCTTGCACCAGACGCCGCAGGGGCCGCGCGCCGAACTTGGGATCAAACCCTTTTTGCGCGAGCTCAGCCACCGCGTCCGGTTCGGCGCGGAAGGCGATCCCCTTGGGTTCAAGACGGCTCCCCACTTGATGCAGGAACAGCTCGGTGATCGCCAAGACGTCCGTCTGAGTGAGAGGCTTGAACACGATCACGCCGTCGAAGCGGTTCAAAAACTCCGGTCGGTAGACGCCGCGCAGCTCCATGTCCAGCAAGCGCGTCTTGATCGCCGCGAGGTCCTCCCCGCGCCCGACCGCGTCCTGGATGTACTGCGTCCCGGCGTTGCTTGTGGCGATGATGATGGTGTTGGTGAAGTCGATCGTACGGCCCACGGCATCGGTCAGCCGGCCGTCATCAAAGACTTGAAGGAAGATGTTCAAGATATCAGGATTGGCTTTTTCGAGCTCATCCAACAGCACGATGGAAAAGGGATTCTTGCGCACGGCCTCGGTGAGCAGCCCGCCCTGTCCGGACCCGGGCGCGCCGATCAGGCGATGGATGCTCGAGGCGTCTTGGTACTCACTCATGTCCAGGCGGATCATGTTGTCCTCGGAGCCGAAATACGTCTCGGCTACGGTCTTGGCTAGCTCGGTCTTGCCCACACCCGTGGGTCCCAGAAACAGGAACGTCGCGATGGGACGGCCGCTGGAGCGCAGCTCGGTGCGTGCGCGCCGAAGCGCGGCGGACACGGCTTGCACGGCTTCGTCCTGTCCGATCACGCGGCCGTGCATACGGCTCTCCAAAGAAAGGAGCTTCGCCGTTTCGTCCTCAGCGACCGAGGTCGTGGGCACGCCGGTCTTGCTGGCAACGACCGCGCCGACATCCTCGGCCGTCACAAGCGCGTGCGCGCCCTTCGACTTGAAAACCGCGAGCGCCGTTTCACGCGCGACCTCGATAGCCTTCCAGGGCAGATACGCCTCGTGCATGTACCGATCCGTGAGCGTCACGGCTTTCTCGACGGCCTCATAGCTGAACACGACGCCCTGTTCAGATTCGATGCCGCCGATCTTGGACTCGAGCATGTGGATGGCAGCCGTGTGATCCGGCTCGCGCACCTCGACCTTCTGGAACTCGCGACCCAGCACCGATCGCTCCACCACTGCGCTGTACGCCTGAGGCGTCGCGGTAGCGATTGCAAAGGCGCCACTGCGCGCAAGAAAATCAACCAACGTCGCGGCCAGGTCTACGGCGCCCGCATCGGAGACCAGTTGGTCGATATCGGTGATGGCGAGAATGATGTTGCGCGACTTCCCGACTTCGGTGAGCACCAGGAGCAAGCGTTCCTGAGCCTGCGCGCCGTCCACGCCCGAGACCAGATGCGGAATGGAGATACGGACCAGTCGACGATCCTGGAGGATGGGGGGCACGAGCTCCTCGACCATCAGCTCTGCCACACCGGCCAGGATCGCTTTCTTCCCCACGCCAGGTGAACCAACCAGCACGACGCTCTGCCGTCCTCCTTCGATCACGCGGAGAATCTCCTCAATTTCGCTCTCACGCTCGACGAGCATGGGGAGTCGGCCTTCGACTGCGGCTGCCGTGAGGTCTTCTGAAACCGCGTCCAACATGGGCGTGGCCACGCTCGTCATGCTGCGGTTCATGGCGCCGGTGGGTTTGTACAGCGCGGCTTTTTTGAACTGCTCATAGCGCTCGCGCATGCGCTCATGGATGCGCAGCCAGGCGATCATGTTCCAAAACGGCTGCGCGTCCACGCGGTTGTCCAATAAGAGCTCTTGCAAAAAGGGATCGGCCTGGTAGCTCGCCGCAAACAGCTCGAGGGCGCTCACGGACCCGCGGCCGTCTTTGAGCGCCTGGCGGAAGGCTTCGAGGATCACGCGCTCCGCCTCCTGAGAAACCTGCGTCGGTTTGCCGACCGGGCGCGTGGACAGCCTGCGGCTGACGGGGTCCTGGATGGAAGCGCTCGTAAGCCCGAGGCGGTCAAACACGATCCCGACGTTCTCGTCGGCAAGCGCGCCCACGAACAAATGCAACGGCTCGACGTGGCCGTGGCCTGACGAGGAGGCCAGCTCAAATGCGGCTTCAACCGTTTTGATCGCGTCGGGCGATAAGAGGGTTTCGATGTTCACCGCGCCGTTCACACGGTCGAGCGCCAGCACCTCGGCAACAGGCTCCTGCGTGCGCGGCATGGAAACCATAGGGGCGGCCGAGATTCTGAGATGTGCCCAGAAAAATAAACCGCCCAGGAGCGCCGCGTAGACGAAGACGCCCGCCCAGGACGGCGTGAGCCAGAAGGCCAGCGTAAAAAATCCGTCCGCGTCCTGTGCGAACAAAAAGAGGAGCGCCAAGAGGGCCAGCACGATCACCTTCGCGCAAGTCACGATCGAAACAAGACGCACGGCCCGCGCCTGGGCGGCGCGCGAGAGGACGTGTGCTTCGTCCATGACCGCGGCCCAGACGTAGGTCTTTCCACCAAGTTGTACGGAAAGCTGGGGCATAGGTCAGGCGAGCACGCCGATCAGGTGGGCAAAAAATCCGAAGAGGACGAGCGGGAAGACGAACACATAGGCAAAAAGCAAAACCACGGCGAGCACGCTCCACGCGGCCGCGCCCGCGCCGCGCACGACGACCATCGAAAGACGCACGCCAAAACTAATGAAGCGCCCGGGGATGGATGCGTCGCCGTACATGGGCACAAACAGATTTTTCACCCAGACGTCCACGCCGAAAAATTTCACGCTGCCGCGGACGGAAGCCAAGAGCCACTCGGCCGTTTCCAGAAGTCCGCGCGAGTACCACCAGAGGGGCAAAAATAAGCTCTCGTGCATAGCAAGTGAGACGGTGGTTCGCACAACGAGTTGTTTGGAAGGCGTGATCATGGTTACTATCTTATCATAAAAGCCGTCTATTCAGACGACTTTTTCTATCCACTGGCGCAGGGCTCTCATGAGCGTCAGGTAAAAATGGAGGTTGTGGATGGTGGAGAGGCGCAAGGCCAGGATTTCATTGACGGAAAAGAGGTGGCGCAGGTAGGCGCGTGAGGTGGTGGCGCACGTCTGACAGGAGCAGAAAGGATCAACGGGTGACGGGTCAAATTGATACGCCTCGTTGGTGATGCGCAGCCGGTCGGAGAATCCTGTCTGTGTCTTGGACCAATCAATCGACTCGGGCACAGACGTCCACACGAACAGCGTGCCGTGCCTGGCGTTTCTTGTCGGCAGCACGCAGTCGAACAGGTCCACGCCCATCTTCACATACGCGACGATTTCCTCTGGCATACCGCCGCCCATAAAGTAGCGCGGCTTGTCCTGAGGGAGGAGTTCGCAGACGCGCGAAGCGATTCGGTAGGCGTCCTCGCGATCCTCACCCACGGACAGGCCGCCGATCGCGTAACCGTCAAAACCGACATCGAGAAGCCCGCTCAACGACCGCTCGCGTAAGTCCTCGTACGTGCCGCCTTGGACGATGCCGAAAAGCTGCTGCTCGCCTGTGTGAGCTTCCTTGCTCCGTTTGGCCCAGCGGCTCGACCGCTCCATCGCTTCCTCATAGCGCTCGCGCGTGGAGTCCCCTGCGGCCACGTCGTCGAATACCATCGCGATGTCCGAGCCGATCGCACGCTGCATCTGCATCGAGAGCTCGGGGGTGAGCGCCACGCGCGCACCGTCGATGTGCGACTGAAAGGTCACGCCCTCTTCGGTCGTCTTGTTCATCTTGGCAAGACTAAAGACTTGGTACCCGCCCGAGTCTGTCAGGATCGGCCTGTCCCAACCCATGAACGCATGGAGTCCCCCCAGTGTTTTCATCGCCGCGAGTCCTGGACGCAGCAACAGGTGATAGGTGTTGGCGAGGAGGATCTGCGCGCCCAGATCATGCATATCGGCGCTCGACATCGTCTTCACCGCGCCCTTAGTGGCGATCGGCATGAAACACGGCGTCTCAATCGCGCCGTGGGCTGTCACGAGTCGGCCGCGCCTCGCGCGCTGTCGGTTGGTGATGAGGATGAACATGCTACGACTTCAAATCTAACTGCTCCAGTAATTTCTTCTGCTCCCGCGAAAGCCTCTCCGGCGTTCTCACGGCGACCGTCACAATCTGATCCCCGCGGCCACCTCTGGACGGCACGCCCTTCCCGCGCAGACGAAACTGAGCGCCCGACTGCGTCCCCGCGGGTATCTTCAGATCCCCTTTCCCATCCACGGTCTCGATTTCAATCGTGTCCCCCAGCGCGGCCTGCGTGAACCCAATGGTCGCGCGCGAGTGGATGTGCATCCCGTCGCGCTCAAACCGACGATCCGCCTTCACATGCAGTCGCACGAACAAATCCCCCGTGCGCCCGCCGCGCACGGCCTCGCCTTTTTCCCGCACGCGCAACACCGCTCCCTCGTCCACGCCCGCCGGAATCCCAATGCTCAATCGCTCGCGCTGGCGTAGAACGCCCTCGCCCTGGCAGGTCGTACAAACTTTGTTAGGAATCTCTCCCGTTCCCTGACAGGCCCCACACGTGCGCTTGCTCTGCATGGCTCCCAGAATCGTCCGCTGCATCGTCACCTGCACGCCACTCCCTTTGCACGCAACGCACGTCTTCATGCCCGCGCCAGGCTCGCCGCCGATGCCCGCGCAGCGATCACAGCTCGCATGCTTGGTGAGCTCGATCTCTTTTTCCACCCCAAACACGGACTCAAAAAAGGTGAGCTCAACGTCCACATGAATATCACTCCCGCGCGGATCCCCCCTCCGCCCGCCGTGCTGACCCGTGAACATCCCGCCGAACAAATCCCCGAGGTCTTCAAAACCTCCGGCATTCTGAAAGCCAGAAAAATCAAACCCCCCAAATCCTTGACCGCCAAAACCTCCAGACCCGTCGAACGCCGCGGAACCAAACTGGTCGTACTGCGACCGTTTCTTTTCATCGCTCAAAACTTGGTAGGCTTCATTGGCCTCCTTGAACTTTGCCTCATCCCCTCCCGCTTTGTCTGGATGGTATTTGTGTGCCAAGACGCGAAAGGCTTTCTTGATGTCGTTTTGCGAGGCGTTCTTTTCTACGCCGAGAATGTTGTAATAGTCCTTTGCCACAAATTATTCCGTGATGTCTACAATGATTGGCTTCTCGATCGCGAGGTAGTCCGTATACTTCATGTTTATCGAATCCGTGAGTGATCCTGCGTTGAAGTGTATCACGTCGTTTTCGGCGAGCCGATGGTCGGCGTAAGTTTGCAATCCAATCACAGAGCCAAACGGCGGTACAGAACCCTTCACACAACCCGTGACCGCTTCAGGCTCGTTGGCAAAACTGATATTCTCTCCGAGTATGGCTTTCGCTTTCTTCCCATCAAGCCGCAAGTCTGCTGGCATCACAAATAAAAAATGCTGCTTGGTCTTGCTCCCGCGGATTACCAGCGCCTTCGCTCCGGCGTGCAGCGGCACACCACGAATCCTCGACGCATCCTCACTCGTGTATGTCGGCTCATGGTGGGCGGTACGATATTTGACATGGGCGGAATCGAGGAGGAATCGTATGTTATCAAAGATCGAAGCGATCATAAACAGCGATCATAAACGATCTATTCTTTTTTCTCCTCAAACTCCGCATCAATCGGTTCATCCTTTTTCTCTTCGCCGACAGGCTGTTCCGAACCAGCCGCCTGCTGATTCTGGTACATCTTTGCTCCCGCGGCCTGCGCGGCGGTTGAGAGTTCGTCCGCGGCTTTCTTGATCGCTTCGTGGTCGTCCGAATCTTTCACCGCCTTAAGCGCCTCGATCTTTTCCTCAACACTCCTGCGCTCTTCGGTCGTAATTTTGTCGCCCGCGTCCTTCAGCATCTTCTCGCTCGTATAGATCATCGTATCTGCCAGGTTCTGGTGCTCGACTTTCTCTTTTGCTTTCTTGTCTTCCTCAGCATGGGCCTCGGCGTCGCGCTTCATACGCTCCACTTCGTCCTTCGATAAACCTGTGGAGCCTTGGATCGTGATCGTCTGGCTCTTACCTGTTCCCTTGTCGGTCGCTGATACGTTCAAGATGCCGTTGGCATCAATATCAAACTTCACCTCGACCTGTGGAACGCCGCGCGGGGCCATGGGGATCCCAGACAAGATGAACCGGCCGAGCGTCTTGTTCCCGCTCGCGACCTCGCGCTCGCCTTGCAGGACATGGATCTCAACGGTCGTCTGGTTGTCCGCGGCCGTGGAGAAAACTTGCGACTTGCCAGCAGGGATCGTCGTGTTGCGCTCGATGAGTTTGGTCATGACGCCGCCGAGCGTTTCGATGCCGAAGGAGAGCGGCGTCACGTCCAGGAGCAGCACGTCTTTCACTTCACCCTGAAGCACGCCCGCTTGCACCGCAGCGCCAAGCGCCACGACCTCGTCGGGGTTCACAGTGATGTTTGGTTTCTTACCAAAAAAGTCTTCGACCGTTTTGAGGACAAGCGGCATGCGCGTCATGCCACCGACCATGACGATCTCCTCAATGGCGCTTTTCTCCAGACCCGCGTCCTTGAGCGCGGCCTTGAGCGGTTCGAGCGTTTTTGCAACGAGGTCATGGCAGAGCTCTTCCAACTTGCTGCGCGTCATGGTCAGCACCAAGTGCTTGGGGCCGTTCGCGTCGCTGGTAATAAACGGCTGGTTGATTTCTGTCTGCGCCGCGGTGGAGAGCTCGATCTTCGCGCGCTCGGCCGCGTCTTTCACGCGCTGCAGCGCGAGGGAGTCCTTCGACAAATCAATGCCCTCTTGCTTTTTGAACTCCTCCAGGATCCAGTCGATAATCACGCGATCGAAATCATCGCCGCCCAGGTGCGTGTCGCCGTTGGTGGACTTCACTTCAACCGTGTCCTCGGACACTTCCAGCACGGACACGTCAAACGTTCCGCCGCCCAAATCGTACACAACGATCTTCTGGCCTTTCTTTTTATCAAAGCCGTACGCCAGCGCCGCGGCCGTCGGCTCGTTGATGATGCGCCGGACGTTGAGCCCCGCGATCTCTCCGGCGGTCTTCGTTGCCGCGCGCTGAGCATCATCGAAGTATGCCGGTACGGTGATGATGACTTCGGTAATTTTTTCTCCGAGCTTTTCCTCGGCGTCCGCCTTCAGCTTCTGCAGCACCATCGCAGAGATTTCCTCAGGCGTATATTCTTTCTCTGCCATCTTGATGCCCACGCCGTCTCCGCGCTTCACCATTTCAAACGGCATCACTTTCTGGTCGCGCGTGACCTCTGCGTCGCTAAACCGACGGCCGATCAGCCGCTTGATCGAGTACAAGGTATTTTTTGGATTCGTAACCGCCTGGCGCTTGGCTGGCAGCCCCACCGACCGCTCTCCAGCCTTATTCACCGCCACAACCGACGGCGTGGTGCGCGCGCCTTCTTTGTTTTCAAGAACCTTCGGCTGGCCGCCTTCGATGATGGCCATGCAGGAGTTGGTGGTACCGAGATCGATTCCGAGAATCTTTGGCATAGGATGTTTCTTAGGGCCTTGAGGCCCGTCGAGGAGTCACGCCCCTAAAGGGGCTTTGAATTGAATGGGTTATTGATAATCACTTTTGCCGGACGAACGACGCGGTCGCCCAGGCGCCAGCCGCGTGTGACGACTTCGAGGATTTCCTGATCGGCTTTGTCTTCTTCGCGGCGCTCGCCCAGGGCGTCATGCAGATGCGCGTCGAACCGCTCGCGGGCAGCGCCGAACGGCTCAAGTCCGATCTCGCGCATCACCCCCTCGAGCTGGCTCTTCACATGCATGAGCCCCATGAGCCAAACTTCGAGTTCTTGACTCAGACCTTCAGGCTTAAACCTTGCCGCTTGGTCGAAGTTGTCTAAGACGCCGATCAGTTGGTGCGCAACGTCTTCTTTGAGACGAGCGCGCAGCTCGGTTCGTTCCCGCGCGAGGTCCTTCTTGAGATTATCGTAATCCGCCAGCGCGCGTTTCCATCCCGCGAGATACTCCTCGCACGTCCCGCACGTACTCCCTTTGTCTCCCTTTACGCCCTTTGTCTCTTTCCCTTCTTCGTCCTTCATAGTGTCTCAATCACGTTACGCGCTGACTCGACCAGCGCCAGGTTACGCCGATAGTTCATCCGCAGGGGCCCGGTCACGCCCACGAAGCCTTCTTCGCCGCTTTGGACCTGATAGCGCACGACGACCGTCGCCATCTGCGACCCGAACGGATTCTCCGAACCAATCCAGACGTGCGGCTCCTGCATCACGCGCGCGAGCAGTCCCATGAGCCGTTCATCGAATTGATCCACGACGTCCGACAACTCCAGGATGAGCGCCAGGTTTTGAAAATCCGGCTTGTGAAATAAGTTCGCGACGCCGGAATAGTAACTCCACTCATCATTGAAGGCGAGGATCGCCGTCTCACCGGAAACTTCGCCAAGCGTCTTCGCCACGGACTTCAGTGCGGTCTGCGTGTCATCAACCTCCGGGACAGGCAATCCCTTGTCACCCTCAGCGTCTTTTTTCTCCACCAGATGTTTGAGGTAGTAGACGTAGGCCTTCTCGGTTGGGACGCGGCCGGAGGACGTATGCGGTGCGACCAAAAACCCCTCACGTTCCAGTGCGGCCATCTCGTTGCGTACGGTCGCCGGCGAAACGCCCAACTCAAAACGGTCATTCAGGTTTTTTGAACCGACCGGCTCGGCTGTGCGGATATACTCCTCGATCAGGAGCTTCAAAATCAGTTCTTTTCGTACATCCAACATAATTAGCACTCCAGATTATAGAGTGCTAATTCCATTTGTCAAATCGTGTAGACGACCGCGGCTAAATCCTCCGCCTGAGCCCGCGAAAGCCGCGTGCGCTTGGCTCCGGCTTGATCGTCGGAGGCGCGCTGCAGGGCGTCCTCGGCTTCCAGGTCGTCCGAAACCGTTTCGAGCCAGTGGAGCATGTCGCGCTCGGTCAGATTGCGCTGCACGCCACCGTTGACGATGACCAAGCGGTCGCCCGGCAGAACGGTATAGAGATCCGCGTCTGGCGTCATACGCATAACGTTGTCCCCGGTCACCCACGCGACGTCATTGCGCAACGGGAACATCTGCTGCTGCTCAGGCGTGAGGAGGCTCGGGTCGTGCGCCTGATCGATCTCGCGGTACGACTCGGGCGTGAGAAGTCCTGCCTCGCGCTGCTGGACCAGGCCCGTGTCGTCCTGCGTGAGCTGTGTGAGATGCGCGTCGCGCAGCACATACACGCGCGCGTCCCCGAGGTGGGCGACATACAGCCGTCGCCGCCCGTCGGGCAGGTCGATCCGTTTGGCCACAGAGGCGCCCATCCGTGCGTGAGCAAACTCTTTGGTAAGAACGCTGCGCGCGCGAATCTTGGCGACCGCGGACAAAAAAAGGTCTTTGAGCTTGGCGCTCGCGAGTGCGTCCATCCTGGCAACGCGCTCGTGAACCGAGCCCGGGCCCTGTGCATTGTTTTCCATCTCGAGATCGAACGCCTCTCCTAGCTCGCGCGCAATGCTCAGAGCCAGCTCGCGGGAGACGAGCGCAGCGACGCGCGGATCGCCACCACCCTCTGTCACAGCAAACAATCCGTGCTCGGGATCGTTCACCTTCGCGCAGCTCGCCTCGGTACGCCGTTGCTCATGGCCCAGCTCAATGCGTCCGGGAAACGCCGGCGCGCCCTGATTGATTTCTTTAGACGCCATCGTGCGCTCTGTGAGGCGCCCATGCTCCATCGCTCCCTGTTCTCTCATAGGTCTTTAGTATACCAAAAATATCAGTCGCGTGTGAGCCGATTTGACAAATGATTTTATCCGTCTATACTTGCATCAGCTATGAATCAAGCCAACCGACTCGACAACGCTCATCGTTGGAGCCACCGCGTTCTGTGGTCGGGTCATTGGTTTTGATTGTTGGCTTCAAAGACAATCAATAAACAGCGACCCGCCATGGGCCGCTGTTTTCATTATCAAATGCGCAACATCAGAGAGGTCCTTCGAAGACTCTCTGGCCGTCTTTCGCGCATTTGAGATTGGCCAGAAGTCTTCGAAGAGTCCCGCTGGTGGGGCTCTTTGTTCTTTTCACGCTCACAAGGAGAAGGTCAATGAAGCGCGACATCATTCGATTCCAGGAAGAACTTCTGATCCCCACGTTGGGAGAAACCCCGCGGCTCCTGCTCTTCCAGCCGTCGTGGATGGGATTCAAGGGGCCGGGCGCGAGCTGGGCCGATCTCAGCGACGAGGATGCCGACGCGCTCGCCGCGTGGATGGGGCCCAGTGCCTACAAGGCGGTGCGTTTCTCGCCCGACATCGTCTCGACGATCCGGCGCGGACGGCCCACGGTCGTCGCTGGAGGCTCGTGCCTCATCACGAGCGCGGACAACCGTCGGCTCAAGGGTGACGGCGCGATCGAAGCGCTGATCCCTCGGCTGCCTAGCCTGCCCCAGGTCGTTGATCCGCTGATGCCGATCCTGGGCGCGAGCCTTCATCTCAACCTCCTGGAGGACACGCTCTTCGCGGAAAATCGCGAACACCTCATGGGCGCTCTGCAGGCCGAGGGCTGTCGCCACACGACGGCGTTCTCGACCTTCGCGCGTCTGCATGGCGCACACGCGCCGGTGGAACCGTGCTTCTTCTCACGGCTCCCCGTGACTCACGCCACCCGCGAGTTCTATGAACGTCCCTTCTTCCGGAATCAAGTCCGTCCCGACCTCTCGCGCGCGCAGGTCGCGTTCTCCTTCACCGGCCCCTGGGCGGATATGCTGCGTCAGACTCGCGCCATCCCTGAGGCGTGCGACTACCTCGTGGTGGAACCGTTCCACCACTTCATCGAGACCATGCGTGTGCAGACGGGACTGCCCGGTTCGCCCGTGCATCGGATGCTCACCTGGACGCAGCGTTTCTTCGAGGCGTACGCGTACGGCGAAGGAGAGAATGCGGGCGTGGCTGGCGGGATCGCCTTTCTGCCGTATGTGGAACCTGACGGCCGACTCGGCTGGGACTCGACCGCAAGCGAGGGAACCTGCCATCAGGGAAACGCTCTGGACTTTCTCGCCGCGCGGCGCGCCAGGCTTGAGGTCGAGCGGATTCCGGCGCTCAGTAGCGACGCGCTGTTCGCCGACGGACTCAACTGTCTATATCACGTCCCTGCGTGCCGCGAGGCGCTCTACGCAATCCGCGCCGTATGGAACGAGATCGCCCGCGCGTGTGAACCGGTTCAGGCAGACAAGGACGTGTTCGTGGAACGCCGCAACGCGCTGCGTCTGTCCCACGAGATCCGGCGCGCGTGGCTCCCGCCCCACGAAGTTCTGTACGAACAGCTGGAGCGTGTGGTCATGAGCGTGTTCAATCCCGTGACGTCCGTCTCTCGATTGGCGTCGTAACGACTTGGGGGTGATGCTCTCACCCCCAAGATTTTCTTCTCTATGATGACCTGCAACAGCCAACAACTGGACGACCTGCTCTTGGGGGCATCCCTCCTCGCCACCGGCGGCGGTTGTCTTTATGAAAAAAAGAAAGCCTTTCTGCGAGGCGTGCCCTTGCCCATCTCGATCATCGAGGCGAGTGACCTGGCTCGGAACGATTTGCTGTGCACGGTCTATGCCGTGGGAGCAACTCACCTACAGGAAACGGATTTTGTCGAGGCACTTAAAATTGGGATAGAACGCGTGGAGGCGTTTTCGGGAGGACGGTTGCGCGCGCTGTTTGCCGGCGAGCTGGGAGCCGAACATTTGGCCATTAAGGCCGCCGCGCTGTGCGGCGCCAACGTTCTGGATGCAGACGGTGCCGGTGGCAGAGCGGTGCCTGAAATTGTCCAGGATCAGTTTGCCCTCCAAGGGCGTGAGACCACGCCGGCGTTTGCCGTCAACGCACGAGGCACCGTCCGCTGTTTTGAAAATCTCGCGCCGGACGCGCTGGAGACGGCCGTCCGCGACATCGCGACGGAGACGCAAGGGCTCGTCTTGGTTTTCGATCACGTGATGCGGGGCGGCGACGCAGGAATCCTGTCGTGCGGAACGCTCACGCGCTCGATCAGGGTCGGGTCATGCTTGCGGGATAAAGCGCTAGGCCGTATGGAGACGCTGGGCCTCCAGATACTCGATGAAGCGCGCGTCGTGGAAGTGGATGCGCGCGCACAGGCGGATTTCTTCCGCGCCACGCTCTCTTTGCAGGGACGCGCGGCCTACACAATCCTGATCCAAAATGAAAACCTTGTCTTGCTGAAAAACGGCGAACCCCTTGTGACCTGCCCGCACCTCATCATGCTGCTCGATCAAGACGGACGGCCGGTGCACAACTCCCAGCTGGAACAGCTCCCAGACAAAACCGTGACCCTCCTCACCGCGAGAGCCGCGCGCGCATGGGACTCTCCGCGTGGATACCAGCTTTTCTCTCCTCGACGTTTTGGTTGGCCCTACGACGTCCGATATGCGAAACCCTGAGCGCGTGCTACGCTATGCTCACCGCTATGACGTTTCGACTCGCCTTTGCCGCTGTGTTCGTTGTCCTGCTCGTGCACGGACTTTTGTTGTTCATAGACGGCTACGGTCTCTACACCGAAATCGACGCGCCCATGCACTTCTTGGGCGGCTTCGCCGTGGCCATGCTTGGCCTGGCGCTCTACGCGCGCGCTCACGCCGCGGACCCAAAACCGTTCCCGCTGTGGTACCGCTATCTGTTCGTGGCGAGCTTCGCTCTGTTCATCGGCGTGCTCTGGGAGTTCCACGAGTTTATTTTTGACCGCACCGTGAACGTCTGGCTTGAACTCCCTCGCGCCCAAGTCACGGTCGCCGACACGATGCAAGACTTCTTGAACGACTGGCTGGGCGCGACCCTGGCTTTTTTTGTCTTCAAAAATAAAAGAGGCTCGAATAAACGAAGTCTCAAAATCTAATTTCTTCCTATGCGCACTTCTGCTCTCGACTGGGTCCTTCGCCTTGCCGTGTTCGGCGAATTTCTCGGCCATGGCGTCTTTGCCCTCCAGGGAAAAGCCGCCTGGATCGGCTGGATCGAACAGATCCTCCGTGTCGATACCCCTACGGCCATCACGCTCCTCACGTTGGTGGGCGTCGTGGATATCTTGATCGCGGTTCTCGTTTTGTTCTGGAAGCGCGTCCCGCGTGCCTTGCTTCTGTGGGCGGCCATCTGGGGCCTATGGACCGCGCTCGTGCGTCCGATCGTCGGAGAACCTTTCTGGGATTTCGTCGAACGCTCCGCTAACTGGGGAGCCCCGCTCGCCCTGCTCCTCTCCCGCGGCTGGCCGAAGTCCGCGAAGGAGTGGATCAAGTAAGTTGCCGGCGCAATTCTTTCAGCTCCGAAGGCGTGAGCGGCCTGACCTTTCCGCTGGGCAAACTCCCGAGTTTGATATTCATCACCCGCGTGCGCTTGAGCGCTTTGACCTCGTAGCCCAACGCCTCACACATGCGCCGGATCTGGCGGTTGCGCCCCTCGGTGAGAATCATCGTAAATCGATTCTCGCCGATTTTTTTTGCCTGAGACGGTTTGGTGCGCGAGCCCAGAATCATCATACCCTCGGACATCGTGCGCAGATCGTCTTGCTTGATCGCTTGGTCCACCGTCACAACGTACTCTTTCTCGTGATCGAACCGGGGGTGCGTGATGCGCTCAGCCAGATCGCCGTCGTTGGTGAGGATGAGCAGACCGCTCGAGGCCACGTCCAAACGGCCGACGGAAAAAATATGGTTCTCTAAGTTCAGGAACGACCGCACGGTATCCTTGGCCCGCGGATCCACGCTGGTCATGATCCCGACCGGCTTGTGAAAAGCCAAATAGGCCTTCGCGGGTCTTTTTTGCGTGAGCGTCTTTCCCTGCACCGTGATCTCGTCTTCTTCGCTGACCAGGAGTCCCAGTGGCGCCACTCTCCCGTTCACCTTCACCTGCCCCGCCGCGATGAACGCATCTGCCGCGCGACGCGAGCAGACGCCGCGCTCGGATAAAAATTTGTTGAGTCGTGTCTGCACACGTTGAAAATCTTAACGCGATCGCCCGCGATCGCCTCCCGAGCGCCCACCTCCCCTGTGCGACCGGTTCCCTCCGCGCATGGGCGGACGCGGAGCGCGGCGATTCTGCGAAGAACCTTGAGGCACCGCCGCGTCGCGGGAACGATCAACCAACTCCCCTGAGGGCGTTTTAACTTGCAGGTCTTTTCGAATCAATCGCTCGATCTGACGGATATCGGCCTTCTGTGCAGGATCCGCAAGCGAGATCGCTTTGCCAGCCATGCCCGCGCGTCCGGTTCGCCCGATGCGGTGTACATAATCCTCCGTATGGTCAGGCAGGTCGTAATTGATGACGAGCTCGATGTTCTTGACGTCGATGCCGCGCGCGGCAATGTCGGTGGCGACCATCACGCGATACTTGCCCGAAGAAAAACCTTTGAGCGCGTCCTGACGTTGATGCTGGGAACGGTTGGAGTGGATCTCGCTCACCGTGTGGGTCATGTGCTGGATGTCACGGGCAACTTTGCGCGCGCCATGCTTGGTTCGCGTGAACACCAGCACAGTCCCTTTATACTCTTTGAGCAAACGCGCCAGGAGCTGCGTCTTCTCGGCCTTGGGGACGATGTAAACTTCTTGGTCGACTTTTTCTGCGGCCGTTCCCGACGGCGCTACTTCCACGCGCAACGGAGACTTCATGTACGTGCGCGCGATCTTGGCGATCTCCTCGGGCATGGTGGCGGAAAAAAGCATCGTCTGCCGATCGGTTGGAACGGTGACGAGAATCTTTTTAAGCTGCGGGGCAAAGCCCATATCGAGCATGCGGTCCGCCTCGTCTAACACGAGCACGCCCACGCGGTCGAGCTTTACGTTTTTTTGTTCGAGATGGTCGATGAGACGCCCAGGGGTCGCGACAATGACGTGCGGCTTGGCGCGCAAGGCCTTCAGCTGCGGCCCCATGGACGTACCGCCGATCAACACGGCCGTGCGCAGTCCGAGCGGACCGGCGAGCTTGCGCAGCGTTTCCTCGACCTGCACGGCTAGCTCGCGCGTGGGCAAAAGCACCAGGCCCATCTTCCCGCGGGCGGACATCTGCTGGAGCATCGGAATCGAAAACGCGAGCGTCTTGCCCGTTCCCGTCTGGGCAATACCGATGACGTCATCGCCGGCGGTGGCGACCGGAATCGCCTTGAATTGGATCGGCGTGGGATGCTTGAACCCCAGCGATTCCAATCTCTCCAAAAGCGTCGGCGCAATGCCGAGTCCGTAAAACTGTTCCTGATCAAGTTCTGTTCGTGGCATAGGGTCTTAGTTTAGCACAAATGTAAAACGACCGCCCCTCAAACACGGCGGCCGTTTTGATTACTTCGTGATGTTACGATAGGTGAGATCCAGATTCTGGCGCGCGTAGGCTTTCACGAGATCCATTGCGCGGCCTCCGGATGGGGCCTTCACAAGCACGGGGCGCATGAACGCGACGTCCGCGCCCGTGTTGCTGATACCGTTCACGGAGGTCTGCTTCAAGAAGACACGGACCGTCTTCACGCCGCTCATGATCGGAAAAATCCCGAAGACCACCTGGTCGGCGTCCGCGCGCGTAGTGGCCATGAGCGAAGTCCCAGAAAGATATTTGACGATCTTGCCGTTGCCGTCCATCGCGTAGGCATAGATGTACGGATTGCCCGAGCTGTTTCTCTGTGAGGCTGTGCCCGATGTGCGGCGGTCGCTCTTATCCGCATAAGAGGCAATCGCGATCGTCGAGGCGGCGAGCTCGCTCGCGTCCAGGTCGATCCAGACCCACTCGCTTTGCGCGCCTTCGATGAGAGCGCGGTCAGAGGAGACCGATGGAGAGCCGTATGTGCTCCATGTGGAGAAGGACGCCGGCAGATAGCTCGTAACGCTCTGGTGGGCGGAGGCCGAGGGAATCAGGCTCAAAAAGAGGGCAAAGGCCAGGAACCCGGAAAGACTCGCGCGAAAAAGGTGTGTCATATGATGCTTCATTACCGCGAAGATCGGGCTCGTGTCAAGTGATCTCGATAATTTTGTATCGCATTCCTTGGACGTCCACTTCCTCGCCGACCGTTCGATTCAAGAGCTTGGCGCCCAAGGGAGACTTGAAGGAGAGCCTACCACGCAGCGGATCGGTTTCCTGAGACCCGACGATCTCAAACGTTCTGCGTTTCCCGTCCGTCTGCTCAAGCCCCACGGTCGATCCCAATTGCACGGACGCCTCCGATGCCGTCGGCTTCTCGATCACGACGATTTTTTTGAGGCGTTCCTTGATGCCGGTGATCTGATCGTGGAATCGACGCATCCTCCCCTTGGCCTCTTGATACTCGGCGTTCTCCGAGAAGTCTCCGAACTGGCCCGTTTCGGCAACGTCGGCAATGGCCTGCGGCAGATCAACGCGTTCGATGCGTTCTAATTTTTGCTTTAACCGATCCAAGCCGTCCTGCGTGAGATACAAAGGCTCGTCGGCTTCGTGATCGATTTTCAATTTCTGGGCGCGGCGCGTAGGGAGTCGCATAGGTGCGCGTAGTATACGCCAGACCGAGGTCAAAAAAAACCAGACCTGAGAAGGCCTGATTTTTCCATTTACCATTCGTTGCTGTCGTCGTCATCATCCCCCATGTCCATATCGTTCGCCTCGTCTTCGTCTTCTTCCTCTTTGTCTGACTCTTCTTCTGCGTCCACGTCTTTATCGTCGTCACCCCACTCATCATCGGTCAGAGCACTGAAGGTTTGAATCATACCTTACTTCGTTTGGCCTAAGGCCTTAGGAATAATTTATGAATTATGTAGAAGATATGATACCAGTTGAGAACAAGCCCGCAAGGAGCTGTCAAGCCCCTTTCTTTTGGGGTAAACTTATCTCCTCCCCCTGCTCCCTCTACCCCTTTGTGCCCTCTCTATGATCGAAGTAGAAAAAAAATTTCGTTTGGACAAGCGCCAGGAGGAACGGCTCGTGGACGGATCGGAGTTTCTTGGATCGACAACAAATGAGGACACCTACTGGGACACCGACGACTATCGGCTCACCAGACAAGACCACTGGCTGCGACAACGCAATGGCCGGTGGGAGCTCAAGCGCCGCGTGCATGAACTGGGCCACAAACTCGGCGCCACGGCCTATGACGAAATCGAAAACGAGGAAGGCATCCGCGCGTTCTTGGCACTGCCCGGCGCCGGCTCCATGGAAGCCGACACGCTCGCGGCCGGCTACAAACCGTTCGCCACACTCAGAAAAGAACGCCATAGTTACAAACGCGGCGACTTCCACATTGATTTGGACGTGTGCGACTTCGGCTATGCGGTCGCAGAGATCGAGCTCATGCTTGAACGGGAAGACGATCGAGACATGGCGCGCGACCGGATCGAGGCATTCGCACAGGACATCGGTCTTGACCAAACGCCTGTGCGCGGAAAGATCATCGAGTACCTCTACCGCACCCGTCGTCCGCATTACGATGCGCTGGTGGAGGCTGGGGTTCTATGACCGCGGCGGCAAAACTCTTGAAATGGTACGACCGGCACGGCCGTGCCCTCCCCTGGCGGCAGACGCGCGATCCGTATCGGATCCTCGTGAGTGAGATCATGCTACAGCAAACGCAGGTGGATCGCGTGAAGGAATGGTATCGGCGATGGGTGAAGCAGTTCCCCTCGTGGTCAAGGCTCGCCGCAGCGACCAACGCCGAGGTGATCCACGCCTGGGCAGGGCTCGGGTACAACCGTCGGGCACTGGTGCTCAGAGATATTGCGCGAGAAGTGACCGCGCGGGGCGTCCCGAGGACAGAGTCTGGTTGGCTCGCGCTCAAGGGCATCGGCCCCTACACGGCCGCAGCGGTGAGCGCGTTCGCACAAAGACGGCGCACGCTCCCGATCGACACGAACATCCGCCGCGTGCTCGGCAGACTCCTGCTCGGTCAACCGTTCCCAATGATGGAGGATGACAAACGTATCCGCCACACGGCTGAAATATTCCTCCCAAAACGTGGACGTTACTACGACATCCCTCAAGCCCTCTTTGATCTCGCGACATCGACCTGCACCAAAAACCCAACGTGTGCCTCATGCCCCTTGCGCAAGGATTGTAAAACGTCCAAACTGTTTATGTCCGGTCGAATCGAGATCCCCAAGCGCTCCATCGCAACCGCCCACGAGCGCAAGCATCGCAACAAACCGTTCCCCGACCGCATCTACCGAGGCCGAATCCTCAAGCTCGTACGCGAACGGGGTCAGGTCGGGAATCGGGAATTTGGTTCGCTCGTAGACACAACCTTTAATCAAAAACTCGATCAAGCTTGGATAAACACGATGGTCGAAGGACTTGTGAAGGACGGGCTTCTTCAAAAAATCAGAAACAAATTTAGTCTCTCTAATTAGGAAGCTCTATGGGCGACACGAGCACAAAAAATCTCATATATGACATCCTACGAACAAAAACTCAGAGAAGTTCAAGCCGATCGAGAAACGCGGCTGGGAGTTGTCCGTGAAAAACTCGGAACCATAGATCTCGCAAGCCTTCGACATGATCTCGTCAAAACCGGTGACTTAGAAATGTTTATTGAACCAGCACTGGCTTTATTTCAAAACCCGCGATTTCTTGAAAGACTGAGAGACAACTTGCACCAGGATGCCTATTCGTTTGGTGAAATAGTAAAAGATCTCGTCGCTGACGAGATCTCACGCACGACACCCAAAGGCTGGGTTGAGCCCATGTATGTTTCTGGAACCCATCCGTCGCGCAAGCTGTGTGAAGCTCTCAGAGACAAGATCGTCGTTGCCTTCGGGAAAGATACCTGACCTCTGGCGCGCAGATCAAACAAAAAGGCCTTCGCGAAGAAGGTCTTTTTGTGACTCCACTGAACTAAATGTGGCCTACGGAAGTCGGGTACCGGCTATCCGGTACGCTGTTCGCACGCGCCTCCAGTCGAAACCGGATAAGCGTCCAAACGTTGCTGCACCCGTTGAGGGTTTACCGCGGGGTCCTCGCGCTGCCCCCGAAAGGATAGCGGTTCTAGACCCGAAGCCAATGATTTGCCCAAATTAGTTCCATGGAGCTACCTCTAGCATACCGCCCATGGCTCTGCACAGCAATATTACTGTGTCAACACAAACGTGTGTTCAGCCAGAGGCGCAAAACGGACGGATTCTTCTGGGTCTAACGTATTGATATCAGCCAGCTGGACGACCGGCTCGGAAGGATTGGAGACAAATGGACGAAACGCCTGGCTAGGTTCGTCCGTGGATTCGGCGACCTCTCCGTTGATGGAAAGAAGCACTGGTTCAGCACCATCTGAAGAAGTCGAAACGGCTAACAGACTGAACACACCAACCATCATCCCACCGGCCACCAGGGGCGCCGTGTAGCTGAGCAGCCTGTTCCATCGGGAGTGACGCGCACACTCGACGTCGAAAAACCGCGAGCACAAAAGTGTGCGCCGAAGCTCGTAGCGATGCGCGGGATCCCCGAGAACCTCTCTAGAATCCATCCGCTCAAGCAGTTCTTCAATTTTGAGCGGTCCTGGGTGCATAGAGGTTAGGTGTTTGAAAAGAGGCTTCGCGCGCGCGGTCTTCTCTCTCCTGGAGCATCAGCACCTGGAGTTTTTTCAGCGCGCGGTGAATGTGCGACTTGATCGTCCCTTGCTTCATGCGCAAGGCTGCAGCGATGTCCGGGACGCTCATGTGCGAAAAAAAACGCAGAGTTAAAATGTCTTGCTGGCGCTGGTTGAGCTTCCCCATCATGCGTCGCAGAAGACTGATCTGAGCCTCAAGTTCCCCTGCGTCCTCGCCCATTCGGTAGGCGACGTCGGGACGGAAATCATCAGGCGCAAGAATCTCAGGCGCCTCGTCCGTAGTGACCTCAAGGAAGCGCGCGCGGCTCCGATAGTAATTCCCGATCTGAGCCACCGCGATCGCAAAAAGCCATGACTTAAAGCTCGCTCCCGCGCGCGGCTTATATCGGTGCAAGTTCTTGAGCGCCTGGAAGAACGTCTCACTGGTCAAGTCCTTGGCGACCTCACTGCGTCCCGTGCGGCTGTACAGAAAGCCAAAGACGGGCTGGTAGTACGTATCGTACAGCCGGCCGAACGCCTCTGGATCTTGTTGGGCATTGATCACCTCCATTTCATGTTCCATACGAGTTAGTCGTTCGACCTTGCATCAAGTATATCGTAGCACGGATGGAATCGTTGCGGTTGGGAAACCCTGCACCAAGACACGCGAAACGTGTTGCAATAATTTTGATCTGCGTTATCATTCAAACATCATTCAATAAATCATTTTATGAACCCAGAACAACCCGCCTCCGTTTACGACGCCCCCGAGCCGCCTATGCATCTTAAGCCCAAGGTCGGAGCGGAATTTCATGACCACGGTGATCCAACCGCCGAACACGCCGCTACGGACATCCACCCAGATGACAAAGGCGTTCAGCTTGTGGCGGACGACGAAGATGCAGAAACCGCCATCCCCATGGAGGACGAGGAGGCGGCCGAGCCGATCGAGATGCCAGACGCGGCATAAGAAAAACACCCATGAGGGTGTTGCGTGTCAAGTGGCGTCTGAAAAGATGGAATCGTAGATCTCCAGCAAGACGGGGTGGACGTCTTCACAAACGAGACGGTCTCGCGTGAACTCCTGGATGCCGTAGGCCCGGTCGAACTCCGTTGGCTCAAGGTGCAAGGTGGCGTACAAGAGCTCTCTGTTGGTGAGCTCGACGACGAACTGATGGCCGAGGTAGTGCATCCCGCGGTCTGCGGGCTCCTGCTCGCGATCCTGCCAGAGATACTCGGTGACCATCAAGAAGACAAACCGTTCTTGCGGAAGAACCAAACCTGTTTCGCGCTGGAATCGAGCGCTCATCGCCGCAAGCGGCGTTTCGCCTTTGCGACGACGTCCGCCGATCACCCAGAGACCTCTCATGGGGCGCACGCACCGACGACACAGATACAGCGTGCGGCGCACACGGTTGATGATCACCGCGTCCGTGCACACGACGATCAGGTGATCAATCGTCGAGGCAAAAACGCGGTCCTCCATGTGTCCCCCGCGCATCTCTTCGCGCACCTCGCCTTGGACGTAGAGGCTCAACGGACCCGTCTGAATCTTCTGTACGTTCATGACCGCTCCTGGGTTGTCAGAACTCAATCAGAACGAGAGTATAAGAACTTCAACGCTGACTGTCAATAACTGACTGTCAATAAAGCAGGCCCTGCGGCCTGCTTTCCATTTAGTAATCCCTCAGCTTCTCAATCAACGGGTTCGCCTGAATCTTCTCAAGCGCCTTGGCCTCGATCTGGCGGATGCGCTCGCGGGTCACGTCGAACTCGCGGCCGACTTCCTCAAGCGTGTGGCTCACGCCGTCGGTGAGGCCAAACCGCATTTCGAGAATCTTCTGCTCGCGCGGCGTGAGGCCCTCCATGGCCTTGTTCACGTAATCCTTCAGGAGCTCGCGCGCGGCCGTGCGGTCGGGCGAGATCGTCTTCACGTCTTCGATAAAATCCTCAAGCTTCGAGTCCTCGTCGTCGTCTCCCACGGACGTCTCCAAAGAAACCGTCTCCTGTGAAATCTTGCGAATGTGCCGAACCTTCTCGATGGGCTGGCCCATCTCGGCGGCGATCTCCTCAGCGAGCGGCTCGCGTCCCAGGTCTTGGATGAGCTGGCGTTCGATCTGTTGGAACTTGTTGATCGTCTCCACCATGTGCACAGGGATACGGATGGTGCGAGACTGATCCGCAAGCGCGCGGGTGATGGCCTGGCGGATCCACCAGGTCGCATAGGTCGAAAACTTGTAGCCCTTTCGATACTCAAACTTTTTCACCGCGCGGAACAAGCCGATGTTCCCCTCTTGGATGAGATCCAACAGCGACATGGACTTGCCGACGAACTTCTTGGCGATGGAAACGACCAGCCGCAGGTTGGCTTCAATCAAGCGCCGCTCGGCTTCTTTCTCGTTGCGTTCCTTGCGCTTAGCCAGTGCCACTTCCATCTCGCCGGTCAAGAGCGGAATTTTTCCGATCTCGCGCAGGTACATCTGGATGGAGTCTTGCGTGATGTCCGGCAGCGCCGTGCGCCGTGCGTCTTCACTGACGCGGATCTTTTCATACACTTCGCCGCGCTCTTTCTCTCGCCCCAGAATGCCTTCCTTCACCTCGACGAAGTGCACGCCCACGCGCTCCAACTCGTCCAAGAAATCCTCGAACACGCCCAGGTAATCTTCCAGGTCCGTAAACGTAAAAAGAATCTCGTTCTCTGTGATGTACCCGCGTCGCATCCCCTTGTCGATCAGACGCTGAAGTACCTCCTCGGACGGAGCGTCCGCGCGCTTGTAGCGAACCTTCGGCGGCTCAACGGGTTTTTTGGCGTTGGACGGTTTTCTGCTCGGAATTTTTTTCTTCTGAGGCTTTCCTCCTGCTTTTTTTTTCAACGGACGAATTTTCTTCTTTGCAGGCTTCTTCATAATCGAGGCATGGTGCTTAACAAACGCTTGACCTCTTCTTGATCTCCTGCAAGCTCCGCTTGGCGCAAGGCGCGCGCCAACACTTCACGCTCATGGCTTGTGGAGAGCGTGTTCAGGAGAGCAAAGAGATCCTCAATCTGAGCCAGCACTTGGTTTTCAGGGATGTCCTGAAACGTGACTTCGGCCATCAAAATAGATGTATCAAGAAGTGCCTCGAGGGCTTCTTGGTTGGGATGGCCGGCCGTCAGGGAACGAATCCGCGAAAAAAATGAGGTTTGTGCTGATTGACTGCTAGGATCATACGCGTTGCAGGCCAGATTGTAAAGAATTATCCACAGCTCTGAAGCCTGGCTCACGGACGCAAGCCGCGCGCGCAGTCTGTCAAATTGCGGCTGGGTTTGGATGGCGTAGCCCAAGAGAATACGGCGCGCTTGCTCATCTTTGGAAATCGACGAACGAGCAGGCCGAACCTCGGTAGACCCAGGCTTCGGCCTGGGTGCGATTGCCTCGTGAGGCAAGGAAGTCCGAAGCTGCTCCGCCGAAATCTGCAACAAGTCCGCGACGACCTGCAGCCAATGCTCGCGCTCCACGACCGAGGACATCTCCGCGATCGCTGGCAAGAGCTCCTTGGCCACTGCGCGCTTGTCGTCGATCCGACGCAAGTCTTTCCCGAGGGTCACGTGCGCGATCAAAAACTCCATGATCGGAACAGACGTCATGATGAGCGCTTCCCAGGCGCCTGGATCCTTTTGCACGAGCTCGTCCGGATCCTTGACGCCCTCGGACAAAATCGCGGCGCGCAAATCAAACCCAGCCGCGCGCGCCAGACTGATGCCCTTCTTGGCCGCGGCAAAACCGGCCGCGTCCGCATCGAACGCGAACACGATCGTCTCGGTGTAGCGCTTAAGCAAGAGGAGCTGATCTTGCGTGAAGGCCGTCCCCGAGCTTGCCACGACGTTGTGCACGCCGGCCTTGTGGGAGGCCACAACGTCCAAGTTCCCCTCCACAACCACGACGAACTCTTTTTCTCGAATCGTCCGCTTGGCGAGATCCAGCCCGAACAGCAAGCTCCCCTTATGATAAATCGGCGTCTCGGGAGAGTTCATGTACTTCGGCCCCTGGTCGTCGCCCGGCAGGCTGCGCCCCGTAAACCCAACCGTGTTCCCGTGATGATCGCGCAGCGGGATCATGAGGCGATGGCGGAAGCGGTCAATCACTCCCGTGCCGCTTTTTTTCTTCAGAGAGAGTCCTGCTTCAATGAGCTCCAGCTCAGAGAATCCTCGCTTGCGAAAAAACTGGGAGAGCGCGTCCCACTCGTCAGGCGCATAGCCAAGGCCAAACAGCTCTGCCAGCTCCGCAGGAATCCCGCGCGACTCGACGTACGCGCGCGCCGCGGATGCGCTTGAGGAATCCAAAAGGACTTTGCGAAAAAACTTCTGCCCGAGCTCGTTCACCTGATACATCCTCGCCTTCGTGTTCGTCTCCGCCGTGGGAAGCCGCCGCACCTCCACGCCCGTCTTTTTCCCCAGGTGCATGAGCGCCTCTGGGAACGTCATACCGTCCATCTTCATCACAAACGCAAAACAGTCTCCGCCCTCATTGCATCCAAAACAATGCCAGCTCTGGCGGTCTTGAGAGACATGGAAGGACGGGGATTTCTCGGAGTGGAACGGGCAGAGGCCCTTAAACCCGGTGGAACCGGATGGCTTCAGAACGACATACTCGCTCACGAGATCCAGGATATCGAGCTTTTGTTTGATCTCATCTTTGGGGTCCATGGTCAGAGCTTACCAGCGTCCTCATCAAGACGCCAGACTCTTCGCCGCTAGCGTAATCAACAGGATCCCCAAAAAATTCGAGAGGTAAGAAATGAGTATGAAGGTCTTCATCGGAAGTTTTGTGACGCCCAGGAATGTCACGCCAAGTTCATCCGGGAGCGGTGAGGCGATAATCAAACCGCCGACAAACGGAAAAAGCCAGGTAAAGGATCGAAAGCGAGAAAAGGAGAAGACGTTGCGCAGACGCCGTGTCTTCAAGAACTGTTCCAGGTCCCTGTTGAAATGGGTCTGAACGAATCGAAACAGAACAAGGTCTCCGACCACGGCCCCTAGGCCGCCAATGAGAGCGACAAGCCAGGGGGAGTTCGCTGTTCCTATCTCGATAAGGGCGACGATCGCGGCCGGCGTCGTGACGACCGATGTAAAAAAAATACCGGCGACAAAACTCGCCAGGACTTCTACTTCCATCGAGGAAGTGAGAATGCGCTCAACGGACGGCGTGACAAGCAGAACGATGGCAACCGCAATGCTCACGAAGATCAGGCAAACGTCTTTGAAAACATGCGTCCTTGTTGCTTGATTCATACTGAGGCGTCTGGAAAACGATCGTGCTTATGCGTTACAAAAGAATCTCAAACCACTGATGCCGCAGCGTTCCCAGGAGCGGTTCCTCCTGCGAGACGGTAAGCCACAACATCTCCATCGTCCGCGCGTCCGCCGAAAGAAACATCGTCGCGGCTGCCGAAGGTCCGTCATCGATCGCGCCTGCGCCGATCAACGCCCCCTCATCGCTCACCACGGCCCATCCCGCGTCCTTGTCCGCCGCGTACGGCCCCTCCGTCGTCTGCTCCCAAGAAACGCCCACGGCGTCCTGCGAACAGACGAGGTGCGGGAAAAATCCTCTGCCCAATTCTTGGGAAGGGGCATACGTCTCTCCGCCGTCATCGGAACGGACCAGGGAAATCTTCCCGCCGCCATGGTGCGCAAGCCAGACGGAGGATTTCGTCAGACAGACATCCGGATCGCCGCTGAGCTCGGCGGTGATCTGCTGCTCCTCTTCCCAGGTTACCCCGCGGTCATGCGACCGCCGCAGCCAGATCGTATAGCGTCCGTCCTGTCGATCATCGCGCCATGCCACGGCGAGCTCGTCCCCGCGGAAGTCAACCGACGGCCACATCGGTGAGGCGTCCGAACGGTCCACCTGCACGGGAGACGACCACGCCCCGCCGCTCCAGACGCTCGCAAAAATGCGCGACCGCGTTTTCCCTGACGTCTCATGCCACACCGCCGCGACGCGCCCTTGGGACACGGCAAGCGACACAGACTCGCCTGCCCCTAAGACGACCTCCTCAAACGTCTCTCCCGCGTCCTCTGACACCAGAACGCGGATCTCGTTTTTGTACTGATTTTTTTGAACCCAGCCGACAGCAACCAGGTCGCCGTCACGGGCGATGGCCGGAAGTGCCACTTCGCCCGAGGCAAGAATGCGTGCGCCCGTCACCTCGCCTTGCGGCGTACGCGCGCCCAGCATGAGGTCATCGTCTGAAATCCAAACCATGTCCGTCCCGTTTCCGTTATCGACGATCTGTTCGGCATTGTTGAACCCAAGTCGGATGAGGCCGTCGATCCCCGCAACGTCCTCGGGCGCGCGCAGGGCCGTGACCGCGGGAACGGAAACGGTCTCGTCTGCTGGTGCTGTGCCGACGGTCTCGTCTGTGGAAGTTGTGCCGTCTGGGGTCGAAGACAAAAAGACTCGCCAGGCCAAGAGACCGACGGCGAGAAACAAGAAGACGGCCAGAGCGATGAGTGAATGGCGTGCCGAAAAAGAAAGGAGTCGTGATGGCATAGAGGTACCGTTATGGTAACAGAAGCGCGGGAAAGAAAAAACCATGAAGGTATCACGGGTGGCGTGCCACGTGAACACCGACGATCCGTTTAAGATTCGGCCACGTAAAGACGCCTGCTGCGCAGTCGTCCACGTGGCACGTAAAAACACCAACTGACGTCGGTGTTTTTACGTGGCGGAGAGGACAGGATTCGAACCTGCGTAAGGTTTCCCTTAACACGCTTTCCAAGCGTGCGCCATCAACCACTCGGCCACCTCTCCCTGGTCGCGGGCAACTATAACAAACTCGTCTGTATTTGAAAACCCACCCTTCGATCGAACTCAGGGTGGGTCAGGGCGTGAGCTCCTCCTGCGGACAGACGAGCGTCTGCATGGCGTTCTGGACGCGCAGCTGGGTCAGACGGTCGCGGCTGGTGAGCCGCCGATCGATCGTGGTGGTGTCCACCGTTGGGTCCGCGCGATAGCGCAGATCGAAGGAGGCGAAATACTCGCGCGTGGCGCGATCGGCGAAGAAGAAGTTGTGGCGCGCGTACACGGCGGACCAGAGGTAGTCGAGCTCGCTGCATCGGAAGGGAGCGAGCCATGCGGACTCAATGGCCTTCCCGTCCAGAGCGAGGTGCGTGAGGAAGTCGGGCGTGGCGATCCCGAACACGGCCGTGACAGGACTGGAACCGGCGCCGACCGTTGCGGGCGCTGGGATCTCCACGAACTGGCGCGCCGCGGGAACCTGGACGGCCACGAGCACGGCACCCTCGTCATCCAGGCCCGTGATGATCACCATCTGGGGCTCTGAGAGATCAAACACCTTTGGCGTGACCTGCTGCTCGGTTTCCATCTCGACTTGCTCGCAGGTGCAGGGATAGTCCTGCGCCAGGGTCTGCGTCGCCATGAGAATCGCGATCATCGTGTGCTCCTTTGCTGCCGATAAGAAGGCAGATACATGTTCTATATCGGTTTCCCTCTTTCGTCAAACGATAAGCTTGACGCGTCTAGAATCTTCTGACCATGATGAGACATATGCGGCGCCTCCTGCCTCATCCGCTCCAGGCTTCCCCTGATACCCTCATGGCCCGTGCCGGCTATGTTCGGCATTGTGTGGAAGCCGGTCGGACGTGCTATCATCGACGCCTGAACGATCCTCCGTTCCCTCGGTTCCATGTGCTGGTAGCCATACGGGAGAACGGGATGGAGATCGACCTGCACTTCGATGCGCTCGACAGCATCACGCACAAAAGCAATCACGACCAACCTTGGGCGTACGAGGGCGGACGCGTGGATGAGGAGATGCATCGCTTGCTCGCCATTCTCATGGGCGAGTCCGTCGTTGGACAGACGAACCACCCAAACACCGCGCGCGCGAGCTCATCGGCACTGGCTCCAAAATCAAAACGCACCCTTTTTGAAATCTTGTTCAAGTGACGTATGAAACAATTTTTTCCAGGACCCCTGAAGGAAAACGCACGAGGTCTCATGCGCCGTCTCGGATACGGCGAGCATCGCGGACACGAGGGGCAGTTGAGCTACGCTCTGCGCGTGAGCGGCCAGCTGTTCCCGCGCTACCACGCGTACGTTGAGGATCGAGACGGCGGTGTGCAGGTGAATCTGCATGTGGATCAGAAGGCGGCCAGCTATGAGGGCACGTCGGCGCACGCGGGTGAATATGAGGGGGCACTCGTTGAAAGCGAGATGCAACGGATCGCGCAATTCGTCCAGGGACTCGCGTCACCGTCGGCGGCGCCGGCTTCTCCCCCGCCGCTATCGAGCAAAAAAGGATTTTGGGGATAAAAGAAAAGGCGTCTGTCCGTGCGACAGGCGCTTTTATTTTACGGCTGGAGCCTCCTCGCAAGGCTTGCCGTAGGGAGCATGGGCCCTCCGCTGGCCGTAGCGTCCGGCCAGGTAGTCCTCGAGTCCCTGACGCTCGCCCTCCAGGATGTGGGCGGGCGGACGCGGCCCGTTGCGAACCGGAATGCGCGTGACTCTGGGCTTGCGTTCGCGCAAGGCGCGCGCGAGCTCGCCGGCGAGAATCGCGGTGGCGCGATTCATGTGCCAGTCGTCGGTGACCAGATGCACGTTCACAACCGACATGAGGGGTGGATTCACGAGCAGCTCGTCGGCAATGCGCTGCGCGTCCGCAAGCGTGGAGGCGCGCTCATCGTAGAAGGCGCGCACATACGCGATGCCGCTCTGGCCGGCGCGGCGAGCGAACCACTGGACGTCGCTGCCGTAGTTGCCGTCCCCCGCGACCAGGAGCGGCGCGCGCGTATTGCGCGCGAGCAAGATTGCCTGGTCGATACGGCGCATGGGCACGTATTCGCCTTCGTCATGCGGTCCGCAGAACACAACGACCGCGGAGTGATAGAACGGTTGCAGACTCATCAAACCTCCGAATTGGGATCAGGTCGAGCTATGGGCTTTTTAAAAAAAGACCATGGCTCGACCTGACCCATCGATCACATCATTTTCCACAACGCGTCGAAAATCATTTCCTGCGTTGAGGATATTGCCTCGTCGTCAATGATAACCCCGAACAGCTGACGATGGCCGTCCAGCGAGACAAACGCCGTCTTGCCCGGATAGATGAAGATGTACGACGGCGCAGAATCGGACTGCGACAGCCACTTGCGCTCGTCCAATCCGTACGTGCGGCCGCCTTTCCCGATCGCAATGGCTCTCACTCGGATGTGCTTGCGAATGCGGTGCTTGATGAACCCAGGCCAGGCATGAGCGATCAGATCACGGATGCCTTCAGAGGAATAGATACGAAAAAGTTTCGCCTCCGCACGCTCCGCGACCTTGAGCACGTCCTCAAGGATATCGCGTACGCCCTGCTCACCCTCGTAGTACCAAACACTCGGCCGATGGGCGCTCTTGCCAAGAAGGTCTTGCAACTGCGGCACGACATCTGCAAGGTTCAGTTGCACTTCTTGGATCGCGACCTCACGGCGCGTGGCAAGTCCGCGGAGCTTGTGTGGATCTTCTGCCGTAAAGTAGCGATGGGTCTTGGCATCCATGTGGGACACAAGCCCCAAATCGAGAAGACGCTTCAGCGCGTCATACACGGTCCCTCGATTATGGCCCGACTCCTCCGCGATGCGCCTGAGCGGCGCCGTACCGAGTTTCAAGAGCGCTGTGTAGACCGCCATGTCCTTGGCTGTCAGGCCGAGGAGTTCCAGGCTGTCCTCAGACAGTTTAGGGATTCGGGGCATAGATGGGAACAAAAAGGAGCCTCAGATGTGGATAAATCAAAATAGCCTTGTCTCTAGGCTATTTTTTGTTGAACAGTTTGTCAAACTTTCGTCGACAACTTTCTCCGCCATAGCCACACGCCTCCCGCAATCATCACTGCTGCCAGATACTGCGCCGGCGTGAGGTTGAGGTATCGCGTGTCCACGATCGGGCCATTGGTGGCGCGCAGGAAATCGAGCAGGAATCGAACCACGCCGTACCAGATCAGGAACACGACGATGTATGTTCCTGTCTTAGCGCCGCGACGAGCCAGCAAGAGGAAGAGCAAGAACAACACGAGGCCGTTGATCGAATCGTACAAGCCGTGGTCGTGTCGAACGCCGTCGGGATACTTCACCCCCAGGGCAAAATCCGTGAGCGTGCCCGGATGATCGTGAATGAGGAAGCAGCCAATGCGTCCGATAAAGATTCCCACTGGCAGTCCGAATATCGCTGTGTCGGCGTACGCATAAACATCGACGTGCTGCCGACGCAAAAACCAGATCCCGGCGATTGTCGCGCCAAGAAATCCTCCCATGATCGAAAATCCACCATGCCAGATACGGAAAAACTCGAACGGATCCGCAAGATAATCACCTGGCTCGTACAGCACCATGAACACCCGCGCCATGATAAACGCGCCGATAATCACCCACACGCTCAGGTCCCAAATAATCTTTGGATCCTGTCCTCGCTGCTGAGCCATCTTCGCGGCCACCCACGTTGCGGCCAGGATTCCCAGAGCAACCATAAGACCCCACACCTGGATGGTGACGGGGCCTAAGGGGATCGTCGTGAACTGGAAGTAGGGAATCATGTAGGTGACTGCTTGTGCCAATTCGTTCGGTCTTGATACGTCGCGCCTACTCGAAACAGCGTGTACTCATCAAAAGGCTTGGCGAGAATCTGGAGTCCAACCGGGAGGCCGTCAACGAAGCCGCATGGAACGGACAGGCCTGGCACGGTCGCGAGGTTCGCGGTCACGGTGTAGATGTCAGCGAGGTACATGGCGAGTGGATCATCAAACTTTTCACCGAGATTCCACGCCACGCTTGGACTGGTCGGGCACACGATCGCGTCGACACGTTTGAACGCCTCATCGAAATCTCGCTTAATGAGCGTGCGCACTTTGAGCGCTTTGCGATAGTACGCATCGTAGTAGCCGGCCGAGAGCGTGTACGAACCCAGCATGATGCGGCGCTTTACTTCTTTTCCAAATCCCTCGCCTCTGGTTCGCTTGTACGTCTCCGGCAAATTCTCCCCGCTGGAATGATAGCCATAGCGCAAACCGTCGAATCGTCCGAGGTTCGAGCTCGCTTCCGCTGGTTGGATAATGTAGTACGCCGCCAGCGCATACTCCGAGTGCGGCATGGAGATCTCTTGAATCTTCGCTCCGGCCCGCTCGAGTTCCGCGATCGCCTCATGCACCACAGAAGCGACGTGCGCGTCCATCCCACTGGCAAAATATTCTTTCGGCACACCCAAGGTCATACCGTCTACCGACTTTTCAATAAGCGCCGGCACGGTGGTGTTGGTGAGCTCAACTGAGGTTCCGTCTTTTGGATCTCGTCCTTCGATCGCCTCAAGGATCAACGCAGCATCCTCGACCGTTCGCGTGATCGGACCGATCTGATCAAAACTCGAGGCAAGAGCCATAAGTCCATATCGAGACACACGTCCATAGGTTGGCTTCAAACCGACGACTCCGCAAAGCGAAGCAGGCTGACGGATCGATCCCCCCGTGTCTGAGCCAAGCGCAGCCGGAATAAATCCTGCGGCAACAGCGACCGCTGATCCCCCGCTTGAACCACCCGGAACCTTCTGAGCATCCCAAGGATTGCACGAGGCCCCGTGATGCGAAGTCTCCGTTGAGGATCCCATCGCAAACTCATCCATGTTTGTGCGACCGATTAAAATGGCTCCCGCGGCCTGCAGTCGTTGTGTGATCGTCGAATCATATGCTCCACGATATCCTTCCAAAATCTGTGAACCAGAAGTTGAACCCCAGCCACGTACGAGCATGTTATCTTTCAATCCGATGGGGATGCCTGCAAGCGAACCAAGAGATTCTCCTGCAGCGCGGCGCGCATCAATAGACGCCGCTTCGTCGAGTGCGGTTTGCGAGACCTCTAAAAACGCATTCAGATTTTCGTTCCCGTTGGCGATCGCGTCCAAGCATCCTTGTGCGTAGTCGACCGCTGTTAACTCTCCGCTCGCAAGTTTCTCGCCGGCTTCTTTGATCGTCAATGTTGATACGTCCA
Organism: Candidatus Uhrbacteria bacterium; assembly: GCA_016205975.1. Classification (GTDB taxonomy): domain Bacteria; phylum Patescibacteriota; class Patescibacteriia; order UBA9934; family GWF2-40-263; genus JACRJW01. The sequence goes on along the minus strand of JACQSK010000012.1, from coordinate 59,459 downwards.
TAGCTATTCTGTTCGGTTCTCAAAAACCGCCTGCACTTTTAAGAGATTCCCTTCGCGAGCCGTAAAGTTCTCAAGCGCCCGACGACGAACATCCGGGTCACAGCCCTCGACGATATCTTCTCGGAAAACATTCGCGCTTCCGGCCGCGTGCTGGAACTCAGGGACGTCGTCCGTGTTGAGCTCTTGGAGTTTTTCAATGTAGGTCAAAATCGAACCAAGGTCTTCTTGGTACTTAGAAATATCTTCTTCCTCCAAATGCAGGCGAGCCAATTTGGCAATTTTTAACACTTCTTCGCGTGAAAATTTCATAGTTCGACGTTGCTCACTACAGATAGACTAGGAAAGCATAGCGAGAAACTCCTTCTCCGACAAGGTGGGGACTCCAAACTTCTTTGCCTCATCGAACTTCGAACCGGGATTCTCACCCGCGACGACAAAATCCGTTTTCTTGCTCACGGATCCAGACACCTTTCCTCCCGCGGCGCGGATGCGCTCCTTGGCCTCATCGCGCCCGAGCGTCTCAAGCGTCCCCGTGATGACAAACGTCTTTCCCGCAATAGCCGTTTTCTTTTTTCCTCCTTCAAACGGAAGGACACGCACGCCATGGGCCTTGTAGCTCTCGACCAGTTTCTGGTGATGCTCCTCGTCAAAAAACTCCCGCACGCTTTTTCCGACGACCTCGCCAACCCCTTCGACTTCCACGAGCTCGTCCAGGGACGCCGCCTTGAGCGCATCGATCGTGAGAAAATGCTGCGCCAGGTCAATGGCCGTCTGCTCGCCGACGTTGCGGATGCCCAACGCCAGAATAAACCGAGGCAGCGTGATGGTCTTGCGTGACTGAATTTCCTCCACGAGTTTTTTGGACGAGAGATCGGCAAAGCCCTCCATGCCCTGAAGCTCGTCCGGTTTCAAGAGGAACAGGTCCGCCGCGCTCACGATGCGTCCGTATTCCAAAAGCGAAGCGACCGTCTGCGGACCCAGGCCGTCAATTTCAAACGCGCGCGCCGCGTGCAAGACGTTCTCCCGATCCTGGACAAAACACTTTGGATTCGCACAATACATCGCCACTTCGCCCGCTCGACGTTCGACCTTCGAGCCACACACAGGACAGGCTGTCGGCGGTTTTGTTTTGCGCGCGCCCGCCAGACGAAGTTTCACGAGGACTTCCTTGATCTTGGGGATGATGTCGCCCGCTTTATACAACACCACCGTGTCGCCCAGGCGCACATCCAGCCGTTCGATCTCGTCGAGATTGTGAAGGCTGGCGTGCTGCACGGTCGTGCCGCCGATCCACGTGGGCTCCACGACCGCCACCGGCGTTAGCGCACCGGTGCGCCCAACGGTCCACTGGATTTCATTCACGCGCGTCGTGGCTTCCTCCGCCGGAAACTTCCATGCGACCAGCCCGCGCGGTGTCTTGCCCACGACACCCAATTTCTTGAACGTCGCGTTGTCATTCACCCGCACGACCATGCCATCCACCCAATAGTCGAGTTGCTCGCGCCTCTCTTGCAGCCATGCCCAGTGCTTCTGGATCTCGTCCGCCGTTGTGAGCAAGCGCGAATCCGGCGCCGGCTTGAATCCCATCTTGCGCATGAGATCCCATTCCTCTTCAATCGATGTCTGCCCAAGGTCGGCGTCCATATCCCAAGCGACAAACGCCAAACGCCGCGCCGCCGTGACCGTCGAATCGAGCTGCCGAATGGAACCCGCCGCGGTGTTGCGCGGGTTGGCAAACGTCGACTCCCCGGCCTTCTCCAACGCATTGTTCAACTTCTCAAACTCCTTCACCGGAAAATGAATCTCCCCACGAACTTCAATCTTCTGACCCCTTTGCGCCCCTTTGTCCCCCTTTGTGCCCCTCTCCCTCAACCTCAACGGAACCGACTCAATCGTCCTGACGTTCTGCGTGACATCCTCTCCCACGCGGCCGTCCCCACGCGTGGCCGCGGACTTCAACAAGCCGCCCTCGTAGATCAGCGACACGGCCAGCCCGTCGATCTTCGGCATACAAAAAAATCCTTTCACCGGCGCGCCGAGGACTTTCACCAGTCGTTCCAGCCACGCCTCGAACTCCTCGCGCGTGAACACGTCTTCCATCGAGAGCATCGGCCGCGCATGCGTGACCTTCTTAAACTTCGAGAGCGCCACGCCGCCGACACGCTGGGTCGGCGAGTCGAGTGTTATAAGATCCTGATACTGTTGTTCGAGCGCATACAGCTCATGCTTAAGCGAGTCTAGCGCGGCATCAGAAATCTCAAGCTTGTCCAAAACATGATACTGATAGCGGTATTCATCAATGGCCTTGCGGAGGTTATTGATCCGTTCCTGTGCCTGTCCTCTTGTCATACGAACTAAATTGTACAAAAAAACCGCCAGAAAGGCGAACACGAAAAAATCGCCCGAGAAGGACGATTGCGCTAGGAAGGACGACGAGCCACTTCCTGAACGAGGGAGATCTCACGCGCCACGCGATGCGCGCGCCGCGAGAGGACGAAGCAGACGAACTCCATGCACGTACTCACGACAATCATGGCTGTGAGCGCCAACAGCGCGGCTGATAGATATCCGAGGACGAACAGGAGGAATGGTCCTGCAAGCCCAGGAAGGAGGATAAACGAGCTGGCGCGCTCAATCCGTTCATACGCGTCTGTCTTGCGCGCGTGTTCCCGCTTGAGCATGCCCGTGTACCGATCGAACCCAACGGGGTCGCTGTGCAGAAGCGCCCGCAGCTCCTCCTCACGCACCCGAACCTTCCTGCGTGCGCTCACGCTCTGGCACCGGCACCCAGCCCGTGTGGCGGTTGAGCTTCACGAAGACGTATACCCCAGACCAGCAGATAAGATTGAAGATGCCGAACGGTACCAGGAAGCCCATCCACCACTCGGGAACATCCATGCGACTGAGCGCCCCACACAGGACCGTCGTAAGTGGGAGACACAGGAAGACGAAAGCCGCCTCCACATGACACCATGGACCGAACGTGTCCTTCGACTCGTACGCGAGTACGATGCCGATGGGGGCACCCACTGGAATGAACATGGCGTAAGCGCGCACCAACTCGATCGCGTCGGCAGTGAAGGCGTAGGCATACCACAGAAAGGACAGCCAGGTCACACTCGCCCAGACGGTCCCGAGCACGGCGCCCACGACCACACGCGAGGCGTGGAACAGAAAGCTATGAAGACCTGCAAGGGGCATGGAACCTCCTGACGCCATCCTAGCACGACAGCTCAAAAAGAAAAGCATCCTCAAGAGGGGAAAGCGTCTGTCTCTGTCGATTGCACAAGAGGTTCTGTCCCAAAATCATGAGTGAGTTTTACCATGTGAACAGCGGCATGCAGAGCCTTCTTCGCTGTTCTCACAGCCTTCTCCTTTGCGTGCTCGAGCGTGGCTCCAGGTCCGATAATGGCGATCGCCATCGGTAGGCGATACTGGAGCTGAAGGTCAAGAAGCTTACTTGTTGCCTGATGGGCAATGACTTCACCGTGTTTTGTCGCTCCTTGTTCCTGGACGCCAAATACGATGATAGCGTCGGGACGGTCTCGTTCGATAAGTTCTTTTACAGCCAAAGGCGCCTCCAAGGACCCGGGGATCCAAACGACGCGCCCCATCCGACAATCAAGCTCGTCTGCGATCGATTGAACCGCATCAATCATCCTGTCGCAGATTTCTTTGTGAATGTATCCGACTACGAGATGAACGCGCATCGACATACTTACGCGTCGAGGTTTTTTCGGCGCCAGTCGATGATCTCGGCTGTGGCGATCGCGGCCTCCACGCCTTTGTTGAACGCGTCGTCTTGGCTGCGCGCTTCAAGCTGGCCCATGTTTGCGATGGGGATGACCTCCATGATGATGGGCGTACCTTCTTCGAGCATGACTTTCGTAAACCCTTCGGCGCACATGTTCATGATCATGTCGAAATGATAGGTCTCACCTTTCATGATCGCGCCAAAGCAGATGATGGCGTCATACTTCTCCTTGCGCATCAGGGCTTGCGCGGCAAGGGGAAGTTCAAGTGAACCCGGGAGGATATGAACGTCCGGTTTTGGACAGTCGGCCGCGACGAGGAGGTCCACGGTTTTTTGAACCATCTTATCAATGGGTTCGCGATACCACTTGGCTTGCAGGATCGCGACTTTTGCGCCAGGGATTTTGGGCATGACACGTGGGTCGAGTTCGACTTGCATAGGGGTCAGAAGGGTAAAGAATTAAGGAAGTTATGGGGACTTTAGCAGAAAATTTTCTTATGCGTTGACAAAACGCATGTAAAGACGTAACGTCGGCGCGCGGAAGTCACCGCGGAGGATCAATGGACTTGTTCACAGCTCTCACGGAAAACCCAGACGGCAACAAGCGCGAGCTCACCCGACTCGAGCGCGCCCTGACCGAGCACAAACCGATCTCCATCACCGGGGAGCGGCTGGCTCTCTTCCTCGCCGTGATGCGCCTCTGCCACATGGTGAGCGCCGCCTTGCGCGATCCGGGACTCATCGAACGCACGTCCCCGGCCCAGACGCTGGGCCTCAACCTGCGGAAGGTGGTCGACTACTGTCTGCGCGTGGCGGATTGGCGATCCCTCACCACCTTCCGCAAGATCGGCTGGATCGGCCCCGCCCACGACCTCGAGCTCTTCCTCACCGGAAACGCCGTCCTCTTGGATCACTGCGATCTCAACGTGGGCCCGTGGCTCCTCCACCAGGCCGAACGCATGTACCACCTCGATCCGACGACCACGTTCGACGAGATCCACACCCTGTGCGCGCTCTTCGCTCCCATCGCCTCGGGGGACGTGATGCGCGACGACTTCCTCCCCTAGAGATCTCCCCACCATCTCACACGGCGCCCGCGCGTCGTTTTCTTTTTACTGTGCGCACGTCCCCGCCTCCATTCCATCGGGTGTCGCGCAATTCACGCCCGCCTGCAATCCCACGGGGGCAAAATCATTTTCCAGTTCAAAATAAATCACATAGGCGTCGCTCTCCTGCCGCGCAGAGTAACAGAACGCTCGGCGCGATGGTTCGCCGCAGGTGACGATGCCCTCAAGGCCGTCTTCATACGTCCCGGGAACGACGCGCAAAAAGACGGATGCATCTCCCGAACAGTCAGACGCAAAGCCGCGCGAGCCAAGGCACAGGCTCTGAGAAGCATCCCCCAAGGGGGTCAGGTCGCCATCGGGATAACGGTTCGTCTCGTTAAAGGAATCTTCCAGCGCGGACTGAAGCTGGCGGACATTGGACAGACGCGTGGCGTCGCGCTGTTTGGAGCGCGCGGCGTTCACAGCCACGGCCGCAAACGTAGCGACCAGAGCAATGATCGCGACCACGACCAAGAGCTCAACGAGCGTGAAACCCTTTTTTTCATTCATACGAAAAAAGATTTTACTTTTCTAATGACCTCGGCTGGAACGACATGGCCTTTAAGCAGGTAGGCCTTCACACCGAGCGCTTCTGCTTCCTTCATCGTCCGGCGATCACCGACGTCTGTCAAGACAACGCGCACAGCGGAAGCCATAAGCGGATCCTTGTGAAGTTCGTCCAGAAACGCCAGTCCCTCCGCGAGCGGATGCAACCCCATGACGAGCGCGTCGGGAATCGATCGCGCCAGCCGTTTTTTCGCCTCTTGCACATGCTTCGCGCGCGCGACCTTCCACCCAGCGCCTTCAAACCTCTTTTCGTAAATGGCGAGCGCGTGCGCGTCTTGATCGATGAGCAGAACGCTGCGTTTTTTGGGTCGTGGCATAAACTTACTCTATCTCGCGCATCGCAAGCCCTACGGCCACACTCATCCGCGGACCAATCTCTTCCAACACGCTTGCGACCTCTGCCGGATACACGACGCGCGCCCATGGATCGCCACGGTACACGTTCATGTTGAGCGTCTGGGCGAGATACTCGGGGATGCGCGGCAAGTGCGACGAGCCGCCGGTGACGATGATCTTCTCTATCTGCTTGATTTGGGCGAGCTCCATGCTGGCGTAAAGCTGAAACGCATAACGGATTTCATTCACGAGCGGCTGCATGATGGGCTCGAGCAGCTTGGGCAATCCGCCCGCCAGGCCCGACGCGGCAGGAGGGGCAACGCCCAGATCGCGCTTCACACGATCCGCGTCCGCCTCTGACAAGCCCATCGTGCGCATGAGCTGATTCGTGACCGTGTTGCCGCCGATGGTGATGGAGCGCGACACGAATGGAATACCCTTCTCGACGATCACGATGTTCGTGCGCTTAGAACCGATATCGAGCATCAAGATGGCGCCCTTGTCCTTTCCCACCAACGCCCGCACGAGCGCCAGCGCCTCGGTATCGATGGCCTGCAAGTTTAGCTTGGCAGCCTTGAATGTCTCGATGTACTTTTGGATGAACGTCTTGGCCGCGCCCGTGACCAACACGCGAAACGCCGTCCTCTTTTCCTGCGCGGCTTTCTCTTCCTTGGGTTTCCCTTTTTGTTCCTCATCCAGGAAAGTCGTCTGCAAAATCATCTCCGACAACGGCAGGGGCGACAACTTCGCGACTTCCGTGTTGACGGCCGCTTGCCGAGCGCGCGCGTCTTTCACCTCCGGGATGGACAAGATCGTTGAAAAAACATTGGACGTCGGGAGCGCAGCCATGGCCGCCGTAGATTTTGTTCCGGCTTCACGACACACGCGCGAGAGCAGCTCGCCCGCGGCCTTGGGCTGATCAAACAGCGTGTCGCCCGCCGCCGCGTTGGGCAGCTCGGCATACCCGTAGGTAAGCAGCCTGGCGCGGCCCTTGTGATTGGCGAACTCCGCAACTTTAATGCTGCTCGCCCCGATGTCGACTCCCAAAAAACTGTTTGGTTTTTTCTTTCCAAAGAGCCTCATACTGCCGTGAGTATACCACGCTTAACAGTGCTGCGCATCTAGACATCTATTCACAATCGCGTCGGCTTCTTTATTTTTCTCGCGGCGGACGTGAGTGAACGTCACCCGCGTAAAATCATGCATCACGTTTTTGATTTCCAAAAATCGTTTGGCGATCTCGGGATCCTTCACGCGGTACTCGCCATTCAACTGCTTGCACGCGAGCTCGGAGTCCATATACACCTGCACTGTCGTGGCGCCCAGCTCGCGCGCCTTCTTGAGTCCGATGATGATCGCCGTGTACTCGGCCTGGTTGTTGGTCGTCCTCCCGAGATACTTCGAAACATGCGTAATCGTCTCGCCGGAGGCCGACTGAATCACCGCCCCCGACGCCGCCGGTCCCGGATTCCCCCGCGAGCCGCCGTCTGTAAAAATTTTTAAGAGCATACAAGATCAACAAGTTTTAATTGCAACTCCCTGCTCCCGTTCCACTCGTTCACGTCGACCTCGTAGACGAGATCAACGCGGCTGCCGAGCGTCAGGCGCGAGGCCCATGCGCCGAATCGAAAGCCGATCGCACGCGCTATCTTACCACCAGCGGACTGAACGCGCAGCTGGAGGTGGCTCTGATCTTTTCCCACAGCCGAGAATGCCACGACCTTCACGCCGCGGGAAACAAACAGCGGCGCCGGGTTTCCCGTTCCAAACGGTCGAAGCGCTTGCACGCTCTCAAACAGGTTCCACGTGATGCCCTCAAGCGGGATATCTGTATCGATCTTGAGGATGGGACAGAGCAAGGCATCGTCGATCTGCTCAGAGGCAAACGCCTGCACGGCCGCCATCGCGCGTGCGAACCGAGCCTCCCCCGTGACCGAAAACCCGCACGCCTGTGGATGGCCGCCGAACTTGTCTAGATGCTCCTGCGCGACGCGCAGAGCGGCCGTCACATCAAACCCGTCGATGCTCCTGCCTGAGCCGACGAATTTTTCTCCATCGCGGCCGACCACCAGCACGGGACGGTGATATTCATTTTGAAGTTTCCCCGCCACCAGCCCGACGAGTCCCGCGCTCCAACCGTCTTGTACGGCCACCAATATTTTTTTACCGGTCACGTCGCCGAGCTGTGCCTTCGCTTCTTCGTACATCTGCTGGGACGCCTTCTGCCGCGCCAGGTTCGTTTCGTGGAGCTGCAAGGCCAGCGTCGTCGCGCGCAGGTCGTCTTCCTCAAGCAAGAGTTCGAGCGCGGCGCTGGCGTGGGTCATGCGTCCGGCCGCGTTGAGCCGAGGCCCAATCTGAAAACCGATCGAGATCGTGTCGAGCTCGCCCAACGTGGAGCCCGCGACTTCGAGAAGCTTTACGAGTCCTTTGCGCTTGGTCTTGTTCAAGACGATCAAACCAAATTTTTCCAGCACGCGGTTCTCTCCCGTGAGCGGCATCACGTCGGTCACGGTCGCGATCGCGACAAGATCAAGAAGCCACTTCTCCTGCCCTTGGGCCATCGCGGCTCCGCGCCGCCGCGCCTCCTGGATAAGTGCGTTCGCGAGCTTGAACGCCACGCCCGTGCCGCACAGCTGCTTGTTGGGATACGTCTCTCCCGGAACCAACGGATGGATGAGAATCGCCGTGGGCAGCTCTGCGGGCATGGTGTGGTGATCGCACACGATCGTGTCGATGCCCAGCTCCCGCCCTCGGTCGATCGCCGGCTTGTTGCTGATCCCACAGTCGACCGTGATCACGAGCTTGGTGTGATCGTGCGCGTGCAGGCGTTCGATCGTCCCCACGCTGATGCCATAGCCTTCCTTCTCGCGATGTGGGATGTAGCTCGTCACGCTGTTCTCGTCGAAGGAAAACGCGCGGCAGAGATCTCTGAGCGTTGAGAGTAGGACGGCCGAGCCGCACACGCCGTCGGCATCGTAGTCGCCGTGCACGGTGATGACCTCGCCTCGCTCGAGCGCGGCGAACACGCGCGCCACCGCCTCACCCATGTGCAAAAAAAGATCGGGCGCGTGCGTGTCCCGACTCCAATCCGGGCCCACGAACACGTCGATCTCCTCTTGCGTGCGCACGCCCCGGTTCCAAAGCAGCTGCAACAAGACCGGATCGATCTCCGGAAACGATGCTCGTTCTTGCTCTGGTATCGGTTGTGCCACTTGCCATTGTTGATGCATAGAGGAGTAGCAGGTAGCTCGTCACTAGTATACTAGCTACCTGCTACTCTCTTTTCAACACTTTCAGATACGCTTCAGTCGGAATGCTCACCCGGCCTTTTCCCAGCGCCGCCATCTTGGCTTTGCCTTTCTTCTGTTTCTCCAAGAGCTTGCGCTTGCGCGTCACGTCGCCGCCGTAGAGTCCAGCCGTCACGTCCTTGCGCATCGCCGAGATCCGCTCGGAGGCCACGATCTTTCCTCCCACGGCCGCCTGGATCTTGATGACGAAGTTTTCTTTCGGGATCGAGTCCTTCAGAATCGTCGCCATGCGCCGCCCCGTCTTCTCCGCCTCGTCGCGATAGACGAGCGTGGCAAAGGCGTCCACGGGTTCCTCGGCGACCAGCATGTCCATGCGCACCACATCCGCCACGCGGTAACCGATGACTTCGTAATTCATAGACGCATAACCGGCCGTAACGCTCTTCAGCTTATCGTAAAAATCCACGATCACCATCGACAACGGAATCTCATAATGCAAAATCGCGCGGGCGCCGGAGAGATACTCGGTCGTCTGGTACACGCCGCGGCGCTCTTGCAAAAGCGACATGATGGGGCCGATGTATTCAGAAGGCGACACCAAATCCAGTTTCACCCACGGCTCACGGATGAGCTCGATGTGCGAAGGATCCGGCAACTCGAGCGGAGACTTGATGACGCGCGTCTCCCCGCTGCGCAAGAGCAGCTCGTAGGCGACCGACGGCACGGTCACCACCAGTGTGATGTTGAACTCGCGCTCAAGGCGCTCCTTCAAAATCTCCAGATGCAGCATGCCCAGCAAGCCGCAGCGGAATCCGTACCCGATCGCGGGAGAGTGCTCAGGCTCGTAGATGAGCGCGGAGTCGTTGAGCTTAAGCCGCTCCATGGCCTCGCGCAGCTTGTGGAAGTCGTCGCCCTCGCGCGGGAAGATGCCGGCATAGACCATAGGCTTCACTTCTTTGTAACCGGGTAACGCATGGCCGCCTGAACCGGTGGTGATCGTATCTCCCACGCGACACCCGCCGATCTCCTTCAACCCCGTCACGACGTAGCCGATCTGTCCGGTCGCAAGCGTGTCGGACGCGATCAGGCCGTTGGGCGTCACGGCTCCCACCTCCAGCAACTCCAAATCCGCGCGCGTGGCGATCATCGTAACCTTCTGCCGTTTCTTGAGTGCGCCATCCACGACGCGCACATACGCCATGACCCCGCGGTAGTCGTCATAAAACGAGTCGAAGATGAGTGCGCGCACAGGCACGACCGCGTCTCCCGTGGGCGGAGGAATCCGCGCCACGATCGCGTCAAGCAACTCCATCACGCCCGCGCCGGTCTTTCCGCTCACGCACAAAATCTCCTCTCGCGCGCAACCAATGAGCTGCATAAGCTCCGCCGCTCGTGCGTCAACGTCGGCAGCGGGCAAATCGATTTTGTTCAACACGGGAATAATCTCGAGATTCTCCTCCATCGCCAAATACAAATTCCCAATCGTCTGCGCCTGCACGCCCTGCGTGGCATCGACGAGCAAGATAGCGCCCTCGACCGCGGCGAGCGAACGTGACACCTCATAGGTGAAGTCCACGTGCCCCGGCGTGTCGATGAGATTCAGCACGTGATCCTGATACATCATCCTCGCCGGCGCGAGCTTAATCGTAATCCCCTTCTCGCGCTCCAGGTCCATCGAATCCAAAATCTGCGCCTTCATGTTGCGCTTATCCACGGTGCCCGTGAGTTCCAAAAGCCGATCCGCCAGAGTCGACTTTCCATGATCGATATGCGCGATGATGCAAAAATTTCGAATGCGAGACTGATCGGTCATAAGCGAAGACATCCTAGCGGAAAACCGCGCGAGCGTCGAATGAAATCAGGACATATCACTTGCGAACGATAGATCCTGATTCCAAATGCTCAAAAGAAAAGAGGCTCGATGTCAAGCCTCTGCGTCGGATCAGAGCAATTCGTCCAGCGCCTGCGCGAGATCCGTGATCACATCGTCGGCGTCTTCCACGCCCACGGACAGACGGATCATCCCTTCGGTGATGCCGAAGCGGTCAAGATCCGCGGGGGCGATGTCGGAGTGGGTGTGCGTGCGCGGGTGCTCGGCGAGCGACTCGGTGCTGCCCAGGCTCACGGCCAGACGCACCACCTTCAGGTGATCGAGCACGCGATACGCCTCCTCGCGGCCGCCGTGCACCGTGAAGGAAAGGAGCGATCCGTGCCCCGAGCACTGAGAGCGAGCGCAATCGCTCTGCGCGCCGCCGCACGTGTCCGGGAAGAAGACCTCCTCCACGGCCGGGTGCACGCGCAGGAACGCGATGATCTTCTCGGTCTTCTTCGCGGCCGCTTCCACGCGCAACTTGTACGTCTCGAGGCTGCGCAACAGAAGCCATGCCGTGTGCGGGTCGGACATGGTGCCGAAGATGGTACGGGTCACCTTCACATTGGCGATCATCTCACCGGTGCCGCACACGATGCCGGCGATGAGGTCGCTGTGCCCGCCGATCGACTTGGTGGCCGAGTGGACCACGATGTCCGCGCCCAGCGCGAGCGGCCGGTAGAACACCGGTCCCAGCACCGTGTTGTCCACCACGATCATCGGTCGCGTTGCCCCCATCTCGCGCACGACCTGCGCGATGCCCTCCACGTCCGCGAGCGACAAGGTCGGGTTGGCCGGCGACTCGAGGTAGACGACCTTCACCTTCTGGTCATGGCGCGCAAGCTCCGCGATCATCTCGGCCACTTCCTCGCTCGTGGCCGTGGCCGGGAACGACTGCGTGCGGATGCCGAACTCGGGGAGCGTGTGCTCCATGAAGAAGTCCGTCCCACCGTAGACCGGCGTGGAATACATCACCGTGTCCCCGGGCCGACACAAGGTGAGCAGCGTCGTGACGATGGCGGCCATACCGCTCGCACACAACGCGGACTGCTCCGCGCCCTCGTAGACCGACCACCGTTCCTCGAAGATCTGCAGGTCGGGATTCACGAGGCGCGAGTAGATGAGCCCGTCGGGAGCACGAGGGGGCTTGCCATCCAACCCGTACGCCTGTCCGAACCATCCGGCGAGCTCCGCGGACGTGTTGGCCGCGAAGGTCGAGGTGGCGAACAGCGGAGGCTTGACCGCGCCCTCGCTGCGTGCGGGGTCGTAGCCGCCGTGAAGAGCGAAGGTCTCGGGAGATACGGACGGGGGAAGCTGTTTTGACACGTGCCCTCCTTTACTTGTTGGGCGCCTCAAGCCTAGGACTTACCAACGATTAAGTCAATGCAAAATAGGAACCGCCAGGTAAAACAAGCTTTGATTGCTCGAAAGCGTCTGCTCGCCCGCAGGGAACACTAGAAGGCCGTCGCTCGTAGCGCGCACCTCTTCTCCATCTTGATATGTCCCAATCAGCTCGCCCTCACGGACAGGAGAGAAGTTGCGCTTGTAGCGAGGATCGGCATAACGGAAGCCTTTGAGCGTGTTGCGCTCACAGTGTACGAGGCGGTAGACGCGCTGATCCGTTGCCGCGGTGTCGCGCGCGTACTCGATGTGAAGGTTCTCGCGCAGCGCCGGATGGACCGCACCCACGCTCACAAGCAGGTTCACGAGAACCGCGGTGGCGCGCGGCACGGACGCCTCGTCCCCTTGATAGCCCATCTCATAAGCCAGCCCCACGCCGCCGTGGCGGTTCACCCATGAGCAGGTCGTGGGCGTCTGCGTAAGCTCGTCGATCGCGATCCCGACGTCCTGTCCGAGGATCGCCTGCACGTCGAGGATATGATGGACGGGGATGGAACGGCAGACCTCTGCGTGCCGCTCAGAAAACATCGTGAGCCCGACGAAGGGAACGGTCTCCTTCGCGCTCACGGAGTGCAGGTCAAAAAAATAGTCGGCGCTCGCGAGCAAGTCCTTGAGCTCGGCGGCGCGCTGCTGGTCAGGAAGCAAGAGGGCTTCGGGGCTCTCAAAAAACGACTCGTGAAAACAGCGGTTCAAATCGCGCACGCCGCTCACGCTGCGTGTGCCACGATCCACGGCCTCCGGGTTCCCGATCCCCAAAAACAAATCGCCTAGGACCAAGGGAGAGGTGATCTCCCCTGCGGGCGCGACCGTGTGAAAACCCAGCGCCTTCAAGACGTCCTGCACGACCCGCACACCCATCGTCTCATCTCCATGCGTGCCACCGAACACAACCACGCGCGGGCCGGGTTGCGTGCCGCGCACATGGCAGACGGAGGATGGGAGCGGAGGATTCATAGGGGTCAGTGTAGGATATGCACAGAGGAAAGGCAACGGACGATCGGACGCCCCTGCCAGCCGTCGCTCAACCTGCGGCTGGTCTTTGAAATTGGCTTTGAACCAAATAAAAACCCGAGTGATTTTTCACACTCGGGCACGTGCAGAGGCGTGACTAGCCCACGTCCTCCCAGGGGAACTGCGGGCGGCCGAAGTGGCCGTAGGCCGCGGCGTCCTGGTAGCTCCAGCCCGCGGGCGCGGTGAGGCCGAGGTACGCGATCATGTCGCCGGGCGACAGCGGGAAGGTCTCACGGATCCACGCCTCGAAGTTGAAGGCGGAATCCTCGGCGTCGAACACGCGCACGCCCACCGAGTCGGGCTCGGTGAAACCGATCGTGTAGGCCAGGTGCACGAGCGCCTCCTTGGCCATGCCGTTCACGACGATCGTCTTGGCGATGTGGCGCGCCATGTAGGCGGCCGTGCGGTCGACCTTGCTGGGATCCTTGCCGGAGAAGGCACCGCCTCCCACGGGAACCCACGGACCGTACTGGTCCACGACGATCTTGCGGCCGGTGAGACCCGCGTCGGCCGAGAACGAGCCGTTCACGAACCGACCCGTACCGTTGATCTGGCAGCGATCGAAGGCGATGTCGCCCACCACCGGCACGATCACCTCGCGGTGCACGGCCTCGCGCAGCTCCTCGAGCTCCACCTCCGCGATGTGCTGGGTCGCGATGGTGACGCGCTGGACCGTACCGTTCTGCATCACCACCTGCGACTTGCAGTCGGGGCGCAGGAAGGTCAGGATCCCATCCTCACGCACCGTGACGAGACGCTGGATGAGCCGCCGCGCGAGCGTGTAGGCGATCGGCATGTAGTCGTGCTCGGGTGTGTCCACGGCGTAGCCCGCCATGATACCCTGGTCGCCAGCGCCCCTCACCTTCATGTTGGTGCCCATGGCGATGTCGCCCGACTGCTGCACGACGTCCACGTCCACCCCGCCGACCTCGTCGTCGCGGTAGCCGATCTCGCGGTGCACGCGCATCGCGAGCGCAGGCAGGTCGATCTCCGAGTTGGTGGTCATCTCGCCGATGAGCTTGATGCGACCCTTGCCGGTGGTCTCGATGGCCACCCGAGAGTTCGGGTCGCCCGCGAGCGCCGCGTCGAGCACCGCGTCGCTGATCTGGTCGCACACCTTGTCGGGGTGCCCCGGACCGACGGACTCGACGGTGATGTGGCCTCCCCGAAGGGGGCAGACCATGGACATTTCGGACATCATGTCATCGGAAGAAGGCATCGTAGCTCCTTGCCTGTTGTATCCGGCGGAATACCGGACTGGCCAAAGGGTAATAAAGGGTGGCAGAAGTGTCAAGCTGCAGCATTGACACCCATCCAAACCCTCACTACAATGACGCTCGCGTCTTCACCCCCGGACAGATGGAGAGAACCCCGTGGATTCAAACGATCACGCACCGTCAGCTCACGCGTTCGTCCAACACCTCATCGAAGGAGCGTTCCCAACAGAACTCTTCCGCCCCCGCCACGCGGGGCCCGAGGAGGAATTCATCGTCACAGACGCACAAGGCTACGCCGTGGACATCACGCCGATCTTCGACGACCTCTTGGTCAAAGGCTTCTCGCCCAAGCGCGACGCCGTGACCGGAGCGCTGGTGGGCGTACGTCGCGGAGATCTGGAAGTGGGCATGGACGTCGGGCGCGGCACGCTGGAGATCGGCTTCCCGCACGTGGGGAACCTATTCGACCATGTCGGCGCGCGCGCGGACATTCTCGGCTTCGTGGACGCGAGCCTGGCGAATCACGGTTTCACCAGACTGCGGGACTACGCCATCCAACCCAGGACGCCCCCTACCGAAAAACTCTGGGCGCCCAAGGGCCGCGGCGACGTCTTCCGCAGCTTGTTCCCTCCCGCCGTGCACATGAACACGATCACGGCGTCCTCGCAGGTGCACATCGACGTGACCCGAGACGAAGTGATCCCGGCCTTGGAGATGTACCTCGCCCTCTGCCCCGTGTTCATCGCCTTGAACGCCAATTCGCCCATCTGGAACGGAGCGCCCGATCCCAACGGCATCCTGGCCGCGCGCCAGAGCGCCTGGGACGGATTCACCTTGGCACACGGCTACTGGGACAACGTCCTGTGCGGCCCGCCGTGTGTCGATACACCGCGCATCGAGCGGGCGCCCGCCTCCTTGGCAGAGCTTGCACAGTACCTATGCGCCACGCCGTTCATCGTGCGCGTGCAAGGCCAGTCGGTCGAGAATCCCGGCGCCTCGTTTCAGAGCTGGTGGGAACGGGAGAGCGCGGGACTCACGCAGGCGGCTCAGCGCGAGGCGTACCTGAACCACGAGGCAACCGTCTGGTGGCAGGCGCGCGTGCGGGTTCCCTACGGCACCATCGAGATGCGCCCCAGCTGCCAAAACCTGGACGCCGTGGCCTCCGATGCCCTGGCCCTGGGCCTCGTGGAAAACCTCGAATCAACGCTCGCGTTCATCCGCGCGCGCCAATCGCACCAGGCCTGGCGCGCCCTGCAGACGACCGCGTTCAAGGAAGGCCTGCGCTCGCCCGAGATGGCCGAGTGTGCACAACAGGTACTCGCGCTTGGCGAAAAAGGCTTGCGACGGCGCGGTCTGGGCGAAGAGATCCTGCTCTCGCCGCTCAAGACACGCGTGCACGATCGAACCTCGCCAGCGCACGTCAAGCTCGCGATCTTCGAGCAAGGCGGCATTGACGCCCTGATCGCCCATCTGCTCACGAACCCCTGACCCCGGCGTCAGGGATTTTTTTGACGACTGTCTCACTGTTTGGTAAGAGAGGGATGGAGGTTCGCATCCATGCAGTTGACTCCTGCGTATCGCGTGATCACGTTCGTTCCGCCGGAATCGGTCGAAGGGGTTTTGAGGGCCGTGAAGGTCGTCGATCCCCTACGTTACGGCGACTACGCGGAAGTCTCCTGGCGGTCCGCGCCAGGGACGGAGCGTTTTCTGACCGAGGAAGGCGCACATCCGACCTTGGGCGCGGTGGGAAGACTCACCGATGGGCCGTCCGTGCGGATTGAGTTCAGTGTCCCGCGCCAGCATGACCTCCTAGAGGCTGTGGTGACCGCGCTGCTTCGAGCACACCCCTGGGAAGAGCCAGTCGTCCTCGTCCACGAGGTCCAGGACGCACGGGGGATAAAAAAGTTACTCAACGCCTAATCGCCATCCGGGCGATTTTTTCGTTCCGTCGGAGATGTGGGGTCAGGTCGGGAATCGGGAATTATTGATGATGGACAGCCAAGCCTGGCTCCCGCCATTGAGAGGGCTATAGCGAATAGAAAAGTCTTGAACGATCACAAATACTGCATAACCACAGGTGCTATCAGAAAAATTCCCGATTCCCGACCTGACCCCATCCCTGCGACCTGACCCCATCCCTGACCTCATCCCGCGAAAAAACCGGACACGCGTGGTGTCCGGTACGTCTTCAGAGTCCCTTGAGCTGAGCCTCCAACCGTGCGTGCTCCTCTTCGATCACGGAAGGATCGATCTTCTGGAAGAGCACGCCCACTTCGCGCAGCGGTGCGCCGGCTGCCAGCCAGGGCGTCCACCAAGTGAAGTCCTTGGGCACAAGCGGGAGCAGGTCGCGCACGCGCTTGGCTTGGAAGGGCAAGAACGGCTCGGTCAGGATCGACAGCGCGGCGATCACGTCCAGCGCCACCGCGATGGTCGCGCCCGCGCGCGGCGCGTTGGTCTTGATCTGCGTCCAGGGTGCGCAGTCGTTCAGGTACTGGTTGGCCGCCTTCACGAGATCCATGATCGTCTCGATACCCAGCTTGAGCTCGGTCTTCTCGATCGCCTCGCCCACCTTCACGAACGTCTCGGCGACCAGGTCCAGCATCTGCTGATCCCGATCGTCCAGTCCGATCATCGGCGGCACCTTGCCATCGAAGCGCTTGGTCGCAAACGCGATCACGCGTTGCACCAAGTTGCCGTAGTTGTCGATCAGCTCGCTGTTCACGGCAGTCACGAACCGCTCCCAGGTGAAGTTCGTGTCGCGCCGCTCGGGGCCGCGCGCGAGCAGGAAGTAGCGGAGGAAATCCGGATCGTAGCGATCGAGAGCGTCGTCAGCCCACAGCACCCATCCCTTGGAGGTCGAGAGCTTGCGATCCTCGAACACGAGGTACTCGCTGGAAACGATCTGCCAAGGAAGCTCGTAGCCCAGGGCCATGAGAATCGCCGGCCACAGGAGCGTGTGGAACGGGATGTTGTCCTTGCCGATGACGTAGTAGCTCAAGAGCTTGGGATTGCCCTCGTACCAGAACGGACGCCAGTCCCGCCTGGGCTTGCTCTTCACCGCCGCCCATTGCTGGCTGGCGGTGAGATACCCATGCACGGCCTCGAACCAGACGTAGATGCGCCGGTCTTCCCAGCCGGGAAGCGGAACGGGGATGCCCCAGTTGATCTTGCGCGTGATTGCGCGAGGCTTGAGGCCCTGGTCGAGCCAACCCTTGGTCCAACTCTTGGCATTCTCGCGCCAGTGTCCGTTGAGGGCGACCCAGTCGCGCAACCGGCTTTCCAGAGCCGGCAGGTTGAAGAAGAGCTCGCGCGTCACCTCGAAGGTGATGGTGCCGGCGCATTTGGAGCACACAGGGTTCTTGAGGTCGCTGGGGTTCAGCACTTCCCCGCAGGAGTCGCACTGGTCGCCCCGCGCGCCCTCCCCGCAGTGCGGGCACTCTCCCGTGATCTCGCGATCCGTGCGGCTGTCAGCACATTGCGCGCACCGCGCATGCTGGTAGTCGCCCTCGATAATGAGGCCCAGCTTGTGCAGCGCGAGGAAGCTTTGCTGCACGCGCTCTCCGTGCTCGGGCTCCATCGTCGCCCAGTAGAGCGAGTAGGAAAACCCCAGCCGTTCGAACGTGCGCGAGATGACGTTGTGATACTCCCGCGCCACGTCGGCGGGAGCGCGGCCTTCCTTGCGCGCGCGCTCGGTGATGGGCGTGCCGTGGCAGTCGGACCCAGAGGTCCACAGCACGCGGTCGCCAAGCAGACGATGGTAGCGGGCGATCACGTCGGCGGGCAGAAGCGCGGCCACGTGTCCCAGATGCAGAGGGCCGTTGACGTAGGGCCAGGCAGAACCGACGTAGATGTCTCGAGACATGCTGTCTCCTCGGGTGGAAATGAACGGTGTGAAAAGGGGACGCCTCACAGTGATGGCGTCCCCCAAGAAGAGTGGTGGCACGTACCGGATTTGAACCGGTGACCTAAAGATTATGAGACTTTCGCTCTGAACCGCTGAGCTAACGTGCCAGGCTAGTGACGGTATAACATGGTCGCCCGAATGCGTCAAAGGGATACGCGTCTCACAAAAAAATACCAGAGATACCTCGCCTCATGGAAACTCCTTAGGAGCGAATGCCTCCTCCTCGGAAGGATAGATGGAAGCTCAGAGCGCACCTTAAGTAAACACAAACAACGCGTCAAGGTTCCCGCACTTCCCAGGTCGCGCGGTCGAAATAGACACGGTCGTAAATTTCAAACGGCTTGCCGACCAGGCCTTCCGTCAAGGCCATGAGCCCCTCTCCCTTCTCGCCAGGCTGTCCGAAATCCCAGCGGTCGTAATACGAGACATACTCACCCTTCTCGTCCCGGCCCAGAGAAAGCGTGAAGTGACCCATGATTTTATCTCCCGAAGCGATGACGGATCTCTTGTCATGCGGGTGAGGTTCATACACATAGAGGTCGTCGTCTTGCCAACGTCTCTCTCTGTCGCTCACGGTTGCCTCGATGTCTTGCACCATCACCTTGATCGGCTTGGAGTAGCTGTCCGGATATTCCTCGGCTAACGTCTCGATGAACCCATTGATCCGGTAATAGTAGAGGTCGTCGCTCCCTTGCGGCTGATACTCCGACACACCAAACGTATCGTTCTTCTGCGGCATTCCCAAAAACAATCGGAAAGCATCTTCGCGTTCAGGTTGCTCGTTTTGTTTGACGGTCCACTCTTCTCCCTCCGGAGTTCTGAACGTGACTTCTTCCCGACCGTGCAAGGCCGTCTCGGGCATCACGCGCAGCAGCTCCGATAGGTCCTCAATGCTGCCGTAGGGCACAACAACGCGATACACTGCCTCACTCACGCCTGGGATGTACGCCTGCTCGCGTTCAGCCGTAATCCCGGTTTTTTTCAACTGCTCCGCGGCCTCGTCGCGGTTCGCCATCGTCCCGAGATCCGGACTGGAGGGAATAGCGCGCTCGACGGATGCGGACAGGCCGACCATCACCAACCACTTGCCAAGAGTGTTGAACTTCTGATGGAACCACTCGAAGGTGTTCGATCCTCTGTAACGCTCAAGGGCACCATCAAACGTTCGCGTGCCGGGGAGTACTTCCATGCGCTTCAACTCCTCCAAGAGTCGCTTTTCCTGCTGGGCCTGGATGTCCCGTGCATGAGCCGTCGCGAGGTCTACGATGCGTCCCGCCTCTGCCTCCAACTGCTCAACGGACATAAAATGTTCTGGCGCCTCCTGCCCAGCAGCCCGCTGTCTCCCCTGTGGCGGGCCGGTCTCGATCATGGTCTCAAACGCACTCATACGTCTTTTTTCTTCAACCGCTCTTGCGCGACCTCAATCAAAATAGCATCTACTTCTTGAGAGAGCTGTCGCGTCTGATTCTTCACCTCTTTGCCATACGCTTTCGTGAGCCTCCTGACGGCGCGCAGGGTCGCAGAGGCTGTATGCTGATTGATCATACCTCGTGGGTCGATTGGTATTCTGGGATGAGGACGTCCGTGCGCAGTGCGTGGCGTAGGTGCGTGGCGAACACTTCCTTGGCTTCCGGGTCGCCGTGCACTAAAAAGATCTTCGAAGGAACCTTGCCGTCCGCGGGCGCGAGCCAACGCGTGAGTTTATTTTTATCGCCGTGGGCCGAGAAGGCGCCGATCGCACTCACGCTCGCGTGCACCGGAATCTCCTCGCCGAAAATCTTCACGGACTTGGCGCCCTCGTAAATGCGACGGCCGAGCGTGCCATTGGCTTGGTAGCCGATGATGAGCACGCGATTTTTGTGATCTGGCAAGTAGCGCCGCAGGTGGTGCATGATGCGCCCGCCCGACATCATGCCAGAGCCCGCAATGATCATCATGGGCGGTGTCGCGTCGTTGATCTGCTTGGATTCCTCCCGCGTGAACGTCTCGCGCAAATTGGGAAAGCTGAAAAAATCCTGATCGCCCTGGGGCAAGACGGGCGCATCGAACTTCAAATAATTTTTGAAATGGCGATAGAGCTCCGTGGCACGGATGGCCATGGGGCTGTCGAGAAAAATCGGGATGTGCGTCTTGAGCTCGTGCAAGAGCAGCTGATCAATCTCGTAGAGCAACTCCTGCGTGCGCTCGATCGAGAAAGCGGGAATCATCAGGACGCCGCGGTCGTGGATGATTTGCTGGATCGCCTCCTTGAGCATGGACGTCCTCACTTCGATGGGCTCGTGCTCACGGTTGCCGTAGGTGGACTCGCAGATGACGACATCCGCGTGCGAGAGCGGCTCCGTGTCCGGCAAGATGGGCACATGGTCGTTGCCGATGTCGCCGGAATAGACAAGGCGCTTCCCTTCCGCATCGAGAGAGAGGTAGGAGGAGCCCAGCACATGACCTGCCTCGTGGAACATCACGCTCACGCCGGGCGCCACGTCGATCTGCTCGTGGTAGCTGACCGGCTTGACCGCCGCAAACGCGCGCGTGAGATCCGCGAGCTCGTACAGGACGGAGCTGCCGCACTTATCCGCTTCCTCTTTCATGATGTGATGCGCGTCTTCCAGCACGAGCTTGGACAGGCCCACGCAGGGCTCCACCATGTAGATGGGCCCGTGGAACCCGCCCGCAACCAGCTTGGGCAAACGTCCCGTGTGGTCCGCGTGCGGATGCGAGATGAAGACGGCTTCGATACGGGACGGATCAAATCCAAACGCGTCTGCATTTTTGTTGCCGCACAGGTGCTCGCCCTGAAACATCCCGCAGTCAAACAGGAGCTCATGCATCTCACCCTGCGCGTCCCGCACGCTGACCTGGTGGCAGGAACCGGTCACCTCGCGCGCGGCGCCATGGAAGGAAAGCTTCATAGCTGTGCCTCCCCAAGAAGCGACACGTACTCCTCAAACCGGCCGCGCAACTGTTCCTCCCAATCCTCGGTCTCGTCGTCGGTGTGAATCTCTCCCACGCCCCGATGTGCCTCAATGACCTCCTCAACCATGTCGTCATAGGCGGCTTGGTCGCTGACGCCTTGCTCGCGGCCGCGCGCGACAATTTCCTCAAACAGGTTTTCCGGAGTGAACGAAAAGTTGGTGTCGGTCATAGGGGTTGGCGCTCAAGGCGCATAAGCCAAAAAGTAAAAAGTGAGAGGAGGAGAATGAGGAGCTGCGAGGTGAGGCACAAGAGGCACCAGGTCGTGAGGATGAACGCTTCCAGCCCGCTCAGGTAGAGACTGAACAGCAGGCCGCCCAGGCAGGCGAAGAAGAGCACTTTGGTGAGACTCTTGTCAGACGGATGGGAGAGCTTGATGGCGGCGGCGGCGGCGAGAAACAGGTAGCCCAGGACGCCGATTAGTGAAACGGGGATGCCGAAGATCACCGAGTACGGCCCCTTGTTCACGACGTCGCAATTCAACGCCTCACCGATCGTACAAAACTCGCCGGAGGCAAAACCCTGGTTGTGCAAAAGCGAGTACAACGAAACCGCCATGCCCGCAAGCGCGAGCGCAAGAATCGTAATCGTCAGGCGTTTCTTCATCATACGCTATTCGTCCGCCGAAAGTTCGCAGCCGGATTTTGCTGAGAGCGTCGCAAGGCTCTGCTCGCCTCCCAAACGCGCCCCATCGCCAAACTCCCACGTCGGATACCCTTCGATGCCGAGGTCTTTGCAGGCTTGGAGCATCGTCCGATTGGGGTTGGAACACTCGACGTAATTCACATAGCTAAACGCGTTCCCGAAAACTTTTTTCTGGCTCTGGCAATGCGGGCACCACCAGGCGCCGTACATTTTCGCGCCGCTCTGGCTCAGGCACTGCGCAAAACCGTCATAGGGAGACGGCGCGGCCTTCTGCGTCGCGGCAAACGCGATGAGGCCCACGACCACCAGGGCCGCGGCGCCGTACAAGTAATACGCGGATTTGGAATGATTCATACAGCTGAGATTATACTTGAAAAGAAACGAAGATGCGACTATCCTCTCCTCGTTATGAAACTCGATTGGCGCGCATGGCCGCGCCCTATTATTGCGCTCTCGCCGATGGCCGACATGACGGACAGCGCGTTTTGTCGATCAGTCCGAACAATAGATCCTATCGGTCCTGTAGGGCCTATTGTTTTTCGCGAAATGGTCTCGGCCGAAGCGGTCGTGCGCAAAAACAACAAAACACTCGCCATGACGGACCTCCACCCGGACGAACGCCCGATCGTACAACAGCTCTTCGGGTCTGACCCTGACACACTCTCGGAAGCGGCGCGTATCCTTGAGGCAGAACATCGGCCCGAAGGGTTTGACGTAAACATGGGCTGCCCCGTGTACAAGATCGTCCACAACTTCAACGGCGCGGCGCTCATGCGGGAACCCGCGCTCGCGACGAAAATCATCCAAAAAATAAAAGCCGCGACCACCGTGCCGCTCTCGATCAAAATCCGCGCGGGCTGGGATGATCCGCGAGAGTGTTTTGCTTTTGCGCGCGTAATCGAGGAGGCGGGCGCGGACCTGATCACGATCCACGGCCGCACCAAGACGCAGGGTTACTCAGGACAGTCAGATTGGGATTTGATCGGCGAGTTGAAATCGACGCTCTCCATTCCCCTGCTTGCCAACGGCGACGTGCATACAGCGCCGCTTGCCGTGCAGGCGCTCAGGCAGACGGCCGCCGACGGCGTCTTGATCGCGCGCGGCGCGCTCGGGAACCCATGGATCTTCTCGCAGATCGCCGACGCCCTCGCGGGACAGACTCCCGCGCAGGTGACGCTTGAGGAGCGCGTGCGCGTGATCAAACAGCACCTCACCTTCCATCTGGAACAGTACGGCGCGCAAGGCGTGACGACGTTCCGCAAACATCTCTCCTGGTACTTCCGCGGCGTGTCGGGCGCGCGGCCGTTCAAAGAGCGGTTGCATATGGCCGGCAGTGCACAGGCCGTGCACGAACTTCTCGACGAGATGCTCTCGGATGGACTTCCGCACGACGGCCTGTGCAGCCGCGATGCCGTGCATCCCGCCGCCGCCGAGCGTGTGTTCATGAGCAAATAAATATGACCATCGGCCTGCTCATCTTCTCCGACCCTTCGCAGGAACAGTACACCGGTGCTGAACGGTTTGAGATGGCCGCGCGTGAACGCGGGCACGAGCTCGTGAAAATCTACGAGCCGTTCCTTTCGTTCTGCGAGGGACGCATCCTGCATGAACAGCGGCCGCTTCCTCCTCTGGACATCATCATTTCTCGCCCAAACTTTATCGAAGAGCCGAGCGTGCGTACCTATGCATTGCAGATGCTCACGAACGCCGGCTACCGCGTGATCAACTCGGCGCCGAGTTCCGCGTGGGCAAAAAATAAAATCACCCAGCATGTCCTTTTTGCTGAGCAAGGCCTGCCGTGTCCGCGCTGGGGCGTGTGCCGTCGCAGCGAGGATATTCTCAAAGCCGCGCAAGACATCGGTTTCCCCGTCGTCCTGAAAGTCGTGTTTGGCACGCATGGGAAAGGCATTTTCTTCGCGCCAAACGCGGAAACGCTCCAACCGATCGCCGAGTACCTCGCGATCCGAGATCGCAATCCCGTCATCGTCGAGGAGTTCATTGAGGAAGCACAGCGCAAGGACGTGCGCGTCTTTGTCTTGGGCGGACGCATCCTCTCAGCCATGGAACGAACGGCACCCGCGGGCGACGTGCGCGCCAACACGTCCAACGGCGGAACCGGATCGCCCGTCATTCTCACGCCGGAGGAACAGGATCTCGCCGTGCGCGCCGCAACCCTTTTTGATCTCGAGATCGCCGGCGTGGACATCATCCGCTCCGCGCGCGGACCGTTGATCCTGGAGGCCAACTCAAACCCCGGGTTCAAGGAGCTGGAGCGCGTGACAGGAAAAGACATCGCCGGCGCCATCATCGACTACGCCGTCGAGCAAACAACGCCATGACCGTCGAGGGGACTTTTTTTCGTATATACGAAATTTTGTCCCCCTTATCCGAATGACGAAAATGGTTCGGCATTCCGTCCTCGCGCGTGCTCGCAGTCAAAAAAAGCGGGAGAGCGTTTGCTCATCCCGCGCGTGGGGCAGGTGGACGATGGGGCTACTTCTTGGCCACGGCCTTGTCGCCTTTCTTGCCCGAGGTCTTCTTGTGGCCCTTGAACTCCCCGAAATTGTACCCGGTCTGGTGGTGCGGGTTCGCCTTGAGGTGGTGATCGAGCCCGCTGGGCTTGTTGGTCTTGAAGCGACAGCGGGAATCGGGGCAGGACTGCATCTGATCCTCCTCTGGCTCAGACGGGACTCATAAGCGAATCCGAATCGAGCACAGGCGCACAAAATACACGAGCCGGAGCCGCTTGTCAATCTCGGCCGCATCCGATACCATTTTACCGACTTTTACTCCCGAGTCGTCTAAGGGCAGGACAGCTGGCTCTGAACCAGCTAATCGGGGTTCGAATCCCTGCTCGGGAACCAAAGAAAACGTCTGGCGTCAGCCGGACGTTTTCTTTGGTTGTGGAGCCATGCCACCGACATCTCTCTAAACCACGCTCCCGCCAAACTCTGCCAGGAGCTCCTGAACCGCGGCTGCCTCGGCGCGCTTGGCCTGAATCGCCTTCACCCTGAGACGTCTTCCAAGAACCTTCTCGAAAACATCTTCTATCGCACGGCGATTTTTTTCCTGGTTGACGGTCTGCACATAGAGGTCGTACTCAAACCCCAGCTCCACATGATCGCCTTGCACCCCACGCACCTCGCACGCATTCATGAACAGCGGCAAGGACGCGTTGCACGACTTGATTTGCTCGTACACCTGCGGCCACTTCTCTTTGACCTCGTCGATGCTGATGACAGGAATCGTGTCGAAGACGGTCGGTTTTTCTTCCTCCGCCTCTGCGACCTGTACAGTCTGTTCGCTTTTCTCCGCAGTCGTATCCAGGCTCACTCCTTCGCTGTAGCTTCGTGGGACGGAAAAGCCTGGGGTTGCCACCTCATCGCCCTTCTTCTCCCGGCTCAAATCAACCTCCTGCTTGTGAAAATCCGTCGGCCTCCCCCCTATCGCCGCGCACACGCGGATAATCGCGAGCTCAACGGGAAGCTGCGGGATGTGCTCGGAACGGATTAGACGTTCGGCGCTCAGGAGCTCCTCAATCGCGCGGCCGAGAAACGCCGAATCGTCCGTGCCCGCGTGCGCGACGGAAGCAAGCAGCCGATCGCGCAGCCAGGAAGTGGTGTCTGCAAGAAATTGGTGCAAGTCCATCCCCTGTTCAAGAGACGTGTTCAAGAGGGCAATGGAGCCAGGCGCGTTTCCCGCGCTCAACAGCGCGACAAACTCTTCGACGAGCACCTGCTGGGTGGCGGGCATGATGAGCGACGCTTCTTTCATCGTGATCCGCGCCTCGCCCAGGGCAAGCACCATCGCGAGCAGGCTCTCGGCATCGCGCGCACAGCCGCCGCTGTGCTTGGCGATCGCCGCGAGAACGTCGCGGTCGACCACACGGCCTTCCTCCTTCACGATGCGCTCCAGCCGCTGGGAGAGCTCGCTCAAACCGATTTTTCGAAAATCAAATCGCTGGCAGCGGCTCACGATCGTCTCAGGCACTTTGTGAATCTCCGTCGTCGCGAGGATGAACAGCGCATGCTCGGGCGGCTCCTCCAGCGTTTTCAGAAGCGCATTAAACGCCGAGCCGGAAAGCATATGCACCTCGTCAATGATGTAGACCTTTTTTTTGAGCGAGCTGGGAGCGAAGCGCACGGCCTGGATGATATTCTCCCGCACGTGCTCCACGTCCGTGTGCGAGGCTGCGTCGATCTCGCAGACGTCCAGGGCATGGCCCTGCGCAATCTGCTCGCACGCGGCGCACGCGTTGCACGGTTCGTTTTTTTTTGGATGCAAACAATTGACGAGTTTGGCCAGCAGACGCGCGATCGTCGTCTTGCCGACGCCGCGGGGACCGGTAAACAAATACGCGTGCGCGAGAGACTCGGCGACGAATTGATTTTGCAGTGTCTGCACCACGTGGCGTTGTCCACTGACGTCTTCAAAGGTGGTCGGCCGGTAAAGGCGGTAGAGGGCCTTCATACGTGTTGATGGCTGATGCGCTCAACGGCTGCCCAGGCGCACCGGCCGCCTGCGGGAACAAGAATGGCAACCTCGTCGCCGGGGATTCCCTTAAAATAAGAAACGCTCGCCGCGAGGACTTTATACACGTCCTCCCCACACACGACAACCGGTTCCTGTGTGGACGGATCCATGGTCAGCTGGCCCGCGAGGCGGCGTCGCTCAATGGGACCGATCTGCTTGAACACGCTCGCGCCGTCGGGCTTGATGATGAGCTTGAGGATATCTCCTTCCACGAGCTTGGACTTGGAGGCATAGTTCTCCGGCACGGCATAGCGCACGCCATCGGCTCCCACCATGCCCTGACCGTCGAACACGCCTTCCAAGATGCGCGAGCCCGACGTCTCCTCAAGCTCTGCTTCCGCGCGCTTCTTGTGCGAAACAAAATGCACCAGCATGCGCGTGGCGCGCGCCGCATCGCCCTCTTCCATCAGTTGGATGACATGATTCAGGCTGTCACGAACCTGTTTCAACATCTGCAACGCCAAACGTCCGCGCACGTCGCCATGCTCAAGGGTATTGGCATGGAGATCCGCGTCCGGCTCGATCTCGAAGATCTCGTCTGTTTGTTCTTCATCAGAATAAGCGGCCATAGGTTGACTCATTAAAACTCTCCTGTCTTTGCCGGCGCGCCCAAACTTCCCATCTGCATCCGTTCCGTTATGTCGGCAACGACCATCGCGCGGTCGCGTCCGTACTTGAGGCGCGACAGCTCTTTGATGGCGGAGGCGAGCTCCACGTCTCCCTTGGGCGGCGGCGTGAAGTTGAGCGTGAACGGTTTGATCTGCGCATTGTCTACGATCATCTTCACGTACCAGGTGAACTTGTCGGAGTTGATCATGTCGTAGCCGGTGAACTCCGGCGCGTAAATCTTTTCGAGCGTCTCGACGTCCTCTGGCCCGATGCGCGCCACGAAGTTTGTGCCCACGTTGCCGAACACGGCATCGCGGATTTTCGTGTCGTTGTTCTTCACGAGCTGGCCGATGTACTGGTGGGCGATAATGAGATTCAAGCGGTACTTGCGCGCCTCCGAGAGAATGGTCGCGATTGAATCCGTGATGAAGTTCTGAAACTCGTCGATGTACAGGTAGAAGTCGTGGCGCTGATCTTCCGGAATATCCGCGCGCGTGAGCGCGGCCATCTGGAGCTTGGAGACGATGATGAGACCCAAGAGCTCCGCGTTCACATCGCCTGTTTTTCCTTTAGAGAGATTCACGAGCAGGATTTTTTTCTTATCCATGACCTCGCGGAAATCGAAGCTCGAGCGCGTCTGGCCGATGATATTGCGCATCATTTCGTTTTCCACGAACCGGCCGACTTTTGAAATCAAGTAGCCGAGCATCTCGGACTTGTGGAAGTCGGACGTCTTGTCCACCTCGTTGACCCAATACGATTGGATGACCGGATCCTTTACCTTGGCGCGCCAGATCTGCTGGAAGTCCGCATCCGAGAACATGCGCGGGATCTCGGCGATGGTGCCGGGGTTCTCCGTGTCCGACATCAAGGTGAGCATGACGTTGCGCATGTGGTGTTCGAACATGGGGCCGATCATTTCGGGAGGGAACAGCTTGTAAAAAATAGCGACCATTTCCTGCGCGGCAAAATCCTTCATGCTCTCGTCTTTGGCTTCCAGCATGTTGAGCCCCATGGGGCGCTCCAGGTCGGATGGGTTGAACACGATCACGTCGTCCACGCGCTCTTTGGGGATGTTGCCCAAAATCTGTTCGATCAAATCGCCGTGCGGTTCCACGACCGCGACTCCGTGGCCGGCCCGAATATCCTGCAGGGCGAGGCTCGCAATCAGCTGGGACTTACCCGAGCCGGATTTACCGATGACATACATGTGCCGCGTCCGGTCGATCGCCTTCATCCACACCGGCGTCTTGATCCCACGGAACATATTGTACCCGAGCTCCAGGTCGCCCTCGTCGGACCCTGGGACGTTGGCCGGCGCCGGTCCCTTGCGCGCCAAGAGCCACTGGATGTTGGGCGTCTCGGTCCAAGGCGTGGGCAGGTGCCAGAGGCTCGCCATCTCCTCGGCATTCAAAACGACGGTGTTGTGTTCATCGAACACGCGATAGATAAAATTTCGGATCAGGCGTTTCTTCCGGCGCGGGACGACTTTGACGAACGAGTTTCCGTACTCGTAAATGTTGTACTGCGCGAATGCGTTCAGCATGTTCTGCATCAAGGTTTGTGCCGAGGCGGCCGACGCGCTGGAGCTCACCAAACGGATGCACACGTCCATGCCTGCCTTGCTCGCTTTTCCCTCGAGCCCCTTCACGATCTCTTCTTCCTGCGGGGAAAGCCGGTAGTCTTTCTCCGGCTCTTTGGACGCTTCCCCGCCGAAACCCGCCAGCTCCAGCAGGTCCGTCTTTTTTTTCTTCCGGCCCTTGATCGCGTCTGCGAGCTTCATGCCCTGCTGCATGTTGGAGGCGATCTGGATACCATTCTTGCGCCAAGAGGCATACGACGACCGCACGAGAAATTGAAATGCGGCTCCGTCCTTGTCCGGAATCTTGGAAAGAATATTCGTGAGGGCGTTCAGGGGATCCTTTTCGAGATTGACATACGTCTTCACGGGGAATGCATTCTGCCTGCGGAAGGCGAGATAGCTGCCGACAATGACCCCCGCGGGCTGGAAGATGTTGTAGTCCTCGACTTCCTCCATATAGACATCGGGGTAAGCGGCGGAGAGCTGCTGCTCGATCATCTGGCGCATGGAGACAGGAACCGAGACGTAAAACTTGATCAGCTTTTTGTGCGAGACGATCTCAAAGGCGATCTCGTCTTTGCGTCCCAAGAGCCATGGGCGCAATCCCCACTCGGCCTTGCGTCCGCCCAGCGCAGAGAAAAAAATTTCCGCGGCGGCGATGGCTTCCTTAACTTGATCCTTGGTGGAGGCGCGTTCGCTTTCTTCCTCGTGGCGGAACTTCGGCAGCGTCACCAGAAGTGTCACACGATCAAAAGTGGCATGCCTCGCGCGCGCCAGGCGCCGGAGCGTAAAGCGCAGGACGAACAAGAGGCCGATCACCGCGGCCAGGCCGGCCAGAAACCACAAAATCAATCCAGAGATATACAAATCCCCCTGTGCCACCGTTCGCACAGGCTCAGGGGTTGTCTCAAGGCCGAATTGAAATACGCTCGTCACAGGTCATTTTGTTTTCGCTCCTGTCGCTCCATTTCGCTGACGAGGAGGATTTTGTCTGTTTTGATTTTCGCCTCCTGCTCCAGAAAAAAACGGTTCATGCCTGGGAGGACTTTCAGCCAGTCGCGGATGAGGAAAAAAATTTTCTTGGCGTTCACTTTGGCGGCTTGCACGAGCGCGTGAATCTTCGAAGCGGTCTGCTCGCCCTTAGACTTAAACGCCACCTGCGCGTCAAGCGGCAAAGAGAGATACACATCGGTCAAGTCCTCCGCGAGGATGTCTTCGATCTTGCGGACGAGATGATCTTCTTGCACGGTCGCGGGCGCCTGCACAGCCACGGGAGGCACGATGGGCGCTACGGGCTCCGGGGGTTTCGGCTCTGCCGCGCGCGCGTCGGCGTGCGCCGCTTCCCGCGTTTCCTTTGTCTTACCGACTTCCTGAACGGCTGGGTGCTCGTGGGTTGCCCCAAGATGAACCGGCGACTCGGCCGGCGCTACGGGTGTCAGTTCCTTTTTCTGTCCATTGGTTGTCATGACGTTTATTTTACCACAGTCGGCGAATGTTTTTTGATGTGCGGCCCTTGTGCCGTGTCTTCCACAAGATACCCGAGGGCTTCCACGGCCACGCGCAGCTCGTCGGAGCGTTTCCAGTCTTTGTTCCCGCGGGCTGTCTCACGCTCGTCCACGAGCCGCTGAACGTCCTGTGGAACATCCAACGCCTGCCCAAGCACCGTCTTCAATCGCAAACCGAGAACCCGATCCATCTTGAGCAGGGACTCGGCCTTTGCCCCGGTGGGAAGATCCGCGTTCACGAGCTCCCAGAGCACCGCGAGCGCTTGGGGTGTGTTCAGATCATCATTCAGAGACGCGAAAAATTTTTCCTCTAGCTCCGCGCAGCCGATGTCCGGCTCGTCCCAATCACGAATCGTCTCCCGCAGTTTTGTGAGCGCGTTGTGCGCCGCGTCGAGCGCCTCGAAGGTGAAGTTCAGCTTGGACCGATAGTGCGCGCCAAGGACGAGATAGCGATACGCAAGCGGGTCATAGCCTCTCTCGATCAGATCGGCGACGGTGTACAGGTTCCCCAGTGACTTACTCATCTTGCCCTGGTCGACCGTCAGAAACTCGCTGTGCATCCAGAGGTTGGCTTCCAGCACGCCCTCGGCGCCTTGCGTCTGCGCGATTTCATTTTCATGATGCACCGCGATGTGATCCACGCCGCCGGTGTGGATGTCGAATGGGACATCGAGATACTTCATGGACATCGCCGAGCACTCAATGTGCCAGCCCGGGAACCCGATGCCCCATGGGGAGTTCCACTGCATCTCCCGCGTGCTGTGCGCTGGAGAAAACTTCCAGAGCGCAAAATCCGTCGCGTACCGCTTCTCCCCCATGCCCACCCGCGCGCCCGCGAGCTTCTCCTCGCCTTTCTGTCCCGAGAGCCGGCCATAGCTATCGAGTTTGGACGTATCAAAATAGATGCCGTCGGAGGTGCGATACGTGAAGCCGTTTTTTTCCAGCGACTGAATCATTTCGATCTGTTCGGGAATATGCTCGGTAGCCTTGGGATAAAGGTTGGCGCGCTTGATATTCAAGCGATCCACGTCCGCCAAAAACGCGTCCGTGTAAACCTGCGCGATCTCACGCGCGGTCTTGCCCTCGCGCTGCATCGCGACGATCATCTTGTCCTCCCCTTCGTCCATGTCGCTCGTCAGGTGGCCGACGTCGGTGATGTTCATGACCATCTTCACCTCATAGCCGTTTACCTCAAGCGTCCGCCGCAGGATGTCGGCAAAAAGGAAGGCACGCATGTTTCCGATATGCGCAAACCAATACACGGTCGGGCCGCAGGTATACAGGCTCACCTTGCCTTCATGCAACGGACGAAACTCCTCCTCCTGCCGCGTGAGCGTGTTGTAGAGACGAATCATATCGACGACAGTATAGCGTCTCCTTTCCAAAAATAAAAGCGGGCTCTGCACCCGTTTGGGAGGTCTATTTCAAAAGCGCGGAAGGTCTTCCTTCCTTCCCAGCAAGGCCATCGCCAGCACGGGCAGAAGGACCCACATGGCACGCGCGATGTTGCTCAGGAAAAACGCGCGCGTGAACGGCGAGAGGATGCCGGCGAGGTCAGACGGAAAAAACGAAAGTGTCACGCTGATGAGCAATCCCACATGCAAGAACGAAAAAACCATCACCTGCCAAAACTTCCCCTGCGTTGCGCCATGGCCCAGTGTGCGCATGAGCGCCGAATGGGAGAGAAAAAAGAACAACAGGATGAACACGCCAAGGAACACGGTCACGCGCAAGGCGAAGGCGTCGTTCACGGAAATCCTCGCGTTAAACTCGGCGACGAACGGAATGTAGTTGACAATCGCGAGCGACATGTAGATCGAGACCAAGATCACGATGATACGGTCGCGGCCAAGGGAAATACCATAGATAAGCGAGGCGACGACAAAAAATATCAGGATAAAAAGATCCCAGGTTGGATTGAGCCAGTTGATGCTCGCGAGCGCTTGTTGTGCAGCCTCCTGATCGAAGATGGCAGTCTGTAGCATATCCTCCTTGGTGACTATAGTATAACACAGGTCGTTCATTTGACGGCTCTGGTCGTTCCACGCGCAAGAACCTGATCAAGAAGCCCCACCTCGTCAACGCCGAGATCAGCAAGCGCCACCCGAACAGGACCGCCAAAGTTTATCTCGTCCCCGGCGAGCTCGCAGAGTGCCACGGCTGTCGCACGGTGATGACCTTCCAGGCAGACGATTGCTCCGGTGTCCTCGCGCTTGAGTCCGAAGAACGTCGTCGACGGCGGAAAATGCTTCATGATACCCGCAACTCTTTCATGGGAGTGCAGAGGAACGGCTTGTTCAGGCCTGCGCACGAGGTCGGCAAAGGTCTGTCGGTTGGGTACGGGGAGCTTCGCCTGCCAGCCCGCGAACGGACCCACGAGCATCATGGGGATATCACGCATCGGATCCGTAAACTCAAAAAGATTCCACGCGCGTTCATCTGCCTGAACCTGCGCCGCCGTAAAGCGCCGCCACGATTCCCAATCCGGCCAACCCTTTAGAATGGTCGCACAATGAATCCAGCCAGGATCACTTCCCTCCCGCCGTTTCCAATCTTGAAACACATCCTCCCATGTGGTTGGTTGAACGAAATGGAGCATAGATCGTGACCACTATACCGTACCAATCATCCTCATACAAAGACGCGCAAACAACAACCATCTGAAACACGGTGTCTACACTTTCTTCCGATCGCAAAAAAGTGTCTACGTTTATTTTCAACGTTCGCCCAAACGGCTATACACCGACGGACGTTAACCATCCGAAAAAGCACGTCTACGTCTACATTTTTTTGCGATCGGAAGAAAGTGTAGACACTCTTTATGAGGTCGTTGACAGTGACGGCTTCGGGGCCGTGTACTTTTTCATCCTTGGGTGAAAGCATGCAAGGGCAAGCCCGCGCGCTTCAAAGCTCAAAAGCATTCACTTAGTCGCAAAAAAAAATAGCCCCGGCCGAACTTGGCGGTTGGGACGGGGCGAGCAACCGTGAGAACTAGTGGTCGAACAGCTTGTCGGCGACAACGATGTATCGCCTCATTTCCTCCAGGTCGAGGTGGTCCTCCGGCGTACGCAGACGGCCCTCGGCATCCACGCTGAGCGTCGGGAACCGATTGACCAGGGCCTGAAGCGAACGCAGGCTCTGCGCGCACAGCCCGCCGGCCACGCCGATCCCCAACTGCGGGTGCTCGAGGAAGATGGCACGGACGTAATCGTTGGCCAGCCGCGCATCCATCGGGATCCCTCGCCCGCCGCTGTCGTCGATCAGGACGTCGGTGACGACGCCGCTATATTCGGACAGACGCTGGCTGAGAAGATCCGGATCCTTCTGCACCTCCGAAAGTGCATGGCTGCCGATCTGGAGCACGACGCGCAGACCTTTGGGGAGACGAATCGTG
Organism: Candidatus Uhrbacteria bacterium; assembly: GCA_016205975.1. Classification (GTDB taxonomy): domain Bacteria; phylum Patescibacteriota; class Patescibacteriia; order UBA9934; family GWF2-40-263; genus JACRJW01. The sequence continues at coordinate 25,807 of JACQSK010000012.1, read as the reverse complement.
CGGGGATCCGGCCAGCACTGGTTGAGCTGGAAACCGTCGAGATGCTTTCCACCTCGGTACACGAGTTCCTCAAGCTGGACGCTGAGCGCCTGCGGGTCGTCGGTCGCGTAGTGGATCAGATTGACGGCTCGGCGATGCGGATGGAACAGTCCCGCGACGCGCTCGATCAACGGATAGCGAAATGGACGCGCATGGCGTACGCCTCGCAAGGTCTTGCTGTTCACGAGCACGCCTACCATCAGGCGTCTGTCACTCCAGGCTGGAAGCGCGTCGAGCGTGCTCACAGCGGCATCGACCTCCTCGCGCGACACGAATCCTGTGACACCGATATAGGGAACAAACGACATGTCATCTCCCGTTCTGCCGTAGCGCTCACGCCGTTGCGTAGGCGTCTTGCGACAGGCATTGGTACATGAACGAAGGCCATCCGTCAAGGGCGTGGTCCGTCCTTCAAAAAAAGAAAACGCCCTATGATGAGGGCGTCGTAAGCAGGGTCAGGTACTGAGCAGGAGGCCTCTGGGGCTTTCATGGTTCGTCTGGATAGCCACCATCATGGCCATCAGAATCTTGGGGTCACGGCCGAAGAGTTGACAACGCCAACAGTCCTTGCGCACCACATGGTGGGTGTGGTCATTCTGCCAGACCGCCGTATTCCATGCGTAGCTGGCACTCGCGAAGGTCACGTCCACGGAAATCTGAACGATGTCCTTGCGGAGAATTTCCTCGGACGTCGTCCTCAGCAATCGCCGATCCATGTGCATGGTCCACTGGGACCCGTCGAACGTACAGTTGAGCCGACTCCTCACCACGATGGGCCAGGGCGAGGAGAGATCGATGATGAGATCCTGCCGATCGATGCCGCGAGTGTGATCGCAATTCGCGAGAAACTCTGCAAGCCTCTTACGCCACTCCTCTTCACTCTCGATGTGGCGTGCCGACACGAGTTCGCACAACCTGACAGGCCGACGCTCAAACAACGGTGGGCAGATGAGGGCGTCGTGGTTGAGCGTGTAAAACACTTCCCCGCGTGGGAACGTTGCCATCTCTTCTCCTTTTCGTGTCGTATCTGCGGACGCCTGTTCGGTCGCCGCCTGATCACGATCGTGCCACGAGGATCCATGGCCAAGCTACACTCGCATCTCTCAGAGGCTTTGTCAAACGAGTGTAGAGCCATCCACACAAATAAAAAACAACGTTTGGCTGTTTCCTGCGAGAGCAGGGGCTCCCGCCTATTACGGGATTACTGCGCCATGGCGACCGATGGCACGGAGGCAGAGAGATACGTCGGCTGCTCGGACTCAACAAAGCCGAGCATCTTCACAGAGCTGGCAACATGCTCAAGCGACTGCACCTTGCGCGATTCCAGTTGTAGTTTTTGCTGCAAAAGAGAAAGCTCGCCGATTTGATTTTCCAGCTCACGCATCTGATAGCCTTTCGTCGTCGCCGCGTTCACTTGGATGATCTGTGCAATCAACAGGAGACCGACGGCCATGAGAGAGGCGACATTCAATCCAACAGCGTGATCGCGAAGAAAAAGTCGAAAACTCTTTTTTTGCGAAAAAGCGTCAGGGGAATACACCGCGGCTTGTACGGGAACCGAATACATAGAGTCCGTGGGGGTGCCAGGATGGCTTACAATTTCTCGGCCACGCGCAGCTTGGCGCTGCGGGCGCGAGGGTTCTTTCGCACTTCCTCTTGGCTTGGGGTGATGACGCGTTTGTTCACGAGGCGCAGATCCATGCGCGACTTCAGAAATCGTTTAACCAATCGGTCTTCCAGCGAGTGGAAGCTGATGATGGCGATTCTTCCGCCTGGCACGAGCAAGTCCACGAAATCGGGAAGAGCCCGTTCGAGCTGCCCCAACTCGTCGTTGACCGCGATCCTGAGTGCTTGGAACACGCGAGTTGCGCCGTGTGCCTTTCCCTGTCGAGGAAGCACGCGCTCAAGACACGCCACCAATTGCCTCGTCGTCTGGATGCGCGCCAGCCCTCGGCACGCGTCGATCGCCTCTGCGGCTTGACGCGCGCGCGTCTCTTCGCCGAACTGCCGGAAAATCCGCGCCAGCTCATCGACCAACCATGTGTTCACGATTCGCTCTGCGGTGAGCGCTTGTGAACGGTCATAGCGCATGTCGAGTGGTCCATCGTGCGTAAACGAGAAGCCCCGGCTTGGATCATCCACATGGACAGAAGAGAAACCAAGATCCAGGAGAACCGCGTTGACGTGATGAAATCCATGAGCATACGCATGAGCCTTAACGTTGGCATAGCTGTCCTGAACCAACACAACGCTTTCACCAAATCCAGAGAGACGCTCACGCGCACGCTCCAGATTGTCGGCATCGCGATCAATGCCCAGCAGACGGCCGCCAGGAAGGACACGCGCAAGGAAACCTTCCGCATGTCCCCCCAGCCCCACGGTGCCGTCTATCAAAAAATGGTTCGGCTCCGGCTTGAGGGATGCAATCACCTCAGGAAGGAGGACAGGTTCGTGCATAAAAAATGCTGCCTCCTGTTAGGATGCCGGGATTGAAGTGCTTCTCGTGGAAAGGTTCATTAACCACGAGACACACTCCAAACCGCGCATCCGAACGACAGAGATCTCTACACGCCAAGCTCCCCCAGCTTCTCCGCAACCGCATCGGCGTCGCTCTCAACTTTTTTCTTGTACGCCTCCCACTTCCGCTGGTCCCAAATCTCCACGCGCGTGTAGAGACCAGCCACGACAACGGCCTTCTCAAGGCTCGCATACTCTCGGAGGTATTCCGGCAACACGACGCGTCCCTGTTTATCCATCTCCACGTCCATGGCGCCCGCAAGCATGAGTCGGGCGAAGGCGCGGCTGTTGGATTGCCCCAGGGGCAAACTAGCCAGTTTCTGTGCGAGCTTGCCCCACTCCTCCTTGGGGAACAGGAACAGCGACGTGTCGAGTCCCCTCGTGACCACGGCTCCCTTGGCAAGGTCTTTGCGAAACTTAACGGGAATCGCAAGACGTCCTTTTTCATCGATCGCGTGTTTGTACTCGCCGATAAACATAGAGCCGCTTGGGTGGCACTTAAATAAAAGTGAGCATCAATCGAGCGGCTCTCGATCAATCCCCACTTATCTCCACCTGTCACCATTCTAAACCACTGAATGACACGCGTCAAATACTTCTATCCACTTTCGACCATCAAAAAAGCCCTGTTTTGCAGGACGAAATCGATCCAAAAAAATATGTGGATAACCTAACGGATGGAGTGTCTGGTTCTGAGCGTTCTGTGATACTTCACCGCAAACCGATGGGCTTCGTCGCGCGCGCGCTGAAATAATTCTTTGCCGCGTGTAACAACGCGTTGTAACTCTTGGTTGCTGTGATCGTATACAAGACGATCTTGCTTGCGATCAAACCCCTTGGCGATCCCAATGATCGGCACGGTCACGCCGAGCGCATCGAGTACCTCTTGGACTCGATTCACCTGCGGCTCTCCCCCATCGATAACCATTAGCTCCGGCAACTCCCATCCCCTTTGCGCCCTTTGCCCCCTTTGTAACCTTCTCCTCATGACTTCCTCCATGCACGCAACGTCGTTGACTCCCATAACCGTCTTTATCTTAAACTTACGATACAGCGCCTTGACCGGCTTCCCTTCCACAAACACCACCATCGATCCGACCGCTGACGTGCCTGAGATATTGCTTATGTCGTAGGCCTCGATGCGGCCATGAAGATTGATGGACCCCTCTGTCCTCTCTTGCGTAAACGGAAGCTCATGGTCCTCCCGCGAAATGAGCGCAATGTCCTGGATGTGCGTGAGCGCGGTGAGGCGACGATGCAGCGCCGCGGCTTCTTCAAAACGAAGCTCCTTGGCCGCGCGTGCCATGTCTTTTTTCAGCTCCCGCTCAAGCCTCGCCTTCTTCCCATCAAAAAAAAGAATGAGCTGACGGATCACGCGCCGATAGGCTGTTTTGCTGATCGTCCCCGAGCACACGCCCGGACACTTCCCGATCTGGGCGTTAAAACACGGTCGGTGCCGACCCGTGACCCCAGGAGGCTGACAGTCGCTCCAGGGAATACTTCGACGGATCAAGTCAAGCGCCATCTTGAGCGAACGGCTGCTCGTGTACGGACCAAACACGCGCAAAAATTTTCCTCCCCAGTCCCTTTGCGCCCTTTGTTTCCCTTTGTCTCCCTTCCTCTTCAACGGATCCACCCCCATCTGCTGAAGCTCGCGTCCGCGCATCAACACCGGCCGAGGGAACGCCTCGTTGGTGATCACCAGATACAAAAACGTCTTGTCGTCGCGCTGGAGGATATTATACTTGGGTTGATGGGCCTTGATCTGGTTGGCTTCAAGCACCAACGCCTCGATCACTGTGGGCGTCTCGATGTAATCGATCTTGCGAATCTGCGCCACCATCTCGCCGATGCGATCGTCGTGCGCCTTCACAAAATAGGAACCGACGCGTCGCTTCAAGGACGTCGCCTTGCCGATGTACAGCAGGCGGCCCGCGCGATCGTAATAAAAATACACGCCAGGCGCGTCAGGGAGGTGACGATTCTTCAAATGAATTTCTGGCGGAATCATAGCAAAAATCCTACCATACTTGGCGCCCAAGAAGAACCTTGGTACCATGGACTCACTATGAAAAATATCTTCCCCCTCTTGGCCGTCCTCGTGCTCGTCGGAGCCGGATGCGCCGCACAAACGGATTCACAGACATCTGCGGAAGCAACCGCGGATGTGGAGTTCACCGCCGGACAAAACGCCGATGAACCAACCAACGGCGCATCCGAGGATTCGGATGCCGCCAATGTCCAAGCCGGCTTGATCGTTGAGATCGATGAGTTTGGAAACGTCACAACGCAAAACGACGTCCCGGTCATCGAAGTCGTCTTGGGCGAAGAGGAGGACGTGTCGCTCGACATGGAAACAGGCAACTTCTTCTTCAGCACAAAAGAAATCAAGGCGTCGCCCGGTGACCTCGTCCGCGTCACGTTTACCAAGAACTCCGGGTTCCACACATTCGTGATCGACGAACTCAATCTGAACTTCGCGATCGTCGAAGGGGAAGCCTTGACCTTCACAGCGCCAAGCGAACCGGGAACGTATCCCATCTACTGCGACATCGGTTCGCACCGCGCGTTTGGGATGGAAGGTGCACTGATCGTTGAATAATAAAAAATGATAGGCGGGCCTCGCCCGCCTATTTTTATTTCTTCAGCACACGTTTCAAATACTGCCCCGTATAGCTTTTTGCGTGGCGCGCCACGTCCTCAGGCGTACCAACCACGACGACATGACCGCCAAGATCCCCGCCCTCTGGACCCAAATCAATAATCCAGTCAGCCGTCTTGATCACATCTAGATTGTGCTCGATAACGATAACGGAGTTCCCTTTGCTCACGAGCTCGTGCAGGACTTCCAGCAGCTTCTTCACATCCTCAAAGTGCAGCCCGGTCGTGGGCTCATCGAGTAAGTACAGCGTCTTGCCTGTCTGTCGTTTGGCGAGCTCGGTCGAGAGCTTTACGCGCTGCGCCTCGCCGCCGGAGAGCGTGGGCGCGGGCTGGCCGAGTTTCACGTAGCCCAGACCGACGCGCTTGAGCGTCTCAAGCCTGTCGGACACGGCCGGGACGTCCTTGAAAAACTCCGCGGCTTGCTCGACTTCCATTTCCAAAACCTGAAAGATATTCTTCTCCTTGTACACGATCTCGAGCGTCTCTCGGTCGAACCGCCTCCCCTTGCACACGTCGCACGTGACAAAGACGGTCGGCAAAAAATGCATCTCGATCGAGATCAAGCCGTGGCCCTCGCAATGCTCGCATCGTCCGCCTGGTCGGTTGAAACTGAACCGACCTTTTTTGTATCCGCGATAACGCGCCTCGGCCGTTGAAGCAAACAGGTCACGGATGGGATCCCACGCGCCGGTGTAGGTCGCCGGGTTCGACCGCGAGGTGCGGCCGATGGCGCCTTGATCGATCAGGATCGCCTTGTCCAGATACTCTACGCCCAACAGCGCCTCATGCGCGCCGGGCGTATGCTTGGTCGCATATAAGCGTTTCGAGATCGCCTTATACAGCGTCTCATAGGCCAGGCTGGACTTACCCGAACCTGAGACACCCGTGACGCACACGAACCGCCGCAGAGGAATCTCCACGTCGATATGCTTGAGGTTGTGCTGTGATGCGCCCTTGATCTTGATCGCATCCCTGCCTGGAGCGCGGCGCTCCGCCGGCACGTCTATTTTTTTGTCGCCTCGCAAGTACGCCGCCGTGAGGGACTTTGTGTCGTCGATGATTTTCGACATCTCCCCCGCGGCGATCACGTGTCCGCCGTTCACGCCCGCACCCGGACCGATTTCAACCATATAGTCGCTGGCAAGGATCGTGTCCTCATCATGCTCGACGACGATTACGGTATTGCCGATGTCGCGCAAGTTTTCCAAGGTCTCGATCAATCGATCGTTGTCGCGCTGATGCAACCCGATCGTCGGCTCGTCCAGCACATACATGGCGCCCACCAATTTGGAACCGACCTGACTGGCAAGCCGGATGCGCTGTGCCTCTCCGCCCGAGAGCGTTCCCGCCATCCGATTGAGCGTCAGGTAATGGAGGCCAACGTCCAGCATGAACTGCAGACGATTCTGGATCTCTTTCAGCACAGAGCTCGCGATCTGCGTTTGCTTTTCCGTGAGCGTCAGCGTGTTGAAATACTCAACCGCCTGCACGATCGACATTCTTGTGATATCCACAATCGATACCCCTTTGCGCCCTTTGTCCTCCTTTGTCTCCCCACCAGGCAGCCACACATACAGCGACTCTTTCCTCAATCGCGCTCCCGAGCACAGCCCGCACAGCTCCTCGGAGAACAACTCCGCCGTCCCCAACCCCGTACATTCAGTACAGGCGCCATACGGCGAGTTAAACGAAAACAAACGCGGCTCGATCTCGGGAAATGAAAAGCCGTCTTTGGGACAGCTGAACTTGCTGGACAGGAGCTGCTCGCTCATGTCCGGATAGATAATCGTCGCCACGTCCCCTCCGCGATCCACGGCAATCTCGAGAGCGTCGGCCAAGCGCTGGCGCGCGTCCTTGGGGGTGGTCGCAAACGACGCAACCGCAATCGTGTCCACGACGATCTCGATGGTGTGCTGTTTGTAGCGAGCCAGTTTAATTTGCTCATCCAACCGAAATTCTTTCCCGTCGATCCGCACGCGCGCGAAGCCAGAGTTATACAGGTCATAGAGCATCTGGTAGTACTCGCCCTTCCTTCCCCGCACCACCGGCGCCAAAATCTTCAACGATCCCCCTTCCCCCTTTGCCCCCTTTGCGCCCTCTATCCCCATTTGCGCCCGTTCCCTCGTCCCCCTTTGCGCCCTCTCCCACACCACGTCCACCATCTCCTCGTTCGTCAGCTTCTGAATCGCCTCGCCGCACGTCACGCAATGCGGCGTCCCCACGCGCGCGAACAAGACGCGCAGATAATCGTAAATCTCGGTGATGGTCGCGACGGTGGAGCGCGGATTGCTCCCATGCGCCTTTTGGTCAATGGAGATCGCCGGCGACAATCCTTCGATCTCGTCCACGTCCGGTTTTTCCATCTGCCCCAAAAATTGCCGCGCATACGCCGAAAGCGATTCGACATACCGGCGCTGCCCCTCGGCAAAAATCGTATCGAACGCCAAACTTGACTTCCCCGAGCCCGAGACGCCGGTGAAGCAGATGAGCTTGTTGCGCGGCAGCTCAAGCGAGATGTTCTTGAGATTGTGCTCCCGGGCGCCTTTGATCACGATCTTGTCTTGCATAATCATTTCCCTTTCAATTCTTTCTTCAGCAACGCGATCTCATCTCGCAAAATTGCCGCCGTCTCGAAGTCAAGCTTCTTCGCGGCCTCCTGCATCTCGTATTCTTTTTCTTTGATGACTTCCTTGATCTCGTGCGGCTCGGCGGTGAGCTCGAGTTTCAAAATCGCCTCAGTAGATTTTTCGTCACCAGAGAGTATCGCGCGGATATCGTGAATCTGTTTTTCGATGGTCTTGGGCGTGATGTTGTGCTTCTTGTTATAGGCAAGCTGAATCTTGCGACGGCGCTCGGTTTCCTTGATGGCGCGTTTGACCGAGCCGGTGATTTCGTCCGCGTAGAGAATCACCTCGCCCTTCACGTTGCGCGCGGCGCGGCCGATGGTCTGGATGATAGACGTCTCGGAGCGCAAGAAGCCTTCTTTGTCCGCGTCCAAGATCGCGACGAGCGTCACCTCGGGAAGGTCTAATCCCTCACGCAGCAAGTTCACGCCGACGATCACGTCATACACACCGCGGCGCAAGTCGGAGAGCGTGGTGATACGGTCGAGCGTCTGCACGTCTGAGTGGAGGTACTGAACCTTGATGCCTTTCTCGACAAGGAACTCCGTCAAATCCTCGGCCATCTTTTTCGTAAGCGTCGTCACGAGCGTACGTTCTTTTTTCTCAACGCGCAGCACGATCTCCTCGATAAGATCCTCAACTTGCCCCCTTTGCGCCCTTTGTCCCCCTTTGCGCCCTTCCGTGACTCCCCGCACCGTAATCTCCGGATCTACAAGTCCCGTAGGCCTGATGATCTGCTCCACAACCCGGCCTGACGTTTCCTTCTCGTACGCCCCAGGCGTGGCGCTGACAAAAACCACTTGTCCGACGCGTTCCTCAAACTCAGAAAACTGGAGCGGCCGGTTATCTTTGGCGCTCGGCAATCGGAAGCCGTGCTCAACCAACGTATTTTTTCGAGCACGGTCGCCGTTGTACATGCCGCCAATCTGCGGGACCGTCACGTGGCTCTCGTCGATCATGAGCAAATAATCCTTGGGGAAATAATCGATGAGCGTATACGGCGGCTCGCCGGGCGCGCGGCCGTCAAAGTTGCGGGAGTAGTTTTCAATGCCGTTGCAATAGCCGATGTTCTGGATCATCTCTAAGTCATAGCGCGTGCGGCGCGAGAGGCGCTCGGCCTCAAGGACCTTGCCTTCCTGATCGAAACGCTCGAGCTGCGCTTGAAGCTCAAACCGAATGTCGCGCAGAGCCTGCGCCTGACGGGGCTGTGAGACGACATAATGCTTGGCGGGAAAAATCCACACGTCATGCAACTCCTCGCGGATCTTGCGCGTGATCGGATCAAGCGCCTGCATGGCGGCGATACGCTCATCCTCAAAGACCAACCGGTACACGATTTGCTCCTGCATGGGCATGACCTCGACGATATCGCCGCGCGCTCTGAAATGGCCGCGCGTCAAATCCGCCGTCGTGCGCTCAAACTGCAGATCCGTGAGCCGGCGCAGCAATTCATTACGATCTAACCCTTCTCCACTTTGCGCCCTTTGTCCCCCTTTGCGCCCTTCCCCCCTGCGCCCCTCCAGATGAAGCACGCTCCTCTCATACTCCTCTGGACTCCCCAACGCATAAATGCACGACACGCTCGCCACGATAATCACGTCGCGGCGCGACAGCACGGCCTGCGTGGCCGCATGGCGCAAGCGGTCGATCTCCTCGTTGATCATCGCCTCCTTTTCGATGTATGTATCCGTGCGCGGCAGGTACGCCTCGGGCTGATAGTAATCGTAGTAGCTCACGAAATACTCCACCGCGTTCTCAGGAAAAAACTCACGGAACTCGTTACAAAGCTGCGCGGCAAGCGTCTTGTTGTGCGCGATCACGAGCGTGGGGCGCTGGACATTCTGGATGACGTTGGCCATCGTAAACGTCTTGCCCGAACCCGTCACGCCAAGCAACGTCTGCGCGCGCTCACCTGCCAAAACACCGGCCGTCAATTGCTCGATGGCATGAGGCTGATCGCCTGCGGGTTGGTAGGGAGAGTGGAGGTAGAAATTCATAACAGCCTAATTTCCCCCTAGAGGGCTTCTCTAGGGGGTACCTCGCCGGCTGGCTACGGCCCGAGGGGATCTGTATCTTCACAGCGAGCAGCATAACATAGAGAACCGAGAACACAAAAACCGAGCTTTGAACGACTCGGTTTTCGTAGGACGATTAAATCTTCGCCCGCTTGATCCTGAGCGAGTTCATCACCACCGACACCGAAGACAGCGCCATGGCCGCGGAGGCGATGAGCGGATTCAGGAGGCCCAGCGCTGCCAGCGGGATCGCCACGACGTTATAGAAAAACGCCCAGAATAGATTTTGTTTGATACCACGATAGGTCGCGGCCGTGAGCTTAATACCGGCGACAACCTTCTCGGGGCCGCCGCCCACCAGCACGATCTGTCCGGCCTCGATCGCCACGTCCGTTCCCGATCCCACGGCGATGCCCAGGTCGGCTTGTGTGAGCGCGGGAGCGTCGTTGATCCCGTCGCCCACGTAGGCCACGCGCTTGCCCTTCGCCTGCCAGGCCTTCACGACCTCAAGCTTGGTCCCGGGCAAGACCTCCGCCTCGACCTGATCGATCCCCAGCTCGCGCGCGATCGCCTCGGCCGTCTTACGGTTATCGCCGGTGACCATCACGACCTCGCGTCCCATGCGCTTGAGCTCGGATACGGCTGCCTTCGCCTGCGCCTTGGGCGCGTCGGCGATCGCGAGGGCGCCAAGAATCGCGTCACCTTCTGATGCGATGATGACGGTCTTCCCCTGCCCCTGCCACGCATCCACCATCGATCCAAGCTCGCCGGTCGTCGTGGGAAGATTCATGAAGACAGGGCTGCCCACGCGCACCGAACGTCCCTCCACGAGTCCCTCGATCCCTTTGCCCGTGATGGACTGCACATTGGTGGCCGAGCGCGAAGGAACCCCTTGCTCCCGGGCGTAGCGGATGACCGCCTGAGCAAGCGGATGCTCAGAGGAAGACTCGAGCGCCGCGACAAGCGATAGACTCTCGGGCGTCATCTGCGCATCCGTCACAGTCGGACGGCCTTCCGTGAGTGTGCCGGTCTTATCAAATAAGATGACGTCCAGATGCCGATTGCGTTCCAGCGCCTCGCCGCTCTTAATCAAGATCCCCTCGCGGGCGCCGCGGCCTGTGCCCACCAAGATCGCGGTGGGCGTGGCAAGCCCGAGCGCACAGGGGCACGCGATCACGAGCACGGCCACGGCCGGGATGAAGGACGTGCTCACCTCTCCGGTCAAGAGAAACCAGACGGCAAACGTGCCTGCGGCTATGACAATCACGATCGGAACAAAAACCCCCGAAATCTTGTCGACCAACTTCTGGATCGGCGCCTTCTGCTGCTGTGCGGTCTCCACGAGCCGAACGATCTGCGCCAGGACCGTATTCCCCGAGATCGCCGTGATCTCGACCTCGAGCGCACCTTGCTGATTCACGGTCGCGCCGAAAACCTGATCGCCCGCGCGCTTCCCCACCGGCATACTCTCACCGGTCAGCATGGACTCATCCACGGACGATTCCCCCGAGAGAATCTTCCCATCAAGTGGAATCTTTTCTCCCGGCTTCACCAAAACACGATCTCCCACCTTGAGCGACTCAACCGGCACGTCCTCAACTTCTGTCCCCTCTGCGCCCTCTGCGCCCCCCATCCTATGCGCCATCTTCGCGCCCAGCTCCATCAGCCTGGAAATCGCCGCGCTCGCCCTGCCCTTCGCACGCGCTTCGAAAAACCGACCAAGCAGGATGAACGCCGTGATGAGCGCCGCGATCTCAAAATAGAGATCCCCTCCGGCAAAAAACTGCCACCAGCTGAATGCAAGCGCCGTGAGCGTGCCCATGGTGATGAGCGTATCCATGTTGGCGCGCCCGCGCTTCAACTGCTGGTAGGTCATCCGATGGAACTCCATGCCGGGCCCCAGCACGACGATGGTGCCGAGAATCGCCTGCGCCCATCCCCAGATGCCCAGCATGGCAAACACCACGGCCGGAATCGCGAGCGCCAAAGAGAACGCGGCACGACGAAAAGCCGTTGCACCCTGCGCATGATGGGCGTGTTCGTCTTGTGCTCCTGTCGCGACCTGGTAGCCGAGCTTATGCACGACCGCATGCAGGTCGTGCTCGGCGACGGACGCCTCGTGCTCCACCGCGGCGTTCCCGAGCGCGTAATTCACGTTAGCGGACTTCACGCCCGCGAGCTTGCCGAGCTCCGACTCAATGTTCACCGCGCAGGAGGCACAGTGCATGCCGCTGATTTTGAATGTTGTGTGTGTCATAAAGGTTTTTCAACGACGATCATGGTCCCACGCACCATGCCCATGGAACAGCTAAACACATACTCGCCAGGCTCCTTGGGCGTGAACCGGACGGTGTTGTCACCGGGCTTCAGGCGCGCGTTGATCCCCAGCCCGCGCGAGACCAGCGTCTCGGCACAGCCCATGAACGACGGCCCGTAGATCTCCCACTCGACCGGAATGTCCTCGACCACTTGCAGCACGTCAGGCACATAGAAACCTCCGCCCACTTCCATTTGGATGATTTGCTTTCCGTCCACGAGCAGGAGAGCGTCTTGCGCCACGGCGAGCTTTTCTTTCGTAACCGAGCCAGGAGAAGCGACGCCCAACAGGGTAAAGCCGTTCAGAAGCTGTGCGAAACCAATCACCAGTACGAGGACGCCCGCGACCTGCGTGATCTGCTTCAACCGGCGACCGTGCGCGATCGACGTGGCGGCTCCCAGTCCCAAGAGCGCCGGCATCGTCCCCAAGGCAAACACGATCATGATCGCCGCCGCTGTGAGGGGGCTGCCGGTCGAGAGGGCGTAAAGCTGCACGGACTGCGTGAATCCGCAGGGCAGGAAAAAAGTGAGCGCGCCCAGAACGAACGGCACGGCCGGATGGTGGGAATCCTGCAGGCGATGGATCGCGTGGGCCAAGGCTTTGGGCGGACGCAAGGCAAAGGCGCCCGGCGGCACGAGGTCCAGCAGGTTCGCGCCCAGACCCAGCATGAGCAGCGCGATCACCACCACGAAGAGGGCGTTCAGCCCCGGCGAGAGCGAGAGGACGGACCCGACCGCGCCGATCGCAAAACCGAAGACGCCAAAACCGATCAGGCGGCCGAGGTTGAAGAGGATGTGCGGACGCAGCCGGTCATGTGCAGACTCGGTTGCGTGCGTCTTGGCGTGGTTGGCCGAGAGTGCGACGATCAGCCCGGAGAGCACGGCCGTGCAGGAGGAGACCGAGGCGATAAGTCCGATCACGAAAAAAGTGATCAGTCCCCCGGCCGCGTTCACGGTGGGAGAAACGGTCAAGAGCCCCAGTTGATTCAGGACGTACCAGATCGCAAGCGCGACGAGCAGGATGCCGCCGGTGCGCTTGAGGTTCCATCCGTTGTGCGCCTGGGCGTCCTGCCAGGAGGAAAATCGATACTTCGATCCCGACATCTGGCGCGCCAGGTCGTCGGGCGTAAAGCTGGAATCTTTGGCGAGCACGAGGTCCACGCACGACCCCGCATGGGACGCGCGGACGTCGAGCACGCCTGGTAATTTTTTCAGTTCGCGTTCCAGAACGATCTCACAGCTATGACAGGTCGTTCCGGCAACGCAGAAGCGCTGTTCGTGGGACATAATCAAAAAACACAAGACACATGAATTAGACGCTCATGAGCCTCGTGTTTCACTCTCGTTTGATGGTCGTGAGAATCCTCCATGGGTCATGGTGAGAAGGGTACGCCGCGCTCGCGTCTTCCGCGGCAGGGACAAACACGGTCTCGATCACGGCTGCGGGGACAACATGGACGGGAGCGGCGGGCACGACGAAATGGTCGAGCAAGTCGATGTGCAAAGCCTCCAGGCACTTATTCAAGCACGAAGCGACTCCCGCGTCTGGCATCATGGTATGCGCCGACGCCTCAACAGGCAAAATACCGTGCATCCATACGGAGCCGAAGACAACGAGCAGAGCCATGAGGCGCGTGAGACGTTTCATGTTACTTGATGCGATCCAAGCCAAGCTCGCGCATTGTGCGGGCGACTTCGTCGGGAACCTTGCTGGCCCAGTCTCCCCTGGCCTTTACGAGTGCGCGCACAGCGGTCGAGCTGATTCCGGGGACTTCCTTAATTTCTTTGACAGGACACTTGCCCTCAAAACACTGCTTCGTTTGCTGGTTTCCCGTCCACACCATGTCTACCGGCCCTGCGATCGCGAGAACCTGCTTGGTCCACGCCTCATCGTCGGAGGCGTCCGGCAGCTCAACGAAATGCACGTCGAACACGGGAATCAAATCCTCGTCCTGCAGCGCGGCCTGGATCATCTCTTTGCGCTCCTGCGCCGTGTAGGGATTTTCCGCCGAGCGGGACTTGTCCGAGCTGCCGATGCCGATAATAATTTTCCCGCACAGCTTGGTCATCCCTTGGACGACAAGATGATGGCCGTTGTGATAGGGCTGGAAGCGACCGAGAAAAAGACAGGTGGGTTTGGGCATAGGGGGAGGGCGCAAAGGGGACAAAGGAGGAAGCAGAGAAAGAGATAGGACAATCATGCCATAGGTCCTCTCACTTGCCAACCGCGTGCGCACGGACGGCGCGTTGGAAGGCGTCGCCTTTTTCTTCAAAGTTTTTCCACAGCGAGTAGCTGGGCGAGGCGGTGGAGAGCAGGCAGATTTCACCGGGTCGTGTGTGGGCAAAAGCAAACCGCACGGCCGTCTTCATGCTGCGCGTTGAGAGCACGTTCAGTCCGCGGCGCGAGGTGAGGATGCGCTTGCCGGAGTCGGGAAACAAGACGACGTTACGGATCGGGTAGGCGCGCAGGGCCTGCTCTAATTTGCGAAAATCGTACCCGCGGTCTTCCCCGCCCAGAAAGATGGTGCCGATGTGCTTCAAGGACTTCATGGCCATGAGGGTCGATTCCGGCGTAGTAGAGATGGCATCATCGTAAAAACGGATGCCGTTCACATCGGCGACGAACTCCAGACGGTGCGGGAGCGGCTGGAAGGCCTTGAGCGCTTTGCGGACATGAGCGTCCGTAACGCCGAACAGGCGCGCCACGCGGATCGCCGCTTGGATGTTCTTGCGATTGTGAGGGCCCAGGAGCGGGATCTCGCTCGCGGAGAGAGGAACCTCCTCGTGAAACGGCGGGCGCAACGCCACGTCACCGGGTTTTTGAAAAGCAAAAATGTTTTCCTTCGCCTGGAAGTACGGCTCCACGCCGCCGTGATAGTCCATGTGCTCAGGGAACAGGTTGATGAGGAGAGCCACATGAGGTGAATACTCAATGTCGTCCAGCATATAGCTCGAAAGCTCCACGACGAAAATCTCCTTCGGATCCACGGTTCCCAAGAACGCGCGGAGCATCGGATCCCCCACGTTGCCGACGAGCCGCACCTTTTTCCCGGCCGCACGAAGCATCTCCGCGATCAAGCTGGCGGTTGTGCTCTTCCCCTTGCTGCCCGTAACGCCGATCACGGGATTTTTTATCTGAGAGAAAAAGAGGTTCGTCGCGGTCACATAAGGAATCGTCACCTTGGTCTTGGGGATGCCTGGCGTTTTCACGGCCAGGTCGTAGGCGGCCTGGCGAGCGAGGTAATGCTTGTCTGTGCGCGCGTCCAGAATACCGACCGTGAGGCGCGGATAGCGTTTCTTGAGGTACGCGCGCGTCACCTTCCCTTCTCGTCCATACCCCAACAGGCAGACCGAGTCGATGCCCAGCAGCCGAAACGGCGTGGGCAGCGTTGGCGCGCGTTGCGTCTTCATCACTTGTTCGACCAGAGCCGCGGGGCGCTTGATCTTGTGCACAAACGCGCGCACGACGAGATCGTTTTTGTACGTCTTGGATGCAAGGAACAGCGCGGCTTGCGCTTCCTCGAAGGTGCCCACGCAGTCAAACGGCTTGTGTGCACCAAACCCGAGCACGTCTGCAAACAGCGGGAGCAACGCTGCCTGGGCGAACAGATTTTTCCCGAAGATCGCGAGCAGTTCCATCTTGGGCACGAACGGCGCCAGAATCAAAAAGACAAACGCACACTTGGGGCACGCGCCGCACCAACGCGTCGTGGGCCGCGCGCCAAAGGACGTAAAGTTTCTGTTGCAGCTCGAGAAGAGCGGAAAATATTTTTTGTGCTTGGCAAACAGTTTTGCGATACGGATTTCGTAGAACGGCCGCAGCAAGGAAAAGTAGGTGATGTCGGGCGTGATGAACGTCCGCGTGTAGCGCTGGATCAACGCCTCGCACTCGCCCGACTTGCTCCATTGGTGGTTGACCGTCTCTGCGCGGTAGCGCAGGTTCCCGACGTTGCTGCTGTGCTCGTTGCCGACGATGGCATAGCGATAGCCGTAGAGTGCGCCGGCAAGCAGGCCCAAGAAGGCGTAGATCGCCGAGATCGGGACATGGCCTTGGTATGCGCCTTCAAGCCGAGACGCGAGTTTGGGATCAAGCACGCGGCGGACGGACAGGACGGGATTGCCGATCGCGTGCGCAATGCCTGAAGCGATCGTGTCCTGGCGCTGGGTCTGCACCAGGAACGACGTGGCCGCGATCGTCCCCTTGAGCAGTTCAGCCGCTACGATGGAATCCTTGCCGCCGCCGATTCCCAACAGGGCGCGCTCAGAAACATCCACGCGAACGGGCGTGGCACTCGCCTTCCCGGGCGTAAAGCGCGCCACGCGTTTGGGATCAAGACGATTCTTGTACAAAAACTCTCCGAGGCCCTTGCGGTAGATCGTATTCCAAAAAGCGCACTGCTCCCGCGAGAGCTTGTAGGGGACGCGCAGGCGCGGCGGAAAGTAGAGCTTGTAATAGCTGATGCCCAGCATGAGGTGCAACGACTCAAAAAAGAGACGCAGCGATTCCGGCGGGAGGCGCCTGGGCGCGCGCGGCAAGCGAATCTCTTCCTCAAACGCAAGCGGCGCGCGGTTGGAAAACTCGACGCGATACGAAAACCGGATGCGCTTTTTTTCCGGCTCAAACTGATACTGGCAAAAATGAAACTGCGTGGCGTGATATTTCATAAGGGCCATGGCATCCTCCTGAAGGCCTAGCATACTGATTTTTGCCTCTCTTGTCCAAAGTCGCAGAGGATCTTGATCGGAACGGAAAACTTAGGTACGATCTCGACGGAAAGAAAACTCGGGGGTCGTCTAGCGGCAGGACAGCAGCCTTTGAAGCTGTGAACGAAGGTTCGATTCCTTCCCCCCGAACCATAAAAGCCGTCCTTCGATAAACTTAGGACGGCTTTTGTTTTGCCTTAAACTTTCAAAAACTTCCGCATGGCCAGCGTCGTCGAAAAGAGACAGACGAGCACAAGGCCCAAAAACTCCAGACCGAAGATCAAGAAGCCGTTGCGCGTGAAGAAGGCTAAGAGCCCAGCCGACTCGGTCGCAAAGTAGACGCGGAACTGCGGTTCCAACATGGAAAGAATCGGGAACAGCACGATGAGCGTCACGGAGAGAGCGATGAGACTCATGAGGACCATCTCCAAATAAAACGGCGCCTTGATAAACCCGTTGGAGGCACCCACCAGTCGCATGATGCCGATTTCCTCCCGATGAATGAAGATGCCCATGCGCACCGTATTGAAAACGATCAAGATGGCGATGAGCAGGAAGATGGCCGACAGCGCGATGCCGAAGGCGCGGATGCGGTCCGTGGTAGAGCGGATGCGCTCGACGATCTGTTCGTAGTCGGAAAAATCTTTATCGCGGATGGCATCGCGGAACTGCGGGTTCTCCAACGCGTCCAGGATGATCGCAAAGTCCTCGGCTTGCTCTGCCTTCACCACCAGCGTGGGCCCGAACGGATTTTCCCCAAGCTCGACCAGGGACGCCATGATCTGCTCGTCGCCCTCATGGCGCGCGACGAATTGGTCGTAGGCCTCCTGTGCGCTGATCGTCTCCACATCGCGCACCTGCGAGAGACTACGCAAGTACGCCACCGCGCCGTCCACGGTTTCCTGCTCTACGGAGTCATGAAAATACACCGAGACCTCAATGCGATCCTCGACCAGCCCGATCGCTTGCTGCGTCACGGCACTCAAAAGCAGCAGGATGTTCACGGTCATGAGCGTCAACACGAGCATGCTGATGGTAATCACGGACAGCCAAAAGTTTCTCCAAAAGTTTTGGAAGGCGAACCGTGTAACGCGATAGCTTGAGACGAGCATAGTTCCTCCCTAAAGTTTATAACGCCCTTCCTCCACATCCGAAGTAATCTTTCCATCCTCCAGCGTGATGACGCGCTTTTTGAGAGCGTTCACCACCTCACGGTCGTGCGTCACCAGCGCCACCGTCGTGCCGAACTCGTTGATCTTCTTTAAGAGGTCCACAATCTCGCGCGTGTTGATCGTGTCGAGGTTCCCTGTGGGCTCATCGGCCACCAAGACCTTAGGCGAATGCACGAGCGCGCGCCCGATCGCGACGCGCTGAGCCTCGCCGCCGGAGAGCTGGCGCGGATAGCGATCCGTCATGGGCTCCAGGTTCACGATCTTCAACACGGCCGGCACGACCTCGCGGATGCGCTTCGGCCGCTCCCCCGCCACCTGCAGGGCAAACGCGACGTTCTCGTATACCGTCTTCATGGGGAGCAGCTTGAAGTCCTGAAACACCACGCCGATCTGGCGCCGCAGAAGCGGGATGTCCCGGTCGTGGATGTTGGTGATGTCCCAGCCGCCGATCTCGATGGTGCCGCGCGTGGGACGCTCTTCCGCAAACAGCAATTTCGCGAGTGTCGACTTCCCAGTCCCGCTCTTGCCGACAATCGAAACGAACTCCCCCGGACGGATATGGAGGCTCACGCCTTCAACGCCTACGACGTTGGGCGGATAGATTTTGGAAACATGTTTGAAACGGATCATGGGAGAAGCGTTACACGCACATCAATGAGTCCAGAGCCCAGGGAGACGAGTTTGGCAAACGCCGTTTTGTCTAAATCGATCACGCGCCCAGGATGCACAGCGCGATCCGGGCCGTAATCGTTGACCTCCACGGTAACGGACTTGGTTGGATCATCCAGACGCGTGACGACGAGCGTGGTGCCCTTGGGATAATCGGGAGACGCCGCGCAGTCACACCCCCTATAGCCATACCAACTTGCCTCTCCGACTTCTGGGATCTCGCTGTCTTCAAAAATCGCCAGGCGCGCGTACGGCAGATGAATCAAGGCGCGCACGGATTGCGTCTCGGGATTATCCGCCGACGGCAGCACCTCCCACGCGCCCTTCACGCCGTTGTAAAAGTAGATGCGGCGCCGACCGTGCAGCGTGCCTGTATCCTGCGCGTCCTGCGGATACTTGATCTCAAGAAAGAAAAAATCACTTCCGTCGTACGATGTCTTATTCAGGATATCAAACAGGTAGATGTTCCCCAAGAGCTGTGGTTGGGTCTCAGTTGTCGGAGGTTGGAAGGACGTGAGGGTGTCGGCCATGATCGATGGATCAAGCGTCTTGATGTCCACACGCGTAGCGACGTTGAGCGTCTCAGGACGAATCCCCAGGCGCATCAAGCCGTCACTGGACTCAAGCGTGTATCCCTTCACGATCGTCGCGGCGTCAAAGGTTGTAGAGAGAACGGTCTCGAGTTCCTGTCCGGCATAGGCGGGAGCCACTGCTCCCGCAAAGAATACGAATGCAAAAAGAAAAAATGAGACGAATGATATTCTTGTCATAGTTCATGATCCTCTATATGATACCGAGAAGCGCGGGATTAGTACAATGGCAGTATCCTTGCTTCCCAAGCAAGAGACGCGGGTTCGATTCCCGTATTCCGCTCCAATAAAAGCACCACTCCCTATTGACACTGAGAAAAACCGTTTGACAAAAACGGTTTTTTTGTTTATGATGGCGACTCACTTTTTGGAGGTGAGATGTCCGAGATCCATACCGGTTCGCCGTTCTCCCATCCCGCGTCGAAGCACGTCGGCCAATGGTTGGCCTTGCTGCGCGACCAGACGCCGGAGTTCCAGGCGGCTGTCACGAGCATCAGGGCGTGGCGCAAGAGCCAAGACCCCGACTTCGTGGACATGCCCAGAGAGCTCGAGCTCACCATGAGCGACGGAAGCAAGATCCGCGGTTCGGTCGTGGAATCCAGCACCAATACCTTCAAGGGAACGGTGAGCGTCGTCCTCTCCACGTGGAACGGCCCGTCCTTCACCTGGGCCATCGCCTTGGTGAACGGCGGCGCGATCTTCGTCGAGGTGTATCGCAACCCCGATGACCCTGCGCGCGCAGCCTCGCCACCGAACCCGATGCTGATCCCGCGTCCCACGTCCTGACGAACGTAGAACCTCTGCGCCACTGAAGACCCTCTCTCGGGGTCTTTTCCTTTTCCAGACGCTTTGTTATCATGCCCCCGACCTGATGCCGATGTAGCTCAGCGGTAGAGCAATGCTTTCGTAAAGCAGAGGTCGTGGGTTCAATCCCCACCATCGGCTCCACAAAAAATCCGTGCCTCCGCACGGGTTTTTTGTTTTCAAATCTCTCCCACGTACCTCTTCACCTTCGATGTCTCCAGATAGTCACCCACGGCCTCTTCAAGGGTCACCTTGGGAACCGTGATGCTCAACAGACGAATCTGCACCTCGTCTGCGGCAACGATACGGTCCTCAGCTTTGAATACGGCATACCCTTCCGGGAGATCCAACACGTCGGTCATGCCACCGACCGCAAGCGCCTCAACCTGTGAGGACCACGATGAGGGAATGGCCGACAGCTTCACATACCCCAAATCGCTTTCCAGTCCCGCGCCAAATCCGGCATGCACCTCCCGAGCCACGGAAACAAAATCTTCCCCGCCGGCCACGCGCGCGAACGCAGCGTCAATCATATCTCGGCGCGGCCCTTGGAGCGCCTCGTCTGAAAGGATCGCTTCGGACATCTGCAGCGCGAGCACGATGGACTCCACGATCCGGCTTTGAAACTCCTTCGCGCTCCACCCGAACGTCTCGCGCAAGTCCTCGACGAACGCCTCCTCAGACTCCTGGGCGGCGAGCACCTCCTGGTAGTACTGCTCCACCCGTTCGCTATCCACCTCCAAGCCGCGCGCCTGCGCAAGCTGGCGGATCACAACCTTATTCACCAGCGTGTCGGCAATGGCGACCTCGAGCTCATCGTCGGTGGGAGATGCGCCTTCCTGGCCGGCGAAGTACTGCTTGAGCGCGTCGTACTCGGACAAAAACTCGTTCAGGGTCACGGTCGTGCCGTTCACCGAAAGCGCAGGATAGGGCAGCACGCGCGAGAGGATGCGCACAAGCGTATCGTCCACCGGCCGGCTGTACACTTGCTGAGTCGCGATGCCGAACAAGACAACCAGCACGACCAGGACGGCCGCGCCCTTGCCCTGCGGCGTCTTAAGCGCGCGCGCCAAACGCGAGGGAACGGGAGCCGTGGCGGGAGTGTCGTTCACGATCGGAAGTTCGTCATTCATAATCAAGAAGGGAAAGATAAAGAGATTTATCGAAAAAGTAATACCACCATTTGAACGGATTGGGCAAACGCGCCGCACGCAGATTCACGGGCGCCTCGCCTTCATCGATCACCAAGCCCAACGGATCTGCTGCATCACCGCTGTCAGAGACCGGCTCCTCTGTGCCCTCTTGGATCACCACGACGGTCTCACCCGGTTTTTTCAAACCGAGCTTCAGGCGCGCCTCCCGCTCGATGAACGACTCCGTCTGCATGGCCGTCTGAAGATCCAGCATCTCTTGCGTACTCGCGGAAAGTTCGTCCGCTTGGGCCTGAAGGGCGGCGATCTGTGCGTCGATGCTGCGGCTGCGCACCAGCTCGCGCCCCAACGTGAGCGCTAGAAACAAGATCACCAGAAGATTCACGACGATGAGCAGTCGCCAGCGGATGAGGCGTTGAAGGAAGGGAGAGGTCATGCGGGGGGAGATGAAGCGCGCAAATCATTCAAGAGGTCCGTCACGCGCGCGGGGTGCTCGACCTCAGCGACGACGATGTCGGCGGAGGCTCCGTGGAGCTCTAGGCGCACGCGGCCGTAACCGCACAAGGTCGGCATCACGCCCTTCACCTGGTAGCTCACCTCGTCGATCTGATCGTAGCGCGCCTGCGTGACGACGCGATGGAAAAACCCTTTCTGCTCATGATCCACGACGCGCTGGTCCGTGATGACAAACAGTGTTCTCGCCCACATGAGGTACGCGCGAAACAACAGGACGATGCCCGAGATCAGCCAGAGGAAAAAAATCGCGATGCCGATGCTCCCCTGTCTCCAGAGAGGAAACAAGAAAAAAAACGGTAGGACGAGCCAGACTGCCAAAACAAAAAACTTCGGCAGGCGCGGGGCCAGCGCGCCGTGGACGATCAGGAGGACTTCCTCGCGGCCTTTGAGTTCAAGAAGTTTGGGCGCTTCCATAGCGAAGTCTAAGAGCATGACGTGCCGCCGCGCGGTCGTCCCACGGGACCTTTTTACCGCGCGCCACGGCCATGACCGGCTCGCTTCCTTTGCCGGTCAGGAGCACGAGGTCCTGGGGCTGTGCCAATGCCACGGCGCGTTGAACCGCTTCCCGCCGATCCAGGATTCTGAGCAGGTTCACGCCTTCCTGTTTCCCGGCCGCCTGCGCGGCGTCGGCGATGTCGTTCACGATCTCCATGGGGTCGTCGTCGTAAGGGTCCTCGTTGGTGACGATGACGATGTCGTCGCGCTGTGCCGCCATCCGGCCGAGCACGGCGCGGCGGGCGACATCGCGGCCGCCGCCGGCAGAACCCAGCACATGGATGAGACGTGCGTGCGGGATGAGCGCGAGGGTCTCGTAGAGCGCGCTGAGCGATGCCGGCTCCGGCGCGTAGTCCACGATCACGGTAAACGGCTGGCCTTCCTCGATGCGTTCCAATCGACCGGGAACCGCCTGAAGCGATTCAACCGCGCGCGCGAGCGCGTGCGAGGAGACACTGAGGAGTTTCGCCGTCGCCATGGCGGCCAGTGCGTTCTCCAGATAAAAACGGCCGACGGGCTTGAGATGATACACTTCCTCGCCCACGCGGAACGTCGTGCAGGCGCCGGTGAGAGCGATGTCCTGAGCGATGAGGGGTGTCGTATTGAGTCTCGTCCCAAGCGCCCCAGCGTCACGCAAGGCAAAACCCGTGTACCGCTCCGCGCGGCACGCGAGAAAAGACTCCGCATACGGATCCATTAAGTTCACGACGATCCCCTTCTCGATCCGCGCACCGCCAATCGTCTTGCGCGGCAACCGTGCGAGCCCTTCAAACAGTTTCAGCTTCGCCGCTTTGTACTTCTCAAACCCGCCATGGGCCTCGATGTGTTCGGGCGTGAGGTTGGTAAACACGACGACGTCGTAGTTGATCCCGATATGTCGCGACTGGACGATCCCCTGCGATGAGGTCTCGATGATGGCGTAGCGGCAGCCCGCGTCCGCCATCTGCCGCAACAGCTTCTGCGTCTGAAATCGTCCGAGCATGGTCATCTTCGAGTCGTTCATCCATTCACGCTCCGCCACCTTAAACCCCACGGTCGTCGTCCAGCCCACGCGATGCCCCGCGTGCTCCAGGATGCGCCCGATGAACTGCACGGTCGTTGACTTGCCGTTGGTGCCCGTCACGCCCACAACGATCATCTGCTCAGAGGGATAGCGATACCAAAACGCCGCCGCGCGTGAGAGCGCATAGTGATAGGCGCCGATAAGCGGCTCGGGGATTATCCTGCGAATGAGAGACTTCAGCATACGCACACGCGACTCAGGCCTTCTGTCGTTTTTGAAACTCCGCATTGAACTGGTCCCCGCGGTCAAATTCATTTTTGAAAATATCGAAACTTGATGTGCCAGGAGACAACAAGATCACATCACCCAGCGCGGCGTTTTCCACCGCGGCCTTCACCGCCGCCGCCATCGAATCCACACGCACCGTAGGCGCACCCTCCCCGATCGCGCGCTCGAGGTCATCGGCCGCCGTCCCCTCAAACACGACGACAAACTTGCACTGCTCGCCGATCATTTTTCCGAGCTCCGAGAAGCCGAGCCCCTTCGAGCTGCCGCCGCAAATCAGCAGAATGTTTCCGCCTTTGCCGAAACGTTTGAGCGCGGCCATCACGCCCTCCGGCGAGGTGCCGGTCGTATCGTTCACAAACAGAACGCCCTCGACCTCGCCCAAAATCTCCTGCCGCCCAGGCAAGCCGGTGAACGCCTTTAGAGTCGCATGGATGTCCTCGTCGGACACGCCAGCCTCATGCGCGGCCAAAGATGCGGCCAAGGCGTTCATAAGATTGTGCTCCCCTTCGAGCTTGAGGTCGTGCACATGCATGAAGGTCGCAACCACGCCGTCCATGCGGCGCACGAAAGCATCGCCCTCTCGGTACACGCCGTTCATACCTTCCGGCAGCGCGCGCGAAGAAAACCATTGCACGCGCTTGGAAGGCACACGGCCGGCGATGTCATGCATGATCTCCTGGTCCGCGTTGAAGATCGCCACCTGCTCCGACGTTTGCTCCTGAAAAATCAATTCCTTCGCGCGCACATAGTGCTCAAAGGAGTCGTAGCGGTCGAGGTGGTCTTTGTGTGCGTTGGTGAGGATGGCGATGGCCGGACCGCGGCCGAGCCCCTCAAGGCTCTCCAAAAGCCAAGACGAAAGTTCCAGGACGATCGGCACTGGCGCGGCGGCTTCCAAGAGTTGGTCGAGATCCTCAAGCGGAGAGTGCGTGATGTTGCCGGCGATCACGGTGCCGGGATGCTGGCGCTTGAGCATCTCGCCCAGGAGAGCCGTAGTGGTGGACTTGCCGCGCGTGCCGGTCACCGTATAAATCGGGAAGGGGCAGAAGCGGAAAAAAAGCGAGATGTCGCTCTCCACGCTGACGCCTTGCTCGCGAGCCAACTGAACGAACTCGGACTCGCGCGCCACATCCGGATTCTGCACGACCACGTCCACGTCCGTAAAATGCTCCACGTCATGCTTGCCCAGCACGAACACCGGCTGGTAGATGTCGCGATCCTTGAAGGCGCTGCGATATTCCGTATACGCATCCATGATCTCGTCCACGGCCTCGCACAGCTCGTCCTTATCTTTCAAATCGGTGATGATGAGCTGAGCCCCATGACGCATGAGCCACTTGGCCGTCCCCACGCCGCTGCCTTTTTTATACCGGCCCAAACCCATGACCGTCACGGCAGCGTCTTGGAAATTTTTGATGGAGGATAGATCCATAGAGAGAAATTATAGCGTAAGAGCGGACTCATCGCTATCATGGTTCAAAATTTTTTGGTTCTGGATTGAGAAGGTTTTCAAGGGAGGGGCGCATAGGAGGGTCAGATGGTTAGAACGTGATCTTTAAGTCTGACCGTTGACTCTTGAGTTTTTCCCTCTCGGTCTTGGGGAGTCTGCCGAGCCAAACCTCCCCACCAACCTTCTCGGGCAGGGTGAGACCCTCAGCAGAGGTGAGGCTGTTGAGGAAGAGGTCGCCCCCGATCTCACGGGGCAGGGTGAGACCCTCAGCGGAGGTGAGGCAGTCGAGCCAGAGGCCACCACCGATCTTCTCTGGCAGGGTGAGACCCTGGGCAGAAGTGAGGCCGTTGAGGGAGAGCCAGCCACCGATCTCACGGGGCAGGGTGAGACCCTGGGCGGAGGTGAGGCCGTTGAGGAAGAGGCCACCACGGATCTCACGGGGTAGGGTGAAACCCTTGGCAGAGGTGAGGCTGTTGAGCCAGAGGCCGCCACCGATCTCACGGGGCAGGGTGAGACCCTGGGCAGAAGTGAGGCCGTTGAGGTCGAGACTGCCGCGGATCTCACGGGGTAGGGTGAGACCCTTGGCAGAGGTGAGACCGTTGAGGAAGAGGTCGCCGCCAACTCTCACAAGAGACTCTGGGAGACGGACAGAGGGTTTGTCATGGAGATCGAGGTTTCCTTTAGTTTCATCAGTACCGTCAGTGTGGAAGATGAAGGTGTCATGGAACCAATCCTAGTCAAACCCAAGGTCAGACGCCCTTGCGATGTACTCACGGCGGAGGCGTTGTTCTTTCTT
>JACQSK010000011.1 GCA_016205975.1 Candidatus Uhrbacteria bacterium | reverse complement strand
TTGGACCCTTCCGTGCACAGACTGACCGTATCGCAGATGGTGTCGTACGTGTTGGTCGTCGTATTCCAGCTTGGGTGGTCGCTCTGGCACGCCAGCCATGCCGAGCAGGAACGGTCGCGGTTCACTTTGAGCACTTCGTTGGAATCGTTGCCAAGGGTATAGGTGCCGCGGGTGACTCCCAGCGTCACCAGACGGGAAGCAACCGTCGAGCACTCGCCCGTGACGGTCTCCCCCAGCGTGCTGGTCAAAACCGGACAGTCGTCATCCACAAGACACGAACGCTCAAAATAATCGTTCCCAACCGAGCTCGCGATAGCCTGTTCGGATCCCGTCTCGATGGCGTCGCCTCGGTCGAGCTCATAGACGCACCGGCGCGAACACAGGTTGACCGACTCGCTCACCCCCAGCCTGTCCGCGTCCGCCTCGGAGATCGTAAACTCGCCGCCTTCGTCCGCCTCGC
Organism: Candidatus Uhrbacteria bacterium; assembly: GCA_016205975.1. GTDB lineage: Bacteria > Patescibacteriota > Patescibacteriia > UBA9934 > GWF2-40-263 > JACRJW01. The sequence continues at coordinate 9,914 of JACQSK010000011.1, read as the reverse complement.
AATTGATCGGATCCTGCAGAGAGTTCTGCGGCTCGCCGAAGAATACGTCTGCGTGCGTGGAGACGACATAGCTGGCGCTCGCGTTGTAGGAAAGCTCCGAGTCGGTGGTGTTGTTGAACAAGGCGCAGCCAAACTTCTGGCTCACTTGTCCGTTGCAGCGTTGGTTGTCGGTAAGCGTGTCCTCGCTCATGAGGTCGTCGTCGGTGAAGTAGTACGACGCGCCGTTTGCGTTGAGTCCTCCGCCCGTATCAGCCACGTCGATAAACTCGGTGCATAGGTCATAGGCGTCCGAGCAGGCTCCCACCCAATTGTCGTACGCATCGTCCCCATTGGTCCACACGCCGAACTCCGCGCCCGCGATCAGGTAGGAGTCGTCCTCATCGGGATCAAACGCGCCGTCTTCGTCCGTGTCTGTCCAGTCGCACGGTTCGATCGTGCCTGACCGAAACCAGCCCTGATACTGTTGATTGTCGATGGTGACGGACTCCTTAAACTCGCAGGTCTTGTCCAAAGGATCCTTGAAATAAAAGTTTCCGTCTTGCGTGGAGGTCCACTCCTCACAGAACAGCGCCTCGTTGTCGCACAGGAGCGTGCCGTAGTCCTCGGGGAGGTTCAGGTAGTACACGGACTCGAAGCTCTCCACCTGCGACTGGTCTTGGTTATACGTCGGCTCGCCGACCTCTTGGCAGCCCATAGTCGCCTCGCCGCACGCATACGATTCATCCGCCACCAGATACACGGGCGCGTCCGCGGGCACGATCACGGTCTCGGGGCCGAAGACAATGCCGAAATAGGACGTGCCGCTTCCCTCAAACGGTAGTGGCTCCGGGAGCGCTTCTTCCGCATCAAACGTGCAGTAGCCTGTTCCCGCGCTGATGGTGCAGTAGGTCGTCTCGTCAATCTCGCAGTCGGTGTTCGATCCCGCGAGCTCGAGATCCGTGAGGTCGGTGTCTGAGGAGTAGACGCATCGGGCGTTGTAAACCTGGGTGTATTCCGAGTCGGAATTGGCTGTGTGATAAAACCCTTCACAGCCCACGACTTCCTCTGAACAGATGCTCGTAAACTGATAGAGGTCCACATCGTTGCCGTTTTGATCTGAGTAGGCCTCGCAGCCCAGATAGTATTGATCGGACTCCACGCCGTCGGGAGTCGCGTCGCAGGTGGATGGCACGACCCACGAGTCTTTGATGAGCGTGATGTTCTCCTCGACCTGTTTCAAAATGATATTGTCCACGTACGCCTCCGCGCCTGCTTCCACGGCAAAACGCAAGACGGCATTCTCATCGAACTCATCATAGCCGCTGGTGTCCAGTGGCCCCAAGCTGTACAGCTGCCAGGCTCCCGTGAGCTCGACAGGTGTCAGATCCGAGAAGCTCGTAATCGTCGTCTCGGGGCTCGACAGATCATGGCTGTCCCCTGCTCCGCCTTCCTCATTCATCGTCACATACACATCCCCCGACCCCTTGGCCCAGAAGGTGAGGACGAACGTCTTACCCGCCACCACGCTACCCGTCAGCGTACCGCAGGACTCCTCACCGTTCTCAATCGAACACGCCTCATCCGCAGAGCCGTCGCCGTCCACATCGTTTTCCACCTCACAGCCCGTGTCACCTACCGTGCCGCCGTTATCCGTACAAGTTGTCGAGGTGTCTTCGTCGTAGGTCTCGGTCATGCTTGTACTGTCCAGATAAATCTGGATCGTCTCAAAGCCGGCCAAGCCGCCCGCGGCCGTCAGGTACAGCGAGTGGCCGTCGGTGGCAACGGACTCGTTGCTGACCGAAAGCGTTGCGGAAGCGCGGCCGGACTCGAACATCACAAAGTCCTCGTACGTCCCGTCTTCAAACGTCTCGGACAACACCGTCGTAGCGTTGCGTCCGGCGCCGCCCGTGTACTCGCGGCAACCGCTTTGCGCGGCCGGACACTCTGTACTCTCGCTCGAAAGCGCGTAGTAGCGGCAGAACCCTTGGTCGGTCCAGAAGCCGCCCGAGTCCTCACAGTCCGTCTCGGTAGAGTCATCCTTGCGGTAGGGCGCGCACGCATCAGAAATCGAAATTGTGTCCGAGTATTCTCGGTAGTGGATGTTGCCTGCATTGTCGAAAAACTCGCGGCAGTCGGGATTTTCAAAAATGTCGTCGTGCTCGTCGCACGCGTCGTTGCTCCAAACGTCGCGATTCATGAGGAAGTTGGAGTCGTTACACGCGACTTCATCCTCCGCAAGCATGGTCACGTGCGTACAAGGCGCAAGCCCAGGCGAGCTCTCCGACCCCCCAGAGGTTGTAAACGACCCAGAGCTGGCGGTCGTGTTGGACTCAAGCAGGACCCATGTCTGCAACTGGTACCCTTCGTTGTCCGAGCCTTCCCAGGTGAAGAAAGTCGCCGGTGTTTTGCGCGCGCTGCTCGCGTCGGCGATGTCCTCGCTCAAACAAAACCGCAACGATGAGTAGGATTCGACTTCCTCGCCGCCCTCCTCTACGGAGTCCAAGTTCGTGTAGGAATCGCAGCCCACGTACTGGGACGAGCAGGCGCTCGCGCGGTCCGCGATAAAATACAGCGGGAACTCTTCCGACTCGTATTCGGTTGCCTCTTGCTTGTAGGTGGTGTAGCCCACGCACTCGTCCGGACACTCGTCGAGTTCGGAGATGATGGCCGGGATGTTGGGATCGCCGTCCTCGGGCGCGTACAGGTTGCACCCGACGTCCTGGGCGGAACACGTCTGCGCGTAATCGCCGCAGGCCTCCGGGTCCGTGGCAGAACCCGAACATCCAAGATACGCAGGAGCGACTTGGTAGAACACTTGCGCGGGCGTGGCGGAGTAGCCGTTGGTAAAGTCGGTCGCGTCCTCTCCCAGCTCAAGCTGGACCGCGTCCAGCAGCAGCGCGTCGGAGTCGATGGACAGAAGCGCCTGAGCCGTGTCCGCAGGAGTCGTAAACGTGCAGTCAAACCGCGTCCACTCGCCTTCCGTAAAACTGCTCCCCGGGTCGAGAGTCAGGGTGTAGGAAGACGTGCTTTGCGCGCAGTTTCCCCCGTAGGAAGTTCCCGCCACGCTCACGTCCTCCCCGTAGACATCAAACAACGACAAGGAAACCTCCGTGTCCGTCGCCGACGTATCATCCGCGCGCGCGGAAAAACTCAAGGTATAAAACTCGTTGGCCGACAGCGGGATGTATTGCTCGATCACGCTTACGTCAGTCAGAAAACTCGCGCTGCCGTACAAGGCATCATTCTCTTTGATCGTCTGGGCGGAAGCGGAAGCAGACGCGTTCAACCAGGCGTCGGGGAAATCGTCATCGTCTTCATCGTCCTCGAAACTCGGGTTCTGGACGTGGTTGAGCGCAAGGTCGTCTTCAAACGCATAGAGTCGCGAGCAGCCGGCGTCGGCTTCAGAACACTCCTCCACGTTGTTGGTCAGATAGAAACGATCCTCATAAGCATAGGTCGAGTAAGAGTACGCCACTCCCGACTCACTCGTATAGGAATAGTCCGCGGGCGCTTGCGTGGCGCCGGTAGCGTCCTGATACTTCCAGTCCGCCTCGCGGCTCGCAGTCGTGTACGTCTCGCCTCCCGGCAGCCACTCGTAGGAGTCGTCAGAGTCATCATCAGACGTGCCCGCGTCTTCGTAACGCTTTTGCGTGCGCACCCACTGGCATCCCGCATTGTCCGCGTTGCACACGCTGTAGTCCACCGTGCTCACGAGGTAGTCCCCCGTGCCGCCCGAGTCGGTATTTTGAAACGACAAACACGTGGCATATTGCTCCGGACATTCGTCACCACGGAAGCGCCAGACGTTTTCCTCCTGCACGCAGTAACCGTAGCCGTCCGTGCACTCGCCGTCGTTATCTTCTCCGATACAGCTGGGCGCGTCCACGCAGTAGCTGGCGCGTCCAGCCGTGAGGTTGCTAATGCGGATTTCCCCTGACGCGGCCGCGCGGCATTGCGTGTCGGGATACTTCAAAACCCAGTTGGGATCGATCAGATGGCACCAACGGCTGGTATCGTTGCTCGCGTTAGCCGGCCCCACGGTGCCCTCTTGCGTACAGTCGTCGAAGCCGTCGATCACCTCCTGGAGCGTGGCAGGATTGCTTACGTCGCTGCGCTGGGCGGCCATCTCCCAGCCGATGGGAATGACGCGCGCTTTCCTGAGCTTCACAAGGTTGCCGTAGCAGTAGCCGTAGGTGTAGCAAAACGGGTCTTGATTGGACGCCGCGTCTTCCGGATTGATGAACGGAAAGTCGCCATCCAACAACCCTTCGTCAATCGCCTCCTGAACCGTCATGGCCGCGGCTGAGCCGCTCGTCCCTCGACTCACGGCCGCCAAAAAGTTCACGTCCATGACGCAGTTATACAACCCGCGGTTGGTCACACCCTGGGCAGGACACACCACGAAATCGGAGAGCGCGTTGTATTCCTGCGCGGCGATAGGGTTGGTGGTGATGATACTCGCAAACCGCTCCTGCGCCGCGGCCTTCCCGCCCCCGGCCGTGGACTCCAAGTCAAACGGGTCCGTTTCAAACGCGGTGTCGAAGAGGCCTGTGTAGATGCGACTGAACAGCGTGGAGAGGAGTGTGTTCGTGAAGGTCGAGGCGGTTGTGAGCGCCAGGCCCCCGATGAGATCGCCCGCGCTCACAAGATCGCCGACTTTCACATCGTCTTTATTTTCCGCCTTCGCGAGCTTGTCCTGGAAATCTTTTTGCAGGGTGCTGCCGGGCGTCTTCACGTCGCCGGTAATAAAATCCGTCACCGGCTTGTAGTCCGACTTGGTGATCCCCATGAGCTCCAGCAATTTCTGCTCGCGTATTTTTCCGTCCACGGCGATGTGCACGCGCAGGGTCGCGCTCAGCTCGTTTTTTCCTGGCCTGAGCGACTCGGCAAACGTGCTTAAAATCTTCTGCTGCCTGGCTTCAGGATCGGCAATGGTCTGATAGGCGTTGGTAAAAAATGATCCCCACGCCTTGCCGACTTTCAAAATGTCACAGCGCGGCGCCGTGGGCTGATAGCGCTGTTTGATGCCGATCGCTAGAGCCAAACTAATGAGAGGATCTTCCGGGGCGCACAAATTGAACTGAACGCCCAGCGCTTCTGACGAAAGGCTCGAGAGCAAGTACACCGCCTCGCCGGCCGCCTCCAATCCAAGCTGGCCGAACGCATCGGCGGGCGTCTTGTTATAAAACAACGACTCCTCCCCCGGACCTCCTGAGGCAATCGCAACGGCTGCCTCATATGCCAGACGATCCAAGACGAAACGCGAGAGATTCATGAGCGCTTGAATGACGGCGATGCGAAACGTGGGAGAGGCAATTTTTTCTCCAACCGTTTTCAAAGCCAGACGAATACCTCTGGGCGGACAGGTGGCCGGTACGGGGCCTGAGGTGGGACACGCGCTCTCCGCTGCGCCGGCCAAGACTTCTGCTGCGGCCTGTGGAGCATTGTCCTGCGCCCGGGCGTCTTGAAAAGAGATAAACAGTCCCGCGCCCGCCAGCCCCAACACAAACACCGCGGCCAGTCCCGCGCCGATGAGTCGTTTGGTTTGATGGGACGCATGCGTCATAGCTTACTCTTCAGACGTTTCCACAAGCGCGTCGAGCTCGCCCTGGGCGGCCGCCTCTTCCAGCACGCCGATAAAATATGCTTCTAGCGTTTCGTCATCGATGAGATCTAACTCTTCTTGGCTCATGCCCGCTTCAAGCAGCGAGGCGCGGATCTCATCCAACGTCGCGGTTTTGAAAAACGCCTCGACGTCCTCTGCCGACTCAAACGGCACCGCGCCGGCCTCAAGCAAACCCTCGCTCCCCAGAGAACCCACCAGCGCCTCAATGCTCGCGCCACTCACGCCGACCACTTCCGAGGAGCTCACGAAACTGCCACAGTCCTTCCCTTCCGGACAGTTTGGATTGTTTCCGGAGAACACTTCCATCTTATCGTCATAGCCGTCTGAGTCTGAGTCGCTCACATAGGGAGAGGTCTTGTAAACATAGAGCTCATCGTAATCCACCAGCCCGTCGCCGTCCGTGTCCTTGCTCTTGGACTCCTCCAGCGCGGCCGCCTGCCGTTCATCTGAGCTCAAAAACGATTCACCTGTGTAGAGCTCGGCGATCTGCTGCTCAATGGGACGCATGAGGTTGGCGCCGAACGATCGGAAGCCAAAAAAAATTCCGCCAAAACCAAGAAACATCAAAAGCACGAACGCAAACTTTTGCTCCGCGCTTAACGCTTGGGGCGGCCGAGTTCCTAAACGGCGTGTGGCCATAATCTCCATGCTCAGTATAACAAAACACCTTAGGATTACCTAGGCGTTAGTGTTCCACAGGTGGGTAAGTTGGATCCACTGTTCAGGCGTGAGCGCCTCAGCGCGGATTTTTGGATCAAGTCCCAGGGACTGGAGCGCTTCTTTGACTTGCTCCGCGGGAAGATGCAGATGAGCGGAGAGGTTGTGGTGGAGCTGTTTGCGCGGGGAGGAGAAACCGGCTTTGGCAAGAGCGATGATGGACTCAGGCGTTGCGTTCATAGGCGGGAGCCACTGCTCCCGCTCATGGCGGATATCAAGCCGTACGATGGCGGAATCGACCTTCGGGATCGGTCGAAACGCGCCAGCCGGAACGTTCGCGACCTTCCGGCAGTGCGCATAAATCTGGCAGACGACCGAGAGCAAACTCATCTGAGGCGGCACAGCCACGATCCTGTCAGTCACCTCGCGCTGAAGCATGAGAACCATGCGCGAGGGTCTGGGCTCAACGGTCAGAAACTTCTTGAGCACATCGGAGGTGATGTTGTAAGGGATGTTGGCGACCACCTTATACTCATCCATATAACCCACACGAATCTCTAACACATTGCCTTGAATCAGTTCGATCTTGTCACCGAAACGCATCTTGAGTGCACCCACAAGGTCTCGATCCGCTTCCACAGCCGTTACGCGTGCGCCCGCATCAACCAACGCTTGCGTGAGCACGCCGGTTCCAGGCCCAATCTCCAGCACGGCCTCGCCTGGTACGATTTCCGCAGCCGCGATGATCTTTGCAATGACGGTCTCATCAACCAGCCAATTCTGTCCGTAAGATTTTTTTGCGCGCGGCAACATAGTGAATTTCCCCTCCTTTTATATTTCAATCACTCCTTGCCTCAAAACTTCCGGATGTCCGTAATCGTCCAAACCCACAATCGTCGATGGAAGCTCAGACACCAGCTCTCCCCCGTCGAGATAAAAATCTGGCTGTATCTCTTGATCCTTCAATTGCTCTTGGACGTCCTGGATGCGGAAACACGCCTTCTCCCCGCCTCGATTAGCAGACGTCGACACGATCGGCGCGCCCAGTGTGCGCGAGAGCACTCGAGCCACAGGATGAGAAGAAACACGGATCGCGATCTCGCCGCTCCTCTCGACCCCGGGAGCCAGCCGATCTCCCGTCGCAGGAAGGATCAACGTGAGGGGCCCTGGCCAATAACGATCCGCGAGCCGCGCAAGGACACGGGGAATCCCCGCAACCGTCTCGACCATCGCACGGTCCGCGGCGATGAGCGGCAGGGCTTTTCCTTCTTCACGGCCTTTAATCTGGTACACGCGCGCGACCGCAGAGACGTTCCTCGCGTCCGCCGCGAGCCCATAGGCCGTCTCGGTCGGAAAGACAACAACGCCGCCGCGCTGCAAAACCGCGACGGCATTCATGATTTGGGTGTCTGTCATCGTTTCTGAAACCATGCGACGGTTTTCTTGAGACCCTCGTCAAGCGTAACCTTCGGCGTCCATCCCAATTCGCGCCGCGCCTTGCGCGCGTCCAGAGCCGAGCGCATCACCTCGCCCTTGCATGCGGGGCCATGGACCTCGCGTTGCTTGGCTCCCGTGAGTCTGTTGATGATGCGGAAAAGCGCGTTCACGTTCGTCTGAACCCCTGTGCCGATGTTAAAAGTCCCTGTCACGTTTTTTTCCATGGCCAGCATATGCGCCTGGACGATATCGGACACATACACGTAGTCGCGCGTTTGCTTCCCGTTCCCGTTGATGACGGTTTTTTCTTTTTTGAGGAGCTGGCGCGCGAAGATCGAAATCACGCCCGCATAGCCCCCACGCAGCGCCTGGCGGGGACCGTAGGCGTTGGCGAGTCTCAGCACGACCGTTTTCATCCCATGGATGCGATGCTCGAAGCAAAGATACATCTCCGCGGCGCGCTTCCCAATGGCATAGGGCGAGATCGGATCGTCAGGCGTCTTCTCCGAGTACGGCGGACGCAGCGTGTCGGGATACATCGCGCCACCACTTGAGGTAAAAATAAACTTTTTCACTCCAGCCTTGGCGCTCGCGTGGGCAATGTTGAGCGTCCCCATAATGTTCACGCGCGCGTCCTGAGGCGGATCTTCAACCGAACAGCGCACGTCAATTTGCGCGGCGAGGTGGAAGACGACGTCCGGCTTCAGGCGCGCGACCAACCGGGCGGCGGCAGGATCCGTCACGGACATCTTATAAAAAACCGCGTTGGGGTTCAGGTTCTTGCGCGAACCGGCCGAAAGGTCGTCCACGACAAAGACTTTGATGTGTCGCCTGATGAGCGCGTCCACGATATGGGACCCGATGAACCCGGCTCCTCCGGTGACGAGCGCTGTTTTGACTGTGGGCATAATTATTATTTATTGGCTTTCGCAAAACGATCCGACTCTTGAAGCTCGTGACGCAGATACGCCTCCATAAACGGCTCCAACGCGCCGTCCAACACACCCTGCGCGTCCGAGGTCTCATACTCCGTCCTATGATCTTTTACCATTTTATACGGATGCAGAACATAGGAACGGATCTGATTCCCCCACTCGGCTGATTGGTAATCGCCGCGCAGTTCTGATTTCTTTTTCTCCTGCGCCAGGAGATTCAACTGGTGCAGTTTGGATTTGAGGATCCGCATGGCCGTCTCCTTGTTCTGTTGTTGCGAGCGCTCGTTCTGGCAGGAGACGGAAATGTTGGTAGGGATATGCACGATACGCACGGCCGAGTAAGTCGTGTTCACGCTCTGCCCGCCTTTGCCGCCGCTCATGAACGTATCGATGCGCAAGTCTTTGGGATCGATCTCGATCTCGGACACTTCTTCGAGCTCGGGAATGACCTCCACAAGCGCAAACGTCGTGTGCCGCATCTTCTCGGCGTCAAACGGCGAAATGCGCACGAGCCGGTGCACGCCCGCCTCGCTCTTCAAGTAGCCGTACGCGAACCGGCCTTGCACGCGCAGGGTGATGCTCTTCAGCCCCACGTCTTCCCCGCGCGACTCGGACAAGACCGTCACCTCCCACCCCTTCCTATCGGCAAACCGCGTGAACATGCGCGCGAGCATCGCGGTCCAGTCCTGCGCCTCGGTGCCGCCGGAACCCGCGTGGATCGCAAGGATCGCTGGGTCACGGTCGTAAGGACCGGAAAACAACGTGGCGAACTCAAGCTTCCCAAACTGCATTTCAAGGTCTGCCAGTTTGTGTTCGATGTCTTGCTGCAGCCCCTCACCATCCTGCGCGAGTGCACAGAGCTCCTGCAACTCGGTCGCGCTTGAACGCAACGCCTGCCAAGCCGCAATCTCCTCTCTGAGCTCCGCAGCGTACCGACTCACTTGCTGTGCCCGCTCATGATCCTGCCAAAAATCCGCGCCGGACATTTCCGACTCGAGCGCCTTCACCTGCGTGGCAACCGCATCGAGGTCAAAGGTACCTCCAGGTGCTGTCGAGCTTCCCCTGGAGGGCTTGAATTTTTTTTTGAAGTTCCTTCATAAACTAAGAGGGTAATTCCTACGGACTGATCTCGAGGTCTGGTCGCTGTTTCTTGAGGATAAATCGCCGCATCCAAGAAAGACCACCGAGATAAACAAACTCAACAACCTTCTCAGGCAGGGTGAGACCCTGAGCAGAGGTGAGGCTCCTGAGGTAGAGGCCACCACCGATCTTCTCTGGCA
>JACQSK010000010.1 GCA_016205975.1 Candidatus Uhrbacteria bacterium | reverse complement strand
TGGAGTGGACCTGGGAGGCTTGTCTCCCAGCGATCTCATGGCTGCTTCCGCTTCAGGACCACAAATCTTCCCGACCATCTCGGCGTCGTCACGACTGCGGGGAGTCTTGGGTTCTGGGGTGAATGGGTTTTCGAGGGAGGGATTCATAGGGATTCAGCCTCATTAAACACCTGCCAGGCCGCATTCCACAACCGGTCGTCGCCGGCCTCGCGCAGCGCGACCCACCACTCAGCGCCCCAGAGATAGACCTCGGGAAGCCCGGCGTCCTGTGCGAAACGCACGTTGTCCACAAGCATCTCGGCGGTAAACGTCTCGTACCACTCCGTGAGCGGGCGGCTGGCGATCGGCTCAGGGAACCAGGGCTCGGCCTGGAGCTCTGTCACGATCACGGACTCCACGGCGTCCTGCACCAGACGTGCGCGAACAAAATAAAACTCGGGGCTGAGAGGATAAACAAAATAACCGTACAGATCATTCCAGGTCTGCCGGTACATCGAAATCCCCAGCACGTCCGCGGCCAGCGCCGAATCGAGCCATGGGCCGATCTCGCCGCTCACGGTCACGAGGATCGGCCGCGCGTCCAGGGCGCGCACCAGCTCGACGCGCTCCTTGAACTGCGCCACGGAAATCGTCGGACACTCACCGTAGGGAAAGAATGGTTCGTTCTCGACCTGCCAGCGCACGACCGAGGAAAAATCTCTGTAACGCACGACGGCCTCTTGAATGAACCTAAGCACGGCCTGCTGGCGCGCGTCCTCATCCAACCCTTCGGCCCAGTCGGGCACATAACACTCAGGCCAGCGCGGCACCTTCATGCCCACGACCACGGTGAGCTCTGCTCCGTTCTTCTCGGCCGCACCAAAAAGCGCATCCGTCTGCGCCCAATCAAACACGTCAGACGTGCGCTCGATGTCCGACCAGTAAAGCGGCAGGCGCACACGGCGCGCGCCGAGCTCTCCCAGAAGCGTTTCAAATGTGTCTTGCGCGTCGAGTCCCAGCTCGGCGGCATAGCGAGACGAGAACGTGATGCCATAGGCCGGCTCCCCTGCCGGCTCCTCACTCACCCACATCCACGCCGCCGTGAACACTCCCGCCGCCAGCAAAAAAAAGAACGCGAGAGACTTCATATCTCCTCGCGTTTCTCTCGCAGGAATCCCAGCCAGCTTTCAACAATCCCGATGGCCGCCTTAAACGGCGCCTCGATAATGAAATCAAAGAAGAACAAAAAGATGTTCACGCGCGGCGCGCGCATGGCCACCCAGCGTCCGGCGCGAACGATCGGCAGAGTGAGGATGTCGATGATCGTCCCAAAAAAGCCGCGCGCGGTCTCGAGCACCATGAGCTCCCGCTTGGTATTGCGGATTCTCAGGCCGAAGTAGGCGACCAGGGACAAGAAGAACAGAAAAAAGAAAATCGACAATGCGTTGAACGCAAGCGCGCGCAGCGCCCCGATCATGAGCGCGAGGGTTACCACCAGCACCGCGACGTACAAACCGTTGAAGATCCAGTAGAGCGCGCCGCGCGCCCAGGGCCGACGGCGTTTGAATGTGAGCGCGAAATCATCCCCCACGCCCAGGATGCCGTGTATCTCGTCGAGGATCTTCGCCGTGTTTTCCTTTTTTGGAATCCGCACGGTCACGCCCACGAAGGCGAGCAAGAGCGGCGGGAACAAGATGTTCACGGTGAGTGGGAGGTAGTCCGTTGAATGCAACACGAAAAACTCGTACGGATATTCCACCAGGAGCGCGAGGATGGACTTGGTGAGCAACAGGAACAGCGCGGCGCGCACCACCGTGCGCACGAGCCTCGAGCGGAAGACGCCGTAGCGCGCCTGCGCGGCTTTCGTGATCGCCGTGTCGATACTTGCCACGTCGCCCGCTTGCAGGGAACGCGCGAATGCCTCGGGGTTGTCGCGGGCGATGTCGGCGAGCAAGTGGAAGACGACCGTATGGCGTCGAACGAATCGGTACACGGCATCCTGGGCCGGATGGTCGATTTGACGCTCGACCGAATCCACGACCTTCACCAGGTTCATGGCCACGTCGCGCACGACCACATCGCCGGGCTCAGCCTTGCGCCAGCCGGGATAGTACAGCGTGAGCGTGCGATAGCGCAACGTGGCGCGGTTGCTCTTGAGGACATTCCTGTGGATCGCAATGTAGAGCTGGAGCTCGCGGTCTTCTTCCCCGACGAGCCGTGTCTGCCAGTCCACGCGCGCCTTGAGTTCCTGGTAGGCAAAACTCGCCAGCGCCTCATCAATGCACGGCGGGCCGAGCACATACTCCACCTCAACGGAGAGCACGTCCAAGAGCCAGGGATAGACGGCTTGCCCCTCAGGACTTTCCGGATCGAGCGTGGCAAAGAGCGTTTTATATTTTTCTAAAATCGCGCCGATCTTGCCGATCATCTTGGTCGGCACGCGGCCGTTTGGCAGATACCGCGCCCAGATGAGCTCCTGCAGCAGTTTCGACGCAAGGTCGTCCGAGTCTTCGCCCAGCCGGCGTTTCAAAATACGTCGGATGGCGTTCCGGCGCAGCAGATGTTCATCGTCATACTCAAGCGTGTTGCGCACGGTCTCGTAAACCGAAGCCGCTACGGAAACGGTGTCCGAGACTTTAATCACGTCTTCTTCCTTGAGGGCGCTCTCCTCGTCCTTGCGCATTTGGACGATGGTGCCCAGAAGATGTTCAAGTGCTTTATCCATACTCATACAATCAACGGCAGCGCGTGTAATTCGCTCTGCCTTCCCAGCACCAAATCCTCGATACGGTACGTTCCGTGGGTGGGAGCTTCAATGTACCCATTCCACGCCATACGGGCAACTCCGCCCGAATGGATCCAGTCCATCAGCCATTCGTTGGTGTACACGGGATCGTTCTGCGACACGCCGCCGCCTACGTAGCCCAACCAAACGCGGTTGAACTCTTCTTGGGAACCGATGGGCGGCGCCATGATAATCGGAATGCCCAAGCCGCAGTAAAACGACAGCTCGCTTGGTTTGGTCCAGAGGATGTCGGTCGTTTTCAGGATGTCGTTGAAGCCTTCAAAGTACGCGGCACGGCTCGTGAACGACGGAACCGTCACCCACGCACCGAGTTCTTTTTTGAGCCCGGCCTCGTGCACGGCGCGCGTGTAGTACGCCACCATGTCCCGACGCACGCCGGGAACAAGATTGAGGCGTACCTCATGGCGGGCGATGCTCGAGGCGAGGCTGCGCAAAATCTTCACGCCCAGAGCGCGCTGCGCGCCCGCGCCGCCAACGGAATACGTGAGCGTCAGTGGATGCTGTGCCTGCACGCGCCGGCATCTCATGGGCCCGAGCTCGGCTTTGAGCTCGCGCGCGTAGCGATCATGGAAGATGCCATGGGGATCCAGATTGCAGAGGCGTTCTGTGAGCACGTCTTTCATGACGGGAGCTTGCGGGCCGCCGATGAGTTCTTTGGGCAAAGGGAAGCCGGTGAGGAAAATCTGTTCCGCGCGCACGCCGTAGAGCTTCAGACGTTCCACCACGCGACCGTTGCTTGCCAGATACTTGATGCGGCTGCGGTGGGGATCCAATGGCGCCCAGGCGCGGCTCACGTCGGCGTCTGTGGTCACGCACCAGATCTCGCCGGGATAGTCATGGGCGTCCGCCACGAAGGCGGGAATAAAAAACGTGGACATGAACGGCAACGGATGCTCTGAAAGTTTTTGGATCAAATGCCGCCCGAGCCCGTTTTTGATCATCCGATAAATCTGCTTGAGTTGCATGTTGGGACGCGACAAGTCGCGGCGAGGATAAAACTTGGGAATCTGCTGCCAGTAGTCCATCGCCTCAAACAAAAAATCTCCAACCACCGGAATCGGTTTCATGCGGGAGATCGTCTCGTACAGCTTCCGCGTCTCGCCCCAAAGCTTTCTGTCCTGCGCCGGAATGCCGCGATAGTCATTGGCGGAGACCACCTCGCCCAGGGAAAGATCTTTGAGCGCATAGGCCGCACGGCTATGGCCATAGCCCATGTTCACGTCCACGACCCAAGCCCCCTGCGCTCCCGGTTTGTGAGAATGGTTCCGCATACGCGTTAAAAGAACGAGCGGTCCTGAGAGGTCTTCACGATCTCGAACGCCTCCTCAGCCGTATCAACCACGGTAAAAAGTCGCAGGTCTTTTTTAGTGATCGTCTTGTGCACGCCCGCCAGCTCGCTCTCCATCCACGTCATGAGTCCATCCCAATATGCGCGCCCGACGCACACCACGGGCGTCTTCTGCATCTTGCCGGTTTCGATGAGCGTAACGATCTCAAAAAACTCGTCCAGCGTCCCGAACCCGCCTGGGAAATACACGTAGGCCTGAGCGGACGCGGCGAGCATGACCTTGCGCGTGAAAAAATAATGGAACGCGCGTCCGCGGGTGACGTATTTATTGATGCGCTGCTCGGTGGGGAGCTGGATGTTGAGCCCCAAGGACGGTCCGCCGGCTTTGTTGGCGCCTTTGTTCACCGCCTCCATGATGCCTGGGCCGCCGCCGGTGATGACCGTAAAGCCGCACTCAGCCAACAGGCGCCCAAGCTTCTCGGCTTCCTTGTACCACTTGTTGCCTGGCGTAAAGCGCGCCGAACCGAAGAAGGTGACCTCGCGGCTGGACTCGGAGAGAAACTGGAATCCCTCGACGAACTCCGCCATGATGCGAAAGATGCGCCAGGTGATTTCGTGCAGGCGCGCGGGCTGGCTTTTTATTTCATCGGCTGCCAAGGGCAGGCGGCAGATGTGTTTTGCTCCTTCCTCGTCAGGGGTCAGGGGCAACGGTGTGGACATGGAACGGACAGATTTTTTGGAAGGCATAGTGAGGACATTTTATCACACTCATGGCAAAACGGCTTCTGATTCTGGCGCGGCCTCCTCCGTGGCCGAAAAACTCATGAGTACAACGGAGTCTTGCGAGTCGGCCGCCTGAGCATCTGTCTGCGCGTCAAACTTCCCGTCGCCGTTGTCGTGATAGAGCATGGCGTAATAAATTTGGCTCTCTTGCAGCACACCCTCAAGAGGCACGACCAGATGCTCTCCTCCCTGTGCCAAAAGATTGGATGCGCCGATCGCGGTACCCGGGACGCCGCCCGCGTCGTTGAAAATCACCACGAAGCCTGGCGCGGAGAGAACAACGAACCCGACGCGGACAGCCAGGGTTCCTGAGAGCTGATCCTCGACGTAAACCGCGTTGCCGCCTTGCTCAAGCATGCCCGTGAAGGTCGTCCCGCGCGTTTCCTCGAGTGCCTGCTCGCCCGCGTCCTCCGGCGCTGGACCATCGGGCCTCGTCACGAGAATCGCCACCACGAGAGCCAGAACCGCGAGAAAAAAGAATGTCCACGACTTGGGGATAGGCATATGGGACTAGTTTATCATAATCGGCTGGACAAAAATTAGACGCCCGTCTATACTGCCGTCGAAACTCACTAATCCTCCTATGGCTAAATGCTGCATCGTCACCGGAAAAAAGACGACCGTTGGAAACAACGTCTCCCACTCGAACATCAAAACCAAACGCAAGCTGTTTCCCAACTTGCAAAAAAAGCGTCTGAAGAACCCCGCCACCGGCCGGACCGTCACCGTGACGATTTCAACGCGCGGCTTGAGGACCTTGCACAAATGGGACCGCGAAGGAAAGGTCTACGACCTCACCGCGCTCAAGTAAGGAAGTCGAGCTCAAAAACCAGCGCCTACCGCGCTGGTTTGTCGTTGATGGTTCCACACATCCCCGCACCTCTCCTTATCCCTTCACGTCCCTCCTTATTCCTTTCCTCTCCAGAAGGGAAACTTTATTTCGTATATACGAAAAATTGTCACCCATTACATCTTCTTGGCAAGATAGACATCAACCCACTTTTGAATCTTTGCCGACCGCACAAACTTCTGCACCTCCGACACGACGTCCCTGTCTGTCTGCCAGACGCTCTTCTGAGCCTGCCGAAAGCCGACTCGTTTCAGAAAATATCGCAACGCATCGCGCCCGAGATTGCCTTCTATTGGAACATCGTACATAACCAAACAGACCTCTCCCTCGGGAAGCTTTCGCCTTTGTTTAACCAATCGCTCGAAGAGCTCCACTCTCCCCTCTTGGGTCAACTCATAAAATAGCCCAACCTCTGTCCTTTTCGTTTTGATCAATTTCTTCCGACGGAGATACTTCGTCCTCTGTCGAAATGCTCGTTGTTGCGCAAGACGTTCTTCCGCCAAACGATCCTCAGGATCTAAACGATATGGACGTCGATGTGCCCATTGTTCAAATAACTCACTGGCCTCTATGGCTGCGTCTTCTAGTTTTTGTAACAAACGAGTCACCGCTTCACGACCAACAATTAATTTTTTTCTGTCACGATCCTTCATAGGGGGACTTTATTTCGTATATACGAAAAACTGTTATCTCGTATGCCCAAGGCGTTCTGCTGTCAGAGATCTCACCTTGTCTCTCCTCGTCTTGAATCACTCTCTCAAAAACTCTCTGCAGGACAGACATTTCGCGTTCGTTTTAACGCCTGGACACACTCGGATCGCTCATATTCTCAGAACCATGAGCCCGGGAAAAATAAAATCCCCCAATATCTCAAGACCAATCGGCCTTTGAATTGGAGGAGTTTACTGTTAGCACCGGATTTAAGGCACTGGCCTCAACCGCATTTCTATTCAACCACAAATAAAGGCATTCGTCAAAGATCTCCTGTGGAAAAATGACTCTTCATCCGTCTCTCGATCTCGCTCAAGAGTGCGTCCAGCCCTTCACGCTCGACCGCCGACACCCAGACGGGCACGCGGTCAGCAAGACGTTCGTCGATGCGGCGCCTGATGGACGGCGCGGCCTGGTCGGACTTGTTGCATACGAGAATCCTCGGCGTGCCGGCGGCGCCCAGTCGCTCCAGAATCTCATCCACGACGCGGACATGCTTTTCCCAGTGCGGGTCGCTTCCATCCACGACCTGTAGGAGTACGTCCGACTCGATCGCTTCCGAAAGCGTCGAGGCAAACGCGTTCAAGAGTTCGGGCGGCAGGTCTTTGATGAAGCCGATGGTGTCGGTGAGCAGAGCGGTTGTGTTGGCACCGGGAAGCCACAAGGATCCCACGCGCGTATCGAGCGTGGCAAACAGAACGTCCGCCGCATACTCGCGCCTCCCCGTGAGTGCGTTCAAAAGCATCGTCTTGCCCGCGTTGGTGTAACCCACAATCGAAATCGTCTTCAGGCCCTGGCGCCGACGGCGTCCACGCTGTAGCTCCCGGCCGTTCTCATATTTCGTAAGCTTCTCCTTAATAGCACGTTCCTTTTCTCTCAAGTGCCGCTTCATACGCTCGGTGTTGGTCTCCCCCACCCCGACGGTGCCGATGCCTCCTGCCTGGCGCGACATCTCCATGCCCATACCGAAAATGCGCGGACCCATGTGCCTCACACTCGCCAGTTCAATCTCAAGTCGCGCTTCAACCGTGCGCGCGTGCTTGGCGAAGATCTTCAGAATCAAGTCAATCCGATCCCACACCTCGACCTTGTGGGGCCGCAACATTTCTGAGAGGTCGTACGCCTGCCTGGGACTCAACTGTGCGTTGACAATCAACAGCCGCGCGCCAAGCGCCTTGGCCTCCTCGCCGATCATCGCCACCTTTCCTGTCCCGATGTACGTTTTGGGATGAGGCGCAAACCGTTTCTGCCACGCCTTCACGACAACGATTCCGCCATAGGTATGCACGAGCTCCTCAAGCTCAACCATCCTCTCCATCGCCATGCGCTTGAGCATGCGCGGATGGATAATATCTACGAGGATCGCTTTCTGCTTTTTCTCCATACGAAAAGCCCCGACGTTAATCGGAGCCTTATCTTACACCTGTTTAGAGCACGGAGTCCTTGGCGGACTTCGCCACGCGGAACTTCACAACCGTCTTGGCTGGAATCTGGATGGACGCACCCGTCATAGGGTTGCGGCCTGTGCGCGCCGGGCGGTTCTTTTTGATGAGTTTGCCAAGACCCGGGAGGTTGAACTCTCCGCCGGAACGGACCTCTTTCAGGGCCATTTCAACGAACTTCTCCCACTTTTCAGTGGCTTCTTTCTTAGAAACACCGAGCATCTCGCCCATGGAAGCCATGAACTGGCTCTTGGTCATTTTGGCCATACGGGTAAAAAACTTAAGTTTTACTGGCTAATAGTAGCACGCTATTTCGTTTTTGCAAGCAATCAAGCATTTTCATCCACAGGCCCAGACGCGCGCGTCTGGAACCATACATTCGCCTTTTCCAAATCCTGCTTTATGATTTTTGCCATTTCCTCTTCGCCGGGAAAAGGAATCAGGTCTCGGATTTTTTCAAACAACGTCACTTTCAAATACTTGCCCAGGAGATCCATCTCCACTCCCAGCAAATGCACTTCCATCTTGAGGTTGTACCCTGTGCGGCCGTCGTTGATGCACACAAGCGACGGATAGCGTACGCCCGCGAGCTCGGTCTCGCCCACATAAATGCCAAGCCCTGGAATGATAGCTCCTTGTTCCACCGCAACATTGGCCGTGGGACAACCCAGGTTTCTTGCCATGCCCTCCCCGCGCTCAACGTGACCGCGAAATACCAAATCCATATTATCTATCTTAGTTTCTTCACAGCGCCAAGAGCGGCCTCCACGATCGGAACCATGTCCGGGTAACTGGAGGACTTCTCAACCTTGCTCACGGGAACCCACTTCACGTCAAAGACGTGTTGCCGAGGATCCGCATGGAGCTCGGCGCCCTCAGCGGCTTCGAACAAGTAGTAGTGGATGTCCTTGTGGATGAGCTTGCCACGCTTTTGAAACTTGTCGCGGAACCAGATGTCGATCTTGCCCAGGTACTCCAGAAGACGAATCTCTTCCAGCCCCAACTCCTCCAGCGTCTCGCGTGCCGCCGCTTCCTCGATGTCCTCGCGAGGCTCGACGTGTCCCTTGGGGAACGTCCACTTGTCGTAGGAGTCTTTCATCATCGCAAACATCACGCCTCCAAGCGCGCGACGGAAGACAACCCCGCCGGCCGAAAGCTCGCGCGCGGCTTTCTCTTTGTGCGCGGGGCGCTTACTGGCTGGACGTTTCTGTTTCTGCGTCTGGAACATATGTGCCAAGGATGATCTGAACGGCCGCGTCATGCTGAGGGTCGATGCCGGCCTGATACTCCTCCACGGTATAGTTCACGACATCATCCGGCGCGATGCCTGTCTCATGGATCGTGCGGCCCTTGGGCGTATACCACTCGGCGGTCGTAATCTTCACGGCCGAGCCGTCTTCCAGTCCCTGATAGTCCTGCACAGAGCCTTTCCCAAACGTCTGGGTTCCCACCAGCGTGGCGTAGCCGTAGTCCTGGAGCGCGCCAGCGACGATCTCCGAGGCGGAGGCGCTGCCGCCGTTTACCAGCACGACCGTTTTGATCCCTTGCAAACGAGGCGCCATGACGCCCTTGTAGGAATCCGAATCATTTTGAATGCGCTCGATCACCACCGGGTCATAGCCTACCCACGCGGAGGCGATCTCGATGGCGGTAGTGAGCAGCCCGCCCGGGTTGCCGCGCACGTCCAGGATAATGCCAGCGACGTCTGCGGTGAGCGCCTCTTGCACAGCCTCGTTGAACAGCTCGGTTGTGTCATGGTTGAACGTCGAGATCCCGATGGTCATGATCTTCTGCTCGTCGACCGTCCACTTCACGGAATCAATGACAATTTTCTCGCGGACGATCGGCACCTCAAACACGCCGTCCACTCCCACGCGGCTGATCGTCAGCACGACTTGCGTGCCGCCTTCCCCGCGAATCAAGGACACGGCTTCCTCAACCGTCATGCCCAGCGTCTCTGTCTCATCGATGAGCACGATCCAGTCACCCGGCATGAGTCCAGCGCGCTCGGCCGCAGATCCCTTGAGCGGCGATACGATCTGAAGCTTCTCTTGCTTAATCCCGATCTCCGCGCCGATGCCCTCAAACGAACCCTCGAGGTCCGCGGCAAACTGCTGCGCTTCTTCCGGATCAAAATACACGGAGTACGGATCGCCCATGCCGCCGACCAGTCCCTTCAACGCACCGTAAAAAAGATCCTTGTCAGAAACAGGCTGGCGGTAATACTCTTCCTTGAGCAAATTCCAGATGTCCCAGAACTGCACGAAATCAACGTCCTCTGCCAAAAAGTCCGGTCGATCCCCTTGCCCGGTCACAACGCCTTCCCCCGCAGGCACGACGCTGCGCACGCCGCGCGCCTCGCCAACAAAAAAGCCGATGCTTCCGGCAGCGGTGGCGGTGAGGACGATCAAGAGAAGAACAAGAGAGCGAGGAAGCGCGCGCAAAGATTTCGCCATAGATGCACACAGGATATACAATGGAACCAGATATGTCCAAAACCGTCAGACTCATCCTCTTCCTGCTCTTCGTTGTCGCATTTTTGATTTCCGCGCCGCTCGTGGTCCTCTACACGGCCGGTTATCGCCTGGACCTTGGGCGAGGACGGATCGTTCACACGGCGGTCTTGAATATCTCGAGCCTCCCGCGCAACGCCAACATCGCGATCGACGGACAAGAACTCTCTGACCGCACGCCCGCGGTGATCGAGACGATCGTCCCGGGAGAACACGAGGTGCGTCTCACAAAGTCTGGTTATCTCCCTTGGAGCCAAGTCATCGCGTTTGAAAGCCGCGTGGCCACATTTGCCACGGACGTCGTCCTGTTTTTGGAAGGAAGCGAGAGCCCCACGCAAACCGTTTCCGCCGTGCGCTCCTCCGTGAGTCCCGACCTCTCGCGCCTGGCCTATGTGACGCAGTCGAGCTCCTGGCTGGAAGTTTGGACGACCACAGGATCGCCGGACTCGACCAAGCTCCTCATGCGCCTCCCTTCCTCCACTCTCAGTACGCAGACGCTCTCCTGGTCGCTCACGGGTAAATACCTTTTGTTCTCCCAAGCCGTTGGAGAGCGTGAGGAGTTGCTCATCGCGCGCATACAGGACGGAACGGCCATCGAGCTACCCGTTCTCGCGGGCACGATAGAAGACCACTGGTGGGACGCCTCGCAAGACGACCTCCTCTACGTCTTTTCCCAGTCGGAGGGCGTGCGCCGCATCTCGCTCTCTGGGGAGCGCCTCGAGACGTTCCCTCTCTCCGCGGCGCGCACACAGTCGTTCGGCGACCGCGACCTCTTGCTCACGCACAGCAACGACCGCTCGATCCTATCGTTTGATGAAGACGGCACGGCCTCCATTCTCACCTACCTACCCTTGGGCACTTACGAATTTGTCCGCGGCCCGCGCGGGCTCGTCAGTCTCTACGAGGAAGGCCGCCATCGGCTCATCCTGCTTGATCCCAACAATCGTGAACAGCCGATCATCTTGAATGAAGAAGCCACGCTCTGGTCGTGGAACGATGCCGGCGACCAGCTGCTCACCACCAGCGGTTATGACCTCAAGCGCTTCACGCTCCATGCCCGCATATCCGAGACGCTCACCCGCTTGAGCACGCCCATCGATCGCCTCGCCTGGTATCCGCTGGGCGCCGTCGCTCTGTTCCAATCAAATGGCGCAACCAACGCGCTGCGCCTGGATGATCCCTCAGGACCCACACAACTCACGCTGATCGAAAACCGCCACGGCCCGTTTTGGACGGATACCGCAGGCGACGCCCTCTACCTTCTCAACGATACGAACGCCGAAGATACAATTTTCGTGCGGCAGCTTCAGTAACGCTAAAAACTAAAATGAAAGGACAGGTCTGACCGTTCTTCTTTGATTTTTTTTATGTCTGTTTCTGAGAGACCTTTCATCCAGACCAACAAACCAACCTTCTCTGGCAGGGTGAGACCCTCAGCAGAGGTGAGGCCGTCGAGGAAGAGGTTGCCGCGGATCTCACGGGGCAGGGTGAGACCCTGGGCGGAGGTGAGGCCGTTGAGGGAGAGCCAGCCGTCGATCTTCTCTGGCAGGGTGAGACCCTCAGCAGAGGTGAGGCCATTGAGGTAGAGGCTGCGTCCGATCTTCTCGGGCAAGGTGAGACCCTGGGCAGAGGTGAGGCCGTCGAGGAAGAGGTGGCCGCCTACTCTCACAAGAGAGTCTGGGAGACGGACAGAGGGTTTGTTACGGAAATCGAGGTTTCCTTCAGTTTCAACAGAACCGTTAGAGTGGAAGATGAAGGTGTCGTCAACCCAACCCTCGTCAAACCCAAGGTCAGACGCCCAGGCGATGTACTCACGGCGGCGACGTTGGTCTTTCTTCTCGTGCAGGGCACGCTCGGCCGCTTCAGCCAGGGCCCGCTCCTCAGGGGTGAGGATGAGGCGAGGAGCCTCTGGAGTGGACCTGGGAGGCTTGTCTCCCAGCGATCTCATGGCTGCTTCCGCTTCAGGACCACAAATCTTCCCGACCATCTCGGCGT
>JACQSK010000009.1 GCA_016205975.1 Candidatus Uhrbacteria bacterium | reverse complement strand
ATCCGCGGCCACCTCTCCCTCAACTGCCTCACCTCTGACTAGGGTCTCACCCTGCCAGAGTAGATCGGTGGCGACCTCTTCCTCGACAGACTCTAATCTGCTAAGGGTCTCACCCTGCCCCGTGAGATCCGCGGCGACCTCGTCCTCAGCGGCCTCACCTCAGCCGAGGGTCTCACCCTGCCCCGTGAGATCGGTGGCAACCTCTACCTCAACGGCCTCACCTCTGCCGAGGGTCTCACCCTGCCAGAGAAGATCGGTGGCAACCTCGACCTCAGCGGCCTCACCTCTGCCGAGGGTCTCACCCTGCCCCGTGAGATCCGCGGCTACCTCTCCCTCGACGGCCTCACCTCCGCCCAGGGTCTCACCCTGCCCGAGAAGGTTGGAGGGAAGGTCTGGTTCAGCAGACTCCCCAAGACCGAGAGGGAAAAACTCAAAAAACAACGATCGGACCTGATGTTTTTTTCTTAGTCAATTTTGTGACATCGGTAAGTTTATGAGCCAATCCATTTTGCTTGTAGCCGCGCTTCTGGTAGAGGTCGTACTTTTTACCTGTCTTGTTCTTGTGGGTTATTTAATGGTCGTTGGAGTCCTCACAGTGCCGTGGGTGCGCACGCGGCCGTCGATCGCCCGGTCCATGCTTGAGCTAGGAGGCTATGCCCCGCATGAGCGCGTGCTCGATTTGGGATCAGGAGACGGAACCATCGTGCTTGAGGCAGCGGCGCAGGGAGGAGGGGGAGTGGGCATGGAGCGCGTGGGGATTTTGGTACAGTACGCGCGGTTGAAGGCGTGGGTGCGCGGGTTCTCTGGGAAGACGCAATTCATCAAGGCGGACATTTTCACGGCGCCGTTGCCAGAGGCGCAGCTCATCACGAGTTATCTGTTTCCCGCCGTGAACGCGCGCGTGGAGCCCAGATTGCTGGAAGCCTTTCCCGTGGGCACCCGCGTAATCTCCCGCGATTTTTGTTTCCCGACGCTGCGTCTCGTTAAAGAGATCCACCTTAAGGGGTCCAACCTTTTCCTCTACGAGCTTTAAGGGTTATACTTTCGTCTGTTATGTCTAAAGAAGTCGTGTTCGATATCGAAACGCAGTCGGCTGCGGGATTTGATTACAAGCAGATGCGCGTCTCCGTGGTGGGCGTGTATTTTTATGAGACGGATGAGTTTGCCTGCTACGAGGAAGCGGAGCTCCCAAAACTCTGGAGCCGGCTGGAGCGCGCCGACCGTTTGATCGGTTACAACTCTCGTTCCTTTGACGTGCCGATCCTCAACAACTACTACCCGGGAGACCTGGGGAGGCTTCCGCAGCTGGACATTCTTGAGGAGATCCACAAAACGCTCGGCTTCCGGCTAAAGCTCGACCATGTGGCGCAGACGTGCCTGGGGGTAGGGAAGTCCGGGCACGGGCTCCAGGCGGTCGAGTGGTGGAAGCAGGGAGAGATTCAGAAGATTAAGGACTACTGCTTGCAGGACGTGAAGGTCACCCGTGACGTGTATGAGTATGGTCTGAAGTATGGCGCACTGGCCTATGAGGACCGCGCGGGAGGCCGTAAGGCGATCCCGGTTGATTTCAGGCTGAAACAGGCTGTTTCTTCCATCAATTTGAGTCTTGGCCTGTAGCGCGTAGGTGGGACGTGTCGTGAAAAAAAGTGGATAACTGACTCTTTGACGATCAATATGTAGTGGTCTAAAATAGAGTCATACCACAAGATATAGTGTTCGTGGGGAAGTGGGCTCTGTGGTGCTTCGACCCTTCCAGGAGGAAGTTGATCCCAGTATAGGATCTTCTTTTTATCTCTTTGAGATTTCTGCGCTCCCTAACTCATCCTTTTCCTTCACTGCGTCCTATGTCCACCACGCAAGTCCAGTCTCCGTCCCGAGTGCAAGATGCCCAAGCTGTTTCAGAAGCCGTCTGGCAGTTTATGACGTCGGTGAAAGCTGTACAGAAACGCAACGGCCAGGAACAGCCGTTTGATCGCGAGAAGCTTCTGCGCTCGCTGGGGAAGGTGATGGAAGAGTCGGGGATGAACAAGCCGGTGCTTGTGCTCAAGATCGGCGCGCAGGTTTTGAGTCGGCTCACGCACCAGTTTGACGGCCACACCATTCCCACCTACGCCGACATCCGTGAGTGCGTCTGCGTCACGCTGGTGGACAACAATCTTCCTCAGGTTGCCAAGCGTTACATCCAGTATCGCTCGCGCGGCGCAGGGGAGCCGACCGAGAAGTATGGCCACGGCATAACCGTCGAGCGTTTCTTTACCCGTCCCGAGGCGCATCCGTATGATCTGATCGAATGGGAAACGCGCGACGCGGTGATCACGGACTCGAAAGGCAAAGTGGTGTTCGAACAAAAAGGTGTGGAGGTTCCCAAGTTTTACAGTCAGACCGCGACCAACATCATTGTTTCAAAATACTTTTTCGGCACCGTGGGGAAAGACGACCGCGAGTACTCGATGCGCCAGCTCGTTGGGCGTGTAGCCAAGACGATCGCCAACTGGGGACGCAAGGATGGGTATTTTCAGAGCGCGGAAGACGCCCAGGCGTTTGACGATGAGCTGCATCACATCCTCGTGAACCAAATGGCCGCGTTCAATTCTCCCGTGTGGTTCAACGTCGGCACGCCGCGTCCGCAGCAGTGCTCCGCCTGTTTTATCAACTCCGTGGATGACGACATGCGTTCCATCTTGAATCTGTGCGTCACCGAAGGGACGCTGTTCAAGGGCGGGTCAGGGACGGGCTCAAACCTGTCGCGCCTGCGTTCCAAGCATGAGTACTTGGGCGGAAGCAACGGCAAGGCGTCAGGGCCGGTATCATTCATGAAAGGGTTGGACGCGTTTGCGGGTGTGATCAAGAGCGGCGGCAAAACGCGCCGCGCGGCCAAGATGGTCATTTTGGACATTGACCATCCGGACATCGACGACTTCATCACCTGCAAGGTCAAAGAGGAAAAGAAAGCCTGGGCGCTTATTGATGCTGGATATGATTCTTCCTTGGACGGCGACGCGTACGGCTCGATCTTTTTCCAAAACGCGAATAATTCCGTGCGCGTGACCGACGAGTTCATGAATGCGGTTGAGCAGGACAGCGAATGGACGACCCACGCGGTGATTACGGGTACGCCGGTGAAGACGTGGAAGGCGCGCGAGCTCATGCACCTGATGGCCGACGCCGCCTGGCAGTGCGGGGATCCAGGAATCCAGTACGACACCATCATCAACGACTGGCATACGAGCAAGAATACCGACCGCATCTACGCATCCAATCCTTGCAGCGAGTACATGTTCTTGAACGACAGCGCGTGCAACCTCGCGAGCTTGAACCTTATGCGCTTCCGTCATGAGGTGGACGGCGAGATGGTGTTTGACGTGGAGGCGTTCAAAAAAGCCAACGAGGTCATCATCACGGCCATGGAGATTATCGTTGGCAACTCGGTGTACCCGACGCCGGCCATCGAACAAAACAGCTTTGACTATCGGCCGCTGGGCATCGGCTACGCGAATCTGGGAGCGCTGCTCATGAGCCGTGGGTTGGCTTACGATTCGGATGAAGGGCGCAATTTGGCCGGCGCTATCTCAAGCCTCCAGAGCGGCCACTGCTACTACCAGTCCGCCAAGATCGCCGAAAAGGTCGGATCGTTTGCCGGGTACAAGATGAATGAAGAGCCCTGCTTGAACGTGATGCGCATGCACCGCGACGCGGCGTATCAACTGGATGGCCATGGCGTACCCGCGGATCTGCTCACCGAGTCGCGTAAGGCGTGGGACAACACGGTCGAGCACGGCAGCGCGTTCGGACTGCGTAACGCCCAGATTTCTGTCATCGCCCCAACCGGCACGATTTCTTTCCTCATGGACTGCGACACCACGGGCGTGGAACCCGATATCGCGCTTGTGAAATACAAGTGGCTGGTGGGCGGAGGAATGTTGAAGATCGTCAACCAGACCGTGCCGGAGGCGCTCACGCGACTTGGCTACACGCAGACCGAGCGTGATGAGATTCTGGCGCACATCGAAAAAGTCGACACCATCGAGGGTGCGCCGCACTTGAAGCCCGAGCATCTTTCCGTGTTCGACTGCGCGTTTAAGGCCGCGCATGGCACGCGCACCATTCACTACATGGGACACGTCCGCATGATGGCCGCGGTGCAGCCGTTTATCTCGGGCGCGATTTCCAAAACGGTGAATATGCCCCATGACGCCACCGTCGAGGACATCGCCAAGGTGTACATGACCGGATGGAAGCTTGGGCTCAAAGCGATCGCCATTTATCGCGACGGCTCCAAGCGACAGCAAGCGCTGACCACATCGAAGGAATCGGACGCGAAGAAGCAGAACGAGAGCGCAAAGGAGGACAAAGGAGCGCAAAAGGAGACAAAGGAAGACTTGAAGCTGAGGCGCCGGCGCCTGCCGGATGAGCGCCGCGCGGTCACGCACAAGTTTGCCGTGGGCAACCACGAGGGCTACATCACCGTCGGACTCTACGACGACGGCACGCCGGGAGAACTCTTCATGACCATGTCCAAGGAGGGGTCGGTGATCTCGGGCCTCATGGACGCTTTTGCCACGGCCGTGTCGATCGGTCTTCAGTACGGCGTGCCGCTGGAGGTCCTCGTAAACAAGTTTGTGCACATGCGTTTTGAGCCTTCAGGCTACACGAACAACCCGCAGATCCGCATCGCCAAGTCCATCATCGACTATATCTTCCGTTGGCTTGCGTTTAAGTTTTTGCCGCGCGAGAGCCAGTTGGCGGTGGGCATCAATGTAACGGAAGAAGCGAATGACGAGACGCGATCGGTAGTCCCAGGCTTCTCCTCCGAAGGAGGATCCGCCTCTGGCGGAAGCTTGGGTGCAGCCACGAACGCGCATACAACGGAGAAAACAGAGAACCAACCGAATCTTTTCCAGACCAAGCCTTCTCACACCAAAACCTTCGACAACCAATCCGACGCCCCGGCCTGCGATACGTGCGGTTCCATCATGGTCCGAAACGCGGCGTGCTATAAGTGTTTGAATTGCGGAGGGACGAGTGGGTGCAGTTAAGATGTATTTATAGGCGGAGGCCACTGCCTCCGCTTTTGAAATTCGTCCCATGACCATGTGCTTTAATGAGCGAAAGCGATCGTTCACATGCGCGACGAATTTTTAACCAAATGGTGCAAAGTACGTCGTCTGGTATGATGGCCGAGTATGGAAAAAAAGTTTGTTGCCAACAAAGCCGTGCTCGTAAATCAAAAAGGAGAGATCCTGTTGGTTCGCGATGCGGGGAAAAAAGATCACACGCATGCTAAAGGGCTTCTTGAATTTCCTGGCGGTCGGATGGAGGTGGGGGAGACGCCTCAAGAGGGACTTCTGCGCGAGCTTCATGAGGAACTTGGACTCAGTCCAGATTCCCTTTGTGTTGGTTCACCCTTGTCCATCGGTCTGTGGGGAGTTGGTGGGGACGTTCGGAATCATCCTGTCGTTGGCATTTATTATCTCGTCCGGTTGTTCGGTGAGGTGCCGATTGTTCTCTCTGAGGAACACACTGATTTTTTTTGGTGGGATCCCAGGCAGCCGTTCCATCCCGACACAAAAGATGCCGCTCGCGACGTGCTTCAAGCCTATCGCGATCATGAGGGCATCGTGGTTGCAGCGAACGAATCGAACAAAGGTCGTGAAGGCTTCGGTCTCATCCAGCTTTTTACCGGCAACGGCAAAGGTAAGACGACCGCGGCGATCGGAGAGGTTGTGCGCGCGGTGGGAGCGGGGAAGCGAGCGGCGGTCATTTTTTTCGACAAGGGCGGGGAGCATTACATGGAACGCGGCGTGCTTGACACGCTGGGCGTACCGTGGTTCGCCTACGGCCGCGACCGCATCGACCCTGTGACCGGGCGGTTTGACTTTTCTGTGACGGACGAAGACCGCCGGCTCGGCGCAGAAGGGTTGGCCAAGGCTATGCAATTGGTCGAATCGGACCCATACGACCTGCTGGTTTTAGATGAAATCAATTCCACGACTGACCTGGGCATGGTTGCCAAGGAAGCCGTCCTCGCGTTCCTGGACGCAAAATCCGATCGCACCGAGCTCGTCCTGACCGGCCGCAACGCGCCGCAGGCGTTCATCGACCGCGCGCACCTGGTGACGGAGATGCGTTTGCGCAAGCATTATTTTTATTCCGGCGTGAAGGCACGCGAAGGGTTGGACTATTGAAAAACCCCGCTTCGTGTGAGCGAGCGGGGTGCGTGTCAGCGGCACGCGATGAGTGTGCCGTGATCGGGCCAGGGGCGTGCGCTGCCGAAGGCGTCCAGGACGTGCGGCGGGCCGAACCCCAGACGCGCGCAGATGGCGCGGTGGCTCCGGCAGACGTAGCCCGGGAGGTCGACGTTGGAGATGCCGTGATGGAGCAGTGCGGCCACGCCGATGTCGGGAGTACCCGCGAGCAGAGCGTCAGGGCATTCCTCACGGCAGAGGGGCGGTGAGCGACCGAGATTAGCCCGGCCGTCATCGTGGCGCACCCAGAACGGAGCCGTCGGCGAGGCGTGTCGTTCGTCCCAGGGGACGAAGGTCGTCTCGTCGTAGTTGAGCTCGGCAAAACGGATGCGAGCCAGACGGCAGCGCATCGCGAGTCCGCCGCGCACCTCGACCAGACTCAGCAGCAGCAAGCCCTCATGACCCTTGAGCAGATGCTCCGGGATCATGGGGATCGTTGCGAGGTAGTCTGCGAAGGTGTTGATCCCGAGAGCGTGCATGAGGTCGCCGCTCCACCACGCACTGGCTTGAAGGAGACGGATGTCGTTGGTCTGCATGGCCTATCACTCCATGGGGTTGAGGTTGCTGTCACTTCTAGAAGAGCGGAAACCTTTCACCGCTTCCGCCACCGATGCCAAAATCCGGATCACGCCGATCGTCGGGCCCGTGGCGATCGTTGCCGCTTTCACGGCGGATGTTGCCGATCTCATCGATCCCCGAAGATCGTTCCACCGTTCGATCGATGTCGCTGT